>DGEO01000044.1:0-8617 GCA_002385985.1 Anaerolineaceae bacterium UBA3924 | reverse complement strand
GGCCAGCCCGTCCGGAACGCCTTCCCCTTTCTCCTCGGGCACCTGAACAAAGACCCGGCGGTTCGCGACCGCACCGGTGAGCGGGTCGTAATCGTAGGCGTAGATGGTTTTTCGGCCAGTGTCGGTGTGATACATGATCCGGTTGTCCGGGCTCCAGCCGATACCGTTGGAGTTGATCAGCCCTTCCTCGATGATGTCCAGCCCGTCCGGCGGGGAGAAGCGGTACAGCTTTCCGATCGGGCGGTGGCTTTTGCTGTAAGTACCGGCGAAGTAGCTGCCCAGAGGATCCACGCGGCCGTCGTTGAACCGCAGGTCCGGGTCCTCCTGGATGATATCCAGGATGGGCTGCAGGGTGTTGGTGTCCGGCGAATAGTAGGAAAAACCGGTCCGGTGTGTGACAATCAACCTGCCGCCGGCGCTCTTACCGAGCGAAGTCACCTGCCGGTCCACTCTGTGCTGTGTCACCGAGCGGGTGTCGGGTTGGTAGGACAGGATGGTGGACTGTTCAATATCCACCCAGTACAGAGTCTGCGTGCGCGAGTCCCATAGAGGGCCTTCACCCAGCTGGTTGTGCGCTTCAACGACCACTTCGACAGTTTCCATGGTTCCCTCCCAATCGTACGTCTGACCGGATTAATTGTAGCGGTCAACTTGACTGGGTGGTGGTCAAAACAGGTGTGAGACTATAATGAGGACAGGCTGGATTTGATCTTTCACTATTAAGCTTGCGATAGAAGAATTTCATCGATGAGTTCCCGAAGAAAATCTCCCGTTCATATGGTGTTTACCGAGCCGCAGCACTGTTCCATCGACCTGCGTCTCAGAATTCTCTCGCGGCTGCCGTTCTTCAAAGACCTGCCTGCAAAAGCGGTTGAAGAAATTAACCGGCATTTCGTGGAAATGGATTACCAGCGCGGTGAGCGCATCTACACCGCTGGCGATCCGGCGGAGCGGTTGTACGTGGTCGCCGATGGCAAGGTGAGGCTGCTGCAGCATGCTGAAAGCGGTAAGGACGTGCTGCTGGGCATCCTGGGGTCCGGAGAGTTCTTCGGGAACCTGGCCGCGCTGGGGACAGCCGTGCATATCGACACCGCGGAAGCGCATACGCCCATTTGCGCGCTCAGCGTCCGCTCGGAGGATTTCCGACAGATCCTGGATGAGCACACGGGGCTGGCGCTTCGTGCGCTCGAGGTGCTGGGCGAGCGGCTGAGCGCGGCTAACCAGCGCGTGCTGCTGATCAGCGCCATGCCAGTAGACCGGCGGATAGCCTTTATGCTGCTGGAGATAAGCCGGAAGTTCGGGCGGCAGGAGGAAATGGGCCTGTTGATCGACATGCCGCTTTCGCGGGATGATCTGGCGGAAATGACCGGTGCGACGCCGGAGACGGTCAGCCGCGTTCTCAGCCAGCTGCAGTCCGGCGGGGTGATCACCAGCGGGCGGCAGTGGATCGCCATCACCGATCGGCAAAAACTGGAGGCTCAGGCAGGGGCCTAGCCGCAGGCAGAGATCGTCAACCCACGACGGCCGGTCATAACCGGCCGTTTTTTCTTAATGGGCTGCAGTTATCTGATCTGAATCATGGAAGGAATCCGTCCCGGAGCGTATCCTGAGGTCAACCTGTTAGAAAGAAGGAGACTTTCCATGAAAACCATTCTGAGAAGCGACAATTTGAGCTGCCCGTCCTGCATTGCCAAGATCGAAAAGGCGCTGATGAATGTGCGCGGTGTTCAGGAAGCCAGGGTCCACTTTAACACCGGGCGGATTGAAGTACAGCATGATCCTGCCACCGTCAGCGCTGATGACCTGGCGAAAGCTGTGCGCAGTATAGGATACGAAGCCCGGGTATCCGCATTCTGATCAACGGATTTCATGTAGTTGAAAAGGGAGGAACAGGACGGCGATGAAAATGATTAAAACGATGAACCTGTTGAAAGATCCCCGCCAGCGGAGGAAGGCCCTCACGATCATTAGCGGTGCTCTGATCCTGGCTGGACTGGCAGCCCGACACCTGCTCGGGCTGCCAGTCCTGGGGCAGGGGATGCTGGCGGCGGCAGCTCTGGCAGCCGGAGCGGACATTGCGGGCCGGGCCTGGACCAACCTGCGCAACAAGGCCTTCAGCATTGAACTGCTGGTGACAATCGCCTTCACCGGTGCATTGGTCATCGGTGAAGTGTGGGAGGCAGCCGCAGTGACGTTCCTGTTCATCTTTGGCGCGTATCTCGAGGCTCGTACGCTGAGCCGGACCCGTCAGGTGCTGTCTGACCTGCTGGATCTGGCGCCCGCAGCCGCCCTTGTGCTGCGGGACGGCCGCCAGGTGGAGGTTGAGGCTCAGGATGTCAAGCCGAATGAAACCGTGCTGCTGAAACCGGGCGCAAAGGTGCCGGTTGACGGCGTCGTCCTGGAAGGCCGCTCCGCGGTCGATGAGAGCGCCATCACCGGTGAGCCCATGCCGGAAGAAAAGACTACCGGCGATTTGGTTTTCGCCGGAACCGTCAACCAGAACGGGATGCTGAAAATCCGGGCAACTGGAGTGGGGGCCGACACCACGCTGGCCCGCATCATCCGCCGGGTGGAGGAGGCCCAGGAAGAAAAAGCGCCCACGCAGCGGTTCATCGAGCGGTTCGCCCGCTGGTACACTCCGGCGATCATCGGTCTGAGCGCTGCGGCCTTCGCCATCACCCGTGACATTGAACTATCACTGACCCTGCTGGTAATCGGCTGCCCTGGCGCGCTTGTGATCTCCACCCCGGTGTCGATTGTGGCAGGGATCGGGCGAGCGGCCCAGAAGGGTATCCTGATCAAAGGCGGAGAGTACCTGGAGAATGCCGGCAAGATCAGCGCTGTGGCGCTGGACAAAACCGGCACGCTGACTCAGGGCAAGCCGCGCCTGACAGATATTGTGGCGCTGGAAGTACAGCCAGCGGAGCTGGCTGCGTCCGGATCTGTGGGGTTGAATGACCTGAGGTCGGGAGCGGGATATGACACATCTTCAGACCAGATCCAGGTACTTCGCTGGGCGGGGATCGCCGAGGCCAGCTCGGAACACCCGCTCGCGCAGCCAATCCTGTCGGAGGCCAGCCGGTCTGAGCCGGTGCCTGAACCGGATCGGTTCGAGATGATACCGGGAATGGGTGTGATTGCGGATTATCGCGGTACCCGCATTGCTGTGGGATCGCCCGAACTGATGAATATCGCCGAAGTGCTCGTACCAGGGGATGCGGAATGGCACCTGAACCGGCTGCGCAGCGAGGGAAAAACCGCCGTGCTGGTTGCTGTGGATCGGATGGTTACCGGCGTGCTGGGCATCGCAGACACCCTGCGCGAGAACGCCCCGGCAATGATCCGGGAACTGCGGCGAAGGGGCGTGCAGCGCGTGCTTATGCTGACTGGCGACGATTCGCGAACCGCAGAAAGCATCGCCCGCCTGGCAGGGATCACAGAGGTGCATGCCGGGCTGCTGCCAGAGGAAAAACTGGCGATCATCCGACAGCTGCAGCAGGAAGGGCATGTGGTGGCCATGACGGGAGATGGCATCAACGATGCGCCGGCGCTGGCGGCAGCGGATATCGGCATGGCCATGGGCACTGCCGGCACCGGTGTCGCGATTGAGACCGCCGATGTTGCCCTGATGGCGGATGACTTGATGAAGATCCCGCAGGCGATCGCGCTTTCTCGGGCTGTGCTGCGGAACATCCGCCAGAATGTGGTGGTGGCGCTGGTGACTGTGATCGCGCTGCTGGCCGGTGTGCTGCTGGGTGAGGTGCATATGGCCGGAGGTATGCTGGTCCACCAGGCCTCGGTGCTGCTGGTTATCCTGAACGGTATGCGCCTGTTGAAGTCCTGACTACAGGACGTGAATCAGCAGAATGTAACCGGTAAAGAAAATGAAACGCATTGGACCCGCCATTTCACGGGTCCAATGCGTTATTTATGAGAATTCAGGAAAGCTGCTAATGCAGCAGCATGGCGATGAGCCCGTGCCCCTGGCCAAAGGCCACTACCAGACCGGCGAAGACCACCGAAACCATCGACATCAACTTGATGAGAATGTTGAGCGAGGGGCCGGCGGTGTCTTTGAGAGGGTCTCCGACGGTATCGCCCACCACTGCAGCCTTGTGAGCCAGCGAGCCTTTCCCGCCGAATTCGCCGATCTCGATATACTTCTTGGCGTTGTCCCAGGCGCCGCCGGCGTTGGCCATCATGATGGCGAGGGAGAAGCTGGCGGTCAGCGAGCCGACCAGCAGGCCCAGCACTCCCGCGATGCCGAAGAAAACGCCGGTCAGCACCGGGATGGCAATCGCCAGCAGGGCCGGGGCGACCATCTCACGCTGTGCGGACGCGGTGCTGATCTCTACGCAGCGGGCATAATCGGGCTTTTCGGTTCCCTCGAGGATGCCCGGGTGGTCACAGAACTGCCGCCGCACTTCCTCCACCATCCCGGCGGCAGCGCGGCCGACAGCGCGCATAGTCATCGCGGAGAAGAAGAAGGAAGTGGCCACGCCGGCAAATACGCCCACCAGGACGGAGGGGTTGAACAGCGAGACGTTGTAGAAGGTCATGAACTGATCGAGGGTCATGTTCAAGACGTTAACCGGCTCGCCGTTGACGATCAGAGTCTCGATCCCGCGCAGCTCGTGGAGCACCAGCCGGATTTCTTCCATATAGGCGGCCAGCAGGGCCATGGCAGTCAGCGCAGCGGAACCGATGGCGAAACCCTTCCCGATAGCAGCGGTGGTGTTCCCGACGGCGTCGAGCTGGTCGGTGCGCTGGCGAACGATCGGCTCGAGCTCTGACATTTCGGCGTTCCCGCCGGCGTTGTCGGCTATCGGACCGTAGGCATCTGTCGCCAGGGTAAACCCGAGTGTTGAGAGCATGGCGACAGCCGCCAGGCCAATCCCGTACAGGCCGAGGAGAACATTCTCCGATCCGCCAGAAGCGTAAAAGCTGATCGTGATCCCCAACACCACGGCAGCAACCGGTACACCGCCGGATTCCATGCCGACAGCCAGACCTTCAATCATGGCTGTGGCGGTACTGGTGTGTGCCTGTGCGGCGATTTCACGCGTGGGAGAAAAGGCATGCGAGGTGTAGTACTCCGTGACGCGGCCGACAATGATACCGACGGCCAGGCCTGTGAGGATAACCAGCCACAGCCGCCACCAGTTGGGCAGGCCGGTCATGTACAGCAGCGGCAGCGCCAGCAGTGCAATCCCCGCAGAACTCACGTACAGCCCGCGTCCCAGCGAGGCGATGAGCTCATTCTGGGTGGCTGATTCCCTCGACCGGACCAGGTAGATGGCGATGATGGAAAGCAAGATGCCCAGCGCGGACAGACCGATAGGAATGGCGATATAGCGCAGGCCCAGATCCATAGGCGAAAAGCCGTTCAGGCCTTCCAGGGCGGTGAAGCTGACCGCGGCCACTCCCAGCGCGCTGGTCGCCAGGATAGATCCGGCATAGGACTCATACAGGTCCGCGCCCATACCGGCCACGTCGCCCACGTTGTCGCCCACGTTGTCCGCTATCGTCGCCGGGTTGCGTGGATCGTCCTCGGGTATGTTCTGTTCGACTTTCCCAACCAGGTCCGCGCCCACGTCTGCGGCTTTGGTGTAGATGCCTCCGCCCACCCGGGCGAACAATGCCTGTGTGGAAGCGCCCATCCCGAAGCTCAGCATGATGGCGGTGATCTGCGGCAGCGGGTTATCCGTCAGACTGAGGAAATGATCCGGAAAGATGACGGGGAACCCGTAGTAGAGCAGCAGGAACCAGACGCTGATATCCAGCAACGCAAACCCCACCACAACCAGGCCCATGACCGCACCGGCTCGCAGGGCCACCTGCAGGCCGCTGTTCAGGCTCTGGCTGGCGGCGTAGGCAGTGCGGGCGGAGGCGTTGGTCGCCGTTTTCATCCCGATGAAGCCGCACAGACCGGAGAACAGACCACCGGTCAGGAAGGCAAACGGGACGATGGGGTTCTGCAGGTCGAAGAAGGACAGGACGAGGAAGATGATGAACAGAGCGGCAAACACGGACAGCACAACGACGTACTGCCGCTTCAGGTAGGCCATGGCGCCTTCTCGCACCGCCTGGGCAATTTCCTGCATCCGGGCGTTGCCTTCGCTGCGCCTCATGATCTGCCGGTAGAAAAACCAGGCAAAGAACAGAGCCGCCAGCGCCATCACCGGCCCCATCCACCAGATCCATGGCAGCGGAAGCCGCTCAGCATTCACAACACTGAACTCAATCCCCCATAGAAGCTTCGATGTCATGATAATCCCCTATTTACGATCATATTTCAAAACAAATTTGATCTGAATATTGTAATCGAAATTGTATATTATGGGGCCTGGATTGGAGATGTAATCATTCCGGCCTGCTTTACAGAAAAACCGGCACTACCTTTCGGCGAATTTGACAACGGGATAACAGACAGCGGGATCAGGCTCGATCCCGCTGTCTGTTGCGGATACCAGTATTCTTAATATATATCGCCCACGGTGTTGTACACGTTGAACTTGCCTGTGGGGGTGACCAGATCCTCGATCCGAGCGATTTCCTTCAGCGTGGCATCATCGTAGATCACGATTTCGCCAACTTCACCCGGTCTGCTTGCATCTCCCCAAATGCTGACCCAGACCTCGGTTCCCTGACGGTTGTACTCAAAATGGACAGCGCGGCCGTAATCGGCAGCTTCCCAACACCTGTAGACCTGGGCCGGATCCTCTTTGGCGATCACGCAGATGGTGCGGGCGGTCACCGGGTCGGGGTTGAGGGTCATGTCGACCCAGATCCACTGGCTGTTGGGGTGTGTCTTGATGAACAGGCTGCCCGCGCCCGGGAGCGGAATATCTCGGACCACCTTCCAGGCCTGGTCGGGCCGGTTCTCGGGGTCCGTACCGATGGCGACAATACCCGGGTCGCCCAGGTGAGCAGTGCTCCATACAGGCCCGTACTCGGGATCGATCCAGTTGGCGCCCCGGCCCGGGTGGGGCATGGTCATGGTATCCACCAGTGCAGTCAGGATTCCTTCCTGCGTGTCAATCACGGCCACCCGGTTGGACTGGTTAGCAGCCACCAGGAAGTAGCGCTTGCTCGCATCCAGCCCGCCGTCGTGCAGGAAGCGCTCGGCTTCGATCATCTTGATGGTCGGGTTGAGCACGTCGGTGTAGTTGACCACCCAGACCTGCCCGGTCTCTTTGATATTGACTATCCATTCCGGGCTGGTGTGCGACGCCAGGATGGCCGCCACCCGCGGCTCGGGGTGGAATTCTTCGGTGTCGTAGGTGTACGAGCGCGTGCTTACCAGTTTGAAGGGCTCAAGCGTCTGCCCGTCAAGGATGGCGAAATGGGGCGGCCAGTAGCAGCCGACGATGGCGTACTGGTCGGTGAAGTCTCCAAGATCGCCGCTGTACTTGCTCACCTCGACCGAACGGGCATCGTAGCACACCTGCACTTCTGCCACTTTGTCAGGGGTTTCCATCCACAGGTCGATCAGGGCCAGCTTGCCATCCCGGCCGATGACATAGGCATAGCGCCCGGTCGCCGACATGCGGGTGATGTGCACGGCGTACCCGCTGTCGACCAGGGTGACGACCTCATAGGTGTCGCCATCGATGATGGCCACCTGACCGGCGTCGCGCAGAGTGACGATGAAGTAATTTTGCCAGTCGCGGTCGGTTTCCGGTGCGGCGGGGCGGTCTTCCGGCTCGACGTAGACCTTCCAGGTGTCCTTCATCTGCTCCAGGGACATCTCAGGCGGTACAGGCGGTTCCATCTGCAAGAACTCCGCCATGATTTCGGTCTGCTCCCGGGTCATGAAGCCCTGTCTGCCCCAGTCCGGCATGCCGCCGGTCGTGCCGTTGAAGATGATCGCAGCCAGACCAAGCGTGCCTTTGGCCTGCGTTTTATCTGGTGTCAGAGCCGGGCCGGTGGCGCCGTTGCGCAGCGTACCGTGGCAACCGGCGCAGCGCTCGAAGTAGGTCTGGTTCGCCCAGGCGTATTCATCGTCCGTCAGAACACTGGCTGACTCCGTCTTCTCCTCCGGCGGTGAAGAGACCTGCGGGATGGCGATCACGTCATCCTCATCCAGGTCTTCCAGGAAGGAAACCATGGCCTGCAGCTCGGCATCGCTGAGGTCAACGGCTGGCATCAGGCCCTGCTGGCAGGGTTTTCCCCCGCAGTCAGGCGCCAGGAAAGCGTCCGGTTCCTGGATGGCTTCCAGCAGGTATTCCTGCACGCTGCCGGCCTGGCCCGTATAGAGGCCATCCTCAAGGCGATCCTCGATCACCTCGCCGATCTGGCTCAGGTCCGGGCCTATCGTGCCGGTCGCGCCGGGTACTCCTGGGATGATGTGGCACGCGCCGCAGCTGCCTTTCTTGAAGGCGGCCAGTGCCAGGTCATGATCATCGTCAGTACCAGTTTCGATATCCTGGTGGGTTTCCGACGGCCTGGTGGGAGATGGTGGAACGGCGACCTGGCCGGGTCCAGCATCGAACAGACTGCAGGCTGCCAGAAGAAATGCGACGCTCACGACAATTATCAGGATCCGCCAGCCTCTCATCATTGTCCTCCCTGAAAGTATGATAGATGACCTGGTTATTCATTGTGCAATAAGTAG
>DGEO01000046.1:1397-14890 GCA_002385985.1 Anaerolineaceae bacterium UBA3924 | reverse complement strand
AGATGTGTATAAGAGACAGGGGAAGGGGGGCACCCCCATGGGGACAGGTGGAGGATGGGTGAAAAACAACTACCTCACCGTGTGAGAAGGAGCCACCCTTACCGGGCAGATGGGGGATGAGCTATGGACGCTCCATCTCCTCCACATATCCCTTCGCCCACCGCGGGCGGCGGCCATTATCCGTTATAATTGCGGCCAATGCTGCTTAAAGGTAAGGCATCCGCGTGCTTGAACTGATTTTCGTTTCCCTCGTCTGGGCTTTTTCCTTCGGGCTGATCAAAGGCCAGCTTTCGGGGTTGGACCCGAACTTCGTGGCCGCTGCGCGGCTGGCGATTTCGCTGCTGGTCTTTCTGCCCTTCTTCCGGCCGCGCCAGCTGAACAAACGTCTGGCCGCCCGCCTGATGCTGACCGGCGCGGTGCAGTACGGGCTGATGTACGCAGCCTACAACGCGTCTTTTGCTCACCTGCAGGCGCACCAGGTGGCGCTGTTCACCATCTTCACCCCGCTGTACGTCACGCTGATCCACGACGCGCTGCAGCGGCGCTTCACCCCGCCGGCGCTGGCGGCCGCGCTGCTGGCCGTGGCCGGGACGGCGCTGGTGCAGGGCCTGGCCCTGCTGGAGCCGGGGATGCTGGCGGGCTTTGCGCTGGTGCAGCTGAGCAACCTGGCCTTCGCCTTCGGCCAGGTGGACTACCGGGCGGTGATGAGCGCCCACCCGCGGGCGACGGACCGGGGCGCCTTCGCGCTTTTATACCTGGGCGGGGCGCTGGCGGCCGGGATCCCGGCCGTGTTCACCACACCCTGGGCCGGCCTGCAGCTGACCGCACAGCAGGGGCTGGCGCTGCTCTACCTGGGCGCGGTGGCCTCGGGGGCCTGCTTCTTCCTGTGGAACAAAGGCGCGCGCAGGGTGAGCGCCGGGGCGCTGGCGGTGTTCAACAACGCCAAGATCCCCCTGGCGGTGGCGGTCTCGCTGCTGGTCTTCGGCGAGCAGGCTGACCTGCCCCGCCTGCTGGCCGGCGGGGCGGTGCTGCTGGCGGCGCTGCTGCTCAACGAGTGGGGCGAGCGGCGCCGTGCGGCCGGCGCTGCGGCGGCCTGAAAGAACCGGGGCAGGCCTGATCCCCGGCGGGAGTCAGTCTTCGGATTCCCGCTGGCTGTAGTTCTGGCGCAGCCAGGCCTGGTGCTCGCCGGAGCGGGCGCGCGCCTCCACCCACTGCCGGTTCTGCAGATACCAGTCCACGGTGCGGTTCAGGCCCTCCTCCAGCGGCACGCGCGGGCGCCAGCCCAGCTCGGCGCGGGCTCTGGCCGTGTCCAGGGCGTAGCGCCGGTCGTGGCCCGGCCGGTCGGCCACCCGGCGGATCAGGCGCGAGAAGGGCCGGTGGGGCGAGCCGGGCAGGCGCCCGTCCAGCAGGTCGCAGATTCGCCGGACCAGGGCCTCGTTGGTCGGCTGGTGGCCGCCGCCCAGGTTGTAGGCCTGCCCGGGGCGCCCGGCGCGCAGCACAGCCAGCAGACCGGCGCAGCCGTCCTCCACATAGAGCCAGTCGCGCATTTGCTGCCCGTCGCCGTAAAGGGGCACCGGCTGGCCCGAGAGCGCCCGCTCGATCACCAGCGGGATGAGCTTTTCGGGGTGCTGGTACGGCCCGTACAGGTTGGAGCAGCGGCCCAGCAGCACCTCCAGGCCGTAGGTGTGGTGGTAGGCCAGCGCCAGGTGATCGGCGGCGGCTTTGGAGGCAGCGTAGGGCGAGCGCGGCGCGTAGGGGGAGGATTCGTCCCAGGGCGGGTCGTCGGGGCCGAGCTCGCCGAAGACCTCGTCGGTGGAGACCTGCAGGAAGCGCCGCCCGCGCGGGTCGGTCCAGTGGCGGCGGGCGGCCTCCAGCAGCTGGAAGGCCCCGTTCACGTTGGCCTGCAGGAAGGCCCCGGGGCCGAGGATGGAGCGGTCGACGTGCGATTCGGCGGCGAAGTTGACCAGCGCGTCAAACTCGTGGCGGGCGAACAGCTCGTCCAGCAGGGCGGCATCGTTGATGTCCCCCTGGACGAAGGTGTGCCGGGAGGGGTCGGGCAGGTCGCGCAGATTGTCCCGGCTGCCGGCGTAGGTCAGCAGGTCCAGGGTGACCACGCGGGCCTCCGGTTCGGCGGCCAGCAGCAGGCGCACGAAGTGCGAGCCGGCAAACCCGGCGCCGCCGGTGATCAGTATACTGCGCAAGAGTCCTCCTCGCGATAAAAAGCCAGCCGCCCCGAAGGGCGGCCGGCCGCTCCTGCTACTGGCAGGTGATCATGATTTCGGTCAGGTCGAAAGTCTGGTTGTTGGGCACCACGTTGCGGAAGGCCACGGTGTGCGCGCCGCCCACGTCGATCTGCTGCATGAGCGAAACCGTCTTTGTGCCGGCGGCATCAAACTCGAGCGACTGAGTCTCGGTGGCCACCCCGTCGATCAGCCAGAAGTAGGTGATGGTGCCGGCGCGGTTGACGGTGACGCTGGCGCTGATAGAGAGCTGGACCGGGCAGGCGCCGGTGTAGGTGGAAGGCTCCACGCGCACGTCAACGCCGGTGACCGCGAACAGGTCCGGGGTTCTGGTGACGGTGGCGGTGGGGCCGCCTGGAGTCACCGTCGGACCGCCGGGGGTGACAGTCGGCCCGCCGCCGCCCACGCGGATCTTGACCCAGAAGGACTCGGCGCCAGTGGGGCCGACGCCGAACTCGACGCCGTTGGCGTTGGCCAGCTTGTAGTAGCCCTGGTAGGTGCCGGCCGTGGCCGGGGCTTTGAGCTCAATGGAGATGTCCACGGTCTCGTTGGGGGCTACGTTGCCGGGCAGGTTGACCGAGGCAGGGCCTTCCAGCGAGTTGCCGGACTTGAAGATCAGCTTGTAGCCGGAGGTCCAGGTGCAGGTGCCCACGTTGCGCAGCCGCCAGGTCTTGGTGAAGGTCTCACCGGGCTGGAAGTTGGTGTCGTCGGGCACGGTCACGTCCGAGACGAAGGCGGCTTTGTCGCAGGGGGCCTGGGTGGCCACCACAACATTGGTGTTGGTGGGGGCCAGGATGACCGGGACGGTGTTGGTCGGTTCCGGGGTGATGGTGGCCTCGGGCTCTTCGGTGGCCGTCGGCTCGGAGGTGTTGGTGGGCTGCTGGGCCATCTGGGTGGTGAAAGCCTCCACGGTCAGCGCGGCCTGGGTGCCGGCCTGCTGCTCGACCGAGAGAGTGGGTTCGCCTTCCGGGGTGGGAGCGCTGCAGGCGCTGAGCAGCAGGGCCAGCGCGAGCAGGCTGGTAATCCAGATTGAAGGTTTCATGGCGATGGGTCTCCTCGTGCGTTAGTGATGGAACGCCTGATTATTATATCCTGTTGGCAGGGTGCAAGAAACCGGCCCGCCCGCGGCGGGCGGCTCCCTCTAGAGACGATGGGGGGAGGGAAAGGGTTCCGCCAACCTCCGCGAAGTGGGTGTTGGGGGATTCCCTCATTACCCAACAGATTTCATAGAATGTGCATTCCCTTCCATGGAAGGAAGGGGGTGTAGTCTTCCACCCATCCCCCACCTGACTTCTAATCAGAACGCCATGCCGTGCCGCGAAAAGAAAAGAGGCGGGCATAGCCCGCCTCCTTATCATCTCGCTAACCCGGCCTACAGCCGGTTGACAAACCGCTCGATGCGCCGCAGGGCCTCTTCAAGCTGCTCATACGCAGTGGCGTACGATGCCCGCACGAAGCCCTCTCCGCCGGCGCCGAAGGAGGAGCCGGGCACCACGGCCACGTGCTCTTCTGTCAGCAGGCGCTGGGCGAAGGCTTCGTCGTCCAGCCCGGTGACCGATACCTTCGGGAAGGCGTAGAAGGCGCCCTTCGGCTCGAAGGTGGGCAGCCCGATGCGGTTCAGCTCCGAGACGACCAGCCGGCGGCGGCGGTCGTACTCCGTCACCATGGTGCGGACGGCGTCGTCCGTGTCGCGCAGGGCCTCGATGGCGGCAATCTGCGCGATGGTGGGCGCGGACATCACCGAGTACTGGTGAATGCGCACCAGCCCGGCGATCAGCTCGGCCGGCCCGCAGGCGTAGCCGATGCGCCAGCCGGTCATGGCGTAGTCTTTGGAGAACCCGCCCAGCAGCAGGCTGCGACCGCGCGCGCCCGGCAGCGAGGGGAAGCAGACGTGCTGGTGCCCGCCGTAGACCAGCCGGTCGTAGATCTCGTCCGAGACCACGATCAGGTCGTGCTGCTCGGCCAGCCGGGCGATCTCCAGCAGCGTCTCGCGCGAGGCCACCGCGCCGGTGGGGTTGTTGGGGAAGCCGATCAGGATGGCCTTGGTGCGCGGGGTGATGGCCGCGGCGATTTCCTGCGGGTCGACGTCGAAGTTGTTCTCCATGCGGCAGGGGATTTCCACCGGCACGCCGCCCGCCAGGATCACCTCGGCCTGGTAGGAGACAAAGCAGGGCGTGGGGATGATGACCTCGTCACCGGGGTCCAGCAGGGCGGTGAAGGATAAATACAGCGCTTCGGAGCCGCCCACGGTGATCACGATCTCGGTGGCCGGGTCGTACTGCACGCCGTACAGTTTCTCCAGGTTAGCCGAGAGGCTCTGGCGCAGCTCGAGAATGCCGTGGTTGGAGGTGTAGTGCGTGGCGCCGGAGCGCAGCGCCTTCACCCCGGCTTCGATCACCGCCGGCGGAGAGGCGAAGTCTGGCTCGCCGATGCCCAGCGAGATCACATCCTTCATGGTGGCGGCAATGTCGAAGAAGCGGCGAATGCCGGAGGGTTTCAGCGTGGCGACTTTGTGGGCAAGGTAAGAGTCGCGCCGCCGGGTGGTCTGCGCGGTTTGAACTGAAGATCCCGTCATATTGTTCTCCTCAAGCTGGCCTGCCAGGGGCTACCCGGCAGGGTGAATGCGCCATTCGTCGTACAGTTCAGCGTAAAAGAGGTCAAAGGTCTGGCCGTCGGGGGTTTGCACGCGGAACCCCTTGCCACCGGGCACGCGCCAGCGGTCAACGATGCGGTCCACCGGCAGGCGCCGGCCTTCGTAAATAAAGGCGGTGGGGCGCTCGGCGTACTCGACGCCCGAGTAGCACTCCACCGGGTGATCTATTCCGCGGTCCACGCGTTATCCCCCAGATTAAGCCGCCGTGGAGCGGCCTGCACGCGCACATCACGGCCCAGCAGCGAGCCGGTCAGCACGGCGTTTTCCACATGAGTGTTGGCCTCGATGATCGAATCACTGATAACGACACTGCGTAACTGGCAGTCCGGCCCGACCGAGACATGCGGGCCGACGACGGCGTTTTCCAGACAGGCGGAGGGGTGCACGTACACAGGCGGGACGATGGTCACGCCCGGCCGCCGCGCGGCTTCGGCGCTGTTGTCGTAGCCTTTGGACAGCAGGTGGCGGTTGGTGGCCAGCAGCGCTTCGGGAATGCCGGCGTCGAGCCAGATGTCGACGGTGCGCGTCTGCATGCGGGCGCCGTCTTCGAGCATGACGTTGATGGCGTCCACAAGGTAATACTCGCCTTTGAGGGCCATCTGGCGGCGTTTCTGCTCTTCAATGGCCTGCATCAGCCGCTCGCCGCTGGAGAAGTAGTAGAAGCCGACCACGGCCAGGTTGTTTTCCATCGACTGGGGCTTTTCCACCAGCCGGGTGACGAAGCCCTGGCTGTCCACCTGAGCCACGCCAAAGCGGCGCGGGTCTTCCACCGGCTTTACCCAGGCGATGCCGTCCAGGTCGGTGCTGGCGAGGATGGAGAGGTCGGTTTCGATGAGCGTATCGGAGAAGGACATCAGCATGGGGCCGGTGAGGTGCTCACGGGCCAGGTGCAGCGCGTCGGACTGTCCGCGCATTTCCTCCTGGACCACCCAGTGGATGATCCGGTCGGGGTACTGCTGCCGGGCGTACGCCTGCACCTGCTCGAGCTGGTTTGGCCCGACAATGAAGACGTACTCGACGTTAAAATCCGCCGGCACGCTGCGGAACTGCTCGAGGACGTAATCGAGCACGGTACGGCCGGCCAGCGCGATCAGCGGTTTGGGCTTGCTCCAGGTATGCGGGCGCATCCGGGAGCCGAAGCCGGCCATAGGGACTGCGATTTTTAAGGTTTTGGTCACCTTGAACCTCCCCGGGCGTAGGAATGCCTGAAATTATTGTATCATCCTCGCGCTGCGGGCGTGATTGACGACTCTCCCGGGGTGGGGGGACGTTTGGCACACGCTGCGGGAGGGTCAGCACGGAGGGGAGGGATCTCTCCCGCCAGCCCCTGGGGCTGGGGGTAGAGTGTGCTCCCCACCTTCCCCAAATCTGACCCCGTCAGTATAATTACTCCACCATGACTGATCTGAACACCTGGGCGCAGTCGCGCTCTGTCACCCCTGAGCGGCTGGCGCTGGCGCGGGTGGTGCTGGAAGAAATTCGCGCCGGGCGCGATGTGGTCCGCTCCATCCGCCGCCATCCCCTGCCGGAGGGCGGCTATCTGCCCAAGTCCATCCTGGTGGCGGCGTACAACCAGCTGGTCGAGAGCGGCGAGTGGTCCGAAGACCCGCATCTGCTGGCCCGCATCCGCATGAAGCCGGTGCGCACCCTCTCCGGGGTGACCACCGTCACCGTGCTGACCAAGCCCTACCCCTGCCCGGGCGACTGCATCTTTTGCCCCACCGACTGGCGCATGCCCAAATCCTACCTGCCCGACGAGCCGGGCGCGGCGCGCGCCTTCCAGAACGACTTCGACCCCTACCTGCAGGTGCGCTCCCGGCTCGAGGCGCTGGAGGCCAACGGCCACCCGACCGACAAGATCGAGCTGCTTATCCTGGGCGGCACCTGGTCGGCCTACCGGCGCGACTACCAGGAGTGGTTCATTCGCCGCTGCTTCGACGCGCTCAACGAGGTCGACTCTGAGAGCCTGGCCGAAGCCCACCGCCTGAACGAGGACGGCCCGCACCGCAATGTCGGCCTGGTGATCGAAACCCGCCCGGACCGGGTAAAGCCCGCCGAGCTGGCCTGGCTGCGCCGCCTGGGCGTGACCAAGGTGCAGATCGGCGCGCAGAGCCTGGACGACCGCATCCTGGCGCTCAACCGGCGCGGGCACACCGCCGCGGCCACCCTGCGGGCGGCGGTGATGCTGCGGGCAGCCGGGTTTAAGGTGGTGCTGCACTGGATGCCCAACCTGCTCGGCGCCACCCCCGAATCCGACCGGCAGGACTACCTGCGCCTGTGGACTGAGGGCTGCTGCCCGGACGAGCTCAAGATCTACCCCTGCCAGCTGCTCGAGCAGGCCGAGCTGTACACCGAGTGGCAGCGCGGCAGCTACCACCCCTACAGCATGGAGGAACTGGTTGAGCTGATCGCCGACTGCAAGGCCGCCACCCCGCCCTACTGCCGCATCAACCGCATCATCCGCGACATCCCCTCCACCCACGTGGTGGCCGGCAACCGGCGCACCTCCCTGCGGCAGGACGCCCGCGACGCCCTGGCCCGCCGCGGCGGCCACTGCCGGTGCATCCGCTGCAATGAGGTGCGCGGCCAGCGCGTCGACCCCGAGACGCTGACCCTGATCGATGAGACCTATTCCGCCGGCCCCTCCGAAGAGCACTTCTTGCACTTTCGCACCCCGCAGGGGCGCATCGCCGGCTATCTGCGCCTTTCGCTGCCCGGCCCGGCCTCCCCGCGGCTGGGCTTCGCCGATCTGGAAGGCGCGGCGCTGATCCGCGAGGTGCACGTCTACGGGCAGTCGCTGCCGGTGGGCAAGGACCACCCGGGCGCGGCGCAGCACATCGGGCTGGGCACGGCGCTGCTGGCCGAGGCCGAGCGCGTCGCCCGGCAGTACGGCTTCGGGCGGCTGGCGGTCATCGCCGCGGTCGGGACGCGTAAATACTACGAAGCCCGCGGCTTCGAGCGCGGCGAGCTGTACCTGGTGAAGGAACTGGAGCCCTCGCCCGCGGCGTGAGATCCACCGTCTTCGGCCCCGGCTATCAGGTCAGTTGGGCAGCTCCACGATCTCAAACCAGTAGCGCCCGATCACCTGCATGGCCTCCACCAGCCCGGCGAAGGAGACCGGCTTGGTCACGTACCCGCTGATGCCCAGCTGGTAGGTGCGCAGCACGTCCTCCTCGGCGCGCGAAGTGGTCAGCACCACCACGGGGATGCGGCTCAGCTCGGGGTCGGCCTTGATCTCCTGCAGCGCCTCGCGCCCGTCCTTGCGCGGCATGTTCAGATCCAGCAGGATCAGCCCCGGGCGAGGAGCGGCGTCCTTCCCGGCGTACGGCCCGCGCCGGTAGAGATAGTCGAGCAGCTCTTCCCCGTCGCGCACGAAGCGAATGTCGTTCATCAGGCGCGCCTCGCGCAGCGCATCCTCAGCCAGGTAGCAGTCGTCGGGGTCGTCGTCGGCGATCAAGATGGTGATCAATTTCGGTTTTGGCTTCATTTCTGCCTTTCCTCGGTCCGTTCCGCTTCCTGCTCGTCCAGGTGAACCTGCGGCAGGGCGACCAGGAAAGTGGTGCCCTCGCCTACCCGGCTTTCGGCGGTGATTTCGCCCCCATGGCGCTGCACGATCTTGCGGCAGATGGCCAGGCCCATGCCCGAGCCTTCGTACTCGCTGCGCCCGTGCAGGCGCTCGAAGGGCTCAAAGATGCGCTGGAGGTACTTTTCCTCAAAGCCGATCCCGTTATCGGCCACGCGCAGCAGCACCCAGGGACGCCCGCCGCGCGTTTCCACCTCCCCCCAGACGCGCACCACCGGCGGCACGCCCGGCCGGTGGAACTTGATGGCGTTCCCGATCAGGTTCTGCAGCAGCTGGCCCAGCTGGGTGCGGTCGCCTTCCAGCGCCGGCAGCTCGCCCAGCTCCACCCGGCCCTTGCTGCGCGTCAGGCTGACCTCCAGGTCCGAGATCACGTCGCGGGCCACCTGCTCCAGGTTCACCGGCACAAAGGGCTGGGCCTTGGTGGAGACGCGCGAGTAGGTCAGCAGGGCTTCGATCATGTCCTGCATGCGCTGGCTGGCGGACACCATGCGGTTGAGGAAGTCGCCCTCCTGCTCGTCCAGGCTGCCGGCCATCTGGTTCTTCAGCCGGCTGGCGAAGAAGTTGATCTTGCGCAGCGGTTCCTGCAGGTCGTGCGAGGCGGTGTAGGCGAACTGCTCCAGCTCGCGGTTCGAGCGGGCCAGCTGCTCGGCGTAGGCCTGGGCGGCGTTCTGGGCGTTCTTCAGCCCGGTGATGTCGATGAAGGCGCCCATGGCCCCGCGCGGCAGCCCCTCGTCGTCCAGCAGCGGGGTGACGTTGCCGTACATGTGGTAGGTGCGCCCCTGCGCGTCCACCACGTCCATCTCCACGCCCTTCAGCTCGCGCCCGGTGCGCACGGCGGTGACCAGCGGCAGCTCGCCCTCCGGGGCCTGCCCGCCGTTCAGGCGGTAGGCCGCCTGGCCGGGCAGCGCGCCGCCGTGCAAATTGGCCCCGTATTCCACCCCCAGCAGGTCGTAGACCGCCCGGTTGCCCACCACCTGGCTGGCGTTCGGATCGTAGGTGATCCACACGCTGGCCGGCACGGCGTCCATCAGCGCCTGCAGCTCGCTGACGCGCGCCCGCTCGCGGGCCGCGCTCTCACGGGCCAGCCGCTCGGCCTGGCGCAGCTCGGAAATATCCTGCAGGATCACCACGCCGCCGGCGGGCTGGCCGTCCGGGTCAGGCACCGGGGCGGCGTTGACCAGCACCTCCTTCAGCGTCCCGCCCGGGGTGCGGATCACCAGGTTGACGTTCTGCACCACCTGGCCGTCCTTGCCGGCCCAGGCCGAGAGGATCTCCTCCGGCCGATAGGGTGAGCCGTCCGGGTGGTAGGCCAGGGGCGATTCTTCCTGCCCGCCAAAGAGCGGGTCGGGCAGCTCGCGCTCAAAAATCGATGCGGCGGCGCGGTTGGCCAGCGCCAGCCGGCCGCGGGGATCCACGAACACAATCCCGGTGGGGGCGTTGTCGATCAGGGCGCGCAGGCGGGCGCGCTCGGCTTCCACCGCCTGTCCGGCGCGCACCGCGTCGGTGGTGTCCAGCGCCAGGATCATCACGCCGGTCTGCCCGCCGGTGCCCCGCACGGGGGTGAGCGTGTAGGTGAAGTAGTTTTCCTCCACCGGGGCGGAGCCCTCGCCGCGCCGCACCAGCAGGGGCTGGTTTTCCACGTGGAAGGGCTGCCCGCTGGCGCTGAACTGCTCAAACTGGGGCTTCAGCAGCTCGGCCGATTCCGCCCAGACCTCGAACACCGAGCGGCCGATCAGCTCGCCCATCCCGCGCGTCAGGCGGCGGTAGGACTCATTGGCGTAGGTGAAGCGGTACTCGGGGCCTTCCAGGAAGGCGATGGCGGCCGGGGCCTCGCGCAGCAGCCGCTCCAGCAGCTCGCTCTGGCGTCGGTGCTCCTCCACCAGCAGCTCGTGCTCGGTCACGTCGCGCCAGACGGCCACCGCGCCGGTGATCTCTTCGCCCAGGTAGATCGGCGAGGCGGAAATCAGCAGCGTGCGGTCGCCGGCCTCTGGATGGTTGAAGGTCACCCGCTGGTTGACCACCGCCTCTCCCTGCAGGGCTTTGATGTAGGGCGGGTCCTCTTCGGGCAGGGGGTAGTTCTCGTACAGGCGCAGCCGGTCCGAGACCTGCACGCCCGACAGGCCCACCGGGTTGAAGCCGCAGATGCGCACCGCCCCGGGATTCACCTGCCGGACCACACCGTACTGGTCATACACCAGCACCGCGTCGCCGATGGAGTTGAACACCGCCTCGGTCTCCATGGCCCAGCGGCGGGCCTCGCGGGCGGCGCGGTTGGCCACCTCTTCCAGCTCGCGCTGGCGGGTGATGTCCTGGGCCACGGCCACGGCGCCGGTGATGCGCCCCTCCGGGTCCAGAATAGGCGCGGAGCCGGTGATGAGCGTGGCCCGGCGGCCGTCAAAGCGCTGAATGTCGATGACCTCGCCCACGATGGTCTCGCCGCGCAGGGCGCGGGCCAGCGGCCACTCCTCCGGCTTCAGCGGCTGGCCGGTGTCGGGCCACCAGGCGGAGAAGCGGCGGTAATCTTCCACGTTTTCCGCCATGGGCGCGTCCTCGCCCCACACCAGCGGCACCGAGCTGTTAACCTCCACCATGCGGCCGTTTTCGTCCGTAATCCAGACGGCCACCGGCAGCGAGCGCAGCACCGTCTCCATGCGCGAGGCGGCCAGGCTCAGCTCGGCGGTGCGCGCGGCCACGCGCTCCTCCAGCAGCTCGTTGGCCTGGCGCAGGGCCTCCTCGGCAGCCTTGCGGGCGGTGATGTCGTTGAACACCATCACCACGCCCTGCACCTCACCGTCGGCGTCCAGCATGGGCGAGGCGTTGATCAGCACGTTGTAGGAGCTGCCGTCCGGGGGCTCAATGCGCACTTCGTTATCCAGCACCGTCTCGCCGCGCAGCGCCCGCCGGTAGACCCACTCGTCCGGAGGGACCGGCCTGCCTTCGGCGTCGTAGGCCTGGCCCCAGATGTACGGTTCCAGAGGGAGCCGGGTGTCGGGCGGCAGGCCGGCCAGGGCCAGAAGGGCACGGTTGGCGAAAATGATGCGCCCGCCGGTGTCGATCACGGCGATGCCGCTGGCGGCCTGGTCCAGGGTGGTCTGCAGCAGGCGGCGCTGCTCCTCCAGGGCGCGCTGGGCCTGCTCGCGCTCGGCGGTGCGGGCCAGCAGGCGGTCGCGCATCAGCTCAAAGGAGCGGGCCAGGCGGTTCATCTCGCGCACCTCCGAGGAGGGCACGGGTGCCTGGTAATTGCCGGCCGCCAGGGCATCGGCGGCGGCGGCCAACGCGTTCAGCGGCACCGCCAGGCGCCGGGCCAGCAGCGTGCCGACGAAGCTGACGATCAGCAGGAAGATCAGCAGCACGCCCAGGGCCAGGTCGCGGCCGGTGTGGAAGCTCAGCAGCGCCTCTGAGACCGGCTGCTCGCCCACCAGCCCGTAGCCGGTTTCAGGCAGCCGGGTGTAGGTCACCAGCCAGCCGCCCTCCCTGCCCCCCGGGTTGTAGTAGGACCGGGTGCGGCTCTGCCCGGTCAGGAAGGCCTGCACCGGGGGCGTGTCCGAAAGATCGCTCAGCCGGGCGGTCTGCTGCATATCGGGGTGGGCCAGCAGGCGGCCGGACGAATCCACCAGGTAAAACACCGGTCCCGAAAGGTGCGACTGGTCGCGCAGCATGTTGGAGATGCGCTCGGTCAGCAGCGTGGCCGTGGCCGCCCCGATCAAGCGCCCCTGGCTGTCGAGCACCGGGTGATAGAAGCGCAGCACGGGCCGGCGGATAATCGGGGAGACCAGCTCCTCGATGGCCGCCTGGCGGTCCTGTCGCAGGGACTGGAACACCGGGCTGCCGCGCAGCGGAATGGCCAGCAGCCGGTTGGTGGTGGCCAGCACCTCCCCGTCAACGGAGTAGATGGAAAAGGCGGTGGCGTCGGGGTAGGCGGCGGCGAACTCGGCCAGCAGCCGCTCCTGGCGCGAGCGGGGCATGTCCATCAGCCCCTCCGTCCCGGCCAGCAGGCTCAGCCCGGCGCGGTGCAGGCGAATGTAGGCGGATACGCTGTCGGCCAGGCCCATGGCGTGGCCTTCGGCCATCGACAGCGCGTTCTGCCGGGAGAGCTGCTCCTCCAGGTTCGAGATCATGGTCACGGTCAGGATGAGCGGGACGCCGGTGGCCAGCGCCAGGGCCATCCCCAGCCGCGAGCGCAGGCTGGTGTCGTCCATCAGCGAGGCGGCGCGCCGCCAGAAGGGCGAGCACAACAGCGCCGCCCCCAGGAAAAGATAGATCACCCCGGCCAGGCCGAAGCGCTCGGGCACCACGGCCGAGGCAAAGAAGGCCAGGTAAGCCAGGCCCAGCACGGGCGCCAGGCGGATGGGCCAGCGCCCCAGCCGCCTGCGCAGATCGGGCCACATCTGCAGCCCGGCCAGCGCCGCGCCCATCAGCAGGAAGAGCAGGCCGAACGTCCGCTCCCAGCGCAGGTCGAATTCCAGCACCGGGGTGGTCAGCGCGCCCGGCCGCAGCAGCAGAAGCACACCGTTGGCCAGGGCAATAACCCCCGCTGCCAGCAGGAACAGGTCTCCCCACGGCGTGGCGGCTCGCACCCGGGGCGGCTCCAGCAGCGGAGTCAGCCCGCTGAACAAGCCGAACAACACCAGGCTGAGGGCAATAAACGGCGAGCCGGAGGAGAACAGAATGACCGCCATCACCAGCAGCGCCATCCCGGCGGCTAAGTGAACGCCCAGGACCAGCGACCGCCGCAGGTTGAACACCAGCGCCAGGCCCAGCACAATGCTCAGCCCCAGCAGCACCAATCCGGCGGCGAAGAGATTCTGGCGCAGCGGCTCATACACCAGGTAGGCCAGCTGGTGCGGGACCACCAGGACTACGGTGCTGAACAGGCTGTAGAACGCACAGATCAGCCATCGAAAGGCTTTGGTATGAAAACCTCTTACCGCGATCAGACCCCTAACCTTTCACTCCGGAGCTTGATGGGATGATTCTACAACAATACCAATGGGGGTGCACTATGGCACCGGGGGGG
>DGEO01000046.1:0-1126 GCA_002385985.1 Anaerolineaceae bacterium UBA3924 | reverse complement strand
AAAAAAAGAGAGGGAGCGAAAGCTCCCTCTCCTCAGAGTAACTACTTATCGACCTAGACCCAGCCGCGCAGCTGCATGGCCTTGACCACGCGGGCGATGGCCACCATGTAGGCCGCGTCGCGCATGTAGGCCTTGTGCTCCAGGCTCATGTCCAGCACGCCGTGGAAGGCCTGGGTCATCTTGGTGTCCAGCTTCTCCAGGACCTCTTCCTTGGTCCAGTAGAAGTTCATGTCGTTCTGCACCTGCTCGAAGTACGACACGGTCACACCGCCGGAGTTGCACAGGAAGTCCGGGATGACGAAGATGCTGCTGTTCTTGAGGAACTCGTCGGCCTCGGGGGTGGTGGGGCCGTTGGCAGCTTCCGCCAGAATCTTGACCTTCGGGCTGATGCGCTTGACGGTCTCGCCGGTCACCTGGCCCTCGAGCGCGGCCGGGATCAGCACGTCCACGTCCTTCTCGATCCAGCAGTCGCCGTCCTCGATGGTGTAGCCGGCCTCGCGGGCCTTGGCCTTGTCGATGGTGCCGTACTGGTCGGTGATGGACTTGAGGAAGTGCGGGTCGATGCCGTCAGCCTTGAAGAAGGTGTAGGACTTGCGGTCCTCGCGGTCCCAGCAGGAGACGCACAGCACCTTGCCGCCCAGGATCTCAATGAAGCCGATGGAGGCGAACTGGGCCACGTTGCCGAAGCCCTGGATGGCCGCGGTGCACTGCTTGGGATCCAGGCCCAGGTGCTTCATGGCTTCGCGGACGTTGAAGATCACGCCGTAGCCGGTGGCTTCGGTGCGGCCAGCCGAACCGCCGCCGCCCAGGGGCTTGCCGGTGATCACGCCCGGGGTGTACTGGCCGACCAGGCGGGAGTATTCGTCCATCATCCAGCCCATCATCTGCGGGGTGGTGCCAACATCCGGCGCGGGGATGTCCTGGCGGGGACCGATGTTGCGCCACATCACGTTGACGTAGCCGCGCACCAGGCGCTCTTTCTCGCCGTCAGAGAGGGTGGCCGGGTCGACCACCACGCCGCCCTTACCGCCCCCCAGGGGGCTGTCGGCCACGGCGCACTTCCAGGTCATCCAGGTGGCCAGGGCGCGAACGGTATCAAACGTTTCGGCCGGGTGGAGGAGCAGCC
>DGEO01000017.1:92975-107552 GCA_002385985.1 Anaerolineaceae bacterium UBA3924 | reverse complement strand
GACAGCCTGCCCCCGGCGGAAGTCGCGAATCTTCAGCGGGTCCACGCCCAGCCGTTTGGCGGGGATGTCTTTGAGCATCCAGATCAGGGGGTGCAACAGGCCGGGGTAGTCAAAGTACCCTTTGACGTTCGGCACCCAGGTCTCCTGGGCCATTTCCTGCTCCAGCAGGGGCACGTAGAAGGTCGGCTGTCCCGAAACGGGGATGTAGCAGCCCAGCGGCCGCTCGGTGGACTGGTGGAAGAAGCCGGTGGCGTAGAAAATGTTGTACGGATCCAGCAGCAGCAGGCCGTCCAGGTTTTCCGCATCCATCTGGGCCTGAATTTGCGCCGTCTTGCGCTTGTACCAATCGATGCTCAGTTTCATGGTTCCCTCATTGCGTAGAAAAATGGTCAACATTAAGGGGAGCGCAGAGCGCTCCCCGGTAAGGCACAGGTTGGCCGATTAGTAGATGAAGGCCGCGCTCTTCCAGGTCTTCGGGTCTTCGTAGCCGCGGGAGGTCTGCGGATTGTTCACCAGCGCGATGCGGGTGAACATCTTCGCCAGCATGTCCTCGCCCACTTCCAGGGCCTCATGGGCTACGCCGTTGGAGTAGGTGGTCAGGAACTTGACCGCGCGGGCCGGGTCTTCTTTGTACAGCTTGAGCGCAGTCTCTTCCACCACGGGCTGCAGATCGTACAGCCGCCGGTCGAACTCGCACCAGACCGGCTTGACCAGATCCACGGTGCCCTGATAGAACAGGTTCATCAGGTTGCCGATATTCTCAAACAGCCAGTACGCCGAGTTCTTGGTATAGGCGCCCTTGTTGCCCGCCAGGCCGGTGCGGTACTCGACCGGGGTGCGGGTGTTGCCGGCGTAGAAGGGGATATGGGGGCTGGCGGCGGTGGCAGCCAGACCGGCCCACAGCAGCCCGCCGATTTCGTTGGGCAGCCAGGAGCGGCTCTGAGTCACCCAGGAGGTGATGGTCTGCGGGCAGCCGATGATGCGAGACTTGCACCAGGCCGGCGAGTAGCGGTAGTGCCCGGTGACCGGGTCGATCATGGTCGGGTACTGCTCGTCCAGCGGCGAGTACTCGTCCAGCTCGGTGCCCTCATAGGTGTCCTTGAGCACGTTGATCAGGTCCTCGGGGGTCAGCTTGCGGTCGGGCTTCACGAACAGCGGGTATTCCTTGGTCGGCTCGTAGGGGTCCAGGTTGGTGGACGGAGCCAGCAGGCTGATGCCCCGCCAGATGCGGTGCAGGCTGTAGTAAGGCTGGGCGTACTCCCCGTTGGCGCCGCGCGGGCGGTTGATCTCGTTGGTGCCGTAGGCGCGCGAGGCGTGGAAAGGCTCGCCGGAGTTCGGATCCCACAGGCCGTGCTTGATGGCGAAGGGGATCAGGTCCGGGTCACACATGTAGTTGTCGGGGTCGTCCGGGTTGATCTCGGCCAGGCGGAAGGAGTTGGCTTCCACCACAAAGCAGTCATCGGGCACGCGGGCGGCCGCCCAGTGATAGCCCTGGTACTGCTCGAACAGCCAGACCTCGTTCGGGTCGGCCAGGATGTAGTTGTCGGTGCGGGCGCCGTACTCCTCGGTCATCTTGCCCAGCCACTGCACGGCTTCGCGGGCGGTCTTACAGCGCTCCAGCACCAGGGTCATGACGTAATCACCCAGCACGGTATCCGGCCAGGGGGTCAGCCTGGCCACTTCCGGCTTGACCCAGCCGCCGGTCGAAGCGCCGGCGCTCAGCTGGAACTCGTTGATGCCGCCGGCGGCCATGGGGATTTCCTCACCCTCGGCCACGCGCAGGATGGCGGTGTAGGCGTAGGTCTCTTCGACCTGGGGAATGGAAATGTTGTTGGTGTCGGGGATGCGGATCATCGTCCCGGCCGGGTATCTGCGGCGCGGCACGGAGACGATCTGCTGGGCCTCGGTGGAGTTGGAGTCGCAGTTGCGCGCCACCATCACCGAGCCATCCGCAGATGCATTTTTGCCAACAGCGAGCATGTAACACATGATGGGATTCTCCTCTGAAGCAGGCAGACGGCTCTAGACCGCCCGCCCGTGTTCTTAGATCGTGAGCGGTCTACCGGCGGGCGAACGACTCCATGATGGCCGCCGCGTACTTGATCCCGCGGATGAAGCTGTCCACCGGCATGTTCTCGTTGGGCGCGTGCAGATTGGAGTTAGGCGGGCCAAACCCGGTGATCACCACCGGCATGTCGACCACGCTCTTGATGATGTCCTCCTGGGTCAGCCCGTGCACCACCGGAGGCGCGCCGAAGATCTCCGTGGCCGCTTCGATCACAGCCTGAGCCAGGTCTTCGGAGTAGGGGATCTTGTAGGGCGTTCCCCGCGCGGTCAGCACGTTGATTTCAATGTCATCAAAGCCGCGCCGCATCAGGTGCTCGCGCAGCTTTTCGACCTGCTTTTCGGGCATCAGGCGCGGCGGCAGGCGGAAGTCCACCTTGGCTTTGGCGCTCGAAGGCACGATGGTCTTCAGGCCCTCGCCCTGATAGCCGCTGGTCAGCCCGCAGATGGTGCAGGTGCCGTAATACTGGCGCCGCTTCATCAGCTCGTAAGGGCTCTTTCCCCAGGGCAGCTCGTCGATGCCGAAGTGATCCAGCACCGCGTCCATGTCCAGCCGTTCGGCTTCGGTGCGCAGCAGGAACTCGTCGTCCTCGTCGGGGGGCTGGAAGTCGTCGTACCAGCCGTCGATGATCACATTCCCTTCCGGGTCCACCATGGTGTTCAGCGCCTGCACCAGCCGCCAGGCCGGGTTCTTCACCCAGGCGGCGTCACCGGAGTACACGTCGGCGCGCGGGCCTTTGGCCACCAGCTCCACGTAGAGGATGGCCTTCAGCCCCAGCTCCACCTGCGGCGAGTTGACCGAACCGGAGATGTCCCCGTCCAGGCAGTGCATGCCGTCGGCCTGGATCAGGTCGATGTTGTTCAGGCACCAGCCTTCCAGGTGCGGGCTGCCGATTTCCTCATCGCCTTCGAAGAGGAACTTCAGCCGCACGGGCGGCTCGCCCAGCACCTGCTGGAAAGCGTAAGCGGCCTTGGCGAAGGCCATTACCCCGCCCTTGTTGTCAGTGGCGCCGCGAGCGTAGATCACCCCGTCGATGATGTTGGCCGCCCAGGGGTCCGAGATCCACTTCTCCAGCGGCTCGGGCGGCTGCACATCGTAGTGCCCGTAGCACAGCAGGGTTTTGGCGTCCGGCCGGCTGGTGGGAATATCTGCGAAAACCACCGGCGGTCCTCCGTCGGTGGGGGATGCATAAGCGGGCAGGCCGTCTTTTTTCAGCAGGTCTACCAGCAGGTCTGCGCATTCCTGCAGGCCGAGCTTCTGCGCCGAAACGCTGGGCTGCCGCAGCAGGGTTTGCAGGTCGCGCACGAACTCATCCTGGTGCGCGTCGATAAAGGCGAATACATCTTTCAGTCGTTCGTACACGGTGTGGCTCCTTGCCCTGTCGCGGCCCGGCCGCATCCTTCCCTCCCCCGGTTGGGTTCCGCAGCCCATGCGAAAGACTGCGGAACCCGTGGAGGAGGAGAAGAAAAAGCGGAGACCGGCTATGCCTTCACGCTGGCCACGAATTGCTTCATCCGGCGGATGGCCTCTTCAATTCGGGCAGTCGGCGAAAGCAGCGAGATGCGAACAAAGCGATTGGTCGGGTCGGCAAACAGCGAACCGGGGAAAACCAGCACGCGGGCTTCCTGCAGCAGGCGCGTGCAGAAGGTTTCGGGGTCCATGCCCAGGCTGGTCACGTCAGTGAACAGATAAAAACCAGCGCGGGGGTTGACGTACTTCAGCCCCATCTCGTCCAGGGCCTTCATCATCATCACGCGGCGCTCGTTGTAGATTTCACGCATCTGCCTGACAGGCTCCTGCGGGCCGGTGTAGGCAGCCAGAGCCGCGGCCTGAGTGACCGCCGGGCAGCAGATGGCGATGGTGTGCGCCGGCTCGGTGAGCATTTCGCAGATCGGGGCGGGCGCAGCCAGGAAGCCGCAGCGCCAGCCGGTCATCGCGTAGGACTTGGACGGCCCGTTGACGGTGATGGTGCGCTCGCGCATGCCCGGCACCGCCGCCATCGACAGGTGCTTCGTGCCGTCGAAGATGATGTTCTCGTAAATCTCGTCGCTGATCACGATCAGGTCGTGCTCAATGGCGATCTTGGCGATCTCTTCGACCACTTCGGGGTCCAGCATGCCGATCGGGTTGCCGGGGTTGACCAGCGAGATCACCTTGGTGCGCGGGGTGATGGCCTTGCGGATGTTCTCCGGCTTGAAGAGGAAGTCCTCATCCGGATCGCAGGGCACCACCACCGGCTTGCCGCCCCACATCAGGATGGCTTCGTCGTAGGAGGTGTAGCGCGGTTCGCACACCAGCACTTCGTCGCCCTCGTTCAGCAGCGCGTACATGGCCAGGAACACGGCCTCTTCGGCGCCCACGGTGACCATGATCTCGGTCTCCGGGTCGTAGTCCAGGTTGTTGTCGCGCTTGAGCTTCTCGGCGATGGCCCGGCGCAGCTCAATGTTGCCGCGCACGTGGGTGTAGTGGGTAGCGCCGTTGTCCAGGGCGCGCTTGGCCGCTTCAATGATGTGCGGCGGGGTGGGCAGATCAGGGTCGCCGCGGCCCATCAGAACCACATCGTCCAGCTTGGCGGTGATATCCAGCAGCTTGGTGCGAATACCAACGCCGCCCACAGCCGCCAGTTTATCGGATTTCTTGCGTTCCAAAGCAATCGTCATCAGAATTCTCCTGGTATTCTGTTCTTATTTCCTTTTTCTCACCAGTTCGGTCATCTCGCCGTCAATGCGGGCGTAGAAGATGGCCCAGTCACCGGCATGGGTGGCCGGCGTGGTGCGCAGGCCGAAGGCGAACCCGTCGCACGGGGCCTTGATCTGCTCGAGCTCTTCACCGTACAGGTTGTAGATGCGGGCGAACACGTCACCCTGCCTGGCCCACTTCTTGAACTCGAAATCAGGCTCAGCCACCCACAGGCCGCTGCGGTTGGCCAGCACGGCGACCTGCACGCCGGTGTACCACTTCTCTTCGTATTCCGGCTCGCCTTCAATCATTCCGTAGTGGCGCATGACGTTCAGGTAGGCGTCGGTCAGCGCGCGGCCGTCGGCACGGAAGTCCTGCGGCATGTAGTGGCAGGAGCCGCCCAGCTCAATGCTGATGGCGGGTTTGCCCTGCTCGAACATCTCGGCCATCGGGCTGCCCTTGGGATGCGGCGAGCTCAGGATCAGGTTCCAGCCCTTTCCCATGGCCTGAGCCAGTTCCTGCGAACCGGGATCGGGGGAAGCGAAAATGGTGGCCGACAGGAAGGAGTGATCGCCGCCCGAGTGCACCGAGATCTCGATGTCAGCGTTCGCGACCAGAGCTTCCTTGTGCGCCCAGGCCAGGCGCTCGGTGTAGCGGCCGGTGGGCGAGCCAGGGTACACCCGGTTCATGTCGTAGGCGAACATGTCCAGCGGGTTGCCGCGCTTGCTCGCTTCGAAGGCCGGCACGTTCATGGCCGGAACCAGCACCAGCGCGCCGTTCAGCTTCTTCGGGTCAATTTCGTGGATCAGATTGATGAAGGAAATGGCGCCCTGCGGTTCGTCACCGTGGATGCCGCCGTTCAGCCACAGCACCGGGCCGTCGCCGGCGCCGTTGATGATGGTCAGGGGCATTTCCAGGCTGCCGCCGCCGGGATGCTCACCGGCGACAATCGCGCCGCGGCCGACGGTGCCGGGGGCGGCTTTTGCAGTACCGATTTCCAGAACCTTTGCTGTCATTTCAGCCTCCAAATTGTGTTGTTAGCGTGCAGCACCGGCCGCTTTGAGCAGACCGCGCGTTTCAGGCGGGCGGTAGCCGCGGCTGGTGGGGTACGGCTCAATCAGTTCAACGGTGACGCCGTGGTTGTATTCCGGATATACAAAGGCCTCGAATCCGTCGGCGCGGTCCAGATAAATCTTGTGCTGGTACAGCGGCACGCCGGCTTCCTGCACGCGGCGGACGGCCTTGCGGATGTCGTCAAACTCGAAGCACAGGTGCTCCAGGCCCTCGCCGTGCTTGGCCATGAACTGGGTCACGCGGTTTTCCGGGTCGGTGCTTTCCACCAGGTGCAGCCACAGGCGGTCGTTGCCCGGTTCGATCATCATATCCTTCTGGGTGCCGTAGTGCTGGTCGGTGCGCAGACCATCGGCCTTGAGGCCAAAGAGCTTTTCAAAGCGCCTGGCGGCTTTATAAACGTCCTTGACCGCCACGCCGATGTGCTGCAGCCCCAGCAGGTTGGGGTTATTGCATTTTTCGGCCTCCCAGCCGTAGGAGGTCGTATGGGGCTGGATCAGCTCAACGGTAAAACCAATCGCGTCCTCGGGGTACACAAAGGCTTCAAAACCGTCGGCGGCGTTGAAGATCTTGTCCTCAAACAGCGGAACGCCGATTTCCCGCAGGTAGGCCACATCGGCTTCGATGTTGTCCGTCTCCAGAGCGATGTGCTCCAGACCTTCGCCGTGCTGCTGCAGGAACTTGTTGACTCGCGACTCGGGGTTCCAGTTCTGCACAAGGTGCAGCCAGCAGCCGTTCGGCATCATGATGCGGGCGTCCAGCTGAAAGCCTTTGCCCTGGTCGTTGCGGAAATCGTAGGCCTTGAAGTCAAACAGCTTCTCATAATTTTTGACCGCGGCGTCCAGATTTTCCACCACCAGCCCGATATGATGTAAACGAGTGATCATGCATAACCTCCAGATAAGATTTGGTCGGCGGTGAGGCCGAAGTGTGGTTTGAACCGCAGGGGTTCATGAAGCTGCCTGGTTCGCATGACCGCCCTCCCGTGGGTCATGCTGAGCAGCAAGGTTGAAAGAGTTGTAAAGAAGCTTCCTCCTGATGCGTGATACTGCCCGGGACTACACCCGGCCGCAGGCCACCATATGCCCCGCGCCCACATCGCGCAGCTGGTAAGGCCGCTCGGCACAGTCGGGGCTGGCATACCGGCAGCGCGTGCGGAAGCGGCAGCCGCTCGGCGGGTTGATGGGACTGGGGATGTCGCCCTCCAGAAGGATGCGCTGGCTCTTGCGCTCCGGGTGAGGCCGCGGCGCCGCCGAGAGCAGCGCCTGGGTGTAGGGGTGCAGCGGGTGGCTGTACAGCTCCTCTTTGGTGGCCACTTCCAGTAATTGACCCATGTACAGCACGCCGATGCGGTCCGAGATGTGCTTGACCACCCCCAGGTTGTGGGCGATGAACAGGTAAGTCAGGTTGCGGGTCTGCTGCAGATCGCGCAGCAAATTGAGAATCTGCGCCTGAATGGACACGTCCAGCGCCGAAACCGGCTCGTCGCAGACGATGAACCTGGGGTCCAGGATCAGCGCCCGGGCAATGCCGATGCGCTGGCGCTGCCCGCCGGAGAACTCATGCGGGTAGCGCTCCATGTGATAATCCTCCAGCCCCACCTGGCGCATGATCTCCAGCACGCGCTTCTCCTTCTCCTTGGCGGAGAGGTGCTCGTGGATGCGCAGCCCCTCACCGATGATGGTGGAGACAGGCATGCGCGGGTTGAGCGAGGAGTAGGGGTCCTGGAAGATGATCTGCACGTCCTTGCGCAGCTGCTGCTGTTCGGCAGGGGTGCGCCCGTACATGGACTTGCCCATGATGATCACGTCGCCCGAGGTGCGCTGCTCCAGGCCGACGATGATCCGCCCGGTGGTGGTTTTGCCGCAGCCCGACTCGCCCACCAGGCCGAAGGTCTCGCCTTCGTAGATTTCAAAGGACACGTCGTCCACGGCGTGAACATACTTCTTGCCGCGTCCCAGAAAGCCCTTATCAGCCACAAAGTGCTTGACCAGCCTGTCCACCTTCACCAGCGGCTCGCGCTCGTTCTGCGGAACAGCTTCGCGCGCCTGGGCGGGAACGCGAACGGCCGCCTCCGCCAGGGCGCGCTGCTCGCGCAGATCGCGGTAATTGAAGCAGGCCACCTCCAGCCCGGGCCGCACCTCGGTCAGCCGGGGCATTTCCTCCGCGCAGCGGTCCAGGGCATACGGGCAGCGGTCGCGGAAGGCGCAGCCGCTGGGCAGGTCGAGCAGGTTGGGCACGTTGCCCTCGATCACATGCAGCCGCTCCACCACCGTTTCCACACTGGGAATGGAGTTGAGCAGCCCCTCGGTGTAGGGGTGCTGCGGGTCGTTGAACAGGTCGGTCACCGAGCGGGTTTCCACAATGTGCCCGGCGTACATCACCGCCACCCGTTCGGCCATCTCCGCCACCACCCCCAGGTCGTGGGTGATCAGCATAATGGCCATGCCGAACTCTTCCTTCAGGTCACGCATCACCTGGAGGATCTGCGCCTGGATGGTCACGTCCAGCGCGGTGGTCGGCTCGTCGGCGATGAGCAGCTTGGGGTTGCAGGAAATGGCCATGGCGATCATCACACGCTGGCGCATGCCGCCGGACAGCTGGTGCGGGTAGCACTCCAGCCGCTCGCGGGCCGAGGGGATGCCCGTTAGCTCCAGCAGGCGGGCGGCCCGGTTCACCGCCTCTTCGCGGCTGACCTTCTGGTGCAGGATGATGGCTTCGGTCAGCTGGTCTTTGATGGTGAAGACCGGGTTGAGCGAGGTCATGGGCTCCTGGAAGATCATGGCCACGTCGCCGCCGCGCAGCTGGCGCAGCTCGTCCCCCTCCAGAGCCAGCACGTCTTTACCGTTAAAGCGGATCGAGCCGCCGGTCACCTTCCCGGGGGGATTGGGGATCAGGCGCATAATGGAGCGCGCGGTGACCGACTTGCCGCAGCCGGACTCTCCCACCACAGCCAGCGTCTCGCCTTCATTGATGTGCAGGGTGACCCCTTCCACTGCACGCACCACCCCTTCGGGGGTGAAGAAACGGACTTGCAGGTCTTGGATTTCCAGCAGTTTCGCCATGGTTAATTCCTCAGCCTCGGGTCGTAGAAGTCTCTCAGCCAGTCACCGATGATATTGATTGAGATCACGGTGATCATGATCGCCAGGCCCGGAATGGTGGCCAGCCACCACACCCCGGTGATCAGCATCTCGCGGCTTTCAGCGAGCATGCCGCCCCAGGTGGGCACCGCCGGGGGCACACCCAGACCCAGGAAGGACAGCGAGGCTTCCGCCAGGATGGTCGAAGCCACATTGAACGACCCCAGCACGATCAGCGGAGCGAGCGAGTTGGGCAGGATGTTGCGGAACATGATGGAGAGCTTGGAATCGCCCAGGGCGCGGGCCGCTTCCACAAATTCCTTCTCGCGCAGCGAGAGAGTGACTGAGCGGGCCATGCGCGAATAGGTGACCCAGTTGGAAACACCCAGGGTCAAAATCAGCGGCATCAGGTTCTGCAGCATGGTGCGGTTCGAGACTTCCACCCCTCGCTGGGCATTCAGCACCGCCAGCACGCTGATGGCCAGCAGAATGGAGGGGAAAGCCAGCTGGATGTCAGCCAGGCGCATGATCACATCATCCACCTTGCCGCCGAAAAAGCCGGCGATAACACCCAGCGTGACGCCGATGGTCCCGGCCACAAACACAGCCGTGAAGCCCACAATCAGCGATACCCGCGCGCCGAAAATCAGGCGCGAGAGCACGTCGCGGCCCATGCCGTCGGTGCCCAGCGGGTAGGCCGGGTTGCCGCCCTCGGCAAAGGCTGGCGGCAGCAGGCGGACGCTGAGGTCCATGGCATTGGGATCGTATGGTGAAAAGGTTGGCGCGCCAACGGCCAGGATGATGATCGCGCCTAGAATAACCAGAGCCACCAGCGGGAACTTGGCCTTCAACAGGCTGCGCCACATGCGGTCCAGGGTGGTCACCCGGCGGCGCTGGCTTTGCGGCTTCACAACAACGGGGGTTGCGGTGGTTACTTCACTCATGATTTCGCTCCTAAACAAACCCGGTTTGTTCCCTGCATGACTGCTGTCTCCTAACTGTAACGAATGCGCGGGTCAAGCCAGGTGTAGAGAATGTCCACCAGCAGGTTCAGCCCCACAAACAGCAAAGCCAGGACAATCACCGATGCCTGCACCACGTTGAAGTCCTTCTGGTTGATGGCGAAAACCACCAGGCGGCCGATGCCGGGCCAGGCGAAAATGTTCTCGATGACAATGTCCCCGCTCAGCAGGAAGCCAAACTCCATGCCCACGATGGTCACAATGGGGATGAGTGCGTTCTTGAAGGCATGCTTGAGCACAACCAGCTGCTCCTTGACGCCTTTAGCCCGGGCGGTGGTCACATAATCCATGCCCAGCACCTCCAGCATGCTGGAGCGCACCAGGCGGGCGTTGCGCGAAAGCGACCAAACGCCGGAAGAAACGCCCGGCAGGATCAGATGCCGCAGCGCGTCGGGAAAGGTTCCGACCAGGGTGGCGAAATCACCGGCGAAGAGCGGCTCTAGAATGGGCACGCGGCCGGAAATGGGCAGGATCTTGTGCTGAACACCCACCACCAGGATGAGCATCAGACCCAGCCAGAACTCGGGCATCGACTGGCCGATCATGGCCAGCAGCATCGGCCCGCCGTCCAGCAGCGTGTTGCGCTTGGCCGCGGCGATCACCCCCACCGGGATGGCAAAGACCACCGCGACAAACATGCCGATCATGGTCAGCTCGATGGTGGCGGGCAGCCGCTCCAGGACCACCTGCATGGCCGGCTGGCCGTATTTCAGCGACATTCCAAAATCGCCCCTCACTGCCTTCGTGAGAAAATCCCAGTACTGAACATACACCGGCCGGTCAAAGCCCATATTGTGCCGGACCTGTTCAATGGCTTCTGCGCTGGCCCGTTCGTTGACATACAGATAAGTGGGATCGCCTGACAAGAACAGCACACCAAAAGCAAGTACACTGACCCCCAGCATCACAATGAGCGATTGAGCGAGACGGCGCAAAATATATTTGATCATTGGCCAGATTCCTTGTGGTTCCACGCCCTGCCGGTTGGGGGACGGGAACCCGTCCGGGTGGGACGGCCGGCGAAGAGGCTGTGGAAGATTGTGCGTCGTGCTTGGAAAAGACCGAAGTGTAGATTGTCTACAATCTACAATTATACACCGGAAAGATGGGAATGCAAGCGGTAGTTACCGCCGGGGTTGAAAGAGCCGCCCCTCCACGGGGGCGGGAGGAGCGGCTCTCCGTAAAGACATCCGTCAACCTGAAGGTATCCGCGGATCCTTTTAGTTGATAAAGGAGGTGTGACGGAAGTCCATGATCTCGTCCGGACGCGGAGTCCAGTCGACCAGGTCGCTCACAGCGTACCAGTCCACCTGCATGTAGATGAACAGCCAGGGGGCATCCTCGTGGACAATCATCTGCAGCCGGTCGGTAATCACCTTGCGCTCCTCAGGATCATAGGTCTCAGCCAGCTGAGCCACCAGCTCGTCCCACTCGTCGTTCTGCCAGTTGACGTAGTTGGTGGAGGCTTCCACGCTCACCAGGTCCGACAGGTCGTACCAGGCGCTCAGGAAGGAGGAACCGGTGCCCAGCAGGTACAGGGCGGGCAGTTCCTTGGAGCGGATCATGGTCTGGTAAGTGGTCCACTCGTAGGGCACCACCTCGATGTTGCAGCCGATCTTGGCCAGGTCGGCGGCCACAGCCATGGCGATTTCCTTATCCTTGGAGTAGCGGCCGTTGGGGGTTGCCAGGGTGGTGGAGAAGCAGTCCGGGTAACCGGCCTCAGCCAGCAGTTCCTTGGCCCGCTCGGGGTCATAGGGGTAGGCCTTCACTTCCGGATTCTTGTGCGGCGGGTTGACCATGCCGCCCTCGCGCTCGCCCTGTCCGTAGAACAGCCCGTCCAGGATGGTCTGCACGTCAACAGCCATGTTCAGGGCCTGGCGCACGCGCACATCGCGGACCGCTTCGCAGCCGTCACCGTTGCAGGTCTGCTGGAAGCCGATGTAGATGCGGCGGCCGCCCTTGACCGGGGCCATGTGCACGCCATCAGCGGCGTCGATGGTCGGGGACTGATCTGGCGGAACCTTGGAGACAACATGCACGTTGCCGGCCAGCAGCTCAGCCACAGCGGTGGAGGCTTCGGGGATGGGGCGGAAGATGATGGTCTTGATGGGAGGCAGCTCACCCCAGTAATCGTCCCAGCGCTCCAGCACCAGCTGATCGTCCTTCACCCATTTGACCAGCTTGTAGGGGCCGCAGCCCATCGGGTTCTGGGCCACGTATTCCAGGTCGTTTTCCTGGTAGTACTTGATCGGGTGCATGAACACCTCGCCCAGGTAGCCCGGGGCATCCGGCTGGAAGCCGCTCAGGATGATGTTGACGGTGTATTCATCCACCACTTCGGCGCCCACAACACCGATCGAGTTGAAGATATAGCCCGGGGTGTTGCCGGTCCAGTTGTACTGGGGATCCAGACCGCGCTCGATAACGAACTTCACTGTTTCAGCGTTGAAGTGCTCGCCGTCCCAGAAGTACACGTCGTCGCGCAGCTTGAACTGCCAGGTCTTGTTATCCTCCAGCAGTTCCCAGCTGGTGGCCAGCATGGGCTGCAGCTGCTGGTTCGCGTCCATGTAGAGCAGGCGGTCGAATATGTGCTCGGCAATGTTCGAGTCGGTGCGGGTGGACAGCTGGTTGGGCTCGAAGGTGGTCACATCATTCGGCATGGCCACCACCAGCGGCCGGGTGTCGTTGATGCTCGGTTCGGCCGGCTCAGCCGGGGGCTCAACCTCGCCGCCGGGTTCGGCGGGGGGCTGGGTGGCCGCAGGCTGACCGCCGGGCTCGGCGGGAGCCTGGGTCGGCGCAGGCGCCGGGGTCGTGCAGGCCGTGATGAGCATCACCATGGCCAGCAGCGCCAGCAAAACTTTGTACAGCGGGTGTTTCATCATCTTTTCTCCTTCAGCTTTTTGAACGAACACGTGGAAAAAGCAGTTTCCCCTAGGGTCAGAAAAACGATCTCGAGGTGGTTCATCCTCCTTCCGCAGGGACTTACAGGATTGCACGCCTTCCGGCCGGAAGACGGAATCGCCTCAGGGAGGGGCCGGCGCGTTAATATACGCCAGCAGACAGCCTGACACGGAGCGCATCAGGCCGAGAAGAGCCCGGCCCTGTTCTGGAGAATGACTGCACCCTCCAGGAGATCACAGGCGCCGGCCCGGTCAGCGGTTTTTCTGGGTTGATAAGGGTATTGGTATTGGGGTGTCTACCGTTAACAGTCGATTGTCGACATTATGGAGATGACTTAATATACAATATCCAAAAACGAATGTCAAGTGGGTTCAGCCAGATTACTAAAAAAGTGACACTCGACCAGACTGAAATGAACGAAGAGACATCTTTTTCGGGACGCTCGCCGTTCGGCCGCCGCTCTCACACGGAGCAGTCCTCGCACCGCACCGCCCCTACCGCAGCGCCTCGTCCACGAACTCACCGCCCTGAATGACCACCTCGCCGTCCAGGTACAGGCTGCAGTCCAGCAGGCAGTTGCCCAGATGGGCTCGCGAGTCGATCCGGCCCTGGAAGCACACGTCGTTGTTCGAGCCGAATTCCACCTGCACATTCCCGTAATAGGACTCAATGTCCGCGCCCGAAGCGCCCGGATCGGCATACTGGAGGGCCTGTGCCGCCCAGTTGGCTCGCCGGTCGGTGCCCCAGGCAATGTGTCCGACCCGCCAGGCGTTCTCATCCTGGAAGGATTCGAGCGTCTTGCGCAGCAAAAGGGCATCCAGGCCGCCCTTGATGGCGGTGATGCGCCCATCCCGGATGGTGATTTCTACCGGCTCGTGCACATAGCGGCCCAGGTAAAACATCTGGTCGCCGGTGTTGAGCACCAGGGTGCCCTGCACGCTTTCCTCCAGCGGCGCCACCTGCACCATGCCGCAGCCGAAGAAATCCAGATGCCCCGGCTCGTCGGCAAGCCCGTACAGCGCACCCACCGGACGGTCGCCGCGCTCCATGCTCAGATCGGTCCCGGCCGGCGAGGTAATGCGGATGTGGCTGGCGCGGGCCAGCCGGGCAGCGCCCTGTTTGGAACGGCGCACCACCTCCGGGTCGCCTTTTAACCGGCGCATGGCGTGCAGCGGCTGCACAGCCATCAGCACACGCAGGCCTGCAGCCAGCCCTTCTCGCACCTGCTCGGAGTAGTGCAGTTTATGCGTGCTGGAATACACCAGCAGGTCTGCCTCACGCACCGCCGCCCCGAAGGATTTTTCCGGCAGGGGACCTTCGGCCGGCAGGCAGATCTGGTAGACCTGCGCCCCGAGCGAGCGGGCAGCGTCCATGGCCGCCCGGGCATAGGCGGGGTTGAAAGCTGTGTCGGTCACCACCAGGCACAGCTCACCGGGCTGCAGCCGGCTCAGCGAAAGCTGGTGGCGGAACAAATCCGTCCATTCGCCGTGCGCAGAGGCGGAGGTGAGGATACGCTCATGGGACATAGTTTCCTCCATTAATGGATCTGGCTTAATCACCGGGCCGCCATCAAGCGACGGCGGCCCGGCATCAGGAGGTTTCTGTGATTGGATTGTCGCAGCGGTTCGCCTGCTCCGGGCAGGTTGTCACTCGGTTGCCCCGGATGCTGGCGCCAACCTGCTCAACCAAGCTGGTGCTTCATCCGCTCGCCGGAAGCGAAGCGTTTGAGGTTGGCGAAGGCCGCGCGGGGCTGGCG
>DGEO01000017.1:38462-92767 GCA_002385985.1 Anaerolineaceae bacterium UBA3924 | reverse complement strand
TGGTCGTACGGCACCGGCTCCTGCACAAACACGTCCAGCCCGGCGCAGGCGATCTTCCGCTCGCGCAGCGCAGCCGCCAGGGCCTCTTCGTCGATCACCCCGCCCCGGCTGACGTTGATCAGCATGGCGGTGGGCTTCATCATCTCCAGCTCCGCCGCGCCGATGGTCTTCTCCGTCTCGGGGGTCAGCGGCGAGACCATCACCAGCACGTCCGAGCGGCGCAGCAGCTCTTCCTTGGTCACATAGCTGACCTCCAGCTCGGCTTCCAGTTCGGGGTCCAGGCGGTGGCGCTTGTGATAGATGATCTCCATGTCAAAGGCCCGGGCGCGGCGGGCAATCTCGGTGCCGATGTCGCCGAAGCCGAAGATGCCCATGGTCAGCCCGTTCAGCTCGATCAAATCGGGGATTTTCATCCACTGGAAGCCGTGCGACCGCTCGGTGGTCACCTTGGGCTCGATCCCCAGCTCGCGGTAGGCGCCGGTGACGGTCAGGTGATGCCCGGGGACGATCTTCTTGGCGCAGGCCAGCATCAGGGCCATGGCATGCTCGGCCACCGCCATCGAGCCGGGCAGGGGCATCAAGGCCACCGTCAGGCCGCGGGCGCCGATGGCGTCCAGATCCAGGTTGTCGCGGCGGCTGCCCATCTTCTGGATGACGCGCAGCTTCGGGGCGGCTGCCAGCAGCTCAGCCGTCACGGGCACCTTCTGGGTGATCAGCGCCTCCGCCTCCGCCAGGCAGGGGCGCAGGGCCTCCAGCCCGGGCGCTTCGGGCGCGTCCAGTACCAGATCGTATTCCCGGGCCAGGTTCTGTAAAAACTCCCGCATCTCCGGGGTCTGCGGGTCAGCCATTACCACACGCATGGGTGTCATGAAAAACTATCCTCCGGTCAGTTCATTTTCTGGGGAGCGGGTCTGGCGTACAGCCCGACTTTGGAATGGCGCAGTCCCAGCTCGGTCAGCCCCTCGACCATCTTGAAGGTCACCGCCACCGGGTCGATAACGGGCACGCCCAGCTCGCGCTCCAGGTCTTCAGAATAGCCGGCCATGGAGGCGCAGCCCATGATGATCACTTCCGCGCCGTCCTCCTGCACCATGCGGCGGGCAACTTCAATACCGGTTCGCTTGACCTTTTCAGGATCGGTGGCAATTTCCACCACGCCCATGTTCAGGGCGCGCACCGAGGCGAAGCGCAGGTCCAGCCCGTGCTTGCGCACCTGCTGCTGCTTGACGTTCTCTTTATGCTTTTTCTCGGTCAGGATGGAGAACTTGTTGCCCAGCAGCAGCGCCACCGAAAAGGCGGCCTCCTCCAGCCCGTAGACGGGGATGTCAGAGATCTCCTTCAAGGCCTCCAGGCCCGGGTCGCAGAAGGCGGCCAGCACCACCGCGTCGAAGCCTTCTTCATTGGCCTTTCGCACGGCCTGAATGGTGTAGGGCGTGGCCAGGGCCTCATCGTAGAAGGACTCGAGGGATTCGGGGCCGTGCTCAATCTGGGCCACCACCGCTTCGGTATCCGGCCGGGCAATCTTGCGGATCAGTCCGGCTACCCGCTCGGTGACCGTGGTAGAGGTGTTGGGGTTGAGAACCAGAATTTTCATGATGTTTCCTGGGATGAAATGGGAAAAAGCGCTCACGCAGGGGGCCAGCCCCCCGGGACTGACGGATGGTACACCGGGGAGCGGGCCGCGCCATGCGTACTGTCTATTGTAGACAATCTACAGAATAAGTCAAGTGCGTTCCGCCCATTAAACTGTTGACAGTCGACGATCTACCTGCTATTCTCTTTTATAGCAAGCCCTGCCCTCCCTTCTTTTCCACATTCCGCCCAATCCATCTTGCAGTAACCATGCCATCCACGCCTTCTCCTGCTTTTCCTGTTTACCGGAACATCCCCCGCCCGCCGGCAGACCTGCTGGCGCGCTTTGCCCCGCTGGGCACCGCCGACGTGGCCGACAGCCTGCCGCCCGAGGCCCTGCTGGACCAGGGCCTGAAGCCGCTCTGGCCGGGCGCCCGCATGATCGGCCCGGCCATAACCGCCCTGAACCGCCCCGGCGACACGCTGATGCTGCACTACGCCGTGGACGCCTGCCAGCCCGGCGACGTGCTGGTGATCGCCAGCGACGGACCCGGTCACTGCGCCCTGTGGGGAAAGATGGTAACCATCAGCGCGCAGGCGCGCGGCGCGGCCGGGGCGCTGGTTGACGGGCTGGCACGGGACGCAGCCGCGGTCCGTGAAAGCGGCTTTCCTGTCTGGGCCAGAGGCCTGACCCCGCGCGGCGGCACGCGCAGCGGCCCCGGCACGCTCAACCAGCCCATCCTCTGCGGCGAAACGCCCATCTACCCGGGCGACGTGATCTTCGCCGATGACGACGGCGTGCTGGTCATCCCCCGGCACCGGCTGGAAGACGTGCTGGAAGCCGGGCTGCGGCGGCTGGCTGCCGAAGAGAAGCTGCTGCCCGCCCTGCGAGCCGGAGCCAGCACCTTTGCCCTGCTCGGCCTGGACAAAGCCGCCCGCGAAGCCGGTCTGGAAGAGCAGCCCGGCCTGCCCTGACTCACTGACCTCCCGAGGTAACGCTTGCCCGCAGCCATTCTCTCCATGAAATTCGGCGGCACGTCGGTTGCCACCCCCGAGCGGCGCCAGCTGGTGGTCGAGCACGTCCGGCGCGAGCGCGAAGCCGGCCGGCAGGTGGCCCTGGTGATCTCCGCCATGGGCCGCCGCGGCGACCCCTACGCCACCGATACCCTGCTCGACCTGCTGCGCGGCCAGGGCGGCCCGCTGGACCCGCGCACCTACGCCTTCATGTTCGTCACCGGCGAGATGATTTCCGCGGCGGTGATGGCCCACACCCTGGAGCTGGCCGGCTTCCCGGCCGCCTGCCTGACGGGCGGCCTGGCCGGCATCCGCACCGATGAAGTCCACATGAGCGCCGTCCCGCTGCACCTGGACGGCGCGCTGCTGCGCGAGACGCTGGCCGGCGGCCGCATCCCGGTGGTGTGCGGCGGCCAGGGCGTCAGCCAGGTCCGCGGCGAATTCACCACCCTGGGGCGCGGCGGCTCGGACACCTCCGGTGTGCTGGTGGGCCTGCTGGCAGGCGCGCAGCGGGCCGATATTTACACCGACGTGGAGTACCTCTGCGCGGCGGACCCGCGGGTAATTCCCGGCGCCCCGGCCCGCGAGCGAATCTCATACGCCGCCGCCCTGGAACTGGCCCGCTTCGGCGCAAAAGTCGTGCATCCGGGAGCGGTGCGCCTGGCTGCAGACCACAATTTGCCCCTGCGGGTGCGCTCCACCTTCTCGAACCACCCGGGCACGCTCATCGCCGGAACGGAAGACTCCTGCCCGCTGGTGGGCCTGGCCGTCCTCCTCGAAGTCCGTCTGGCGGCGTTGCCCGCCGGGCAGCGCCCGCCGGATGAAGTGCTGGCGGCGCTCGAGCAGCACACCGGCATGCTGGCCCTTGGCTGCGCTGACGGCCCGGACATGCTGGCCGCCCCGGCCGGTGACACAGCCGCGCTGGCTGGCCCCGAGCTGGCCCGGGCCGGGCTGGAGAACCTGCGCTGGCTGGAGGGGCTGAGCCTGGTCTCGCTGGTGACCCGCCCGGACTGCCGGGCTGAAATCGAGGCTCGCGCCGCCGCGGCGCTGGAGCGCGCCGGACTGCAGGCGGCCTGGCGCGGGCGCTCCGAACGGCGCATCAGCTTCGCCCTCCCCGCCGGCTGCTGGAAACCGGCCGCGGCGGCGCTGTACCAAGCCCTGGCTGCGTACCTGCCCCCGAATGAGGGCCTGCCCCTGCCGGATGGCGGGGCTCCGCACCGGGACAAGTCCCCGTACATGGAAGCTAAATAAAACCACCCCATCAATGAAGGAACAGGAACCATGAAGTCATATACCGTAGCTGTCGTGGGAGCCCTCGGGCTGGTCGGCTCTACCATGATTCGCATCCTGGAGGAGTACGACTTCCCCGTCGGCCAGCTCAAAGCGCTGGAGCACCGCTCGCTGACCGGCGCCCCGGTGGCCTTCAAAGGCCAGCTCATCTACACCGAAGAGGCCCGCCCCGAGGCCTTCGACAGCATCGATATCGCGCTGTTTGCCACCGGCGAAGAGGTCTCTTCCGTCCTGGCCCCCGAGGCCGCCCGCCGCGGCGCGGTGGCCATCGACAACAGCCGCCACTTCCGCCTGGACCCCAACGTGCCGCTGGTGACCCCCGAGGTCAACCCCGAGGACCTGGACTGGCATAAGGGCATCATCGCCAACCCTAACTGCACCACCGTGGCCTCGATCCTGTCCTACAAGGTGCTGCACAGCCTGTCGCCTATCCGGCGCATCGTGGCCTCCTCCTACCAGTCGTCTTCGGGCGGCTCACTGCGAGGCATGATGGAGCTGCGCAAACAGTCCCTGGATATGGCAGCCGGTTACCCGATCAGCCCCCCGTCGGCCTTCCGCTACCCGCTGGCCTTCAACTTAATACCCTTCATCGACGCCTTTGAAGGCCCCGAAGGCTACACCCGCGAAGAGTGGAAGATGGTCCACGAGACCCGCCGCATGCTGCACGACGACACCATCGCCATCACCTGCACCTGCATCCGCGTGCCCACCCTGGTCTGCCACGCCGTCAGCCTGAACGTGGAGACAGCCGAACACGTCTCCGCCGAGCGCTTCCGCGAGGCCTGCGCCGCCCAGCCCGGGCTGAAGGTGGTGGACGACATCGAAAACCTGGAGTTCCCCCAGCCGCTCAAGGTGGCCGGCGGAAACGAAATCCACATCGGCCGCATTCGCGAGGACATCTCCTGCCCCAACGCGCTCAACTACTACGTGGTGGCCGACAACGTGCGCAAGGGCGCGGCCCAGAACGCGGTGCAGATCGCCCAGGAGCTGATCAAGCGCGGTCTGCTCTAGTCCCCCATCCGTCAGACAACTCTATCAGGAGGCTTCATCATGTCCAAAGGTTACTTTCTGGAGCGCATGACCTGGCCGCAGGCCCGCCAGGCCTTTGAAAAGACCGGCATCGTGGTCATCCCCACCGGGTCCAACGAGCAGCACGGCCGTCACCTGCCCACCGGCACCGACTGGATGGTGGCCCGCGAGCTGGCCCGCCGGCTGGCCGAACGCGCCGAGGTGATCGTCACCCCGGTGCTGCCCTTCGGCTATGCCAAATACCACACCGTCTTCCCCGGCACCCTGGCGCTGCGCGAGGAAACGCTCAAAGCCGCCCTGATTGACCTGTGCGACGACCTGCTCAAATACGGCGCCACCCACTTCCTCTTCGTCAACGGGCACGGCGGCAACCACACCGCCCTGCGCCAGTGCGGCGAATGGCTGCGCCAGCAGCAGGTGCCGGCGGTGGTCGCCTCCTGGTGGACCATGGCCCATGTGGCCAACCCGGAGTGGAAGATGATCGGCCACGCCGACTATGTCGAGACCGCGGCCATGCTGGCCATCGACCCCTCCCTGGTGGACTGGGCCGAGGCGCGCAACCATAAGAACCTGCGCCTGACCGACGCGCTCGAGTTGGACAACCTGGGCGTGGTGCGCTTCAAGGGCGCCACCATGCAGATCAACGGCGTGATGACCGACGTGACCGAGACCGGCGACATGCTGGAGGTGGGTGAATCCGGCGCCACCGACTACGACATCGAGCCCACCACCGCCACCGCCGAGATGGGCAACCAGATCCTCGACAGCCTGGCCGATTACCTGGCCGAGTTTATCGACGAGTTCCGCAAGGTGAGCTTCCCGGCGGTGGGCAGTGTCGGCCCGACCGCTGGCCTGCGCCGCCGCTGATCCGCCCGGAAAAGAGGTTTTATGAGTACCGATCTGATTGTTGGCAGCCTGACGGCCCGCCCCGGCGAGAAAATCACCGGCACATGCCGGTTCGACGTGTCGGGCCAGCCCTACGAACTGCCCGTCTACCTGATCAACGGAGCCGGCAGCGGCCCCACACTGGTGCTGACCGCTGGCATCCACGCCGCCGAGTACGCCTCCATCGCCGCCGCGCTGGAGCTGGGCCAGACCCTCGACCCGGCCGGACTGAACGGCCAGGTGATCATCGTGCCGGTGGTGAACCAGCCTGGCTTCTCCGCCCGCTCCATCTACGTCAACCCCATGGACGGGGTTAACCTCAACCGCGTTTTCCCGGGCAATCCGGACGGCAGCCCTACCGAGCAGATCGCCGCCTGGTTGTTCAACAATGTCATCCGGCAGGCGGATTACTACATCGACATGCACGGCGGCGACCTGGTGGAGGCGCTGGTGCCCTTCACGCTCTTCCCCGAAGTCGGCCAGCCCGAACTGGATATGGCCTCGCTGGAGATGGCGCAGATGTTCGGCATCCCCTATCTGGTGCGCAAACCTGGCGGGTTTGGCTCCACCTTCTCGGCGGCGGCCGGCGCGGGCATCCCCGCCCTGCTGGTCGAATCCGGCGGGCAGGGCCGCTGGCCGCGCGAGTCCGTCACCCTGCTGATCGACGGCGTGCACCGGGTGATGCGCCGCTACGGCATGACCCCGGGCGGCCCGGTTGAACCCGTCGAAACGGTGGTGCTGAAGAACTTCCTCTGGCTGCGCAGCGAGCACGCCGGCTTCTGGTACCCTGCGGTCGAAGTTGGCCAGGCGGTCACCCGCGGCCAGCCGCTGGGCGAGGTGCGTGACGTCTGGGGCCGCTGCCTGCAGACCGCCCAGTCCCCGGCTGACGGGCGGGTGCTCTTCCTGGTCACCTCGCTGGCCATGAACGCAGGCGATCCGCTGCTCTCAGTCGGAGCCTGATGAAGAAGTTCCGCCGGGGAGGGCCTCCTTCCCGGCGGTGAATTCCCTTACAGGAGGTTCGCTGCATGAGCGCATACGACGAATTTGCCCGGCGCATGGCGCGGATCAACGATCTGTGCTGTGTGCTGAACCTGCTCACCTGGGATGCGGGCACCCAGATGCCCCCCGGCGGGGCCGAAACCCGCGGCCAGCAGGCCGCCACCATATCAGCTATCGCCTTCGAGACCTTCACCGACCCCAAAACCCTGGAGCTGATCCGCGCCGCCGAGGCCGAAGTGGCCGGCGAGGACCCCGATTCCTACCGCCGCCGGGCCGTCGAGCAGGCCCGCCAGGCCTACGAGATCACGCGACGCGTGCCGGCCGAGGTGGTCAGCCAACTGAAAGAGCTGCGCCCGGTCACCGAGTCCGTGTGGGCCAGGGCGCGCGCCGGGGAGAACTTCGCCGCCTTCGCCCCCTACCTGGAGCGCATGGTGGAGCTCAACCGCCGTGTGGCCGACGCCATGGGGTACGACGAGCACCCCTACGACGCGCTGCTCTCGCGCTACGAGCCGGGGCTGACCGTTTCGCAGCTGCAGGTCCTCTTCGCCGAGCTGCGCGCCGGGCTGGACCCCATCCTGGCGCGGGCCAAGGCCGCCCCGTCCCCGCGCATCGATTTCCTCACCGAGCGTGACTACCCCGAAGAGGCCCAGCGCGCCTTCGCCCTGGAGATGGTGCAGAAGTTCGGCTACGACCTCAACCGCGGCCGGCTGGACCCCACCGTGCATCCCTTCGAAATCTCCTTCACCCGCCAGGACGTGCGCATCACCACCCGCTACCAGCGGCGCTGGATGCCCGCGGCCGTCTTCGGCGCCTTCCACGAAAGCGGCCACGCCCTGTACGAGCAGGGCGCCGACCCCGCTCTGACCCGCTCCGCCCTGACCACCGACCTGCTGGACTTCTACGCCGTGGCCGGCGTGTCCTACGGCCTGCACGAATCCCAGTCCCGCCTGTGGGAAAACCTGGTCGGCCGCAGCCGGATGTTCTGGGAGAACCACTACGGCCGCCTGCGCGAATACTTCCCCGAACAGCTGGCCGATGTGGAGCTGGAGGAGTTCTACCGGGCGATCAACCGGGTCGAGCCTTCCTTCATCCGTGTGGAAGCCGACGAGGTGACCTACAACTACCACATCATGCTGCGCGTGGAGGTGGAAAAGCGGCTGATCGAAGGCAGCCTGAAGGTCCAGGACCTGCCCGAGTTCTGGCGGGAGCAGATGCAGTCCCTGCTGGGCATCACCCCGCCCAACGACCGTCTCGGTCCGCTGCAGGACATCCACTGGGCCTCCGGCACCATCGGCTCCTTCCCCAACTACACCCTGGGCAATGTGATGTCGGCCCAGTTCTTCGAGGCCGCCTGCCGGCAGGTGCCCGAGATGGAAGAAGCCCTGGCCCGCGCCGATTACCGCCCGCTGCTGGCCTGGCTGACGGAAAACATCTACCGCCACGCCCGGGCCTTCCTGCCCGATGAGCTGCTGCGCCGCTCGACCGGCAGCCCGCTGAACACCGGGCCGTACCTGCGCTACCTGAACCGCAAGTACGGCGAGCTGTTCCCGGGCTGATCGTTTTGAAAGACAGCCAGCCCGGCCGGTGCGCACCGGCCGGGCTTTTTTAAGGCCCATTCGCGGGCGTCCGCCGCCGGAATGGGCTATGATTAACGCCAGGGGGAGATATCAGCAAAGGAGCAACATTATGGTCACAACTGCCGCCGACGTCTTTGTTGAATCCATCCTGGACTGGGGAATCGACACCATCTTTGGCATCCCCGGGGACGGTAACCTGGGGCTGGTCGAGGCCCTGCGCAAGCGTCAGGATCGTATCCGCTTCATCCGCGTGCGCCACGAGGAATCGGCCGCCTTTATGGCCGCCGCCTACGCCAAATACACCGGGCGAATGGCCGCCTGCCTGTCGACCGGCGGGCCGGGAGCCATCCACCTGCTGAACGGGCTGTACGACGCCAAAGTGGACGGCCAGCCGGTGCTGGCCATCACCGGCAACACCCAGCATGACCTGATGAACACCTACGGCCAGCAGGACGTCTGGCTGGACCACCTGTTCTCGGACGTGTCCGTGCACACCACCCGCATCATGGGCCCCTCTCACGCGGAGACGGCCGTGGACATCGCCGTGCGCCAGGCCTTGGCCAGCCGCGGGGTGGCCCACATCACCTTCTCCAACGACCTGCAGAATCGCCCGGCCGCAGCCGGCGAGGCGCACTCCTTCCGCAACATCCCCGGGCACACCTCCGACGCCTATGCGGCCGCCTCGGGCCTGCCCGACCCGGAGGCCCTGCGCCGCGCCGCCGGGGTGCTCAACGCCGGCAGGCGGGTGGCCATCCTGGCCGGCCAGGGCGCGCTGGGGGCCGCCGCGGAGCTGGAGCAGGTGGCCGAACTGCTGGCCGCCCCGGTGGCCAAGGCCCTGCTGGGCAAGGCCGTGCTGCCCGACGACAGCCCCTACACCACCGGAACCATCGGCCATCTGGGCACGCTGCCCACCTGCGAGGCCATGGAGCAGTGCGACACGCTGCTAATCGTCGGCTCCACCTTCCCGTTCAACGAGTTCTACCCGCGCCCCGGCCAGGCCCGCGGCGTGCAGATCGACCTGGCCCCCGGGCGCATCGGCCTGCGCTTCCCGGTCGAGGTCGGGCTGGTGGGCGACAGCCGGCGCACGCTGCAGGCCCTGATCCCGCTGCTGAAGCGCAAGGAGGACCGCTCCTTCCTGGCGCAGGCCCAGGCCGGGATGAAAGCCTGGAACCGGCGCATGGAACAGATCGCCTCCAGCCCGGACGTGCCCATGAAGCCCCAGGTGGTGGCCTGGGAGCTGGCCCGCCTGCTGCCGGAAGACGCCATCGTCTCCTGCGATTCGGGCACCATCACCCACTGGTGGGCGCGCCACATGCCGGTCAAGTCCGGGCAGATGCACTCCATCTCCGGCAACCTGGGCTCCATGGCCTGCGCCGTGCCCTATGCCATCGCCGCTCAGCTGGCCTACCCGGAGCGCACCTCGGTGGCGCTGGTGGGCGACGGCGGGTTTACCATGCTGATGGGCGAGCTGGCCACCGCCGTGCAGTACAACCTGCCGGTCAAGGTGGTGGTGTTCAAGAACAACCTGCTGGGCGCCATCCGCTGGGAGCAGGAATCGCTCTACAAAATCCCCGAATACCAGACCGCGCTCAGCCCGGTGGATCACGCCGCCGTGGCCCGCGCCATGGGGGCGGCCGGCTTCAGCCTGTCCGACCCGGCCCGCGCCGCCGAAGTGCTGGCGCAGGCGCTGGCCCATCCCGGTCCTGCGGTGGTGGACGCCGAGGTGGACCCGGATGAGATCCCCGTCTCATCGCAGGAGCTTCAGAAAGCCTAGCCTGCCGCGCCTTCCCTGCCCACAGACAGCCGCACGCCCCGCAGTCGGGGGCGTGCGGTCTCATTTTGGGGTACAATATTCTTCTCACAACAACTGCCGCCACGCGGCGCTTTCTGCACCTTTTCCCAAATGCTCTTGACAACAGACGTGGAAATCAGTATATTGTAATCGACTCGTTTTTTGTCGACAATCGACTAGGAATCGGAGTTCATCCATGGAAAGTGATGTCAGCCAGCTGCGCCAGGTTCAGGCCCTCAACCTCCGCACTCAGATCGAACAGGAAGTCCGGGACGCCATACTGCGCGGCGTGTTCAAACCCGGAGAGCGCCTGCCCGAATCCGTGATCGCCAGCCAGCTCGGCGTCAGCCGGGCTCCCGTGCGCGAAGTGCTTTCTGCCCTGGAGCGCGACGGCCTGGTGGTCAACATCCCCCGGCGCGGCAACTTTGTCATCGACTTTTCCGAGAAGGACATCGACGAGATCTACTCCCTGCGCCTGCTGCTGGAGATCGGCGCCCTGCACCGCGCCTTCGACCACTTCACCGAGAAGGACTTCGAAGAGATGCAGACCCTGGTGAACCGCCTGGGCGAAGCCGACCAGCAGAACATGGACCCGCTGGACGTGATGCACATCGACCTGTCCTTCCACGAGACCATCTTCCGCGTGGCCGATCACTCCCGCATCAGCGACATCTGGAACCGCCTGCGCATGCAGACCCAGCTGCTGATCGGGTGGACCACCTCCACGCACTACTCCGACCAGCCGATGCAGCTGCACCAGCAGATCCTGGACGCCATCCGTGCCCGCGACCTGCCCGCCGCCGAGGCGGTGCTGCGCGACCACATCCTGGACGGCCGGGACCGTGCCCTGCAGCAGTTAAGCAAAATTCGGGTCTGACCTGTCCGTCTGTTCCCGTGAACCCCCATTAGAAATAGCCTGAGGTTCTGACAACCGCATATTCACCTGCCTGCCGAGGGGGCGGACCTGATCCGGTCCGGCGGTTTGTATTTCCGCATACCTGTACCCCTTCGAACCTATCATCACACCTATTTGGAGGTAAGCATGCCTGAACCACCTGCCTGGCGTTTCCAGAAGATCATTAAACCCATGTTCGACATCCCCGCCGAACCCGTCGTCCTCAAGGGCCGTGTGCTGACCTGTGTGGGGAATGAAGTCATCGAAGATGGTTTTGTCCAGCTGGAAGGCGGCAAGATCAAGGCCGTCGGCCGCGCCGCCGATCTGGGCGCCGTGGACGTCCCCGTTGTGGAAACCGGCGGCACCATCCTGCCGGGCATGTTCAACAACCACGCCCACCTCTCCTGGGACGGCATTCATGACCTGGCCAACCAGTCCATGTTTGACGGCCCCGAAATCGCCGCCTACAAAGCCGCCGGCAACATGCTCATCAGCCTGCGCTCCGGCATCACCACCGTGCGCGACCTGGGCGTGAACAAAAGCAACTTCGCCACCAAGCAGGCCGTCGAGCAGGGCATCTTCCCCGGCCCGCGCCTGCTGATCACCGGCGAATCCATCGTGCAGACCGGCGGGCACACCTACTGGGTCTGCCGCGAAGCCTCCGGCCCCGATGAGATGCGCCGCGCGGTGCGCGACCAGGTGCGCGGCGGGGCGGACCTGATCAAGATCATGGCCTGCCACGACCGGCTGGAGTTCACCGACGCCGAGCTGGAGGCCGTGATTGACGAGGCCCACCGCAACGGCCTGCCCATCACGGCTCACGCCACCTTCGACGCCTGCATCCGCCGCGTGGTCGAGTTTGGCATCGACGTGGTCGAGCACGCCGGCAGCATGAGCGATGAGACCATCCAGCTGATGCTCGATCGCAAAGTGCCCATCGTCACCACCTTCTCGGCCGTGGTGATGCAGGCCAACGCCGAGGTGGCCCGCAAGTACAACATCCCCGAGTGGAAGATCGAAGAGCGCCAGAAGGCCATGGCCGATCCTTCCCGCTACAACGACATCGTCAAAGCTGCCAAAGCGGGCGTGCCCATCGCCTTCGGCACCGACGCCGGCTCGCCGGTGGTGCAGCACAACGTGATCGTGCCCGAGATGAAATTCATGATCAAGCTGGGCGTGGTGGAAGGCAATTACGGCGCCATCCACTCCGCCACCGACGTGGCCGCCCGCCTGAACAAACTGGACAGCAAGCTGGGCACGCTCGAGGCCGGCAAGCTGGCCGACGTGATTGTGGTCAAGGGCAACCCGCTCGAAGACCTCATCGCGCTGGAATCCGTGGTGATGACCTTCAAAGAAGGCAAACGCCTGGTCTAACCGGCCGGCGGAGAAAGAAGGCCCCGATTGAGCCAATGGATTGAAGACCTGGTTGCCCTGGCGACCGATATGGGCGCCACCTACGCCGACGTCCGGCTGGTCGAACGCTCCAGCGAGCTGATCAGCGTGTGGTCGGGCAAGCTCGAAGAGCTGCTCAACCACTCCAGCCGGGGCCTGGGCGTGCGGGTGATCGTGGACGGCGCCTGGGGTTTCGCCGGCAGCTCCGACCTGTCGCGTGCGAAGGAAGTGGTCGCGCAGGCAGTGGCCATCGCCCGCGCCAGCGCGCGCACCCGGCGCGCTCCGGTCGAGCTGGCCCCCATCCCCGTGGTGCGGGACCGCTGGTGCACGCCGGTGCGCATCGATCCCCGCGGCGTGTCCATCGCCGAGCGGGTGGACCTGCTCATGGCCGCCGACGCTGAGATGGCCCGCGTGCCGGGCGTCACCCAGCGCAAGGGCAGCATGGGAGTCTACTACACTCACCAGCTCTTCGCTTCCAGCGAAGGCTCGCTGATCGAACAATCCATCACCGAGTGCGGGGCCGGCCTGGTCGCCCTGGCAGCGGACGGGAACGAGGTGCAGCATCGCTCCTACCCGGCCTCCTTCCAGGGCGACTACGGCTCCGCCGGGTATGAGTACGTGCTCGGGCTGGACCTGCCCGGCGGCGCGCGGCAGTGCGCTGAGGAAGCCGTGGCCCTGCTGAGCGCCAGAGAAGCCGAGCCAGGTCCCACCACCCTGATCATCGACGGCTCCATGCTTACTCTGATGGTCCACGAGAGCATCGGCCACGCCCTGGAGCTGGACCGCGTGCTGGGCAGCGAAGCCAGCTACGCCGGCACTTCCTTCGCCACGCCCGAAAAGCTGGGCAGGCTGCGCTACGGTTCGCCGCAGGTGACCATCACCGCCGACGCCACCCTGCCGCACGGCCTGTCCACCTTCGGGTACGACGACGAAGGCGCCCCGGCCCGGCGCACCGTGCTGATCGACCGCGGCGTGCTGGTCAACTACCTGACCAGCCGCGAGACCGCCGCGCAGCTGGGCCTGCCGGTCACCGGGAACATGCGCGCCGACGGCTGGCAGCGCACCCCGCTGATCCGCATGACCAACGTCAACCTGGAGCCGGGCGATTCCTCGCTGGAGGAAATGATCGCCACCACCGACCGCGGCCTGTATATGAAGACCGTCAACACCTACAGCATCGACGACAAGCGGCTCAACTTCACCTTCAGCCCGGAAATCGCCTGGGAAATCCGCAGCGGCCGGCTGGGCGACATGGTTAAGAACGCCCGCTTCAGCGGCATGACCCCCGAGTTCTGGAACGCCTGCGACGCGGTCGCCGGCCCGGACGAGTGGCACCTGTGGGGCATCCCCGTGTGCGGCAAGGGCGAGCCGGGTCAGATCGTGCACCTGGGCCACGGCACCGCCCCGGCCCGCTTCCAGAACATCCAGGTCGGTTAGGAGGAAACATGAACTGGACCCGCCAGACCATCCTGGATCTCCTGCAGCAGGCCCTGCGGCAGGCCGCCGCGGACGAGGCGGAAGCTGTGTTTACGGCCCAGAACTACGGCCTGACGCGCTTCGCCGGCAGCATCATCCACCAGAACATGAGCGAAGAGGACGCCATCCTGTCCATCCGCGTGGCCCGCGGCCAGCGGCTGGGCGCCTGCGCCACCAACCAGCTCGACCCGGAGGGCATCCGCGCCGCCGTCGAGCAGGCCGTGGCCATGGCTGACCTCACCGAGCCCAACCCCGACTTCTGCGGCTTTGCCCGCCCCGCTCCGCTGGACGAGGTCCGCGGGCCGGTCTACGTCGAGGCCACCGCCGCAGCCGGCCCGGAGGAGCGCGCCGATTACGCCGCCCGCCTGATCGGCGCCGCCGGCAGGAGCGGCTTCGAGGCCGCCGGGGCCATCTCCAACGGCGTGTACGTCACGGCGGTGGCCACCAGCCACGGCCAGGCCGCCTACCAGATGGAAACCCGCAGCCACGGGCTGACCGTGGTCAACCGCCCCGGGCAGGCCGGCTTCGGCACCGGCTACGCCGAAAAATACGGGCGCGACTTCTCGGCGCTGAACCCGGAAGAGCTGGGCGAGCGCGCCGCGCAGATCTCCGCCCTCAACCACGATCCCGAGCCGCTGCCGCCGGGTGAGTACACCGTGGTGCTCTCCGCCGAAGCGGTGGGGCTGCTGCTCTACTACCTGTCCTGGATGGGCTTCCACGCCCGCGCGGTGCAGAGCCGCCAGTCCTTCCTGACCGGGCGCCGCGGCCAGCTCGTGCTGGACCCGAAGCTCTCCATCTGGGACGACGCCCTGGACGGCGCCGGCTACGGCATCCCCTTCGACTGGGAAGGCCGCCCCAAGCAGCGCGTGGACATCATCCGTGACGGCATCGCCGGAGACGTGGTCTACGACTCGTTCACCGCCGCCCGCGAGGGCCGCGCCTCCACCGGGCACGCCCTCTCGCCGCTGCGCGACCGCTACTACTCCAGCCCGCTGCCCGAGCACCTCTACATGGCCCCCGGCACAGCCTCGCTGGAGGAAATGATCGCCTCCACCGAGCGCGGCATCTTCATCAACCACCTCTGGTATGTGCGCGAGGTGCACTTCGGCAAGACCATCGTCACCGGCATGACCCGGGACGGCACGTTCCTGATCGAAAACGGCAAAATCACCCGCGCGCTGAACAACCTGCGCTTCACCCAGAGCATCGCTGAGGCTTTCCGCCAGGTTGAGATGGTCGGCAAAGACCTGCACCTGGCTGAGCAGTATACCGGTAGTGCCTGTGTCCCCGCGTTGAAATTGCCCCGTTTTACCATTACCGGTTCCTCGTCCTTCTAAATCCCTGCCAGGGAGGTGACCTACAACGATTAATCATGCACTTCACCATATCCGCCACAATTTCAAACCACCCATTTCAGTAAGCAATGTGAGGAAGCTATGAAAAAGATGTCTCCCTTCTTAGCCGTAGTGATCATGCTCAGCATGATCCTGGCTGCCTGCCAGCCGGCCGCCCCGGCCACGCCCGAACCGACGACGGAAATCATCGATTTCAACCCCACGCTGGGCTCCGTCCAGCCGACCTCCCCTGCCGCCACTCAGCCTCCGGCCACCGAGGAGACTGCGGCCCCGGCAGAGACCGAAAAGGTCGCCGACCCGGATGCTACCGTGACCGTGGCCCTGGAGACCATCATCGAGAACCTGGACTATATGACCAACTCGTCCCTGAATGCCGCCGGCATTTTCGAGATGATGCACTCCACCCTGGTGACTCTGGATGACAACGTCACCCTGCAGCCCTCTGTGGCCACCAACTGGGAAGTGAGCGAGGACGGCCTGGTGTGGACCTTCCACCTGCGCGATGACGTCACCTTCTGGGACGGCACCCCGCTGACCGCCGAAGACGTCAAGTACACCTTCGAGCGCATGCAGGAAGACCCCTACAACATCGGCAACACCAACTACCTGAACACCCAGTTCAACTTCGACAAAGCCGTGGTGGTGGACCCCTACACCATCGAGGTCTACACCAGAGTTCCCGTCCCGGCCCTGCTCTACACCATCGAAGAGATCAACATCCTGCCCAAGCACGTCTACGAGACCCTGACCCCCGAGCAGGCTGCCGCCGAGACCATCATGGGCTCCGGTCCCTTCAAGTTCGTCTCCTTCACCAAGGACGACCGCGTGGTGCTCGAGCGCTATGACGGTTACTGGGAAGGCCCGGCCGCCTTCAAGACCCTGATCTACCGCGCCATCCCCGAGGCCTCCACCCGCGTGGCCGAGCTGGAAACCGGCGGCGTGGATGTGATCCAGAACGTTCCCATGGCGCAGCTGAGCACCATCAACGCCATGCCGAACGCTTCCGCCAAGGCCATGATCAACGGCTGCCGCATGTACCTGGGCTTCAACCACGAGTCCCCCATCTACTCCGACGTCAATGTCCGCCTGGCCATGAACCACGCCATTGACTGGGACACCATCAACCAGGCCTTCTTCCAGGGCAACGCCCCGCGCCTGGCGGTGCACATCAACAAGCCGTGGCGCAACGAAGCCCTCGAGCCGTATCCCTACGACCTCGCCAAGGTGGACGAACTGATGACCGCCTCCGGCTGGACCAAGAACGCCGCCGGTTACTGGGAGAAAGACGGCCAGGAGCTGGCCCCGTCCATCATGGTCTACTACGCCCAGTCCAGCGAGCGCTACGAGATCCTGCTCTCCCTGGTGGACCAGCTGAACAAGGCTGGCTTCAAGGCTGAACCCTACTACCTGGAATCCGCCGCCGCCTTCGAGAAGCTGGACAAGCGCGAAGTGGATGACATGTTCATGATCGGCTCCTGCACCAGCTACGAAGGTCAGGGCGATCTCTCTGACCTGGCTGCCGACTCCGCCAGCAACTACGGCCGCTGGCGCAACGATGAGTTCGAAGAGGTCTACGCCCAGCTGCTGACCGAGTTTGACGTCGAGACCCGCCGCGAGCTGATCTACCAGCTGCAGGACATCATCTACGCTGACGCTCCGCAGATCCCCCTCTACGTCATGATTGGCGTCTGGGGTATCAACAACGACCTGGATTGGTCGCCCAACCCGGCTGGCCGCGCCCTGATGTACGGCGCTGTCAAATACAAATAGATTATCGTTTTTGAATCGCTACCGGGGACGGCGCTTCGGCGCCGTCCCCCTCTACGGAGGGCAAGATGACCCAATATATCATCCGCCGGCTCCTGCAGGCAATCATTGTTGTTCTGGGTGTGACCGTCGCCGCGTTTAGCATCAACTTTTTGGCCGGAGACCCCACCTATGTGCTAATCGGAAATATGCGCGGCATGACCCAGGAGGATATCCAGGAGTTTCGCCACCGGATGGGCTTCGACCGTCCGGTGATTGTGCAGTATCTGGACTGGCTGGGCAAAGCCGTGCGTGGTGACTTTGGCACCTCGATGAAGTTCAAGCAGAACAACTGGCAGGTCATCGCCGAACGCTTTCCGGCCACGCTGCAGCTGGCCGTTTCCGCCATGCTGCTGGGCTTGATCGTTTCCATACCCTTAGGAGTGGTGGCCGCGGTCAACCGCGGCTCTTTCTGGGACCGGGCCAGCATGGTGCTGGCACTGATCGGACAGTCGACCCCCTCCTTCTGGATGGGGTTGATGCTCATGCTGCTGTTTGCAGTCACCCTGGGCTGGCTGCCCGTCTCGGGCCGCTACGAGGGGGTCCGTTCCATGATCCTGCCGGTCATGACCCTCTCGTTTTATGACATTGCCCGCAACACCCGCGTGATTCGCGGCTCAATGCTGGAAGTTCTTGGAGAAGACTATATCCGCACCGCCCGCGGCAAAGGCGCAAAACCGCGCACCGTGCTGATCGTCCACGCGCTGCGCAACGCCCTGCTGCCGATGGTCACCCTGATCGGTATGGACCTGGGCAGCCTGCTGGGCGGCGCGATCGTGGTAGAAACCATTTTCGCCTGGCCGGGCATGGGCCTGCTGACGGTCAACGCCATCAACGGCAAGGACCTGACCCTGCTGCAGGCCTGCGTGACCCTCTTCGCGCTGATATTCGTATTCGCCAACTTACTCGTTGATTTCGCCTACACCTGGCTGGACCCCCGCGTCCGGCTCAAGTAACGGTACTGCACAGTGAGGGAGGAACCTTTGGCCACAACCACCACACCCAAAGCTGCACCCGCAAGCATGGCCCTGTCTGGCGCTCAGCGTCGCCGGGCACGCCTGCTTTCGGACCTGAAGAATTCTCCGACGGCCATCTTCGGCATCGCGGTCATCATCCTTGTGGCCCTGGCGGCCATTCTGGCCCCGGTGCTGACCCCGTACGACCCGGTCTCGACCGACCTGCTTACCCGCCTGAAGCCGCCCGTTCCCCTGAAAGGCAGCGACCCGGCTCACCTGCTGGGCACCGACGCCCTGGGCCGCGATATTCTCACCCGCCTGGTTTACGGGGCGCGCGTTTCGCTGCTGGTGGGCATCGTCTCGGTGATGATTTCCGGCGCCATCGGCGTCTCGCTGGGCCTGATGACCGGCTACTTCGGCGGCTGGTTTGACGACATCGTCATGCGCCTGGCCGATATCCAGCTGGCCTTCCCCTTCATCCTGCTGATGATGGCCGTCATGGCGGTCATCGGCCCGGGCCTGCGCAACCTGATCATGGTGCTGGGCGTCACCGGCTGGGTGACCTACGCCCGCCTGGCCCGCGGTCAGGTGCTCTCGCTGCGCGAAAAGGAATTCATCGAGGCCGCCCGCTCCATCGGCGCCGGGCACATGCGCATTATCTTCCGCCACATCCTGCCCAACGCCCTCGGCCCCATTATCGTCATCGCCTCCTTCGCCGTGGCCTCCACCATCATCTCCGAGGCCACGCTGTCCTTCCTGGGACTGGGCGTCAAGCCCACCACTCCCACCTGGGGCATGATGCTCTCCGAAGGGCGCGAGTACGTGCGCCAGGCCTGGTGGCTGACCACCCTGCCCGGTCTGTGCATTGCCATCACCGTGCTGGGCATCAACCTGTTGGGCGACTGGCTGCGCGACGTGCTCGACCCGCGCACCCTGCTGGAAAAGAAATAATCACCTGCTGACAAGGAACCGCTCATGACTTCACTGCCTGTCGTTCCGGAAAGCCTGTACGATCTGGTCACCGTGGAAGACCCGCGCTTCAGCCCGGACGGGAAGACCATCGCCTTCGTGCGCATGCAGCCCGACGGTGACGAAAACTGCTACCGCCGCCAGATTTACCTGATCCCCGCCGACGGCTCGGCTCCGGCCCGGCCTTTCACCCGAGGGAAGCAGGACTTCTCCCCTCGCTGGTCGCCTGACGGCAGCCAGCTGGTATTTGTCTCCGCCCGCAGCGGGCGCCCGCAGCTGTACCGGATGCCCGTCACCGGCGGCGAGCCGGTCCAGCTGACCTTCCTGCCCGGCGGCGCGGTCAACCCGGCCTGGTCGCCGGACGGCCGCTGGATCGCCTTCAACTCGTCCTCCACCCGCGGCGAGCACGCTCTGGAAGACAGCGGGCAGCTGCACGACCCGCGCATGCGCGCCGAAGCGCTGGACTGGTCCGGCCAGCACCGCGAATCCCTGCGCGACCCGCGCACCATCACCAGACTGCCCTACCGCACCGGCACCAGCTTCTTCGACGGCCAGTATTCCCACGTCTACATCATCCCCGCCGCCGGCGGCGCGCCGAAGCGGCTTTCCAACGGCGATTTCCACCACGCCGCTCCCGACTGGACCCCCGACTCCCGCATGGTGGTGACCAACTCCAACCGCGAGCAGTCCAGCGGCGACGAATTCTTTGAGCTGTGGTCCTCCATCATCGGCTTTGACATCGAAACCGGCGCCGAAAAAGTGCTGGTCTCAGAAGTTACCGAAGAAGGCCGCCCGGCCCGGGTCAGCCCCGACGGCCAGTGGGTGGCCCACGCCTTTGTTCCCAAAGTGCCCAGCCCCTACGCCGAGCCGTATTACGCCGCCGTGTCCTCCATGGACACCGGCGAGACCCGCATCATCAGCGACGACGCCGACCTGACCGTGATCGACTTCTCCTGGGCGCCCGACAGCCAGTCCCTCTTTGCCACCATCCACCATCACGGCGAGGGCCGGCTGGTGCGCCTGGCCCGCACGGGCGGCCAGCCCGAGACGCTGGTCTCCGGCCGGCGCATGGTGCAGTCCTTCTCCGTCAGCCAGGACGGGCGGAAGGTGGCCTTCACCCTCACCTCCCCCACCCTGGTGAGCGAGCTGTTCGTGCTCGACCTTGAGGCCGGCCAGGAGCGCCAGCTGACCGCCTTCAACCGTGAATGGGAATCCACCCACTTCCTCAGCGACCCGCAGACCTTCTGGTACACCGGCGCGGACGACGTGCAGGTGCAGGGCTGGATCTTCCGCCCGCGCAATTTCGACCCCGCCAAACGCTACCCGCTGGCGGTGGAAATCCACGGCGGCCCGCAGATCATGTGGGGTGACTCCTTCTGGCACGAGTTCCAGGTGCTGACCTCGCGCGGCTATTTTGTCTTCTTCTGCAACCCGCGCGGCTCGGCCGGGTACGGCGCCCACTTCCAGCGCATTCGCGGCAACGGTGGCTACACCGACATGGCCGATATCATGACCGGCCTGGACCAGGCCCTGGCCATGGAACCGGCCGCCGACCCTGAGCGCCTGACCGTCACCGGCGGCTCCTACGGCGGCTTCCTGACCGGCTGGATCGTCGGGCACACCGACCGCTTCAAGGCGGCTGTCTCGCAGCGCGGTGTGTACGACGAGCTGAACATGTTCGGCTCGGGCGACATCCCCGAGTCCGTCGAGTGGTACCACAACGGCATCCCCCGCCCCGAGACGCTCATGGAGCTGTGGGAGTACTCCCCGGCGGCCTACGCCGAAAAAGTCACCACCCCGCTCAAGATCCTGCACTCCGAGCTGGACTACCGCGTACCCATCAGCCAGGCCGAAACCTTCTTCGCCTACCTGCGCCGCTACGGCAACCGCGACGCGGTCATGGTGCGCTTCCCGCGCGAGGGCCACGAGCTGTCGCGCTCGGGTGAGCCGCGCCACCGTGTGCGCCGCCTGTACGAGATCGTCACCTGGTTCGACCGCTACGTGCAGCCCGAGCGGCTGCAGCCCTGCCCGCTGGATGACGAAGCCCTGCAGCAGGCCCTGGCCACCCTGCCCGGCTGGCAGCTGGAGGGCGGCGCGCTGGTGCGCTCCTTCGAAGCGGGCAACTTCACCCTGGCCCTGGCCCTGGCCGGACGGGTGGGCGCCCTGGCCGAAGAGGCCGGTTACGCCCCCGGACTGTGTCTGAAGCCGGACGGCCGGCTGGTGCTGCGCCTGACCAACTGCCAGCACGGCGCCGTGACGGATGCGGAGGAACGCTTTGCCCGCATCCTCAACCAGCGCCTGTTCAACAACTGAGAGGTAACCCAAATGACCCGTATCTATCTTGCTGACCCCAACATCCAGACCCAGCAGCTCGACGCCATCCGCGAGGTCCTGCCCGCCGGTTGGGAGCTGTCGGACGACCCGGCCGGCGCCGCCGCCATCCTGACCGAGAATGTGGACGTGACCGCCGGGATGCTGCAGGCCGCCGGCCCCGCGCTCAAGCTCATCCTGCGCCTCGACACCGGCCGCGCCGCCGTGGCCGACTGCGGCCTGCCGGTCTACAACCTGGAAAACATGGGGCTGAACGGCGTGGCCGAGCACGTGGTCACCCTGATTCTGGTGCTCAGCCGCAACCTGCTCTGGTCAGCCCGCCAGACCAAAGCCGCCGCCTGGATACCCGGGCGGGATGAGCCCATCCTGACCGACCAGCGCAAGTACACCTACAACTGGATCGGATTGCCCTCGGCCGGCGCCATCTACCGCAAGAAGGTGGGCATCGTCGGGCTGGGGCACATCGGCCGTGAGGTGGCCAAAAGGCTGCGCCCCTTCGGCGTGCAGCTGCTCTACACCGACCTGCAGCGCTTCGACCCGGCCGTGGAAGCCGAACTGGGCGTCTCCTGGCGCACGCTGGACGACCTGCTGCGCGAATCGGACTTCGTCACCCTGCACCTGCGCTTCATCGACGGCCCGGACGGCAACGACAAATGGTTCGGCGCCCGCGAGTTCGGCCTGATGAAGCCGACCGCCTTCTTCATCAACACTGCCCGCGGCCGCCTGGTCGACGAGGACGCCCTGATCGACGCCCTGCAGACCGGGAAGATCGCCGGCGCAGGCCTGGACGTGTTCCGCTACGAGCCGCTGCCCAAGGATTCTCCCCTGCTGGCGCTGGCCGGCGACCGGGTCATCCTGACCGGGCATGTCTCCGGCACCTACAACGTGGAAGCCTGGCAGATCACCGCTCAGGAACTGGTCGAGCGAGTCCAGGAGGCCCTGAAATAACCATGAACATCCTGGTCACCGGCGGGCTGGGCTTTGTAGGCTTCAACCTGGCGCGCGATCTGGCGCGCAGCGGGGGCTGCGCCGTCATCGCTGCCGACCTGCACGACCCGACCCCCGAACAGGAGGCGGTGCTGCAGGCCGCCGGGCCGGTGCGCTGTGCCCGGCTGGACGTGCGCGACCGCCAGGCTTATGCCCGGCTGGTCGAAACCGGGCACATCACCCACATCGTGCACGCCGCGGCCGTGACCCCTTCCGACCAGATGGAGCGCGAGCAGGCCCCGCTGGTGACCGAGATCAATCTAAACGGCGCGCTCAACGCCCTTGCGATCGGGTACGAACAGCCCGGCGTGGAGCGGGTGCTGCTGGTCTCCTCCAGCGGGGTGTACGGCTTCCCGCCGGCGGACCCTTTCTCCCCGCAGCGCGAGGAAGGCCCTCTGGCGCTCAACAACCTGTACGCCGTTACCAAGCACGCCGCTGAGCTGGTAGCCGCCCGCTACGCCGCGCTGAGCGGCAAGCCCATGGCCGCCGTGCGGCTGGGCTCGGTCTACGGGCCGTTTGAGCATCCCGGCAAGAGCCGCCAGCAGGTCTCGCAGGTGCAGCGCATGGCCAACGCCCTGCGCGAAGGCCGCCGCATGCGCCTGTACGGCCCGGATGTGGCCCGTGACTGGGTCTACACCGCCGATATCAGCGCAGCCGTGCGGGCGCTGCTCTCCGCCCCGCGCTGGAACTACCCCGTCTACAACATCGGCAGCCCCGTGCCTGTGTCCTTTAGCGAGGTGGCGGCAGCCTTCCAGCAGCTGGGCCTGCAGGTTGAGTGGGTCACGGACCCGGCCTCCGCCGATCTGGCCATGCTGGATGCCAGCCGCCGCGCCCCGCTCAGCCTGGAGCGTCTTCAGGCCGACACCGGCTTCACGCCGCGCTTCACCTTTGCCGCCGCGCTGCAGGATTACCTCGCTCCGAAGCAAAGCTAACCATTCCTCTCAAAGGAGATTTACCGTGCTGCCTCCCAGAGAACGCAAAACCAACGTCTACACCCGCGACGGGCAGTCGCTGGTGGTCAAGGTGCCGCATTTCAACGGCGATTACCTGCCCAGATCCGTCCGCACCGCGGTGGACATGCTGGGCGGCCTGGAGAAGGCCTTCAAACCCGGCGATTCGGTTATCCTCAAGCCCAACTTCAACTGCGCCTACGCCACCCCGCTTTCCACCGACCTGACCTTTCTGGGCGCGGTCATCGAGGTCCTGCAGGACTTCGGCCTGAAAGTCAGCGTGGGCGAGCTGTCCGGCCGCGCCGCCTGGCCCACCGAGAAGGTGATCGCCGACCTGGGCGTGCTGCCGGTGCTCAAGCGCTACGGCGTGCCCTTCGTCAACTTCCAGTACGACGAATGGGTGGAAGTGGGCATCAACAGCGAGCACTGGCCGTCCATTCACGTGCCGCGCAGCATCTACGAGGCCGATAAGCGGATCTACCTGCCCAACTTCCGCTGCCACTCCTCGGGCCGCTACTCCGCGGCGCTCAAGCTGGGCGTGGGCTGGATTTCGCCCGACGACCGCGAGATCATGCACTCGGACAAGAAGACCACCGAAGCCATGATTGCCGAGCTGAACCTGGCCTTCCAGCCCGACCTGATCATCATGGACGGGCGGCGCAGCACGGTCGAATGGGCCGGGCGCGGGCCTTACGTTTACCCCAATGTGATCATGGCCTCCGGCGATATGGTGGCCATCGACGCCGAAGCGGTGCGCATCCTCAAGACCTTCCCCTCCGAGAACCGCATCCAGATCCCGCTGGAGCAGATCGGCCAGCTGGCCACCGCCGCCAGCCTTGGCCTGGGCAGCATGGACGCGCTGATCGTCGAGGCCCCGGCCAATACCCACACCGAAGAAGCCAACAATCTCGACCCGGCCACCCTGGCGGTCAAAGACACGCCCTAGAGGCTCGGGCCGCCCATCACCATGATCCATACAGGAAGGTGAGTTATGCTGCTGAAAGATCAAGTTGCCCTGGTCACCGGCGCCGGACGCGGCTGGGGCCAGTCCATCGCGCTGGCCTACACCCGCCAGGGCGCAAAGGTGGTCGCTGCCTCCCGCACGCAGAGTGAGATCGACAACACCGTGGCCATGATCCAGGCCGAGGGCGGCCAGGCGGTGGGCTTTACGCTGGACGTGTCCAGCGAGGACTCCTGCCGCAGGGCCATGGACTTCATCCTGGAGAAGTACGGCCGGCTGGATGTGCTGGTCAACAACGCCGCCCAGCTGCCCGTCAAGCCCTTCGCCGATTTCACCATCGACGAGTTCACCCGGGTGCTGCGCGTGAACCTGGTCGGCGCGCTGATGCTGACCAGCCTGGCGCTGCCCGTGATGAAGCGCCAGGGCGGGGGCAGCATCATCAACGTCTCCTCCAACGCCGGCGTGCGCCCCTTCGAAAACGAATCGATCTACTGCGCCTCCAAGTATGCTCTGGAGGGCTTCACCAAATCGCTGGCCCTGGAAGTGCGCGGCGATAACATCGCCGTCAACACCATCACCCCCGGCGGCCTGCTGGCAGGCGTGCGCATCAAGCCCACCTCGCTCACCCAGGCCGAGTACGATGCCCTGCCCCCGGAAGAAAAGGCCAAATGGGTCGACTCGATCGTGATGACCGAGGCCTTTGTCTTCCTGGCCCGCCAGCGCGGCGGCGGCGTCACCGGCGAGCGCATTCTGGCCTACGAAATGTCCGAGCGCATCCGCAAGGAAGGCTGGGATCTGGTCTACGAGCGCATGGACGACCCGGCCGCTCACTGGGAGGCGCAGCGATGACCGTTCGCATACTGCAGGTGGGCATGGGCGTGCGCGGCCGCCAGTGGGCCGAGGTCATCCGCACCGAGTCCTGCGCGGTCAACGTCGGCTACATGCGCCCCGAGCTGGACATCGCCCGCCGCCAGGTGATCGAATGGGGCGAGCCGGACACGCCGGTCTTCGACGATCTGGAGACCGCCATCCGCACCCTGCAGCCGGACGCGGTGCTGCTGGTCACCCCGCCGGACGGGCACCATGACCAGGCCAGCCTGGCCTTCAAATACGGCTGCCACGTGCTGTGCGAAAAGCCGCTCACCGAAGACCTGGACGAAAGCATCGATCTGGTGCGCCAGGCCGACGAGGCCGGAAAGCTGCTCATGGTGGGCATGAACTTCCGCTACCTGGGCGTTTCGCAGAAGATCCGCCAGATGCTGCACGAGCGCGCCCTGGGCGAGCCGGGCTTTGGCCACTTTGTTTACCTGCGTAACCGCGACGGGCGCCGCCCCGATCTGAACAAGTTCCCCCTGACCATGCGCCAGCCCATGCTGCTGGAGCAGTCCGTCCATCATCTGGACCTGATGCGCTACTGCTACGACGACGAGGTGGTGGCCGTGCAGGCCGACACCTGGAACCCCTCCTGGAGCACCTACGCCGACGACTCGTGCGTCTCGGCCCTGCTGGAGTTCCGCTCGGGCCTGCGGGCCAATTATCTGGGCACCTGGACCTCGGGCTGGAACCGCTTCTGCTTCGAGTGGCGCACCGACTGCTCGGGCGGCGTGCTCATCCAGAAGCAGCAGTTCGAAGAGCTGTACCAGGCGAAGATGAACCCGGAATCGGCCCTGACCGGCGAGCTGTTCAAGACCGGGCCGGAGATCGAGCCGCTGCAGCCGGTGGCGGTGGAGACCACCCGCGCCTTCTACGACGACACCCGCGGTCTGCTGCGCGAGTTCGCCGCCGCGGTGGAAGGCCGCGCTCCACTGGTCACCAGCGGCAAGGACCACCTCAAGACCCTGGGGCTGGTGCTGGCCTGTGCCGAGGCCGCCCGCCAGGGCCGCCGCCTGCTCATGGCGGATTTCTACCGCCAGCAGGGCATCCCGGACGAATGGTTGTAAGCGCACGTCATTCTAACTGCAAAGATCACTGCAAAGGAAAGGATCGTGTCGATGGCATCGCAATCTGAAAAGTTTGTCGGAATTCAAATCAGCCCGATCAGTTTTATAGATGAAGGTGTTGAGCCGCTGCTGGACATGTTCGAGAACCGCTTCGGCATCAACGTCCTGTTGATCGGCACCATTTCCTGGCTGGGCCTCAAGGTTGGCCGGCGCATCTCCTGGGAGCTGGAAGGCTGGCCGGATCACGGCAAGCCGGAGCCTTACAACCTGCGCGGCGGCTCCTATATCCGCCACCGCCCGGAATACTACCGCAACACCCCCATTACCAATTTCACCGCGGATGATCCCGAACTGGCCGGCAAAGACATCCTCGAAATGGTCATCCCCGCTGCCCGCAAGCGCGGCATGAAGATCTACCCCGAGGTGATGGAGCCCCTGTTCAAATACGCCGGGCACGGCTCGGCCAACAACGTGTTCATCCCCAACCTGCCGCAGCTGCTGGAGGTGGACGTCTTCGGCCGCACCAGCCAGGAGCCCTGCATCAACAACCCCGGCTACCGCAACTGGTGGAAGTCCATCATGGAGGACTACGCCCGCAGCTATGACATCGACGGGATCATGTGGTGCAACGAGCGCCGCAGCCCAATCGACAACGTGCTGGCCGGCAACGCCCCCAACTGTTTCTGCCCGACCTGCCGCCGCGAAGCCCTCGAGCGCGGCATTGACGTCGAGCGCGTCATCATCGCCTTCAAGAACTTCTACGACGTGGTCCAGCGCGCCCGCCGCGGCGAAACCTTCGTCGACGGCGCGCTGATCGAGATCCTGCGCTGCATCTACTTCAATCCCGAGATCCTGCTCTGGGAGCGCTACTGGGTGGAGCGCAACAAGGACATGGACCGCGAACTGTACGGCATCGTCAAGTGGTGCAATTCCGACCTGGAATTTGGCCTGAATGTGTGGAACCGCAACCACTTCAACCCGCTGCGCAAGGCGCAGTGGCCGTGGGCGGAAATGGCCACCTGGTCCGACTGGGTCAAGCCCATCACCTACCAGCACCAGTCCGGCGGCATTTACACCAACGAGATGAACATGCTGCACAAGTCGGTGCTGCGCGACGTCACCCCGGAAGAGATGACCCCCATCATGTACAAGTTCCTGGGCCTGAACGAAGCCCCCTGGAACGAGCTGGTGCAGAAGGGCCTCGACCCGGACACCTACGTCTACGGGCAGTGCGCCGACGCCGTGCGCGGCGTGGACGGGAAAGTGCCGGTCTACATGGGCATCGGCGTGGACGCCCCGCGCTCGCGCGCTGACCAGGCCGTGTGCACTCCCGACATTGTGCGCCGCAGCGTGCTGGCCACCTACGCCGCCGGCGGCAAGGGCGTGGTCTACTCCCCGTCCTACGCCGGCATGAACCTGACCAACCTGGACGGCGGGGCGCAGGCGCTCAAAGAACTGGGCTTGATGTAAACTTTTTTCCTCCTGAGGAAAACCGCCCGGAGACCTTCCGGGCGGTTTTCATTTCCGGGACAATCCTCCCGACCCGTGCGGCATTTGTCATCCCGGCCTTCCCCTGGAGCCAAATATCAGATAATATGATATTATTCAAACACCTATTTCCCCGCCTTCCATTTGGCCGTTATTACCTAAAGGTACTCTATGAAAGAAATGCAAACCATCAGCCACGATCCCCTGACCGACCGGGTCACCCGGGCCATCCAGGAGATGATCCTGCACGGCGAGGTGATGCCCGGCGAGCGGCTGCCCACCCAGCACGAGCTGGCCGCGCGCTTCGGCGTCGGCCTCTCCACCGTCCGGGAGGCGATCAAAGGGCTGACCCTGATCGGTCTGGTCGAACCGCGCGCCGGCCGCGGCACGGTGGTGCTGCCCGATGCGCTCAAGATCCTCAACAACACCACCCTGATGAAAGCCAACCTGGTCTCGCTGGAGGCCGATCAGGTGCTGGAAGCCCGCCTGTCGATCGAAGGCGCGCTCACCCGTCTGGCCGCCATGCGCGCGACAGATGAGGACATCGCCGAAATCGAGGCCGCCATCGATGAGATGCGCCGCTCGGTGAATGACCCGGCTGCCTTCGTGCGCGCCGACCTGCACTTCCACATGGCCGTGGCCCGCGCCAGCAAGAACGACGTGCTCATGCAGACCTACTACCTGATCCAGTCGCTGATGGAAGAGGTGGTCCGCCTGGCCGACGCCTTGCCCGGCGGTCAGGAGCGCGCCATGGTCAACCACACCCAGATCCTGGAAGGCATCAAGCGCCACGACCCGGAGTTCGCTCTGGCCGCCGCCGAGCGCCAGATCGCCGACGCGATCGAGTTTCGCGGCAAGGGCGGGTAGGGGCGCGCATCCGCTCGCCGCGGTGAGGTGCGGGAGTCAATATCCGGCCGCTGCCGGGCAGACCTTTTCCCCGATTAATCCTTTCCTGATTGGAAAAGGGGCATCGCCTATACCCATCCCCACCTGCGTCCAAGTGGGTGCCTCCCTTCCCATATTTTCCCCGACTCCGTCACTGAGAAGGGGGTTCTGACCCATCTCCCCCCGGCCCGGAGGGCCATTTCACCCCGCCCTTTCTTCTTTACGGATCCCCGCCTCTTATGTTACGATTCCTGTAGAGAATCTCCCCTCACCCATATCGTTCCTTTCCACCACCGGCGCCTGTTCGGCCCCGGTACCGTAAACCAGTATTCTCCCCCGGAGATCCGGGCCTCACCAGGCGATCATGTCCAGAAAGGCGCTGTTATGAGCAACGAGCAAAAATACCGCTTCTCCTGGGACCTTCTTGGCAACATCCCGCTGGGCCGGCCCAATCTTGGCCCCCGCACCCGGCTCGAAGTCTACCGGCTGATGCAGTTCACCCTGCGAGACGTGCTCGAGCGGCACGTCGGCGCCGGCGAGACCGACCGCATCTTCCTCGAGGCCGGCCGCATGGCGGGCGTCGAGTTCTACCGGCACTTTCTCGGCCCCTTCGACTCCTTCAGCGATTTCGCCAACAGCCTGCAGGCCATTTTCAAAGAGATGGACATCGGTATCCTGCGCTTCGAACAGAGCGATCTGGACAGCTGCACCTTCCTGCTGACCGTCTCCGAAGACATGGACTGCTCCGGCCTTCCCGAGCTGGGCTACGAGATCTGCACCTATGACGAAGGCTTTATCGCCGGGCTGCTGGAGGAATACACCGGCCTCCCGCTGGAAGTGCAGGAGATTGACTGCTGGTGCACCGGCAGCCGCACCTGCCGCTTCCGTGCCCGCCCGGCAGCCCCCTCCGCCTGATCGATCCGGCACACGCTCGGCATGGACACCACTCTCCTCGAAGCGCTGAAAGCCCACATCGACGCGGCCGCCAGCTCCGGCGATCCGCAGTATCTGGCTGACCTGGCCGGCCTGCTGGAGCAGGCCGCTGCCGGAATCCGCCGCGGGATCGGCCAGGACCCCGACCCCGTGCTGCGGGCCGTGTGCGACGTGTATTACATGGCCGCCGAGCCGCCCGATCCCCTGCCCGGCGATCCGGAGGATCAGGCCCGCCTGGCCCGGCTGCTGGCGGATATGCGGGCCACCCAGCGCTTCGCCCTGGCCCTCTCGCAGGGCGATCTCTCGGCCGATCTCGAGGTGCGCGGATACTCCGCCGGCAGCCTCAAGTCGCTCCAGGCCAGCCTGCGCCACCTGACCTGGCAGACGGCCATGATCGCCAAAGGCGACTTCAGCCAGCAGGTGGACTTCATGGGCGACTTTTCCACCTCCTTCAACGCCATGGTCCGCTCCCTGGCTGAGGCCCGCGACCAGATCCAGCGCCAGAACGAGGAGCTGGCCCGCATCAACGCCAGCCTGCGGGAGGAGATCGCCAGTCGCCGGCAGGCCACTGCCCGCCTGCAGGTGCAGCGCCAGCTGCTGGAGCAGCGCGAGCAGGAGCGGCTGCGCATCGCCCGCGACCTGCACGACGGCCCTCTGCAGGAGGTGATCGCGCTGGTCTACGCGCTGGAGGTTTTGCTGCAGTCCTGCAACGACCCGGCTGTCTGCGAGACCCTGCAGGAAACCCTGGAGATCGCCCTCCAGGTGACCAGGGAACTGCGCCAGTTTGCCGGGGAGCTGCGCCCTCCGGCCCTGGCCCGCTTCGGGCTGAAGAAGGCCATCGCATCCTATCTCGAAAACTTCCAGAAGAAGCACCCCAACCTGCGTCTGGAAGCCCATCTGGATTCCAACGGCGACCAGCTGAGCGAGACCACCCGCCTGGCGCTTTACCGCATCCACCAGGAGGCGCTGAACAACATCGTCAAGCACGCCGGGGCCAGCCGGGTGCAGGTCTGGCTGCAGGCCGACGGGGAGCGCGTGCGCCTGCGGATCGAGGACGACGGGCGCGGCTTCGAGCCGCCCGCCGGCTGGCTGGAGCTGGCCGACGACGGCCATCTGGGCCTGGTGGGCATGCAGGAGCGGGCCGAGGCTGCCGGCGGTCAACTGGAAATCTGGTCGCGGCCGCAGCAGGGCACGCGCATCCAGGTGACCGTGCCCGCCTGCCCGTCTCGCAGCCGGGAAAACCCGGGGGAAAGGTAATGCCCCGGGCGTAGATCTGAACCAGCTGCAGCAAAATGGCAGTATGCCGGAGCCGGTGCCCGCTGCGGCCATCGCCGCCGTCTGCGCAGACGGGGTAGAATGGTCTCAAACCATCCCGGCCCGGCCGGGCTGCAACAGGAGATGACGAATCATGCAATCCAAACTGCTGCGCCAGGAAGGTGAAGCCCGCACCTTTCTTCTGGTCCTCGACCCCGGGGAGGAGGTGATCTCCACGCTCAAAGACTTCGCCGCTCGGAACAACCTGCAGGGCGCTCATTTTCAGGCCATCGGCGCGTTCCAGCGCATCACCCTGGCTTATTTCCAGCGGGAGCAGAAATCCTACCGCGAGATCCCGGTGAATGAACAGGTGGAGGCCGCCGCGCTGAGCGGAAACCTTTCCCGCAGGGGTGAAGAAGTTGTCATCCACGCCCACGCCGTGGTCAGCCGGGCCGACGGGACCACCCTGGGCGGGCATATCCTGGAGGGTGTGGTCTGGCCCACCCTCGAAATTGTGCTGCAAGACAGCGGCCTGAAGCTGGAGCGGACGCTCCGCGAGGAGATCGGCCTGGCGCTGCTTACTCTGGACGCCTGACCCGGTGATCCGGCGGCAAATGTTCGGCCAGCAGCTCGTCCAGGTCCATCTGGATCAGGGCCCGCAGCCGCTTGCTGGCCGTTCTTTCATATTCCCGCTTCAACCGCAGCGCCTGATCATGCCAGGGCTCGTCGGTGTACGGGCAGCAGAAGCTGTCATGCCAGCGCCCGCGCATGGCATAAGCCTCCGCCAGGCTGGTCGGCCCGATGACGCTGCGCTCCACGTCACAGCGGGTGCCGCACACGCGGCAGTTGATGCTGTCTACGGTATCTGGTTCGGCGAAGAACTTGTCGTAGCCCAATTCTCCCATGCGCATCTCCCGGTGTAGCTGCTGTGGTGAGAAACCCCATTCGTACGGGTAATATGGCGGACGCGATCAGTTGTACCAGTCAGGGATGATAAGGGGATTATTATTATCTTATCCCGATCTGGTTGAAATGCAACCCCGCAAGGCCGGTCAGCTTTCCGAAGGCGAAGATAAATCAAACCCGGGGAGGACAGCCATGCCGTCCTCTCCGGCGCTGCCGGGAGAATCGCTTTCTACTACATGCCTGCGGTCGGGTCGGCCTGGTGCAGCCCTACCAGAATGCCCGTCACGTCGCGGAAATAGGCCTGGTAGCCCACTCCGGGGATGACCCCCTTTTCCACCACAATCTGCCCGCCGCACTCCACCACCCGGTCCAGGGCGGCGTCGAGATCGGGCACATCGATGGTGTTGATGGTGCCCCGGAAGGTCCCGTCGGTCTCCATCAGCCCGCCGTTGATGCCCGGCTCGCTCTCCTCGCCAGTCTCGACCAGCCAGTAGGTCACCGGGCCTTCCCACTTCTGCACCTTCCAGCCGAACACGTCGCGGTAGAACTGCGCCGTCTTTTCAACATCATCCGATGCCAGTTCAAAATGCACAAACCGGTTCATCTGTTCACCTCCGCCAGAAATCAGGACTGCGCCGCTGATACCAGTATAGACTAGAACATATGTTCCTGTCAACGGGTTTTTGGAATTCCAGGCGAGGACTCCGTGCGGGCGTTCTGGGGTATGATACAGAAATTGACCTGAACGAAAGCGGACCTGCGATGATTGTTCACCCCATCTACGCCGGTTTTGGCCTGTCCTTCCTGCTGGAACTGCCCCACGGGCTGTACCTGGTCGACGCCGGCTCACCGGGCTGGGACGGCCGCGTGCTGGCCGCCATGCGCCGGCTGGGCCGCACGGACCTGAAGCTGATCTGGATTACACACGCCCACTACGACCACTACGGCTCGGCCGCCGCGCTGCGCGCCCTGACCGGGGCGAAAATCGCCTGTCATCCGGCCGACGCCGCCAGTCTGGAGAAGGGCCTCTCTCCGCTGGGCACCACCCGCGGCCGCGGCAAAATCTATCCCTTCGTCCAGCCGCTGGCCAACCGCATCCGCACCCTGCGGCCCACCCCGCCCGACTTCACCCTGGAGGACGGGCAGACGCTGGAGCGCTTCGGGCTGGACGCGGCGGTGCTTCACACCCCCGGCCACACGCCCGGGCACACCTGCCTGCTGCTCTCGGACGGCACTGCCTTCGCCGCCGACCTGCTGGGCGGTTCGCCCCCGCACCTGCAGAACCTGCTGGCCACCGACTGGGACCAGCTGCCCGCCAGTCTGGCCTACCTGCAGGCCGCCCGCCCGGCGCGCGCCTTCACCGGCCACACCGCCCGGCCCTTCCCCGGCCCAGTCCTGCAGAGCATCCAGGCGTGAAGGCCGGGGACCGTGGGATAATTGCGCCCCGCCAGGACCAGGACCAATGTGGCCCGCCAGGGCTAAGGTGGTCTGATAGGACCATTCCCCACGGCTTACGGGTTAATTCCCCATTTCCCGGCTGCCCGCCCGCTGGCATACTGGTAAAAAGGCCGGGCGTACGGGGAGGGTGCCGTTGACAAAAGAGGAAAATTTCAGCGGGCTGCAGGTGGACCAGGACCTGCCCTTTCAGGAGAAAGAATGGACCGCCGAGCGAGCCGGCTGGATCATCGGCCTGCTGCTGCTTCTGGCCGGGCTGGCCGGGTTGTTCGGCGGCGGGCCGCTCAGCCGCGCCGCCCCCCGGCAGGGCCCGCTGCGCCTGGAGTACAGCCGCTTCGTGCGCTACCGCGCGCCGGAGGTGCTCACCGTGCAGGTTGATCCCGGGGTGAGCGGCGAGACGCTCCAGCTGTGGGTGGACCGCGCCTACCTCGAGGACTTCGAGCTGCAGCAGATCGTCCCCGCGCCGGACCAGACCCGCCTGCTGCCCGACCGCATCCTGTACGAGTTCCAGGCGCAGCCCGGCGATGGTCCCCTTCGGGTGACCTTCCAGCTCAGGCCGCAGGCCGCTGGCTCGCGGTCGGGGCGGGTGGGCCTGGAGGGCGGCGACACGGTGACCTTCCGCCAGTTCGTTTACCCGTAGAGGTAGGGAGGAGAACGCGCGATGGACGCGATACTCAAGACCGCGGCGGTCTATGTGGGCCTGCTGATCATCTTCCGCATCGCCGGCAAGCGTTCGCTGGGAGACCTGACCACTTTCGACTTTGTGCTGCTGCTGATCATCGGCGAGGCCACCCAGCAGGCCCTGCTGGGCGACGACTTTTCGGTCACCAACGCCTTTCTGGTCATCCTGACCCTGGTGGGGCTGGACGTGGCCATTTCGATCATCAAAGGCCGCTCGAAGCGGCTGGAGAAGCTGATCGACAGCGTGCCGCTGGTGATTCTGGAAGACGGCCGGCCGCTGAAGGAGCGCATGGACCGAGCGCGCGTCGACGAGGGCGATATCCTGGCCAAAGCGCGCGAGCTGCAGGGCATCGAACGGCTGGATCAGATCAAGTACGCCGTGCTGGAAACCAACGGCGGCATCACCATCATTCCAAAAAACTGAGCTGCGGGGACGGCCCGGGGCGAAATCTTTCTTCCGAAAACCTGCTCAGACCTTGAGCCGCTCGGCGTATTTCTGACGGAACTTGGCCAGCTTGGGGGCGATTACCACCATGCAGTACCCGGCGTAGGGGTTCTTGACGTAGTACTCCTGGTGGTACTCCTCGGCCGGGTAGAAGGCCTCGAAAGGCTCCACCTGGGTGACAATTGGCCGCGGCCAGACCTTCTGCTCCTCCAGCTCGCGGATCATGTCCCCGGCGATCTCCTTCTGCCGGTCATCGTGGTACAGGATGATCGAGCGGTACTGAGTGCCCACATCCGCGCCCTGGCGGTTGAGTGTGGTCGGGTCGTGGATGGAGAAAAAGACCTCGAGGATCTCGCGGAAGGTAATTTCGGACGGGTTGAACTTCAGCTGGACGACTTCGGCGTGGCCGGTGTACCCGGTGCTGACCTGCTCGTAGGTCGGGTTGGGCCTGCGCCCGCCGGAATAGCCCGAGACCACGTCAACCACGCCCTGCAGGTTGTCGTAGACCGCTTCCAGGCACCAGAAGCAGCCGCCGCCCAGGGTGGCGGTCTCCAGGTTCGGGTTGGGTTGGGAAGTCATGCATTTCTCCTTCTATGCCGGAGGTCCGGCGATCAGACCGGCCCTTGCGGGCGGTCTGGAGATAGACTGTCTTTAATATCCATTATACTCTCGTGGAGGGGTGGTTGAGTCCTACCCTCACCGATGGAGCCAATGGTGGTGACTTCCACCTGCACTCGAAGGCTTCTCCTTCGAGTGTTCCCTGGTGGGAAGAGGGTAATCATCCACCCATCCCCCACCTGCCCCCATGGGCGGCTCCCATGGGGCAGGTGGGGAGATGTGTCTCACACCTCCACCCCGCCGATCCTCCCCATCTCCCGGATCAGCTCATAATCCTCATCCCGCACCGCGGCCATGCGCCGCAGACCGCCCCGCTGCAGCAGACCTCTCCCCTCCGCATCCCTCTCCATCCCGACCAGCGCATCGCGCAGGGCTGCCCGCACCCCCTCCGGCAGGCTCCGCGGCGCGGTCCAGGGCGGCATGGGGCTGGGGCCGAAGGTCTCGATCGACCGCAGCTTCTCGCCCAGCTCCGGCCGCTTTTTCAGCTCCAGCTCCAGCACGGTCGAGTCGATCGCCGAGGCGTCCGCCTCTCCCCCCAGAATCATCTCGATCGAGTTCACATGCGCTCCGGCTTCGACCACCTTTCCAAACATCTCCATCCCCAGGCCTCGCCGGGCCAGTTCACAGCGCACCACCCCGTAGCCCGAGTGTGAGTTCGGCTCGTTGTATGCCCAGGCCGCCCCGCGCAGGTCTTCCAGCCGCCGGAAGGGATCCTCCCGCCGCACCACCACGTCCGAGAAGTACACCGGCCGGTTCTGGTAGCGCGGCGCGGCCATAACCGGCGCGGCCAGCGGCTCCAGCACACCCGCCAGGCGCACGTACGGCAGCCCGCAGATCCAGCCCAGGTGCGCCTGACCGGCCACCAGCATGCGCTCGCGTTCCTGCCAGGGCGGGTCGAGCGCGGCCCGGACGGGCCGCCCCAGCCGGCCCTCCAGATAGGCGGCCAGCTCGCGGCACCAGCCGTCCATGGAGGGCGACATGCAGCTGGTCAGCACCAGCGCGTCCGGCTCAGCCGCGGGCATACACCGCCGCCTGCCAGATCAGGCCCTGCCGGTGCTGCTTCAGCCGCAGCCCGTGATCGCGCACCAGCCGGTCCACCTGCCGGGCGGGGTGCACGTAGCCGCGGTACTGGCTGCCGCGCATCCGTTTGAAGGCGTTGAGCAGGCGTATTCCCAGCCGGGTCCACCAGGTGTCGCGCGGGTAGACCAGCCCGTACAGCCGCCCGGCCCGCGCCGCCGACTGGCTCACCAGCCCTTCCACGTCGTCGTAGCAGCACACCACCCGGTCCAGCGTGACCACGTCCGCCGGGGGGATCAGCCCGGCCATCTTGACGAAATCGCCGTACAGGAAGCGCACCCGGCCTTCCAGCCCGCGGCGGCGGGCCTCTTCCTTCGCCGCTTCCAGGTAAGCCTGCGAGGCGTCCACGTCCAGCGCCTGCTCGACCCCGGCGGCCAGCAGCAGGTGCTGCAGCGCCCCGACCCCGCCGCCCACGTCCAGCAGGGTCAGCCCGCGCACGCCCTCGGCCTGCAGTGCCTCGGCCAGCCAGCGGGTGGTGCGGTTCGGCCCGGTCCGGCGGTAGGCGGCCAGCTCCCGGGCCACCGCCTCGGCGTTGAACACCTCTTCAATCCCCTCGCACTGACAGCAGTTCATGCGCTCCCTCGCCAGAAATCCGACCGGTTCTGTCAGATTGATTATGGGCCGATCGCCGCCGGGAGTCAAATCCGCCCTTCATCGCCCGCCATTGTCGAAACTGCCGGCCCCAATTCCCTTCCGCATACAAACAGTAAAATGGTAAACTTTGTTCTGATTTCCGATCGGTTCCTTATCCATTGACTCCTGGAGCGCACCTTGGTCAACATACTGATTGCCTTCGTTACCGGTTTAACCACCGGCGGCTTGAGCTGCCTGGCCGTCCAGGGCGGGCTGCTGGCCAGTTCCCTGACCAACCAGATTGAAAACGACGTCCAGCAGCAGGTCTATAAGCCATCGCGCAAGCGAATCCGCAGGGCGCAGCGCCCGGCTCGCGCCGGCATGGCCAGGCCCATCGCGGCCTTCCTGGCGGCCAAGCTGATCGCCTACACCCTGCTGGGCCTGCTCCTGGGCTGGCTGGGGCAGATGGTGCAGCTGTCACCCTACGCCCGCGCCGGGCTGCAGATCGCCATCGGCATCTTCATGCTTGGCAATGCCCTGCGCATGCTGAACGTCCACCCGATCTTCCGCTATTTCGCCATCGAGCCGCCGGCCTTCATCCGCCGCAGGCTGCGCCGCTTCGCGAAAGACAGAGAGGTCAGCCTGGCTGCGCCGGTCTTCCTGGGCTTCCTGACCGTGCTGATCCCCTGCGGCGTGACCCAGGCCATGCTGGCGGCCGCGCTCGGCACCGGCAGCCCGCTGGGAGGCGCCGCCCTGATGTTCGCCTTCACCCTGGGTACCAGCCCGGTGTTCTTCGCCGTGGCCTACTTCGCCACCACGCTCGGCCAGCGGCTGGAGCGAAACTTCAACCGCTTTGTCGCCATCGTGCTTCTGCTGCTGGCGGTGTACACCATTGACACCGGCGTCGCCCTGGCCGGCTCACCCATGTCGCTGACCCGCTCGTTCAACGAGATGTTCGCCCGCCCGGCCGCGGTGGAGCAGCCCGCCGGTTCGCCGCCTTATGCCGCGGTGGACGGCGAGAACACGGTCACCATCCGCGTGCTGAACACCTCCTACGAGCCGGGCGTGGTGCATGCCCCGGCCGGCGTGCCGGTGAAGCTGCGCCTGGTGACCGAGGACGTGGTCTCCTGCTCGCGGGCCTTTGTGATCCCGGCCCTGGGCGTGCAGCAGCTGCTGGAAAGAACCGGCGAAGCCGTGATCGAAATCCCCCCGCAGGAAGCCGGCACCCAGATGGCCTTCTCCTGCTCGATGGGCATGTTCGGCGGCACGCTGGTATTTGATCTTTGAGAGGTAACCATGAGCCGTACCATCACCCTGCAAATTGACGGAATGCACTGCACCAACTGCGCCATGACCCTGGAGGGCATCGAGGACCGCCTGCCGGGCATCCTGCGGGCCGAAGCCAGCTACCGGCACGCACGCCTGGTCGTGGAGTTCGATGAGAGCAAGGTGGACGAAGCCCGCATCGAGAAGGAAGTCGAGCGCCTGGGCTACAAGGTGAGCGCCATCAACCGGTAATCGCAGCCGTTCGCCGCCCTGCTCCTCTCGCCGGCCTGCCCGGCGAGAGTTTTTTCCCGGCCGGGCGCCCGGCATGTGATATGATGCTGTGAAGGAACTGCCCTTTCAGGTAACCTGGCAATGAAATCCACCCCCTTCGTGATCGCGCTGCTTTCCGCCCTGTTTTTCGGCGCGGCCGCGCCCCTGAGCAAACCCCTGCTGGCGCAGCTGACCTCCAGCCAGCTGGCCGGGCTGCTCTATTTGGGAGCGGCGGCCGGCGTGGTGGTCCTGCTGGCGGGAGAGCGCAGGTTCACCCTCCCCTGGCGTATGAAACCCGCTGACCGGCTGCGCCTGCTGGGCGCGGTGGTCTTCGGCGGCGTGCTGGGGCCGCTGTTCCTGCTGGCCGGGCTGCGGATGGCCCTGGCGGCCTCGGTCTCCATGTGGCTCAATTTGGAGATGGTCGCCACGGCGGTGCTGGGCCACTTCATTTTCAAGGACCACCTCACCCGGCGGAGCTGGCTGGCGGTGGGCGGGATCTTCCTGGCCTCCGCGCTGCTGGCCGCAGGCGAGGGGCTGGCCGGTGTTCAGGCCGGGCTGCTGGTGGCGCTGGCCTGCCTGTGCTGGGGCATCGACAACCACCTGACCGCCCTGATCGACGGCATCACCCCGGCCCAGTCCACCTTCTGGAAGGGGCTGGTTGCCGGGTCCACCAACCTGGCCATTGGCCTGGCGCTGGCGCCCCTCACCGCCCCCGCGGGCACAGTGGCGGCCGGACTGGGGCTGGGCGTGGTCTCCTACGGGCTGAGCATCGTGTTCTACATCACCGCCGCCCAGCAGCTGGGGGCCACGCGCAGCCAGCTAATCTTCTCCAGCGCCCCCTTCTGGGGCGTGCTGCTCTCACTGCTCTGGCTGGGTGAGGCTTTCACCCCGCAGCTTGGCCTGGGCATCGGGCTGTTCGTGCTCTCCATCGGGCTGCTCTTCCGCGAGCAGCATGCGCACGCTCACACGCACCGGCACATGGCGCACGAGCACTTCCATTCCCATCTGGACGGGCACCACAACCACACCCATCCGGACGGCCAGACGGCGGGATGGCACTCGCACCCGCACGAGCACGAGCCGGTCCGCCACGCCCACCCACACTGGCCGGACCTGCATCACCGCCACGCGCACACGGCGGACTAAAACTTGACCAGCAGCGCGGTCAGGTACATGATGGCCAGCCCGAGCAGGAAGCCGCCCAGGTTGGTCCACGAGAGCGCGCCCCCCTCCCGGCTCGCCGAACGGCGCAGCAGGGCGGCCACTTCCACGATCACCTGCCAGATGGCCCCCAGGCCGATACCCAGGAAGATCACCCCCAGCAGCGGGGAGAAGGCAAACCCGCCGATCCAGGCCCCCAGCACCGCCGGGAAGCCGGCCAGCAGCGCCAGCCCGGCGAAGACGGCCAGCGGCGGCCCCGATCGGCCTTCCTCCGTCTCCTGACCGGCATCTTTCACCAGCGGGGCGGCGATGCCGACCCCTTCGGTCAGGTTGTGCAGGATGAAGCCCACCACCAGGAAGGTGCCCAGCGCCACCTCACCCAGGGCCAGCGCCGCCCCGACCGCCAGCCCCTCGCCGAAGTTGTGCAGCCCGATGGAGAGCGCGATCAGCCCGGCCAGGTACAGCCCGCGGGCCGGCTCTGCTCCGGCTCTGCGCCGGGCGCTGAGCGCGGCGATGGCCAGCCAGGTGAGCAGAGCGGCAAACACGGCCAGCGGCACCGCCTGGAACGCCGCCGGAACGGCCGCGCCGGTCTCCAGCACCTCCAGGAAGGTGTCAATCAGCAGGAAGACCAGCAGCCCCAGCGTGAGCGCCAGCAGCGCCTCCAGCCACTTTCGCCCCATGCGGCGCATGGCCGGGTACCACATCAGCCCCACCGCCACGGGGATCACGCCCACGTAGACCCCCAGCAGCCCGTAGCCGGCGAACTCGCGCAGCCCCGGCGTGGGGGTGGGGGCGGCCACGGCTACCTCGCCTGCAAAGGTCAACCCGGTGTCGGTCACCAGGATAATATTGTGCGGTTCGGCGTAGATCCACTGGTAGGGGATAAACACGGTGGCCCGCGCCAGCCGCGCCAGCCGCTGGCCGGGCTGGGCGCTGAACTGCCAGTAAGCGTCGTCCACCATCACCTGGGCGATGGTGACCGGGTCCGGACCGCTGTTGAGCACGCTGACCTCGAACCCGTTATCCAGCACCTTTATCCTCTCGATGGTCAGCGCCTCGATGGGGGGCAGGTCCTGGCTGAACATGCCCAGCGGGTTGACCGCGCTGAACAGCAGCAGCAAGGCCCCCAGCACCAGCAACGGGATCAGACCTGCCGTCCAGGCGGGCAGCCGGGGGGCTGCGGCCCGGGCAGGCTCTTCCTTATACATGCGCACCTCCTAGGCCAGGGCCTCGAAAAACCCGGTCCAGCCCAGCTCGGCGAACTCGCTCTGGTGGGCATGGAACATGTAGCGCCCCGGCTCTTCCAGGATGAACTCCAGCACCGCCCGCTCGCCCTGTCCCATGGTCACCGTGTCGGTCCACTCGAAGAAGTCCAGGCTGGTGCCGGTGCGGTACAGGCGGAACATGCCGGCGTGCAGGTGGAAGGAGTTGACCAGGTCAAACTCGGTGATGTTGACCAGATAGACCCGCACCAGCTCGCCCGCGCGCACCTGAACGGGGTGCTTCATGTAGTGAAAGGCCACCGTGTTGACCGCGTACACCTCGTTTTCACCGTCAAAGTTGGGGTCGAAGGCGTTCATCACCATCACCAGCTCGCGGGCCGGCGGCCTACCGCCCGGCGGGTCGATGATCAGCGTGCCGTACAGTCCCTTGTGAATGTGCTTTTTCAGCGACATGACGTGGCAGTGATAGGGATGCACGCCGAAGGGCCGGGCGGTGAACTCGTAAATGAACTCCTCCCCGGGCTGCACCAGCGGCTCGACTCCGTCCATGGAGGGCGGGTGAAAGCCGTGGAAATGGATGGTGTGCGGGTGCGAGGAGCGGTTGAAGAAGCGGAAGCGCAGCCGGTCGCCTTCCACGCAGCGGAAGGTCGGCCCGGGCACCTGGCCGTTGTAGGTCCAGGCCGGGAAGAACACCCCCGGGGCGATCTCGATCTCGCGATCCACGGCCACCACCTCCCACTCGCGCAGCGTGCGCCCGTCCGGGCCGGCGGACTCCTGGCCCCAGTCGAAGGCGGTGAGGAACTCCGTCGGGTCGAAGCGGGAGAGGTCCACGTCGCCGACTGTGCCGGAGAAATCCCCGTGCCCGCTGTGGGCCGGCGGGACCAGCTGCGCGGCCGTGACCCGGTCGTGCAGCGGACGACCGGCAGCCGCGGCGGCCGCCGCTCCGGCGGCCAGGCCCAGCTTGAGCACGTCACGCCGGGTTAAGCTCTTTTTGCCCGAGTCAGGCTCAGGCTCCATGCGAATCCTCCCTTTCGGGCGCGCCGGCGGGAACCAGCAGGATTTTCCCGGCCAGTTCCCGACTGAGGGCCACCGCCTCCCGCCCCTCGACGGCCGCAGTGACCGGGCCGCCAAAAGGCGCTTGCCCCCGCACCACCACGACCGTGCCCGGCACCAGCCCGAGGACAGCCAGGTAGCGCAGCACCTCCGGCTCCTGCCCGGTGATGCGCTGTACGATCGCCGCCCGGTCCACCGGCCATTCGGCCAGGGGCACCGTCTCCGGCATGAGCAGGTTGCCCTCGCGGTCGGGGATGGGATCGCCGTGCGGGTCGACCAGCGGGTGTCCCAGAGCCTCGGCCAGGCGCTCCTCCATGGCCTCGGAGATGTGATGCTCCAGCCGGTCGGCCTCGGCGTGCACCTCGTCCCAGGAATAGCCCAGCACCTGATTGAGGTAGCTCTCGATCAGGCGGTGGTGGCGGATAATCTCCAGCGCGGCGCGGGTGCCCTCGGGGGAGAGGGTCACCCCGGCGTAGGGGCGGTAGACCACCAGGCACGGGTCGGCGGAGGCCAGGCGTTTGAGCATGCCGGTGACCGACGCGCTGGCCACGCCCAGCCGCGCGGCCAGGCTGGTGGTGGAGACCGGCTCTCCGGCCTGCTCCTCCTGGAGCTGGTAAATGGCTTTCAGATAGTCTTCGACGGATTCAGAAGTGGTCATCGGCGCCCCCGAAATAATTAGGACAAACTAAGTCTTAATTTATTATAGGCGAAGAAATGAATAAGTCAATATGGAGTTTAATTATCTATTTTGCGGGAGTGGGAGGGAGATCTGTTGTCCGCCCATCCCCCATTCGTAAACATGTTAATTCTTTGAGTTTATTTATAAATAAACTCCTGCCCGCCTGCCCGCTTGACTTTCCCCCCAAATTTCTCATAATAAAGAGTACATTATCAGTATTAATTCTTATTGTTGTATTAGTCGAACACAACATCATCGCGAGCATCCCTGCCTTTGACAGGCCACCCGTCTCCACACGTAGAATCCGGTGGCTTCATTCATATCAGTATGGAGCCGGCAGCTGCGGGAGCCTGTGCACCCGATCCGGCCGTTAGCGTATTCATGGTTATCCGTACCAGGAAGGGGGACAATGAATTTATTGATCGCCGACCAATACGCCCTGTTCCGGGAAGGGTTGGCCAGCCTGCTCAGCCAGGAAAGCGATATCCACGTGGTGGGCCAGGCGTCCTCCGGCGCTGAGATGGTCGCGCTGGCGGTGGAACTGAGCCCCGACGTGGTTTTGATGGACGCCGACTTCAGCGACGGCAGCGGGCTGCTGTTCATGAAGTCAGTCCTTTCCCGCCAGCCGCGCACCCAGTTTATCGTCCTCTCACACCAGTTCACCAACGAACGCTTCCTCGAGGCCATTCTGGCGGGCGCGCGCGGCTTCCTGCGCAAGACCATCTCCGCCGAGATGCTGATCGCCGCCCTGCGCGCCGTCGAGCGCGGCGAGGCCGTCATCCCCCGCAAGCTGGTCTCCACCCTGCTGGACGAACTCAACCGGGTGGGCACCCTCTTCACCCCCAACCAGCAAAACATTGCCTCGCTCACCTACCGCGAGTGCGAGGTGCTCAACCTGCTGGGGGTGAACTACTCCAACCGCGAAATCGCCAACCAGCTGATCATCTCGGAAAACACCGTGCGGGTGCACGTGCACAACATCCTGGAAAAGCTCAACCTGAAAAACCGGCGCGAGGCGGCCGAGTTTGCCAACCGCTACCAGCTCTCGCTGTGAAAAGAGCGGCAGGACGGGGTCTCCGTCTCGCACCGGCAGGCGGAGCGCGGGGAATGAGACGCACTCTCCGCCAGGAGAATATATCCCCCGCGAGAGGGGACGTGTCTCCCGTAAAGGGGGACCTGTCCCTCTTACGGGGGACTAATCCATTTCCCCGGAGGACTAATCCATTCTTCCGGCGAAATAATCCAAACATAATCCTTGCCGTTCAGGCAGGATTATTGCCCGCCTTCTCTGGAATGGGTACCATGACGAAGATACCTTTGTTTACCGGTAAGGGGGTGCGCCCGGGTTCCTCTGGTCAGGCTGCTCGCCCATGGCAGGAATGCTCTCAGGCCGGGCATTTTTATTTCCCGACCGGTCCTGGCCCCGCTTTCGACGTTCGCCCGGCCGCGTGTCGAAGCGGCGGAGCGCGCCCCCGTTGATCCGCCCACCAAGAGGAGCTGCCGTGCGGTTTTCTCTTTCCACCTCACCTCCACCCCGGTCCGTCCGTCCCCACCCGTGCCCGGCGCGCAGGAGGCCCGCGTGACCCGCGCCAACCTGGCCGTGCAGACCGGCAAAGTGACCCGGCTGGACCGCGCCCGGCGCTTCGGCCACACCGGGCTGGTGGTGTGGATGGTCGGGCTGTCCGGCTCGGGCAAGACCAGCATCGCCATCGAGGCCGAAAAAGCCCTCTTCGACGGCGGCTACGCCGTCTGCCGGCTGGACGGCGACCAGCTGCGCATGGGGTTGAACGCCGGGCTGGGCTTCTCCCCCGCCGACCGGGAGGAAAACCTGCGCCGCGCCGCCGAGGTCGCCCGCCTGTTCGCCGAGGCGGGCATGGTGGTGCTGGCCTGCTTCATCTCCCCCACCCGCCGGCTGCGCGCCATCATCCGCGAGCGCATCCCCCCGGAGGCCTACTTCGAGGTGTACGTGCGCGCCTCGCTGGAAGCCTGCATCCAGCGCGACCCCAAGGGCTTTTACCGGCGCGCCCTGGCCGGCGAAATCCCCGACTACACCGGTGTGGGCCAGGCCTTCGAGCCGCCCGAGCGGGCCGGCCTGCTGCTCGACACCGAAGCGCTCAGCCTGGAGCAGTGCGCTGCCGCCCTGGTGGAGCAGATCATCGAACGCACGGCGCTGGACCGGTCCGGCCCGGAAAGTTGACGTCCCGGCCCCGCCCGGACCTGAGAAGATTGGCCCGGATTCACCCATCTGCTGGAGGTGATCATGCCGTACAATTCAATTAATGAGCTGCCCGAATCCGTCCGGAACGTTCTTCCCGGGCACGCTCAGGAGATCTACCTGGCCGCTTTCAACAGCGCCTGGGAACAGTATGACCGCCCCGAGGAGCGCCGCGAGGGCGCTGACCGGGAGGAGACCGCCCACCGGGTCGCCTGGGCGGCGGTCAAGCAGCAGTACGAGAAAGACGAGCAGTCCGGAAAATGGGTAAAGAAATAAACCTCGCCGGAGGACACCGGCTCGTCTGCACCGCCGGGACATGATCAATGCGCACAAGGGAGGAATTATGCGCCAGATACGTCGCTTATTAGGAATCTTTGTCATGGTCGCAGGGGTCATTGGGCTGGCGCTCAGCCTGACCGGCCTGATCGGGGTGTGGGTGGTCCGCCCGACGCTGCAGCGGACCGTTTCGGACACCATGAGCACCCTCTCCGGCAGCCTGGACACCAGCCTGGAGGTGATGACGCTCACCGGGCAGGCCCTGGAGGCCACCTCCGGCAGTGTGGAGGCCCTCTCCGGGATGCTGGCGGCCACCGCCAACACCGTGGAGGAGACTCAGCCGGTGATCACCCAGGCCGAAGACCTGATGGGCCTGACCCTGCCGGATATGTTCGACTCCGCGGTGAACTCGCTGGAGGCCGCCAGTCAGGCCGCGACCTCGCTGGAAAGCACCGTCCGCGCGCTGGACACCTTCCGCGCCGGGATCAGCGCCAACCCCCTGCTGCGGTCCTTCATCCCGGCCGATATCCAGCCTTACGAGCCGGAAGAATCCCTGGCCCGCTCACTGGGCCGGCTGGCCCGCGGCCTGGAGGATATGCCGCCCCTCTTCGAAGACATGTCCTCCAGCCTGAACACCGCCGGTGAAAACCTGGGGCTGGTGCGGGCCGATCTGGAGACCATGTCCACCAATATTGAGGAGATCTCCTCCAGCCTGAGCGGCTACCTGGAGATGATCGACCGCTCCGGCCAGCAGCTGTCGCAGCTGCAGAGCCAGATGGCCGCGGCCGAAGCCAGCCTGCCGCGCACCCTGACGCTGGTCGCGGTGGTGCTGACTCTGTTCTTCGCCTGGATGCTGGCCGCCCAAATTGTCATTCTCAGCCAGGGCTGGGAGCTGTACCGCCGCGCCACGGACGAGCAGCCCGAGCCGGCGGCCCCGGTGGCCCCTGCCCCGGCTGGATAACAACCGCCCGCCGCGCGGCGGCGAAGCGTTCCTTTTTTAACCCGAATCAGGAGGACCCATGGCCTTCACGCTCGACACCCCCCTCGGAGAACTGCTGGACCATCCCCAGGCCCGGCCCATCATCGACAAGTATGTCCCCGGGCTGGTCGAAAGCCCCATGGTCGGCATGCTCAAAGGCATGACCATCAACATGGTGCTGTCCATGCCCCAGGCCATCCAGCTGGGCATCACCAAAGACAAGGCCGAGCAGATGCTGGCCGAAGTGAACAAGCGCCTGGGCTAGACCGTCCCGGCCTGCCCGGTCTGTCTGATCACCCCTGCCCCTGCATGCGCTGCGTGCAAGGCGGCAGGGGTTTTTGTTTTCACCCGGCGCTCAGTCCGCCTCGCCCGCCCGCTCCGGCTTGTGCGGCGGGGCGCCCTCGGGGCAGCAGGTTGGCAGGCTGACCAGATGAATGGTCACCCCGCTGGCGATCACCGCCAGCAGCAGGCGGACCCAGTTGTTGTCCACCAGGAAGATGATGCTCCCCAGGATGGACGCCCACAGCAGCGAGATGGTGAACACCTTGTGGAACAGGGTCATCCCGCGCCCGTCGCGGTAATTGCGGATGTACTCGCCCAGCACGCGGTTGGTCAGCAGCCAGTTGAGCGCGCGCTCGTCGCTGCGGGCAAAAAAGTAAGCCGCCAGCAGCAGAAACACCGTGGTCGGCAGCAGGGGGACCACCGTCCCCAGCGCGCCCAGCGCCACAAAAAAGAAACCCAGACAGATGTACAGGATGCGTTTCGGACCGGACATAGGTAACTGGCTCTCGTCGCTCACTCAGTAATGGCGGCAGGCCCGGCGGCCCGCGCATGACTATTTATATCAAAAATTATCCGGCCTGCCCGGCCCGGGAAGATAAGCGTTTGATGAGAGTTTCTCTCAAGTCGAATGCTCCCGCCGGGCGGGGACGCCGCCTCCAGAATTGAAAAACGGGCGCATCCCCGTGCAGGGACGCGCCCGGTATTTTAGCCCTCCGTCAGGCGCGGATCTCCTGGCGCTGGAAGAGCACGTACGCCAGCGCGAACAGCAGGATCGACCCGGCCGCCAGGCCGGTGAACTGCGGCCACGAGAGCGCCAGCGACTGCATCAGCGGCAGCGGCGCGCCCAGGATGGCCCCCTCCAGCTGTGTTGGCAGCAGCAGTCCCAGCGAGCGCACCTCCGGCTGCAGCATGGTCACCATGGCCTCGGCATACAGCGTGTTGGGCGACAGGCGCGAAAGCATCAGCTCGGTGTTGGCCCGCGCCAGGATCTCCTGCGGCAGCCCGATCTGGACCGGTGCCAGGGCCTGGGCCAGCCCGCCGGCGATCATGCCCCAGAACACGGTGAAGAACAGCCAGGCCGCGATGGCCGCCAGCGCCGCCGTGGCCGGCTGGCGGAAGACCACCGAGAAGACCAGCGCCAGCGCCAGCCACACCCCGCCGTAGAAGATGGTGGCCAGCAGGAACAGCAGCGCCCGCGCCACCTCCTCACCGCCCGGCGTGACCCCCAGCCGCAGGATGCCCAGGCCGAAGATCAGCAGCCAGATGGCGGTGCACACCAGCGCCAGCGTGAACAGCCCCGCCAGGTACTTGCCCAGCAGCAGGCCGTCCCGGTAGATGGGCTGGGCCAGCACCCGCGACATGGTGCGGCGGTTGAACTCGCCGTTGACCGCGTCAAACATCAGCGCGATGGCCACCAGCGGGATGAAGAAGGCCAGCAGCGACACGAAGGACGGCAGCGGCGACATCGCGCTGGTGAACAGGCGCAGGTACAGGAAGGGGTCCTTGCTGACCGTCTGCTGCAGCTGCCCGGTGGCCGAATAGACCGTGCCCAGCGCAGCCAGCAGGATCAGCACCTCCAGGATGAACATGCGCGTGCTCGAGAGGTGATCGGCCATCTCCTTGAGGATGACCGCCCCCATCCCGGTCCAGGGCGAGCCTTCCCGCTGGCGCACCTGCGCGGCGGCCTGGCGCCTGACTTTAACCGACCGCTGCAAGCTGGCTTCGGTCATGTTCCACCTCCTTCTTGAAATAGGCCGTGTAGATATCGTCCAGGCTCTGGGCCTGCGCGCCCAGCCCCAGCAGGCGGCCGCCGGCCTCGATCACGGCCTTCGCCACCTCCGGGCGGATATCATCGTCGGCCTCCACCTCATAGCGGGTGGTGTCCATCGCGCGCACCGCATGCACCCTGGGAAGGCGCTTCAGCGCCTCCATGATGGCGCTCTTCTCCCCCTCAACGTCCACATGCACGCGGTACGCGCCGCCCAGCACCTTGCGGGCCAGGTCGGTCACGGGGCCTTCCAGCACCATGCGGCCCTGGTTGAACAGGCCCACCCGGTCGCACACGGCCTGCACCTGATAGAGCAGGTGCGAGGAAAGCAGGATGGAGATGCCCTCCTCCTTCAGCCCCTGGATCATCTTGAGGAACTCGTGCGAGGCCTCCGGGTCCAGCCCGGAGGTGGGCTCGTCCATGATAATCAGCTCGGGCTGCTTGACCAGCACATCCGCCAGGCCCAGGCGCTGGCGCATGCCGCGCGAGAAGGTGCCCACGCGCTTGTTGGCCACCCCCTCCAGCCCGACCCGCTCCAGCGCCCTGGTCACCCGCCCGTCGATCTCGCCGCCGGGCAGGCCGTTCAGCCGGGCGATATAGGTGAGGTTCTCGCGGGCGGTCATCTCGTCGTAGAACCCCACCTGGTCGGGCATGTAGCCCACCCGCGCCTTGACCCGAAGCGGCTGGCGGGCCGGGTCCAGCCCCAGCACCCGCACCGAGCCGGAGGTCGGCTCGGTCAGCCCCAGCAGCATCAGCGTGGTGGTGGTCTTGCCGGCGCCGTTGGGGCCCAGCAGCCCGAAGACCTCGCCCTGGCGCACCACCAGGTTCAGCTTATTGACGGCCGTAAAGGTGCCGTAGCGCTTGGTCAGGTCTCTGGTTTCGATAACAGCGTCACCCATTCTCGGCCTCCTTTGCAGGAATCCCGGGAAACGGGTTTATCGACGCCCAAAGCGGACCACCACGATGCCAACCACCGCCACGGCCAGCGCGATCAGGCCCACTCCGGCCACACCCCACAGCGTGGAGGTGCGCACGGTCATGCGGAAATCGGCCGACACCTGGCGGCTGTCGATCGGTTTGGCGTTGAAGGTCACCACGTAGTCACCGGCGATGGCGTTGTCGGGCGGGGTCACCCGGGCGGTCACTTCCACCGACTGCCCGGCCGGGATTTCAGCGATCTGATCCTGGTCAAAAGAAACCTTCCAGCCAGACGGCTCTCGCGAGGTCAGCACGACGCCGCGCAGCGAAGCCGTGCCGGTGTTGCTGAGAATCAGCTTCAGGTTGGTTTCCTCGCCGGCCACCGCGTCACCCGAGAGGCGGCCGTCCACACCGGAGAGGCTGAGCTTGCCCGTGCCGACCACCTCGGCGATCAGCTCGAGCTCGGCGCTCAGGTCACCTGCCACAGCCTGCACCGTGAAGGGATACTGACCAGACTCCAGATCCAGCAGCGGCTCGACATCCACGGTCAGGTTGCGCGATTCGTTGGGCGAGAGCTCCAGCTCGGTCACTTCCTGAGTGGCGGACTTGATGGTGACGCGCATATTCTTCGGCTCGACCGCCGTAACGGTGGTCATCAGCGTCTCATCGCCCTCGTTCTTCAGCTTGAGGGTGTAGCTGAAGGTCGCGTCCGGCCCGCCGCGGCGGATGTTGGTACCGTCGATGGTCAGCGACAGCTTGGGGGGCAGCTTATCCTTCAGGGTGATGGTCAGCGGCAGTTCGGCCACCTCGCCGTCGCCGGTGGCAGTCACCGTGAGGTTGTACTGGCCAGGTCCAGCCGCGTCTGTGTTCTCCAGCCGCAGGTCCACGGTGGCGTCCTTGCTCGTATCCACAAAGACGGCGTCCACCACCTGGTTGGCGCCGCGGAAGGTGGCTGTCCAGCCCTCGGGCAGGCCCTCAACCGCCAGCCTGACCACCTGAGCCTTGCCGGCCCGCAGCGTCAGCGTCAGGTTCACCTGCTCCCCAAACCCGATCGTGCGGCTGGGGTAAGGCGTAAAGATAAACAGCTCGTCAGCTTGAACCGTCTGGCTTTCCGTCGTATCCTCCTGCGCCAGCGCCGTGGATGGGGCGGCCAGAAGGGAAACAATAACCAGCAGGGCGGCCAGAATCGATAAAACAGGTTGGCGTTTCATCTTCTCTCTTCCTTCCAGTTGCGAAGTATGGGGAAATCCGGGCTGCGCCCGGCTTCAAACAGAGTTGATCTCTACCGGTGCATGGACAGGTGCGGGCCTCCGGAGCAAACCGGAGGCCCGAAGGCATGTGGTATTACGCCGGTTCCAGAACGCGCTCCTCGAGCTGGCGCGGCTGTTCGCCCGCCCGGACCTGGATGCGCCGCGGGCGCAACTCCTCGCTCTTCGGCAGGTGAACCGTCAGCACGCCGGCCTCGTAAGTGGCCTGAATCTGGCTGGCGTCCACCTCGTCGGGCAGGGTCAGGCTGCGCTGGAACTTGCCGCACCAGCGCTCGCGCAGGTAGTAGCGCGCCTCGTCCTCCTCATCCGGGCGGATCTCGCCCTTCAGCGTGAGCACGCCGCTGGCATAGGTCAGGTCCAGGTCCTCCAGGCGCAGGCCCGGCAGGGCGGCCCGGACGGTGTAGGCATCATCGCTCTCGATAACGTCCAGCGGTACCCGGCCAGTGAAGCCGGCGGCGTCCTCGAAGAAGCGGTTGGCGATCTCGTCGAACTCGGCTGTGAACCAAGAGAATGGATCTCTACGCATCAACATAGACATCACCTCCGGATCACACGTTTTCTTATCTCATGGGTCCAGCACGATTTTTAATCGCCGATTATAAGAAAACCGTAAACAAAAGATAAATTGCGAATTAGGAATTCATTTAGATTTGGTATAGAGGGCTGGAGGAACGCTCCGGCGCCAGGCGGTGAAAAACCCGGCCTGCGAGAAAAGCAAGCCGGGATGGTTTTTCTCAGCGCCCGCCGGCTACCCCGCCAGCCAGGTCAGGATCATCACCAGTGTGAAGAGTGCGCTCATCGCCGTCTGGCGCAGGCCGATCACCTTCGGCTTGACCCCCACCGCCGGGTACAGCGTGCCCCACACCGTCTCCAGCGGCTGGACCAGAAACGCCAGCGGAACCAGCCGCGGCACCACGCCGCCCAGCCCCAGCCCGAGCGCCAGCAGGAAGACCGCCCAGTTGTAGGCCAGCGCGGGAAGGGCCATGCGCAGCGACTCCGCCGGGGCGGGCTTTTCCTTCAGCGCGCGCTGCTCCAGCCGCAGATACGCGTACAGGATGGTCCCGGCCACCTGCAGCCAGAGCAGCCCCCACAGCAGCCAGCCGTCCGGCAGATACGCTCCCTGCCCCACCCAGTAGGCAGCCGGGGCGGAAAGCGCCAGCGTCCCGCTGGCCACCAGCTCCACCCACAGCGCCCGCCGTTCGGCCCGCCGGCTGACCAGCCACAGGTGCGCCGCCAGCACCGGCGCGGCCGGCACGGCCAGCCAGAGCAGGAAGCCGTAGCCCAGGGCGACCAGCGCCGCCAGCGCGGCCAGCCCGATCAGGCCATAGACGCCCAGCCAGAACAGCCCGGCGGGCATCTCTTTGCGCGGCCGCCGGCGGGAGAAGATCTTCACCAGCAGCGTGACCGGCTGGCGGATGAGGAAGGCCGCCAGCGCCGCGGCCACCAGCGGAGCGCTGCCCCGGCTCAATCCGCCGGCGGCCAGCCCCGCCAGCAGCGGGCTGAAGAGGAACACCCAGGCGCCGTGCTCGGCCGGCAGCGCCGCGTACCGTGCCCGCAGCACCCCGCGCAGGGGGCTGGTCCTCCGCTCCGGCCGGCCCGTCTGTGTCAGGTTGGTCATCGCCGCTCCTCCGTAAACCTGCTGTGCTGCCCCCTGAGCTATTTATAGCAGATGAGCGCTGCGCGGGGTAGCGGCAGGGCAGGGCGGGAGCCCCCGCTCAATTCCCCACCGTGGTCACTTCGTGGCAGGCGGCGCAGTATTCATCCGGCCAGCCCTCGTGATCCGGCGGATAGGGCAGCATGCCGTTCAGCCCGTGGCAGCTGGAGCAGTTCTCATACCCGACCAGCGGGTGCGGGATGGCCGAAATCTGCTCCCCCGGCTCCTCGCCCTCCCCGGCGGCGGGCGTCTGCGCCGGCTGGGGCGCGGCAGGGGCTGGCTGCATCTGGTTGGAGGCCACCGCGAAGATAATCGCCAGCACCAGCACCAGCATGGCGATGACCATGGTCAGTTGGTTGGCAAACGCATGCCTCATACGCCCGTCTCTTTCACACCATATTGAACGGCTCGGAGTGGACCTGCTCCTGCGGCACACCCAGCAGGTTCAGCGCGCGGGTCACCGCGTTCAGCATGGGCACCGGCCCGCAGATGAAGTAATGCCGGGTCAGGCGGTCCTCCGGCAGGTGGCGGGCCAGCAGCTCGGGGGTGATGTAGCCCCGCTCGCCCTCCCAGCCCTCGTGCGGCTCTTCCAGCACGTAAACCACATCCAGGTTGAGCTTGTGTTTCAGCTCGTCCAGCTCCTCGCGGAAGGTGGCGCTCTCAAAATCTTTACTGCCGTAGTACAGCTGCACCGGGCGCCTGTCCTGGCGGTCGGCCATGGTGCGCAGCATGCCCACGATCGGGGTGATGCCCACCCCGCCGGCCAGGAAGACGTAGCCGTCCGCCACTTCCATATCCAGGCTGAAGGCCCCGTACGGCCCGTCCAGGTAGGCCCGTGTGCCCGGCTGGATCTCGCTCACCCGGCTGGACCAGTCGCCCAGCTTTTTGATGGTCAGCTCCACCGCGCCGTTCTTCATCGCGCTGGAGGAAATGGAGAAGGGGTGCTCGCTGAGGAACAGCGGCAGCGAGCCGACCGTCAGCCAGACGAACTGCCCCGGCTTGAAGGTCATTCCCCGGTGGCCGTCCGGCCGGATCACCAGCGTGGAGGCCTCGCCGCGCTCGGGGATCACCTCGGCCACCTTATAGGGGCGGGTGAGCAGGTACAGCGGCTTGATGATGCGGATGTAGACCAGCGAGCCGATCCACAGCGCCGCCATGATGATCCACAGCGTGCGCTTGTCGGGCGTGTTGATGTAATAGCCCACCATGGTCACGTGGACCATGGCCAGCACCACCGCCGCCGTGGCCAGCAGGCCGTGCGTCAGCCGCCAGGGCTCGTAGCGCAGGCGGAACCCGCGCCGCCAGACCGAGAGGGCCACCAGCAGCACCAGCGCCAGCACCGACAGCAGCCCGATGTTGACCAGATTCAGCCCGGCGAAGGGGTTGAGCATGCGCAGCATGCCGGGCGTCTCCACCAGCAGAATGACGGGATGGGCCAGGATCAGCACCAGGGCCACAAAGGTGATCTGGCGGTGAAAGTGATAGACCACGTCGATCCCGTACGGCGCGGTGATGGTCTGGAAGCGGGTGGTCAGCAGGAACTGCAGGCCCATCATCCCCAGCCCGGCGAAACCCAGCGCCACCGAAAACTCCCGCCAGAAGCCGCGCCCGGGCCGCTCCGGGCCGATCAGCATGACAAACAGCGGCGCCATGACCAGTGCCAGGTACACCAGAATCCAGAAGATGCCGTTGATCGTCCGTCTCACTGTCACCTCCATGCAGGCCCCGCCTCCGGCATGGCCGGAGGGTACGGATATCAATAAGGCCGCGCATGCGGGCTTGTGTCCCCACTCCGCAAGACTGCGTCCTTTAGATTGTACGGCCCGGCCAGGCCGGGCACCACCGGGGAAGTCCCACCACTCGAGGGGGGATTTCCCCTAATGCAGCGGTGATTACTCAGCCGGGCTGTCCGGGTACATCTGGCGGGTATCTTCCACCGTGCGGGCCAGCAGCTCGCGCAGCACCGCCTGGTCCACATCCTCCAGGCGGCGGATGTACAGGCAGCCCTTGCCTGTCTTGTACTTCCCCAGCTTTTCCAGCAGCGGGGCGTAGCGTTCCACGCCCGGCATGAGGTACAGCGTCAGGCTGTCCTTGCGGGGCGAAAAGCTCAGCAGCGGCGAATCGCCCTCATGCCCGGTGGGGTAGCGGTAGTGATAGCGGCCAAACCCGACGATGGCGCTGCCCCACATCACCGGCTCCATGCCGGTGATAGAGCGCATCAGCTCGAGCACGGCGTAGCTGTCCTGGCGCTTCTTCTCGTCCGGGACGGACTGGAGAAAGGTGTCCACGCTCACACCGGTGGGCTTTGTTTTGTTTTCTGCCACGGCGACCTCCTGGCGGCCAGAGTATAGGTTTATTGTATGGAGAAGCCCGCCGGGGGCAAGCAGAAAGCGGAATGAAACCCATCCCCCACCTGCCCCCGTGGGGGCTGCCTCCCTTCCCTCCTAGGAGCAGTCCTCCACCCATCCCCCCTTACCCCCATTCCCATAGCGGCTATGCTGCTAGCTCCCTGGTCCGTCACTGGGAAGGGGGGAAGAGTGGTCCGTGGAGGAAGGCGAGGGACTGCGCCCCTCGCCTTCCTCCACACCAACCAACCACACCCCGAGGTAGGAGGGAGTTCTTCTCCCCGCATATTGATGACACCACAGGTCCGCATGAAGGCATCTATTCCAATCCCATCCAACCTTCTCAGCTGGAATAGAGAGGAGAAAACCTGACCCCCGATTACTGGAGAGATGGTTTGCCTGGCTGAGGACTTACTGGATCCCTGCCAGCCGGATGTGTGGATGGCTGGTGTGGAGG
>DGEO01000017.1:0-38296 GCA_002385985.1 Anaerolineaceae bacterium UBA3924 | reverse complement strand
TGGTGTGGAGGAAGGCGCGAAACCTGGCCGGTTTCGCGCCTTCCTCCACGATAAATCCTTCCCCCCTTCCCGGCCAGGAAGCTGGGGATCGGCAGAATCGTCCCTACGGGAAGGGGGGAAAGGGGGGATGGGTGGATAAAAACCCTACCTGTGTGGGAACACGCCTGCGTGCTACACCCACAACGCATGAACCGGGCCATACGGCCCGGTTCAATAATCCCCCGTCAATACCTGTAAACTCACACCGCTAACATCACACCGCTAACCTAACCATTAATCGCCTTCACAAAGCGGGCGGTGATCTCCTGCGGGCGGGTGATGGCCCCGCCCACGACCACCGCCGCCGCTCCGGCCGACAGCGCCGCCTTGACCTGCTCGGGATAGTGATAGCGCCCCTCGGCGATCACCGGGATGCGCACCCGGGCGGTCAGCTCGCGCACCAGCTCCAGGTCCGGCCCCTCATTCTGCCGGGAGTAAGGCGTGTACCCCGAGAGCGTGGTGCTGATCAGGTCCACCCCGGCCGCTTCGGCGGCCAGCCCTTCTTCCAGCGTGGAGACATCCGCCATGACCAGGCAGCGGGTCTGCTCGTGCACCGCGCGGACAATCTCCGGCACGGTTTCCTTCGGATGCGGCCGCTGCGTGGCGTCAAAGGCGATCACCTCGGCCCCGGCCTCGGCCACCTGCAGGCAGTGCCAAACGGTGGGGGTGATGAACACCTCCAGCCCCGGCGTCTCGTCTTTGTAGATGCCAATCAACGGCAGGTCCACCTTCTGCTTGATGGCGCGGATGTCCTCCGGGCTGTTGGCGCGCAGGCCCTTCGCCCCGCCCTGCAGGGCGGCCACGGCCATGCGGGCCATGATCTCCGAGCCGTGCAGCGGCTCGTGGCTGAGCGCCTGGCAGGAGACAATCAGCTGCCCGCCCACCTGACGCAGGTATGCGTCCAGTAACTGCTTGCGTTCTTCAGCGTTCATGCGATCCCTTTCTGCCCGTACCGCAGCATCCAGGCTTTGGCCGCGCCCATCAGCACCGCTTCGGTGCCGTAGCGAGCCGGGACCAGGCGCACTTTGTGATGCGGCACCAGCCCGGCCTGCTGCTGAATGACCGACCGGATGGTGGGCAGGAACAGGTCCAGGCTGCGCATCACCCCGCCGCCCAGCGCGATGCAGTCCGGTGCGTACAGGGTAATCAGGTTGGCCAGGCCGATGCCCAGATAGCGGGCCTCGCGCTCCACGGCTTCCTTCGCGCGCTCGTCGCCGGCCGCGGCCGCCCGGCAGATTTGCCCGGCGTCCCACGGCTCGGGATAGCGGGCCTGCCACCAGCGCGCCATGGCCGGTCCGCTGGCGAAGCTTTCCCAGCAGCCGTGCGCGCCGCAGAAGCACTTCTCGCCGCCCGGGTCGATGACGTGATGCCCGATCTCCGGGTGCGCGCCGCCCACCCCGCGATAGAGCTGGCCGTCGAAGACCAGCCCGCCGCCGATGCCGGTGGAAACGGTGATATAGATGAACTTCTGCGCTCCGCGCCCGGCCCCCCAGGCGACCTCGCCCAGGGCGGCGGCGTCGCAGTCGTTTTCCAGCACGGCCGTCACCCCGAAGGCTTCGCTCAGCAGCCTGGCGATGGGGGCGCCGTCCCATCCAGGCAGGAAGGCGCCCACATCACCGAGACTGCCGTTGAGCACGTCGTGCCGTCCGGTGCAGCCGATGCCCAGGCCCGCGAAGCTTCCTCCCGCCTGAGCGGCCGTCTCCTCCAGCATGGCGCGGATGCGCGCCATACCGTCGTCAAAGCCCCGCTCCGGCGCGGTCGGTCCTTCGGCCTTGGCCAGCAGCTCACCTTCCGGGCTGACCATGGCGACCGAGATCTTGGTTCCGCCGATATCGACTGCCCCGATGATGCTCATGGCTACAGCTTGACCACTTTCCCGGTCTTGATGGACTCGAGCGCGGCGTTGACCATGCGCACCGCCACCAGGCCGTCCTCACCGCTGACCGGGGAGGGTTTGTCATCCAGCACGCAGTCGACAAAGGCGCGGTCTTCGGCCACCAGCGGGGCAGCCATGTAGGGGTATTTGGCGCCTTCGATGGTGTAGACTTCCAGACCCTGGCGCATCATGTCCAGGTTCAGGGTGCCCTTGTTGCCGGTCACGTCCAGCTTGAAGTCGAAGCCGGCGGGGTGCTGGGTGGGCAGGTACCAGCCGATGTGGGCGCAGCCCACCGCGCCGTTGGCGAAGCGCACGATGGAGAAGGTCTCGTTTTCGATGGGGTACTTGCTTTCCACCGAGTTGGCCGCCTCGCAGTACACGCTGACCGGCTCGCTGCCGATCACCCAGCGCATGGCGTCAAAGTCGTGCACGCCCAGGAAGAACATCACGCCCGTGCGGCCCTTGATGCGGTCCGGCTGGGTGATGACGTTGACGCGGCGGGCGAAGATGGAAACGATGTCGCCCAGCTCGCCCTTCTGCACCAGCTGGCGGGCGTGCGCGTACTGGGGGAAGAAGCGCACGGTGAAGCCGACCATCAGCTTGACGCCGGCCGCTTTGGCCGCGTTGATGATGGCCTCGCTGTCTTCCACGTTCATGGCGATGGGCTTTTCCACCAGAATGTGCTTGCCGGCCGCGGCCGCCTTCTCGCAGGCGTCCCGGTGCATGTTATCCGGCAGGGCCACCACCACGGCTTCCAGCCCGGGATGGGCCAGCAGCTCTTCGTAGTTCTTGTAGCCGGCCGCGCCCAGCCGCTTCGCGGTCTGGTCGAGCACGGTTTCGTTGACGTCCGAGACGGCCACGATGTTGGCGCGCTCCACCTGCAGGAGGGCGTCCACATGCCCCTGGCCGATCTCACCCAGGCCAATGATACCGATGTTCAATGTCTTCATTTTGTTTCTCCGTTGGTTTGATCCTCCCGTTTCTGCCGGGAAGGGGATACCTGGTTCAGCGCCGCCACATACCAGTTCTTACCGTCCCACTCCAGGATGGAGTAGGAAGCGTTGTCGAAGTGGTAGTGAGAGGCGGCTTCAATATCGAGATTCAATGCCGCGCTGAGGACCATGCGCAGGAAATCGCCGTGCGAGCACAGCACCACGGTCTCGCCCGGATGCTGCCGGGTGACCTGCTCCAGGAAGCCGGCGGCGCGCTGGCGCACCTGGACCATCGTCTCCCCGCCTTCCGGCTGGAAGGTCGCCAGCCGGGAGCGGTCGTTGTCCAGCAGGTTCCAGAACACTTCAGCCGGCTGCCCGTCGAGCACGCCCACGTTCCACTCGCGCAGCTGCTCGCTGACCACCATGGGCACGTCGTGGTAGCGGGCCACCGCCAGAGCGGTGTCTCGCGCCCGCACCAGGTCGCTCGAGTAGATGCGGTCAATGGGCATATCCTTCAACGCTTCACCCAGCTCCTGCACCTGCAGTCGGCCTTCCTCGTTCAGCTGTCCGTCGCTCTGGCCCTGCAGCCAGCGGTTGCGGTTGGAATCGGTCTGCCCGTGGCGCACCAGTATTAAGCGCAGGCCGGCGGCCTTGCTGTCTCTACCGTTATTGTGTTCGGGCATGGTCAGGCCTCGGCCTGCTGGGTTTCCAGCCGTTTTTCGATCTCCGCGTAGAAGGCGGCCAGCACGGTTTCCACCACGCCCTTGCGCGCCCCGAACATCAGCTTCTGGCCGATGGCGTTCAGGGGATAGGCCAGGATCTTGAGCGTGGTCACCCCGGGCTGGTCCTCCACGAACTCGATTTCCAGCTTCGAGCGGTCGCCCAGAACCTTGCCGTACAGCTTCTTGTCCATCTGGGCCTGCATCTTGCGGTTCTTGGGGTCGTTGACCAGAATCTTGCCGTTCATGGCCTTGACGCTGAAGTACGCCGCCCGGTAGACCGGCTCGAAGCCTGCGTTAAAGCTCTTCGTATCATTCACATCATATGGCATGTTTGACCTCCGCCAGTTTGATAAATGGGATGAATGCTTGCACCTGATCCAGATCGCCCATCGCGGTACCGGGCAGAGAGGCCGCGGCCGCCCCGCAGGCCAGTCCCCAGGGCAGGGCCTGCGCCAGCGATTCGCCCAGCGACAGCCGCCAGACCAGCCCGCCGACCATGGCGTCCCCGGCGCCCACCGGGTTGTGCTCCTGCACCGAAGGCGGCTCGCCGATCCAGGCCGACTGCCCGTCCGAAGCCAGCGCGCCGTCACGCCCCAGCGAGACCACCACCCGCGCGGCCCCGCGCTCGTGCAGGGCGCGGACCGCTTGCAGCAGCTCCTCGCGGGTGCTCACCGGATGCCCGGTAACCTGCCCGGCCTCGAAGGCGTTGGGCTTTACCAGATCCGGCCGCGCTTCCAGCCCGCGGGCCAGCGCCCGGCCGGAAGTGTCCAGCAGGGCGTAAGCGCCCGCCGCCTGCACGCGCTCGATGATGCGGGCGTAAATATCCTCCGGCGCGCCGGGCGGCAGGCTGCCCGAGAGCACCCACCAGTCCCCCGGGGCCAGACTGCGCTCGATGGTCTCCATCAGCCGCTTCGCGTCGGCGTCCGTCATGGGCGCGCCCGGCTCGTTGACCTTGATGTGATGGTCCAGCCGGTGGGTGACGATGGAGGTGTTGGTGCGCGTCTCGCCTTGAATCCAGACGAACTCGCTGCGAATGCCCAGCGAGCGCAGCCCTTCCTCCAGCATCTGCCCGGCCCGCCCGCCGACCAGCCCCAGCGCGACGCTGTCCACGCCCACCGCGCGCAGCTGCCGCGAGACGTTGAAGCCCTTGCCGCCGAAGTCCACCCGGCAGGAATCCGCCCGCAGCACCTCGTCCAGCAGGATTTCCGGCACCGTATATTCCCGGTCCACCGCCGGGTTGAGCGTGACGGTATAGATCATGGCCTCACCCGCTGCTTCCACCGAACAGATTGGCCTGCTGCGCGTAGGAGAGCAGCCAGCCGAGCGCCAGCCCTACCGCCAGCATGAAGGCAGCGGTCGCCGGGCGGCCGCCGTCCGCGTAGATGGGATGGCGCAGCTCCAGCGCCAGCAGGAACAGCGTGAACGAAACAAACATGCGGCCCAGGTTGAACAGCCCCGCCTTCAGCGAGAGCTTACTGCGCACCCAGATCACCGCCCCGGCGATCACCGCGGCCGCCGCACCCAGCAGAAACGGCTGCGTGAAGTTCGGCTCGCGCACCGGGGTGAAAAACAGGCCGAAGTACAGCCCGACGGCCGCGCCGCTGAACAGGTAGCGCTGCAGGCGGCTCATTTTCGTGGTCTGGGATTTGCGTTTTCGGGCCATGCGGTTCAGGCTTTCCAGAATTTATTAATCAGGGCGCGCTCGGCCTCCAGCGTCCACACGCCGCCTTCGCCCAGCTTCTCGGCCACGTCCGGGTAGCGTTCGGCCAGCTCGTTCAGCCCGGTCAGCGGCAGCCCGTGCAGGTTGGGGAAGATCACCACCTTGCCGGCGTAGCGGCCTTCCATCATGGCCTGCACCCCATCGCGGGCCGCTTCCAGCCCGCCCACGGCCGCCACGCTGCGGTTGGGCGAAAGCTCTCTGCGCAGCGCCTTGTCCAGCACCAGCTGCTGGTCCAGCAGGGTGGAGCCGGAAGTGCCGGTGAACTGGGCGTTGTGCAGGTACACGTTCGACAGGTCCAGCGGAATCATGGTGCCGTTGGGCACGCCGGCGAAGAAGACCAGCATGCCGTCGGGGGCCAGCACGGTGCCGGCCTCGGCCATCAGCCCGGCCACCGGCACGCACACGATGACGTCATCCGCGCCGCGCCCGCCGGTCAGCTCGCGCACCTTCTCCGGCAGCGGGCCTTCTTCGGCCGGGTTGAACAGCACCAGCTGCTTGCCGCGGCGCTCGGCCAGCCCGCAGAAGCTCTCCCGCAGGGCCTGCAGGCGCTCCGGGTTGACCTCGGTGGCCAGCAGCAGCCGCGGGCCGTTCTCCTGCTCGATAGCGCGCTGCACGTGCATCTGGCCCATCGGCCCGCCCGCGCCCACAAACACGGCCACGCCGCCCGGGCGCAGCTCGGCGCGGTTGCGCGCCTCGCCGTACGAAGCGCCGATGTCGGTGCTGGCGTTGCCCAGGTAGGCGGTGTAATGGTAGTGAATGCGCCCGGCGTCGATCTGCGGAGCGCCGTCCAGCGGGCGCGTGCCCACCAGATTGAAGGTGCCCCGGAAGGCGATCAGCCTGGCCGCGGCGGTAATGGCCTCGGCCGAGTGCGGGTCGAGCACCACAATGTCGTCAAAGCCCTGCCCGCCGGTCAGCTCTTCGCTGAGGGCGGGGTAATCCCCGGGTTTCAGTCCGTCGCGGACGATCACCTCTTTGCCGCTTTCGCGCGCCAGCGCCGCCACGGATGCAGGCACGTCGGTCAGCACGATGCGGGCGGGCGCTTCCAGCCCCTGCGAGAAGGTGTACGCCCTCTCGTCGCCAGGGTTCCCCAGGATCCACATCGTCCCGCCGGTCAGCGGGTACAGGCGGCGCCGCTGGGTGTAGGCGGCTTCGACGCAGGCCCACGGCTCGGTCAGCGCGGCCTCGGCGTAGCCGATCTCGCCCTCCACCGGGATCACGTAGGCGCCGTCGTCGGCGTCCAGCACTTCCGGCCCGATCAGGTGATACTGGATCAGCCCGCCGGGAATGGTGTAACCGTAAGCGGTCGAGCGGCCGTTCTGGTAAATATCCGGCTGCAGGGCCAGACGCTGCCCGGGGTGATACTTGCCGCGCAGGTTCTCCCCGACTTTCATTACGGTCAGCGCGGCCTCGTGGCCCAGGCGAGTCGGCTCCTTTTTCAGGTCGCGGTTGTACAGCTTGGGGTGCGCCCCGCCCTGCTTGATCAGCTTGACATCCGAAAAGCACATGCCCACCGCGTCCACCCGCACCAGCAGCTGGTCCGGGCCAGGCTCGCCCACGGGCACCTGCTCGGGGCGGCCGTCGCGGCCGATGTTTTCCACCCCGGCCCCGTACATCTGCCAGGCCCAGGTGAGCTCCGGCACCTGCTCTTCGGCTTTGCGGTACAGCTCAAATTTATCCACCATCTTGCCCCTCTTTTCTCAATTCTGACCTTCCAATCGGGCGGCGAATTCGGCCGCCAGGGCGCGCACTTCGGCGGCCGTGGCGCACTCCAGCGCACGGCGGGCCAGGTCCTGCGCCTCGGCCAGGCTAAGCTGGCTGATCTGCATCTTGACCAGCGGCACGGACGGCACGCCCATCGACAGCTCGTCCAGCCCCAGGCCCACCAGAATGGGCACCGCCTGCGGGTCGCCGCCCAGCTCGCCGCAGATGCCCGCCCACTTGCCGTGGCGGTGGGCCGCATCCACGGTGTACTTGATCAGCCGCAGCACGGCCGGGTGCAGCCCGTCGGTCATCGAGGCCAGCACGGCGTGCGACCGGTCCACCGCCAGGGTGTACTGGGTCAAATCGTTGCTGCCGATGGAGAAGAAGTCCACCTCGGGCGCCAGCATGTCGGCCATCAGCGCCGCGGAGGGAACCTCCACCATGATGCCCACTTCAATTTCCGGCGCGCCCAGCTCCTGGCGCACCTCTTCCACAACCTTGCGGGCGCGGCGAATCTCGGTGATGTCCGCCACCATGGGGAACATAATGCGCAGGTGCCCGTAGGCGGCGGCGCGCAGGATGGCGCGCAGCTGCTCGCGCAGCAGCTCCGGCCGGTTCAGGCACAGGCGGATGCCGCGCTCGCCCAGGAAGGGGTTGTCCTCTCTGGGCACCTGAATATAGGGCAGCGGCTTATCCCCGCCGATGTCCAGGGTGCGAATAATGACCGGGCGGCCCTGCATGCCTTCGGCGATGGCCTTGTAGGCGGCGAACTGCTCCTCTTCGGAGGGCGGCGTGGCCCGGTCCAGGAAGAGGAACTCGGTGCGCATCAGCCCCACGCCCTCGGCCCCGATCGAGCAGGCCAGCGCGGCCTGCTCCACCCCGCCGATGTTGGCGGCCACCTCCACGCGGTGACCGTCGCGGGTAACGGCCGGGTTCTGCGCCATCCGCTCGGCCGCCTCGCGGCGCTCGCGCTCGCGGCGCTGCTGCTCGCGGGCCTGCTGCTGGGCGGCCTCGTCCGGGTCCAGCTGAATGCGGCCGCTGGTGCCGTCCATAATCATCAGCGTCCCGTCGGGGATCTCCAGCACCCGCTCACCGGCGTTGACCACCGCCGGGATCGACAGCGCCCGGGCGATGATGGCCGAATGGCTGGTCGGCCCGCCGGCGGCGGTGCAGAAGCCCAGCACGCGGGAGGGGTCCAGCCCGGCCGTGTCGGACGGGGTCAGGTCATGGGCCAGCAAAATGACCGGGTAATCGGGGAAGCGCACCGGGCCGTAGGCCTGCGTGCCGGCCAGCGCGTGCAGCACCCGGTCGCCCACATCGCGCAAATCGGCGGCCCGGGCCGCCAGCGTCGGGTCGTCCAGCGCGGCCAGCACCGCCGACCGCTCCGCAATCTGCTGGTCCCAGGCGACGCCCGCGCTCAGGCCCTGCTCCAGCCCGGCCTCGACCGCCTCGATCAGCTCGGGGTCGGCCAGCAGCTCCAGGTGGGCCTCAAAAATGGCCGCCTCGTCGCGCCTGGCGGCGCGCATGTCCTCCACCAGCTGCTGCAGGTCCCCGCGGGCCTGATCGATCGCCCGGTGAAGCAGCTCTTTTTCCTGTCTGGCACCTTTGGAGGTGCGCTCAATGGTCGCGCTGCGGCGCATCAGCCGGAAGGTGCGCCCGATGACCACCCCCGGCGCGGCCGGGATGCCGCGCCACTCGCCGGCGGTCTCGGCAGCAGGAGCGGCTGTCTGCGAAGCGACCTCTGGCGAGGCCGGTGCGGCTGCTGCCGCAGCTTCCGCGGTTCCCGCCGCGGCAGGCGCAGCCTGCGCGGTGATCTGAGCGGGCGGCGCGGGCCGGGCGGGGGCGGCCTGGCCCTGCAGGCGGTTGATCAATTCGCCTTCGCCCAGCCCGCTGCGCACCGCTTCTTCCAGGGCGCGGGCGGCCTCTTCCTCATCCTCACCGGACACTTCCACGCGGATGGTGCGGCCGGCGTGCACGCCCAGCGCCAGTACCGAGAGCATGCTCTTGGCGTTGGCTTTCTTTTCACCGTGGAACACCGTGATGCTGGACTTGAACTTCTTCGCCAGGGCCACGAACTCCTTGGCGGGCCGTGCGTGCAGGCCGGTGGGGTTTAGGATGGTCAGTTCAAGCTCAATCACGGGTTCCTCCTGTGTTCTGAGATTGGACGGGAGCGCTAGCTCTCCACCGGCGGGCGGTTCAGGTAGCTCACCACCAGCTCCGGATCGTCCGTGCGGGCCAGCAGCTGCGCGGTCTCCTCGTCCTCGATGACTTCGGCCAGGTTGGCCAGAATATTGACGTGCTCGTCCGAGGTCGCGGCGATGCCCACCACCAGGTAGACCTTCTCCTCGTCCTCCCAGATCACGCCCTCAGGCAGCTGCAGAACGCAGATGCCGGTTTTATAAATGAGCGACAGGTCGTCGAACTGCCCGTGGGGGATGGCGACCCCGTTGCCCACATAGGTGGACATGCTCTGCTCACGCTGCAGCATGCCCTCGATGTAGCCAGGCGCGACATACCCTCCCTCGACCAGCAGCGCGCCTGCCTGACGAATTGCGTCTTCTTTATCCCGGGCTGTCCCGTTCAGGCGCACGGTTTTCAGGGTTAATACGTCTGTCATGGTTCTCTCTTCGGGGGATTTCCCTGCCGGCGGGCGGTGGACCGGGGCGCGGCGGCGGCTTCCGGCAGGTTGAACTGCCCCGGCTTGCCGCCCGGTACCGCTCCATCAGCCGCCCGCTCCCCCTCCGGCCGGGTTATTAGCCTTCTTCGACGATCTCGCCGCCTTCGACCAGCGCCTTCACGATCCGGTCCAGCGCGGGATCGTTGAGGAAGTGCTTGAATCCCACCACTACCGCATTGGGCGCGCGGTTGCGGACCATCTTGGCCAGCTGCGAGTGGCAGACAATGAACGGCGCTTCGGGCGGAACCAGCCGGGCAGGCTTGTGAATCACGTTGACATTGTCGATGTTGGCCGCCTTCAACTTCTTCTTGAGCGCGTTCACGCTCATCAGGCTGGAACCAATGCCCGCTTCGCACACGAAGATGATCGTTTTGACATCCGAGGCTTTAATGGATTTTGGCATGTGACCGACCTTTCTGCTGAGATGGACCTGCTTTCAATTTCAGGGGGTAGAAAGAGCCCCCTGTGGAGCTCTTTCTACCCGACATTCAAACAAGAACCGGCTTAGGCCAGGCCGGGGATGGAAGCCATCTCTTCTTCTTCGGCTTCCTCTTCCTCTTCCTTCACCGGGAAGCGGCGCAGGATGAGCGAGCCAACCAGGAAGGAGGCCACAGCGCCCAGGAAGACGCCGCCCAGCACCTGGAAGTGGAACCCGCGCGGGATAACCGCCAGGTAGGCGAAGATGGAGCCGGGGGAAGGAGTGGCCACCAGACCGGCGTCGAACAGAACGAACCAGGTGTCCGCCACGATACCGCCAGCGTACATGGCCAGGATCATGATCGGGTGGGCCAGAACGTAGGGGAAGTAGATCTCGTGGATGCCGCCCAGGAAGTGGATGATCGCAGCGCCCGGAGCGGTGTCCTTGAGCATGCCTTTACCAACCGCCCAGTAGGCCAGCAGCATACCCAGGCCCGGACCGGGGTTGGTTTCCAGCAGGAAGTGGATGGCGCGGCCCTTCTCCGCAGCGGCGGCGGCGCCCAGCGGGGCCAGCACGCCCAGGTTCAGGGCGTTGTTCAGGAACAGCACCTTGGCCGGTTCCACAATCAGGTCCGCCAGAGGCAGCAGGCGGGCGTTGACCAGCGCCTGCACGCCGGCGCCCAGCGCATTGCTGGCCGCCTCAACCGCGGGACCCATGGCGATCATGCCCAGCAGGGTCAGGATCACACCGGTGATGCCCAGCGAGAAGTTGTTGATCAGCAGCTCGAAGCCGATCGGGATGCGCGGCTGGAGCACCTCGTCAATCTTCTTGAGGATCCAGGCGGACAGCGGGCCCATGATCATACCGCCCAGGAACTGGGGGATGCCGGTGCCGACGATGACGCCCATGGTGGCCACGGCGCCGATCACACCGCCGCGGTGACCGTAGACGATCTTACCGCCGGTGTAACCGATCAGGATGGGCAGCAGGTAGCTGATCATCGGGCTGACCAGCTGCGCGAAGCGCTCGTTGGGCAGCCACCCGGTCGCGATGAACAGAGCGGTGATCAAGCCCCAGGCGATGAACGCGCCGATGTTCGGCACGACCATGGAAGCCAGGAAGCCTCCCCATTGCTGTACACGTTCTTTCATGGTTGTATCTCCTAAATCAAAAAGACTGTGCGGTGGATGAAAAAGACGGACGAAAAAAACCGGTCAGAGAGCCTTCCGATCGCCTCACCTCCTTTCGGGGGGATATGCCAGAAAATGAGTAATGCGTTCGACGTCCTCCGGCAGAAGCAGAGGGTGAACTTCGATGATCTTGCCGTCCCCGTCGCCATACTCCGGCAGCGGCACGGTGGTGACCACCAGCTGGGCCTTGGCGATCATTTCCGGCGTCAGCTGGCGCATCGAGACCACCTGCAGCCGCCCCAGGTGCGGGAAGCGCGCCTTGAGCCGCGCCACCATCAGCTGCACGGTGGCCATGCCGCTCGGGCACACGGCGATGACATTCTCCAGATAAAACGGCCGCTCGCGGATCCAGGCGGCGTGCAGCAGGTAGACCAGGCCGTCCAGCTCGCTTTCGGGCAGCTGCAGCCCGGTTTCCGCGGCGATGATGCCGGCCAGGTCTTCGGCCAGCTTGCGCTCCTGCGGGAAGTCTTCCTCCGGCTCGCCGGCCGGGTGAACCAGCGGCGAGTCCACGCCGAAGCGCTGGCGCAAACAGGCCGGGATCAGCAGTACAAACAGCCCGTCGCGCAGGGTCGAATCCGCGGCCAGCTGCGGCAGGCCGTACTCCCCGCTGATGTGCGCCATCAGGCGGTCGATCAGCGCCTTGAAGGAGGGGTCCACCTCCAGGTCCTGTGGCCAGCGGTCGTTGCGCGGCGCGGTCAGGATCTGGATGGCGATGCCGGCGATTTCCGCGTCGCATTGTTCCACGACGTCCGCGGGCAGCAGTTCAGCGGCGGCCGCAGCGGCCGTCTCCCAGACCTGCAAACTGCGCAGCCATTCGACCGTCTCGGACGGGATTTCCAGCAGCCGGCCCTGGCGGGCGCGGCGGGCCTGCAACGCCAGCGTCAGGGCCAGGTACAGCACCGCGTCATCGACGAAGCGCCCGCCGATGTGCGCCTCGATGTCGGCCACCAGCCGCATCCCGGCCAGCACGTCCAGCGACTCGACCAGCTGGCGGGCGCGCTGCAGCAGCCTGAGCTGGTCGCCCGGCGTCTGCAGGGTCAGGCCGTCGCGGAAGGAGAGCCGGAAGACCGGTTCGCCCAGCTCGGGCGAGCCCCACAGCAGGCCGGCCAGCGCCTGGCGGCGGTCGAACTCGCTCCCGGCCAGGAAAACGCCAAAATTAGGCCGGCGGCGCAAAACCAGCCGCCGGCCCGAAAACCATGATTCCAGATAGTCAAGGTCATGGATAATGGTCTGCCGCGAAACCTGCGCGGCGGACTTAAGCGCGGTGTATATCAGCGGGTCGTCCGCGTCCAGCAGGCGCAGGGCCAGCAGCTGGCGGCGCTGCTCGGTGGTCAGCACGGTTTTCACCCGCTCGCGGGCATTCAGCTCCTCCATCAGGCTCAGCCAGTTCTCCATCGGCCCTTCCAGCGACGCGCCCACCCCGGGGGTGATGCGAATGGTCCCCCCGCCGCTGTCCTCCAGGCTTTTCTGCATGGCCTTCAACGCATAGTTGACCTGCCGGGTGGACAGGTTCAGGCGGGCGGCAATCTCCGCGGTGGTGATGGGCTTGCCCGCGTCGGCCAGTATTTTTATGATGCTTACCTGACGAGAGGTGAGTGAAAACATGTGATTAATCTTTGAGTTGTAATAACTACGCCTCAAAAACGATTGAATACCATGATATCACAACCAAAATGTTAAGTCCACCACGAATAAATCCCGATTTAACGGGGTTCGTTGTTACACTATTTTACCAATTTAACCCCACCAGAGAGAAAGCGGTGCGCAGCCCCGGTAGGGACATCCCCGATTGAATCCTCCCGCGGGCGGGCTATGATGAAAGCAGGCCCGCTTTTTTGGGCCTGAGGAGGCAGTCATGACCGAGCAGCACGGCCCGCACGGGCGGCATCACCGGGAGGAGCCGCCGGAAAATCCGGTCGAAGGCGATCCGGCGCATTCGCACCACGACCATACCGGTCACGGAGGATACGAAGCTCCCGGGCACACCGGCCATGAACACGCCGGGCACGGCGAGCACATCCCCTCCACCGGCGCGGCCGCCGGGGTGGTGGGCCATGCCCCCGCTGAAGGGGGGCAGGCTCCCGCTGCCGGAGAACACGCCGCTCATGAGCATGCCGCGCATGAGCACGCTGGCCATGTCGACCATACCGGCCATGCCCCCACTGCCGGGGGGCACGAAGACATGTTCCGCCGGCGCTTCTGGGTCTCGCTGGCTCTCTCCATCCCGGTCCTGCTGTACAGCCCCATGGTGCAGGAGCTGCTCGGCTTTTCCATGCCGGCCTTCCCCGGCAGCCAGTGGATCGAGCCGGCCCTCTCGGTGATCATCTTCCTCTACGGCGGCGTCCCCTTCCTGCAGATGGCCGTCCCCGAGCTGCGCGCTCGCCAGCCGGGCATGATGACCCTGATTTCGCTGGCCATCAGCGTGGCCTTTATCTACTCCCTGGCCGCTCTGGTCCTGCCCGGCCAGCAGGGCTTCTTCTGGGAGCTGGTCACCCTGATCGACATCATGCTGCTGGGCCACTGGCTGGAGATGCGCTCCGTGCGCCAGGCCTCCGGTGCGCTGACCGAGCTGGCCCGCCTGATGCCCGACACCGCCGAGCGCCTGCTCCCCGATGGCCGCACCGAGACCGTCCCGGTGAGCCGCCTGCGCACCGGCGACCGCCTGCTGGTGCGCCCCGGGGCCAGCGTGCCCGCCGACGGCAGAGTGCTGGAAGGCGCATCCGAGGTCAACGAGGCCATGATCACCGGCGAATCGCTGCCGGTGCCCAAAGAGCCGGGCGGCGCGGTTATCGCCGGCACCATCAACGGGGACGGCAGCCTGCGGGTGGAGGTCACCGCCACGGGCGAGCAGACCGCGCTGGCCGGCATCATGCGCCTGGTGGAGCAGGCGCAGCAGTCGCGCAGCCGCACCCAGCTGCTGGCCGACCGGGCAGCCGGCTGGCTGTTTTACCTGGCCCTGGCCGTGGCCGCGCTGACCGCCCTCGGCTGGATCCTGGCCACCGGCTTCAACGTGGAGGTGATCGCCCGGGTGGCGACGGTGCTGGTCATCGCCTGCCCGCACGCGCTGGGGCTGGCCATCCCGCTGGTGGTGGCCATCACCACCGCGCTGGGGGCCAGAAACGGCATCCTGGTGCGCGACCGGCTGGCGCTGGAAGACGCCCGTCAGATCGACACGCTGATCTTCGACAAGACCGGCACGCTGACCCGCGGCGAGTTCGGCGTGGCCGGCATCGCAGTGATCCCCGGCTGGGAGGAGGTGCAGGCCCTGGCGCTGGCCGCCGCGGTGGAGGGCGACAGCGAGCACAGCCTGGCCCGCGCCGTGCGCCAGGCAGCCGCCGAGAGAGGGCTGAGCCTGCCGCCGGTGAGCGGCTTCGAGGCCATCAAGGGCCGGGGCGTGCGCGCCGAATGGCAGGGACGCGAGGTCTACGCCGGCGGCCCGCGCCTGCTGGAAAGCCTGAACCTCTCCCTGCCGCCGGAGCTGGCCCGCTTCGAGCAGAGCGCCAGCGCCCGCGGACAGAGCGCCATCCACCTGGTGGTGGGCGGCCAGCCGGTGGCTTCCTTCGCCCTGGCCGACGTGATCCGCCCCGAATCCCGGCAGGCCGTGGACCGGCTGCGCGAGATGGGCATCGAGGTGGCCATGCTGACCGGCGACAGCCAGGCCGCGGCCGCCGCGGTGGCTGAGGAACTGGGCATCCGCACCTATTTCGCAGAGGTGCTGCCCGAGCACAAGGACAAAAAGGTGCTCGAGCTGCAGCAGCAGGGCAAAAAGGTGGCCTTCGTGGGCGACGGAGTCAACGACGCCCCGGCCCTCACCCGCGCCGACCTGGGCATCGCCATCGGCTCGGGCACCGACGTGGCCGTGGAATCGGCCGACGTGATCCTGGTGCGCTCCGACCCGCTGGACGCGGTCAGCGTGATTGAGCTCAGCCGGGCCTCGTACCGCAAGATGCTGCAGAACCTGGCCTGGGCCACCGGCTACAACCTGATCGCCCTGCCGCTGGCGGCCGGCGTGCTGGCCCCCTGGGGCATTGTGATCTCACCGGCGGTGGGCGCGGTGCTGATGTCCGCCTCGACGCTGATCGTGGCCCTCAACGCGCAGCTGCTGCGCCGCCTGCGGCTGCAGCCCGCCGGCTAGACGTCGATCTCCACGTAGAACCATTCATCCCCGCGGCGGGCGAAGAACCACACCAGCCGGTCGGTGGAGCGCGGGCTGAGCGCGGTCAGTCCGCAGCAGGTCTCGTGGGGCACCTCGTCATAGTTCAGGGCCACCTCGCGGCCGTCGTAGACCACGCCGATGCGCCCGCCCCGGCTGAAGAAGTAGAACGGCTTCCCGCGCAGCACCTGGAAGCCGAAGCTGGCCTCATACCCGTACTGCGCGTTGACCGGCTGCCCGTCGATCACCACCGAGTCGATGGTCTCCAGCGCCCAGTGGCGGTCGTAGCCCCAGAAGCCGACCAGCTCCGGGCGGGTCAGGTCCGGCTCCTGGACCGGGTGGGTGTAAATCACCGCCCCGTCGCGCATCACGTGCACCAGGTCCACCCGCGAGAGCGTGCCCGGGTCGTCGGTGACGTCCACCCACATCAGGTGCTGCCCGACGAAATAGGGGCTGAGCCCGCTCCGGGAGTCCCAGCGCTCGATGGAATCGCGGCGCACCAGCTCCGAATCGACCAGCATGGCGAAATCGCCCGGGTCTCCCCGGTCCGGGTCGCCGGGCCGCAGCGAGACCGGGCCGATGGTGGTGATGCGGTCGCGCAGCAGCAGCGCCCCGCGGTACAGGCGGAAGTAGGTCTCCTGCTCCGGGTCATCGCGAACCAGGCGCAGGCGCAGGTCAAAGGGGCGCAGGGCCAGATTGTTGGCGATCATGCGCTGGACCATAATATTGCGCTGGCTGGCTGAGGTCTCCAGCCGGTCGCCCAGCTCCTCCCAGACGCGGGCGTAGGCGAACCCGTCAGCGGCGGGCGGCTGGTCCAGGCGGTATTCGCGCACCTCCAGCTCCGCGCCTGCCCCCGGCTGCGTGGGGATGGGGTACGGCCGGTTGATGCGCGCCACCTCGATGGGCGAGGAGCAGGCGGTCAGCGAGCGGCGCCCGGCGGGCAGCACCAGCGCCATGATCTCCACCGGCTGCGCCGGGCCGGACGCGCTCAGCGCCTGCTGGATGTCCGCGCTCAGGCCCTCCCACGCCAGGTTGATCACCGGACGGCCCAGCGAGTCCCGCGGGATCAGCGCGCTGCGGCGCAGGGCGGCCATGAAATCGCTCGAGCCGTCCAGCACCACGAAGGCCGGGCAGACCACCGGCTGCTGCTCCAGGTCCATGCTTTCCCGCTCGCTCAGGAATCCCTCCAGCGCCACGATCCCGGTGGGGTAATCCAGCCCGGCGCTGCTGCCCGAGAGGCACTCGCGGCCCTGGCAGCGGCCCGCCTCCGGCACCGAAAGCGGCGAGAGCACCCGCTCCGGCGGAACGGTGGGAGCCGGGGTGAGCTGTTTCCGCGGCGGCGCCGTGGGCGTGGGCACCGGCGGAAAGGTTGGCGCCAGCGTCGCGGTGGGGGCAGGGGAAGGGGCAGCCGGCGGTCCGGAGCGGGCGTCCGCTGCGCAGGCGGCCAGCGTCAGCAGCAGCGCGGCAGCCAGCGCCAGGACTGCGCCCGAGAGGGACACGCCCCTTTTAATTCGGTCCACGCCGGGGAAGAGACGGCGGATCATGAAACCATTATAAATCCCCGGCTACGCGCGAGACGGCAGGCAGGTACAGGTGGTGGTTGTGCGGAAAAGGCGTGCAGCGCTGCAGCGAGACATCGTCCAGGTTCCAGCTCGCCCCGGTCGTGGCGGAGCCGGTGCCCAGCCGGAAGGCGAAGCGCACCGTCTGCCCGCGGTAGGGGCTCAGGTCGATGATACTGCGCTGCCAGCCCCCGTCCCGGCGGCACCAGGCCGGCTGGCCGCCCAGCGGGTTGCCGTGGGTGCTGTCGACCACGTTGGTGTAAGGCTGGGTGAGCAGCTGAGCGGGGTCCACCGGCTCCCAGGGGCCGTTGTTGACCTGCACCTGCAGCAGCGCGGCGTCGGCGCACTGCCCGCCGGGGCCGGAATGGATGTCCTGGTAGTCGTAGAACACCAGCGCCGGCAGCAGCGCGGCCGGGGGGATGGTGAAGACCGGCGACAACCGCGCCGACAGGCTGGCCCCGGCGAACCCTCTGCCGCGGGTGGAGGCTGGCGGGCTGTTGAACAGGCTCGTGTCCAGCGCCCAGTCGTTGATGCCCGGCATCCCGGGGGTCACTTCCTTCCACCAGTCGAGAGGCGTCCCGCTGAAATCCTGGCTGTAGGTGGTGGAGGGCACGTAGCCGACCGGGCATTCGCCCGGCTCAGGCTGGGCGGACTCCGGCTCGGTCTGCAGGCGCAGGCTCGGGTCGCCCAGCAGGTTGTACACCTCGGCGTAGTAGCGACCCCAGTGCCCCGCGCCGTATTCCTCGTTCACCCGCTCCAGCGCGAAGCGCATCGCCTGGCCCAGCGTGGCCTGGCGGCCGGGCTGGCGGAAGAACTCCTCCATCAGCGCCCGCTCCATCAAATCGTCCTGTTCCCAGAAGGTCGAGCCGCTGGCCCCCAGGTGCGCCACTGCCCGGTTCCGCACCCAGGTCTCGCCCAGGCTCTCCCCGGGGACATTGACGGCGAAGTCCGACGTCGAGCAGGCCAGCGAGACCACAAAGGGCAGCGCGGCGTTCCTCCCGTCGGGCAGGGCGCGCACATCCGCCTGCGAAAAGACCGGCCCCAGCCAGCGGTCCGGGCTGCCGTGCCCGGAGTAGATCACCAGCGAGCGGCCCTCCTCTAGCGCGGCGCGCACGTCCTGCGTTCCGGCGCTGTGGCTGACGGCGTAGAGCTTATCCCCGCCGGCCTGCGGGCGGGCCGGGAAGGAGCCGGTGTAGGACCAGGCGGCGGTGCGCTCCGCGGCGGTCTCGTGGGCCGTCTCCACCACCGGCCAGTAGTAGCGGTCGTCCGTGGCCAGGTAGGCCGCCCGGCGGACCCAGTCCTCCCAGCCGGTCAGGTCTTCGTAGCGGTTCAGCCGGGCGATCATCTCGCGCAGCTCATCCAGGTTCCGCGCGGGCAGGCGGCCGACATACAGGTCTGCGGTGTAGTCGTCCGCCCCGTCCATGGTGGCGTAGTACAGGTCGGTGGTCAGCCAGGCGCTCCAGTCGGGGATGCGCCCGGTCCAGGCCGGCACCTGATGGGTTCCGCTGCCGGCGTCCCCGACCAGCAGCAGGTAGAGGGGCGGGTTCGGCCCGCGGTAGGCCGCCCGCAGCGCTTTGGATATGCCCTCCCGTGTGTCGCCCAGCTGTGAGACGGTGCGCAGGGTGACCTCATACCCCTGCCGCTGCTTGAGCGAGACCAGCGGGCCGATGCCCCCGGCCAGCCCGTCGGCCACTACGATCCAGTAGGAAGGCTTTGTCCCGGCGGCCTGCGGCTGCGCATCCAGCGCGAAGAGCAGGCTGCCCGTCAGCTCCCGGTCCCATTCGGGGGAGCGCAGCTCAGCCCGCTGCGCCGCGGACGCCTGGCCGGTCGAATATTCCAGACGCGCCTCAATGCTGCGGTACAGGCGCAGCGCCCCGTCCGGGCGGTAGGCCGCCGGCCAGATCTCGACCGTGATCACCCGCCGGCCGCGGGCGGTCACGTCGGCGGCGATGCGCGCCGGGCTTTCGGGGGTGAAGCCGTCCGGCCCGGCCGACAGCGCGGAGACCTCCTCGGGCACTGCAGCCGCGCATTTGGCCGTCACCCGCGCCGGGCACAGCGCGGGCGGCAGGCCCAGGTCCGCCAGGCGGACCTCATCATACTCCGCCGCCAGCACCTCCAGACGCACCTCCGCGCCCAGAGGCACCTCAAGCGGGCGGCGCAGCACCGGCAGCTCGGGCTGGCCGGGCAGCGCGGCCCGCTCGTAGCCCGTCTGGTCAATGGCGGCGTACCGCTCCGGCTCGTCTTCATCCAGCATCAGCCGCAGCTCAGGCATCTGCACGGAAAGGCGCAGCTCGCCGTTCCCGGCGAGCACCTTCACCTGCGGCCCATGCTGCGGATCTTCGGACGCGCTCAGCGCCGCAGCCGGGCGCGCGCCGAACAGGCCGGCCAGCAAAGCGAGCAGGATCATGCAGTGGACGGCTCGGCGGTCAACGGGCATATTCCCCCTGTCCGGGCGGCCTCTACCAGCCCAGGATGGTCTCGATAATCGGCACAAAATCGGCCAGCGAGGCGTGCTGGCGGCCTTCGTTCTGCTTGCGCTCCTCGACCACGTCGCGGACAATCCGGGCCAGGCGGTCCTGGTCTTCCGGCCGGCTGCCCGGCCAGGCCAGCGAGAGCACCGCCCGCGAATCGTCCGGGTGCAGCCCGCCGTGCACGCCCTCCTGCGGGTCGCCGAAGTAGTAGCCCTGGCGGTAATTGGTCACCAGCAGCAGGTCCCCGCTGGCGGGTCCGGCCAGCCCCTCCAGGCGCGGGACGGCGTCCACGGCCTCGATCTCGGGGTGCTCGTCCAGGAACTCCGCCACCGGCTGCAGCCCGGCCGGGGTGTAGACCCGGTAATCGGCCTGCCAGCCGTCTTTCTCCACGCTGCGGATCAGGATCATGTCGATGGCCCCGCGCAGCTCGGCGGCGTAGCGGCCGGAGGCGCTGGCCTCCCAGAAAGCCTGGGCCACGGGCAGCACGTCCCGGTCGAAGCGCGGCGGCTCGGACCAGGCGCCGGGGCGGCGGCGCAGATACACATGCGCCATCCCGCCGTTCAGCCCCACGGCCGCCTCGCAGTTGTTGTCCTCGCCGGGCAGGTCGTGCACGTCCAGCCCCAGCGCGTCGAAGAAACTGCCCAGCTCTCGGGCGGCCGGGAAGCCGACCCGCAGCGCGTGGCGCTCGTGGGCGCGCACGCCCACCTGCCCGTGATCCGAAACCACCGCCGCCAGCGTGCCGGCCAGCATGCCCTGGCGCTCCAGCTCGTCCAGCAGCTGGCCGACCTGCACGTCGATGGCCGCGGCCAGGTGAGTCAGCTGCGCCTCGGGGCCTTCCTCGTGCGATTCCTGGTCCAGCCCCAGGAAGTAGGCGGTGATGATCTCAGGCCGGGCGCCCTTCTGCAGCTTTTCGGTCAGCTCCCTGACCATGTTGCCGTCGAAATCCTCCGGCTCCATGCCGAACAGGCGCGAGCCGCGCGTCAGCCGGGCGATCTCGATCAGCCCGGGCCGCAGCCAGGTCTCGGCCCCGCGGGAGAGCATGTGGTGCGCCACCAGGCTGGACCAGCCTTCGCGGGCGGCCCGCTGGTACAGGGTGGGCACCGAGGAATCCAGCGCCTCGTTCAGCAGCCCGCCCAGCCCGGCGAACACGCGCACGGCGTCGTCGTAGTCCAGGGTGTCGCCCACGTCGAAGGCGTAAAAGCGCGGCTCGAACCGGTCCAGGAACTGGTTGCCGGTGATGCCGTGGCGGCCGGGCTGCGCGCCGGTGAACAGCGTGGTTTGCGCGCAGAAGGTGATGGAAGGAGCGGTGGAAACCGCGTCCAGATGAATGCCGCCCTGCCCGAACAATCGGGCGAAATTGGGCAGGCGGCCCTGCGAAAGGCCCTGCAGGAAAACGTCCTGGCGCAGGCCGTCGATATCGAGGATGAGCAGGCGCTGTGGAGCGGACATGGTTTCGTTCATTTTACCATTTCCGCCGCCCCGGCGGCACAGGAAGAATGCAGGACGGCGCGGCCGCTCCAGAAGCGATCTCGCCGTCTGGCCGCCAGGCCGTCCGGCCGGGGACTACTTGTCGCCCCGCCGCTCGACCCGGCCCAGCCCGGAAACGTCCTGGGTTACATCGGGGCTGCCGTAGTAGCTGACGTTGCCCGCCCCGCTGATCTCCACGTCCAGCCGGCCGGTCACCCACACGGTGGCGTTGCCCAGCCCCGAGACGCGCACCCGGGCGGTGCGGCTCTGCAGGTCCGCCCCGGAGAAGTTGCCCGACCCGGGGATGCTGACCACCAGCTCATCCACCGCGCCAACCGGGGTCACCGAACCCAGGCCGCTCAGCTCCACCTCCAGGCGGTCGGCGGTCAGGCCGCGGGCCTCCAGGTTGCCGGCTCCGTGCATGTCCAGCTCCAGCTCGTCCGCCTGCAGGCCGTCCAGCTTCACGTTGCCCAGCCCGTTCAGCTTAAACTCCCGCAGGTCGGTCACCACCACGGTGTAGGTGATGGGCGCGTTCAGATCCAGCGAGACGGCGTCATCCACGTCGATGACCAGCGTGCCGCCGCGCACCTCGGTGCGAATGTGCTCCAGAATGTTCTCCTCGGCCTCGATGCTCAGGGATTCCTGTTCACCCTGCGAGATCAGCAGCTCGCCGACGGTGTTGAACTCGATAGCGTCGAAGCCGGAGACGTCGCGGTTTTCCGTGACCACATCGCCCGAGCCGGTGACGCGCACGCCGCGGTTAAACTCGAAGGTCAGCCCGGCGCAGGCCAGGGTGCTGAGCGCCAGGGTCGCCAGAACAATAGGGATAAAAAGCTTTCTCATACGGCATTCTCCTTGTGTGCACTTAGTATACGGCGCGGCGGGGAGAAAGTTTCAGGGGATTTTCCCCTCCGGGGAGCGGGGCCGGCCCGCTCGAGCGGGCGGTATAATTTCTGTATGCTCATCACCCACGCTTCACAACTGCTGACTCTGGCCGGCGGGCCGCAGCGCGGCGCTGATCTCGGCCGGCTGGGCATCATCCCGGACGGGGCTGTGCTGATCCGCGGCGAGGTGATCGAACGGGTGGGGACCAGCGAAGAGCTGGAGCGCGCCTACCCGGACGAGCCGCGCCTGGACGCCGGCGGCCGCGCCGTGCTGCCCGGCTTCGTCGACCCGCACACCCACCTGATCTGGGCCGGAGACCGGGCGGCCGAGTTCGAGATGCGCCTGGCCGGGGCCACCTACATGGAGATCATGGCCGCGGGCGGCGGCATCCTCTCCACCGTGCGGGCCACCCGCTCCGCCGGCCTGGAGGAGCTCAAAGCCCAGTCCCGCCGCCGCATGGACGCCATGCTGCGCCACGGCACCACCACCGCCGAGGCCAAGACCGGCTACGGGCTGGACACGCCCTCCGAGCTGGCCCAGCTGCAGGCCTTGCTGGAGCTGGACGCCGAGCATCCCCTGGACCTGGTGCCCACCTTCCTGGGCGCGCACGCCGTGGCCCCCGAGTTCGACGGCGACCCGGAGGGCTACACCCGCCTGCTGTGCGAAGAGATGCTGCCCGCCGCGCGCCGCTGGTGGGATGAGCACGCCCCGGGCCGCCCGCTGCCCTTTGTGGACGTGTTCTGCGAGACGGGCGCCTTCAGTCTGGAGCAGTCGCGGGCCATCCTGGAGCGCGCCCGCGAACTGGGCTTCCCGCTCAAGATCCACGCCGACGAGTTCGACAACCTGGGCGGCGCCTCGCTGGCGGCCGAACTGGGCGCGGCCAGCGCCGACCACCTGGTCAAGACCTCTCCCGGGGACATCCGCCGCCTGGCCGCCTCCGAGACCGTCGCCGTGGCCCTGCCCTGCACGCCCTTTGGCCTGGCCCAGCCGGAATACACCCCGGCCGCGCAGATCCTCGCCGCCGGCGGGCTGCTGGCCGTCGCCTCGGACATCAACCCCGGCACGGCCTGGTGCGAGTCCATGCAGTTCGTCATCGCCCTGGCCTGCCGCTACCTCAAGCTGACCCCGGCCCAGGCCATCGCCGCGGCCACTATCAACGCCGCCGCCGCCGTCGGCCGCGCGGACCGCGTCGGCAGCCTGGAGCCAGGCAAGCAGGCCGACCTGCTCATCCTCTCCGAGCCGGATTACCGCCACCTGGGCTACCGCTTCGGAACCAACCTGGTCGCGCAGGTGATCAAGGCCGGCCAGGTGATCGACTTCAGCAGTCACTGATCCCCACCGGAGGCCCGCATGCCCACCCTCGAACAGGCGCGCGCCTGGTACCCAGCCCGCGACCCCATCCACGGCTTCGATCACGTCGAGCGCGTCTACCGCACCGCCGAGCGCCTGGCACTGGAAGAAGGCGCCGACCTGGAGATCGTCCGCGCCGCCGCGCTGCTGCACGACGTGCAGGGCGCCGAGCCGGAAGGCGAGCACCGCGCCGACCACCACGAGCAGTCCGCGCGTATCGCCGCGGAGGTGCTGGCTGCCGAAGGCTGGCCGCCCGATCGCATCGCCGCCGTGCAGGAGTGCATCCGCGCCCACCGCTTCCGCGTGGGGGTCGAGAACCCCTCACTCGAAGCGCGCATCCTCTTCGACGCTGACAAGCTGGACGTACTGGGCGCGGTCGGCGTGGCCCGCACCATCGCCTACGCCGTGCTGGCCGGCCAGCCGCACTACCACCCGCCCTCCGAGCGCTTCCTGACCACCGGCGAGAAGGAGCCGGGCGAGCCGCATTCGGCGTATCATGAGTACCTGTTCAAGCTGCGAAAGGTGAAAGACCGCCTGTTCACCGCCTCCGCCCGCCGCATCGCAGAGCGCCGCCACGCCGATCTGGTGGCCTATTTCGAGGCCCTGGCCGCCGAGATGGAGGGCAGACAGTAGTAAACCGGCGCGCGGTGCGCGTCGGGTAGGAACGTGTCCCGATCCTCGCGGCGGAGTCCATGAGGGTCGCATTTTCTGCTTACGCAGTGATCGGTGGTCTTCCACCCAATCCACAAGGGAATGGGGCAGCCCCATGGACGGGGCCCATAGGGCCACGGCGCTTCCCCTCGCCGCTCCGGCGGTGCCTTTATAATAAACCCCTGGAGCTTAGTGATCACCATGACCCAACCCTCACTCGACCTCATCACTCAGTGGGCCCGCGCCGCCGGCGCCATTCTCCTCGAAGGCTTCGGCCGGGACCACACCCTGACCTACAAAGACCGCAACAACCTGCAGACCGAGATGGACCGCCGCTCGGAGGCCTTCCTGCTCGAGCAGGTGCGCGCCGCCTTCCCCGATCACCGCGTGCTGGCCGAGGAATCCGGCCTGACCGAGGGGCTGATGGAGCATTACTGGCTGATCGATCCGCTGGACGGCACCACCAACTACGCCCACGGCTTCCCGATGTTCTCCGTCTCCATCGCCTACGCCTTTCAGGGCGCGGTGCAGCTGGGCGTGGTTTACGACCCGGTGCACGACGAGTGTTACTCCGCCGAGCGCGGCAAAGGTGCCTGGCTCAACGGTGAACCCATCCGCGTCTCGACCACCGATCAGCTGATCAACGCCCTGCTGGTGACCGGCTTCCCCTACCAGATCACGAAGCCGGAAAACCAGAAGTTCTTCACCTACTTCCAGCGCTTCGCCACCCGCGCGCAGAGCGTGCGCCGGCTGGGTTCCGCCGCGCTGGACGCCTGCTACGTGGCCGCCGGGCGCATCGACGGCTACTGGCAGGGCGGTGTGGGCGCCTGGGACCTGGCCGCCGGGGCGCTGATCGCCTCGGAAGCCGGAGCGACCATCACCCGCCTGAACGGCTCACCGGATTATATGGCCCCGCCCTACGACGCCGTCATGGCCAACCCGGCCCTGCACATGCAAATGCTGGCGGTGCTGGCCGAACCCCTGGACTGACCGCCGTGAAGCGCGCGCTGCCGCCCACACTGCTGCTGATCCTCCTGGCCCTGCTGGCGGCGGGCTGCTCGGCCCCGGCCGCGCCGGAAGTCACCCCGCAGGAGATCCGCCTGACCCGCCCGGCCAGCATTTCCTACATCGAGGCCTCGGGAATGGACTGGTACGGTGACTGGCTGGTGCTGCTGCCGCAGTACCCGGCCCGGCTGCGCCGCGAGGCGAATAATCCCGACGGGGCGCTCCTGGCCCTGAGCCGGCAGGAGCTGCTGGACTACCTGGACGGCCGCGGCCCCGACCGCCTGGACCCGCGCCTGATCCCCCTGGATGACGGCGGACTGCGCGAGATGATCGACGGCTTTCAGGGCTACGAGGCCGTCGCCTTCGCCGGGGACCGGGTCTACCTGTCCATCGAAGCCTCCTCCCGCGGGCGCATGCACGCCTACCTGGTACGCGGCAGCATCCAGCCCGACCTGAGCGCGCTGCGGCTGGACCCCGCCACCCTGACCGAGGTGCCGCTGGAGGTGCAGGCCATCAACTTCAGCGTCGAAGCCCTGCTGGTGAAGGGGGACGAAATCCTGACCTTCTTCGAGGCCAACGGGGCGCTCCTCAACCCCTCTCCGCAGGCGCAGCGCTTCAGCCTGGACCTGGAGCCGCTGGGCGCGCTGGACTTCCCCCGCCTGGAGTACCGCCTGACCGACGCCACCCGGCTGGACGCGGACGGGCGCTTCTGGGTGGCCAACTACTTCATCCCCGCCGACCCGCGCCTGTGGACGCTTTCGGACCCGCTGGCCGAACAGCACGGCCGCCCGCGCTCGAGCCGCCTGTTCCTGGCCGCCGAGCGCCTGGTGGAGCTGCAGCTGGGGCCGGAGGGCATCACCCTGACCGAGAGGGCGCCCGTACACCTCCGGGTCGAGTCGCTGCTCGGCACCAACTGGGAAGGCATCGCCCGGCTGGACGGCCGCGGCCTGCTGGTCATCAGCGACCGCCAGCCCGACACCATCCTGGCCTTCGTCCCCTTCGAGCCGCAGGAGTGAGGCCGGGCTAGCTCTCCGTTGAATTCTCTGCCGGCTCCAGGGCAAACAGCGCCATACGGCCGCCCATGGCGCGGATCTCGTCCTCGTCCCGCGGGGGCGGGAAGCCCATAAAGCGGGACAGCTCGCGGAAGGCCCCCGGGTGGCGGCGGGCGTAGTCCAGCAGCGCCTGGCCGGCCTCGGGCGGAGCCAGCTGTCGGGCGGTTCCCCGGAAGCGCTCCCGGCCGGACTGCACCTCCACCCGCGGGTCGGCCTGGATGTTCAGCACCCAGTCCGAGCGCGGCCCGAACCCGGAGGCCACCACACAGCGGCCGCTGGCCGGGTCGTAAGCCACCACCTCCAGCACCGTCTGGCGGGGCAGCCCGGAGCGGCGGCCGGTGTGAGTCAGCAGCAAAAAGCGCCGCCCCAGCAGCCAGCCCAGTCCCCGGCGGTACAGCCAGACGGGGGCGCGAAAGAGCAGCCGGGCCAGACCGCGCGGCCGGCCCCGGCCCGTTGTCAGCGAAGAGTTCGTCGTCATCGCCTTCATTATATTCCCGCCCCGGATAAACCGCCGCCCGGTCGGGCGGTGATACAATCATGTGTATGGCCATCCCGTCTCTGCCGCTGGACCAGGTCATCGAGGGAGACTGCGTGGAGGTGCTCGAGCGCCTGCCAGCCAGCTCGGTTGACCTGGTTTTCGCCGACCCGCCCTACAACCTGCAGCTGCGCCAGGAGCTGTGGCGGCCCAACCGCACGCGGGTGCAGGCCGTGGACGACGAGTGGGACCAGTTCCCCGACCGCGAGGCCTACGACCGCTTCACCCGCGCCTGGCTTTCGGCCTGCCGCCGGGTGCTCAAGCCCACCGGCACGCTGTGGGTGATCGGCACCTACCACAACATTTACCGCGTGGGGGCCATCCTGCAGGAGCTGGACTTCTGGATCCTCAACGACGTGGTCTGGATCAAGACCAACCCCATGCCCAACTTCCGCGGCGTGCGCTTCACCAACGCCCATGAGACGCTCATCTGGGCGCAGAAGGAGCGCGGTCAGCCCTACACCTTCCACCACCGGGCGCTGAAGGCGCTCAACGACGGGCTGCAGATGCGCTCGGACTGGCTGCTGCCGCGCTGCGGCGGGCGCGAGCGGCTGCGGGTCAACGGGGTCAAGGCCCATTCCACGCAGAAGCCCGAGGCCCTGCTCTACCGCGTGCTGCTGGCCTCCTCCAGCGCCGGCGACGTGGTGCTGGACCCCTTCTTCGGCACCGGCACCACCGGCGCGGTCGCCCGCCTGCTGGGCCGCCGCTGGATCGGCATTGAGCGCGACCCGCGCTACGTCCGGCTGGCGCGCGAGCGCATCGCCGCGGTAGAGCCGGCTCCGCCCGGGTCGCTGGAGCTGGTCTCGCCCCGCCGCGAGCCGCGCATTCCCTTCGGCGCGCTGCTGGAAAGCGGCCTGCTCCAGCCCGGCCAGCGCCTGACCTTCGGCCCGGACGGCGGCCTCGAGGCGGTCATTATGGCCGACGGCTCGCTGCGCTGCAGCGGCCAGCGCGGCTCCATTCATCAACTGGCCCGCGCGCTGCATCCCGGCGCGGTCAACGGCTGGCAGGTCTGGCATTACCAGGATTCGGACGGCCAGCGGTACCCCATCGATCGCCTGCGCCAGGCCCTGCGGGCGCAGCGGCAGCCACCATTCTCAGGAGAGGAAAAAGAATGACCCAAACCCAGTACACCCTCAGTCCCTGGAGCCTGGACGATCTCTACCCGGGCATCAAGTCCCCCGAGCTCAACCAGGCCTTTGTCGAGCTGGAGGAGCTGGCCGGCCAGCTGGAGCAGGCCCGCCCCCGCCTGACCGATGACATCACGCCGGAGGATTTTCTGGCCGTCATCCGCCAGATGGAGGCCATCTACGACGGCGCTTACCGGTTGAACGGCTTCGCCGGTCTGCGCTTCGCCGCCAACACCCAGGACCAGGAAACCCTTTCGCTGCTGGCCCGCGTGGAGCAGTTCACCGCCGAGCTGACCAACCGCGGCCTGTTCTTCGAGCTCTGGTGGAAGAACCTGCCCGATGAGCACGCCGAACGCCTGCTGCCCCACACCGGCGACTACCGCTACTGGCTGGAGCAGATGCGCCTGTTCAAGCCCTACACCCTGAGCGAAGCGGAAGAAAAAATTATCAACATCAAGAACGTCACCGGGGCGGGCGCTCAGACCACCCTGTACGACGCGATCACCAACCGCTACGTTTTCCGCCTGGAGGTGGACGGGGAGATGCGCGAGCTGACCCGCGGCGAGCTGATGGTCTACGCCCGCTCGGCGGACCCCGACCTGCGCGCCCGCGCCTACCAGGAGCTGTACCGCGTCTACGGCCAGGACGGCACCATCCTGGGGCTGATCTACCAGAACATCGTGCGTGACTGGCGCAACGAGCACCTGAACCTGCGCGGCTACTCCAGCCCGATTTCGGTGCGCAACCTGTACAACGACCTGCCCGACGGCGTGGTCGACACCCTGCTGGACGTGGCCCGCAAGAACGTGGGCGTCTTCCAGCGCTTCTTCCGCCTGAAGGCCCGCCGCCTGGGCATGGACCGCCTGCGCCGCTACGACATTTACGCCCCGGTCAGCCAGGCCGAGAAGCGCTACAGCTATGACGAGGCCGCCCGCATCGTGCTGGAGGCCTATCACGGCTTCGAGCCGCGCCTGGCCGAGCTGGTGGAGCGCCTGTTCGCCGAGCAGCGCATCGATTCCGAGGTGCGCCCGGGCAAGCAGGGCGGCGCCTTCTGCTGGACGGTGACCCCGAAACTGGCCCCCTGGGTCAAGCTCAACTACCAGGGCCGCGCCGACGACGTCTCCACCATGGCCCACGAGTTCGGTCACGCCGTGCACTCCATGCTGGCTTCGCACCATTCCATCTTCACCTTCCACTCCAACCTGCCGCTGGCCGAGACCGCCTCGACCTTCGGCGAGATGATCCTGCTGGACAAACTGCTGGCCGAGGAGAGCGACCCGGACGTGCGCCGCGACCTGCTCTTCCGCCAGATGGACGACGCCTACGCCACCATCCAGCGCCAGGCCTTCTTCGCCCTGTTCGAGCGCCAGGCCCACGAGATGATCCAGCAGGGCGCCTCGGTGGACGAGCTGAACGAGGTCTACCTGGACAACCTGCGCGAGCAGTTCGGCGACGCGGTGGAAGTCAGCGAGGAGTTCCAGTGGGAATGGGCCTCCATCCCGCACATCTACGCCACCCCGTTCTACGTGTACGCCTACGCCTTCGGCCAGCTGCTGGTGCTGGCCCTGTACCAGCAGTACCGCGCCGAGGGCGAGAGCTTCAAACCGCGCTACCTGCGGCTGCTCTCGGCGGGCGGCAGCGAGGCGCCCATGAAGCTGCTGGCTGAGGCGGGCATCGACGCCGCCGACCCGGCCTTCTGGCAGGGCGGCTTCGACGTGCTCGCCGGTCTGGTCGAGCGGCTGGAGAAGGAGGGGTAATCCCCGCCTCGCGCCAATCTGGCTCAAAACCGCACCCGGAGGCTGTGCCTCCGGGTGTTTTCTTATCTCCCACTTTGATCCCTCCGGCCAGAGTCCTATCCTCCCGCCAGCCACTCCAGCGCCCGCTCCTTCTCCGTAAACACATGCATCTCGCGGTTGGAGCGGTTGGCCTCCAGGGCCATCTCGCCAAACCGCCCCTGAGCCGCCTTCTCCTCGGGCACCACCAGCGCCACCCGGATGCGGTAATTGCTGAGCTTCAACATCACCGCCCCGGCCAGGCCGGTCTTCAAATCATAAAACGCCTCCGGCAGGACCTCGGGCAGGACCAGCAAATTCCACACCCCGGCCTCGCCGCAGGCGGCGACCAGGTCGAGGGCGTCATTCTCGCTCTCCAGCATTCCCCCGCCAGGGCCGGTGACGAGAATGGGGGTTCCGGTATGTTCGATTAAAGAGGTGTCCATTGGTTCGCTCCAGGTGCATACAAGGTGACAGGTGTCAGTATAGCAGGGATGGGGCGGCAGGGATATAATATCCCCAAATCCCCTTTTCTCTATCCCTGGAGACCTTATGCGCCTGCAAGCTGAACGCGAAGCCGTCGCGGAATACGGCCGGAAGTTGATCACCTCGCAGCTGTCCACCGGCACGGGCGGCAACCTGAGCGTCTACAACCGCGCCGAGGGCCTGATCGCCATCAGCCCGAGCGGCATGGATTATTTCGCCATCCGGCCCGAGGACGTGGTCGTGGTGGACCTGGACGGGTGCGTGGTGGAAGGCTCCCGCAAGCCCTCCTCCGAGCTCCGCTTCCACCTGGACCTGATGCGCCACCGGCCGGACGTCAACGCCGTGGTGCACACGCACCAGGTCTACGCCACCACCCTGGCCTGCCTGCGCCGGGAGCTGCCCGCAGTGCACTATCTGGTCGCCTTCTCGGGTAACAAAGTTCCCCTGGCCGATTACGCCACTTACGGCACGCAGGAGCTGTCGGACAACATCCTGCGGGCCATTGGCCCGTACAACGCCTGCCTGATGGCCAATCACGGTCTGGTGACCGTCGGCCCCGACCTGCCCTCCGCCTTCGCCACCGCCGAGGTGCTGGAGCTTTCGGCCCGGCTGTATATCCAGGCCCGCAGCCTGGGCGAGCCGGCCATCCTGCCCGACGAGGAAATGGAGCGGGTGGCACGCAAGTTCCAGTCCTACGGGCAGAAGTAAGCCCGGCCGCGGCACCCGAAGTTGAAACCCGCATCTATACCTTTCCCTTCATATATCCCGAAAAAGAGAGTCGATTGGACGCCAGCACCCTGACCCGCATCCTCCAGGCTGAAATCCAGCGCGCCACGGGCTGTACCGAAGCCGCCTCGATCGCCTATGCGACCGCCCGCGCCGTGCAGGAGCTGGGCGGCCCGGCCGAATCAATCGAGGTGGCCCTCAGCCCCAACATGTACAAAAACGCCATTCTGGTGGGCATCCCCGGGACGGGGCTGCGCGGGGCCAGGGCCGCGGCGGCGGCCGGGGCGGTCTACCCCCACCCCGAACACCGGCTGGAGATCCTCGAACATATCACCGCGGCGCACCGGGCCGAGGTCCAGACCTGGCTGGACGGGGACCGCATTCAGGTGACCTGCCTGGAGGACGCCGAAGGCGTCTACGCGCGGGTGACCGCCTCTGGCCCGTCCGGCAAGGCCAGCGCGGTCATCGCCGGGGCGCACGATCACCTGGCCGAGGTCCGACGCGGCGGGCAGGTGGTCTTTCAGGACGCCGCGCAGACAGCCGAATGCCAGCTCTCGCTCCTCCAGTACCCGCTCCGGCAGGTCATTCAGGCCGTCCTCGACGAGGACCCGGAGACGTTCTCCTTCCTGCTCGACGGGGTGCAGCTCAACCGGGCCATGGCGGAAGAGGGCCTGCGCCATGGCGCCAGCCGGCTCAGCCAGGGCATCGGTTCGATCGCCGGCAGCGGCGCCAGCGGCCTGAGCACGGCCATGTTTGAAGTGCAGCGCCTGACCTCCGCAGCCTCCGAAGCCCGCATGACCGGCCTGGACCGGCCAGTCATGGCCATCACCGGCTCGGGCAATCACGGCATCACCCATTTCCTGGGGGTGTACGCGCTGGCCGAACATCTGGGCGCCAGCCGGGAGCAGCTGCTGCGGGCGCTGGCCATCAGCGCGGCGATCACGGTGTACATCAAGGAGATTACCGGGAAGATGACCGCCTTCTGCGGCTGCGCCATCGCCCCGGCGACCGGCCTGGCGGCCGCGGCCGTGCACCTGCTGGGCGGCGGCTGGGAGCAGATGACCCTGGCCATGCAGACGGTGGTCGGCACCTTCGCCGGCCTGCTGTGCGACGGGGCCAAAGAATCCTGCGCCTACAAGGTGAGCACCGCGGCGGGGGCGGCGGTCGAGTTCGCGCATCTGGCCATGCAGGGCGTGGGCATCCCGCCGGTCAACGGCATCGTCGGGCCGGAGATCGAGGCCACCCTGCGCAGCCTGGGCGAGCTGAACCGCCAGGGCATGCGCGAAACCGACCGGGTGGTCATCCGGCTGATCGAACAACACCTGACCGGGGCCTGACCCCGGTCGTTTTTACAGCCCCAGGGCGGCCTTGACCTTGCGCACCAGCTCGCCGAACTCGGGGGTGTAGACGATGGCCTCGCTTCGCGGGCGGGGGAACGCCACCGGCAGGTCCAGGCACAGCCGGCCCGGGCGCGGGGTGAGCACCAGCACCCGGTCGGCCAGCAGCAGCGCCTCGGAAATGGAGTGGGTCACCATCAGCACGGTGGTCTGCTGCAGCTGCCACAGGCGCAGCAGCTCATGGCCCATGCGCTCGCGGGTGAGCGCGTCCAGCGCGCCGAAAGGCTCGTCCAGCAGCAGCAGCTCCGGGTCCTGGATCAGCGCCCGCACGATGGCCACCCGCTGGGCCATGCCGCCCGAAAGATCGCGCGGCCAGGAGTTCTCAAAGCCCTCCAGCCCGGCCAGGCGGATGAGATCGCGGGCGCGGTAGCGGGCCTCGTCCGCCGGCACGCCTTTGAGCTCCAGCGGCAGGGTGACATTCTCCACCACCGTGCGCCAGGGCATCAGGTTGGCATTCTGGAAGACGTAGCCGATGCGCGGGCGGCCCTCCCGTCCCGGAAAGCGGACCTCCCCGGAGGTGGGCTGCAGCAGCCCGGCGATCACGCGCAGCAGGGTGCTCTTGCCCGAGCCGGAAGGGCCCAGCACGCAGACAAACGAGCGCGGCTGCAGGGCAAAGCTCAGACTGCGCAGCGCGTGCAGGTCGTCGGGGAAGGTCACGCTCAAACTGCGGACCTCCATCAGGGCGGTGGCGGTGCCGGTCGGGGCGTCGGGAGGGTCGCAGGCGGGCATGGGATTACTCGACGAAATCGTTGGAATAGGCCTGCGAGAGGTCCAGCGGCCCGGTGAGCAGGCCCATCTCCAGCATGATGGCCTGCATATTCTCCCAGGACTGCGGGTCCGATTCGCCGGGGGCCAGGCCCTCGGGCGTGCGGTACAGCTGGATGGAGGCCGCCAGAATGGCCTGCTGCACCGCGGCGTCGGCCTGAGAGAGGTTCTCGACGTACTTCTGGGAGATCTGGTAGGCGCCTTCGGGGTCGGCGGCGGTGTCCTCAATGCCCCGGCGGATGGCCCGCACCATGGCACGCACCAGCTCGGGCTGCTCGCGGGCGGTCTGCTCGTTGGTGATCAGACCGTTGGAGACCAGATGCAGGTAGTCGGCCACCGCCAGCGTGTTCACCTCGTAGCCCAGCGCCTGCAGTTGGATGGGCTCGTTGGTGGTGTAGATCACCGCGGCGTCGATCTGCCCGGCGGCCAGCGCTTCCACCTGGTTGTAGCCGATCGAGTCCAGGCGCACCGCGGATTCGGGCACCTCCCCGGCGGCCAGTAGAGCACGGAAGCCGATGTAGCTGGCGCCGAAAGTCCCCGGGATGCCCACGCGCAGGCCGGTCAGGTCCTGCGGGGAGGTCAGCGGGGTATCCGCCAGGGCGGTCACGCCGACGGGGTAGTCGGTGTACCAGGTCATCACATAGACCACCGGCAGCCCCTGCTGGCGGCCGAGCAGCACCTGCTCGCCGGAGACGATGGCGAAGGGCAGTTCATTGGCACCCACCAGGGCGACGTTGTCGGTCTCCATGGAATAATCCAGGGTGATCTGCAGGCCCTCCCCGGCGAAGTAGCCCTTTTCCAGGGCCACATACAGCGGGGCGAACTGCACGTTGGGGATAAAGCCAACCGGCAGGCGGATGGCCAGCGGGGCGCTGGCCTGCGGCGAAGGCTCGGCCGGGGCGCAGGCAGCCAGGGCGGCCAGAATCAACAGCGCGGCGATGAGACGGGTAAGCTGGGTGCGCAACGAAGGTGCCTCTCTATTCTCAGAAATGATTCCACTTCAGGGCGCGGCGCTCCACCAGGACCACGGCGCCGTAGAGCGCCAAGGCCAGGTTGACCAGGGTGAAGACCACCACGAAGACCAGGGCGGTGTCGTACTGGCCGCGGGCGACGTTGATCAGGAAGCCCAGCCCGCGGTCCGCGCCGACGAACTCTCCCACCACAGCGCCGATGACCGACAGCGTGGCCCCGATGCGCAGCCCGCCCAGCAGCACCGGCATGGCGGCCGGCAGCTCCAGGTAGCGCAGCGTCTGCGCCGGTGTGGCCTCCAGCGAGCGCATCAGGTCGCGCAGGTCCGAGGGCACCGCCCGCAGCCCGACCACGGTGTTGACCAGCACCGGGAAGAAGACGATCAGCGCGCTGATCAGCACCTTGGAGAACATGCCCGGCCCGAACCAGAGCACCAGCAGCGGGGCAATGGCTACCGTCGGGATGGCCTGCGTGGCCACCAGATAGGGCGAAACCAGCCGCTCCAGGGTGATGGACTTGGCCAGCAGGTAGCCCAGCAGGGTGGCCAGCACCGCTCCGGCCAGCAGCCCCAGCACCACCTCCAGCAGGGTGTAGAAACTGTGACGCAGCAGCGAGCCGTCCAGCAGGGCCTGGACCAGGCGGCGGGCCACCAGGGCCGGACCGGGCAGGATGAAGGCAGGCAGGTCGGTCAGGCGCACCAGGCTTTCCCACAGCACCAGGCTGGAGAGGGCGGTGATGAGCAGCAGGCGCGCCTGGCGGGGCAGCCATCGCGTGGGGCGCCGGCCGGCGGCCGGGGCCAGGGGCATGGGTAGGGGTTCGTCTCGATTCATTGGCAACAAAAAAGCCCTGATTTCGGCATCAGGGCAGGAGAACAGGCGCGTAGGCGGCGCATGTACCTTCTTCCATCCGGACTGTACCGTCGACCCCGGAATTGCACCGGGTCCTGCGCCGAAGCGCTCGTGGGTTATGACCACCGATCGGGAATTGGGCCGCAGCCCTCACCCTGCCCTGAAGGTAAGCTATTTGGTTAAGGCGAGTATAGTGGATTTGGAGGGAGAAGTCAAGATTAGTTTGTGAAAAATCGCACCAGATGGGATGGGTGGGGATGCATCCTTTAACCCAACAGGCCTCCCGTAAGGGAGGCCTGTCCAATCACTACCACTAACAACCCTTATTCCACCGCTAAGCGGCCACCTTTTCCTCCAGCACCACGCTGACCGGCGTGGTGCTGGCCAGGTTGTCGGACACCGGGCAGCGCGCTTCCACCGCCGCCAGGAAATCTTCCTTCTCCGCCAGGGTCATATCCGCATCAATATTCGCCACCAGCCGTATCTCCTGGAAACCAGGCCGGTCTTCGGTCGGCTTGCCCATGAACTTCGCCGGGTTCAGGTCACCCTCCAGCCGCACGCTCGCCCCGCGCAGCTCCACGCAGCGCTCCTGAGCGACCACGTACATCACGTTCAAAATGCAGGCAGCGAAGCCGGCCAGCACATACTCCACCGGGCAGGGGCCGGCGCCGTTGCCGCCCACAGCCCTGGGCTGGTCGATCGTAATGCTGTGCTCGCCCGCCTCCACCTCAACCTGAAAACGATCCACTATCTTGCCTTCAACGCTAAATTTTTTCAACGCCATCAGGGTTCTCCTTTGTGGTAATTTTCACAAGCAACCTGATGATAACACAGTAATCCCGCTCTGCAGGGCACAGAACGGGATTTCCGGATACTTATCATCCAATTTATATGCAATTTGTCATAACCGGCTAGGGGCGCAGGCTGGTCTTTCGCAGCTGTTCGGGAGACATATAGATGAAGCCCGCGCCCTGCACTGCGTCGCGGTAGCCGGGATAGCGGTCCGGCAGCGACGTTTTCCAGGTGCGGTACATGGCCATGTCGCAGATGTCGTCCTCGATGTTGAAGTACAGAATGGCGCGCACGGCAGGTTTGGTCGTCAGCCAGGCGAAGCCCTCGCGGAACCACTTATTCTTCGCCTCGGCATCCGTCCCGTTTGCCGTCTGCGAGGAGGTGGCCATCTGGGTGTAGAAGATGGGCTTATCCGGGGCCATGGCCTGCATGCGCACAATGTACTCGCCTGACAGCGACCACAGAGGCGCCCAGCCGCCCCTCAGTCCGGGGTAGCTGCAGTAGCCGTAGTTGTACACGCTGAACCCCACCGCGTCCACGCGCGAACCGGAGGGATAGTAATACTCGAACCTGTGCTCCGGCTTGCTGGCGCCGTTGGGCGCGAACACCCAGCGCACCGCGTCCTGCGGCACGCCAACGGAGGTAAAGATGTCCTGCAGGCGCTGGAAGGCCTTCTTGAAGTTGACCGGGTCCTCCCCGTAAGAGGTCCAGTCACCGTTCATCTCGGGGAAGGGCGCGATGTAGGCGAAGCGCTTCCCGCCGTCCACAAAGCGGTTGTACTCCTCGGCCCACTGCCGGATGGCAGAGTCCATCTGCCCGCTGGCGATGGCGGCCATGCTCTTTGTGGTCATCAGGTTGATGAAGGGGGTGTAGCCCTGGTCGTAAACCGGGACCAGCTGCATGCGGATGGCGGCCTCGTAGTTTTTCTCCTCGATGTTGATGAACGTGCCCACCAGCGACAGCTGCTTGCCGGACCACTCGCTCAGCCCGTGCAGCTGCTCGTCAATCACACTCTGGTTACCCAGCCAGCCCGAGGGATACATGCCCAGCAGTATGCCGCTGCTCCCGCCGCTGGACACGAAGGGCAGGTAGACGCGATCAGCCCTGGACTGGGCGCCGGCAGGAGCCGGCTGCAGAACGGCCAGCGCGATCAGCACGACGGCCAGCGCGGCCAGCAGATGTCGGTGAGATAAGCGCTTCACGAGGTCTCCCTGTAATGGTTCATAGTGTCCGGCACTCGTCCGCCGGATTGTTGATCCATTATAGAGAGAATCCTTCCCGCGCTTCCGGGCCTGACAAATCTGTAAATCCGCTACGGGCACTGTGCCGGGGAGTAAGCCGCCAGCGGCAGGTGCTGCGGGCAGGGCAGCTCCGCCTCGGTCACCAGCTGATAGGGCACGCCGTAGCGCTCCAGCCGGTAGACCCACCCGGCGAACGGACCGGCGGAAAAGAGCACCGGCTCGGGGGAGTCCGCCAGAGTCTCCAGATGGGCCGCGATCTCCCGGGTGGAGCGCAGGTTGTAATAGGTGATCGGCCCGGCGACCATGCCCAGGTTGAGCGCCAGCGCCGCCGCCAGCAGGGCCGCCAGCAGCCGGACCGGGCGAGCTTTGAGCGACAGCCCCAAGGCCAGCGCGATCACCGGCACCCACCAGATCTGCGGCGCGTAGCGCGCCCACCAGTTTTCACTGTTGATGAAGGTGGACCCGGCCGCCAGGGCCATGCAGCCCAGCGCCAGCGCCGCCCGGCGGCGGTCTTCGCCGGCTCCAGCGATCAGCACCAGCCCGGCCAGCAGCAGCGCCCCGCTGAACCAGGGGCCAAATCCCGAGTAGCGCACGTCGACGTTGAAGAAGGCGATCAGATCATCCCGCTGCACCGCGAAGGGCGCCTTCAGCTGCAGGGATCCGGGTATCACCTCATTCCCCGCACGGGCAAACAGCGAGAGGGCCAGCTTTTCCGCCTGCCCCCGGTTGAGAAAATCGGGCGGAGCCTGCTGCTGGATGATGTAGGCCTGGTTATACTCCTCCCCGCCCAGGAGCGGGTAAAGGGGATTGCCGTGGCGCAGGGTGTTGGTCACGTAGGGGGAATACCCGGCCAGCAGCAGGCCCAGTAGGCCCCCGGCGGCCAGCACAGCCGTCAGCCGCAGGGCAAAAGCGCGCGAGCGGGCACGCCACAGCAGGTACAGCCAGCCCAGCCCGACGAAGACCGCCATATACGCGCTGGCGGTGAACTTAATATTCAGCCCGATCACCATCGCCGCGCTCAGCCCCAGCGCCCCGCTGAGCGGCTCGCTTTCGCGGTACAGCGCCAGCGCCAGCACGGTGATCAGCAGGGCTGAAGCCACCAGCCCGTCGATGTAATAGCTGAAGATCTGGCTGAGCGCCACCGGGTTGGCCGCCAGCATCAGCCCGATCAGCGCGGCCTGCCAGCCGCCCAGCCACGGCTGGCGCAGGAAGAATGCCAGGCTCAGGCAGGCGGCCGCCGCCAGCATCAGCCAGTTGATCGCCTTGCCGGATTCGATGCTGCCGGTCAGGCGGTAGAGGGCCGCGCCAAAATACCAGGGACCTTTGACATAGTGGTTGAACCAGACGTTGTAATATTCATCGATCGGCCCGGCGATTTCGTAAACCGGGTTGAACCCCTCTGCCAGCCGGTAAATCGAGCGCTGGTGATAGTCCATCCCGTCCCAGGAGATATCAAAAACCGCCCCGCTGACCAGCACCGCTGCCAGCGCAAACAGGCCCAGCCCCACCGCAGCCGCAATCACCGCCCGCCTCTCCAGCCGGGAGCGGCGCGCCAACAGCCAGCCTGCCGGCATTGAAAGCAGAAGGGCCGGCAGGAAAGACGCCGGCCCAATGGTCACCCGCAGAAAGTACAGCAGCGCTGTGGAGAGGAAAAACAGGGCCAGGAAGACCAGCAGCCACACCCCGGTCAGCTGGAAGAGCTTCGCCAGCTGCCCGCGGTCGAGCGATGGTTGTGGGTGCGCTGGCTGCATTTCGTCGGGGATTTATCTC
>DGEO01000039.1 GCA_002385985.1 Anaerolineaceae bacterium UBA3924 | reverse complement strand
AGATGTGTATAAGAGACAGCCTTCACCTGTGTGGATGTGCTAGAGCTGTGTCCTGAAATTACCTCTGAAGGTTCATTCACTCTTTACGCTGAACGGCACAGGCGGTTCGCCGCCGTAGAAGCGCTGGTAGATCTTCCAGAAGGTATAAATTTGCCGGATGTAGGTGCGGGTCTCCTCAAAGCGGACGACCTCCAGGAACAGGTCGGGGTCGTCTCCGGCCAGGTCGTGCCAGTAGATCGCATTCCCCGGCCCGCCGTTGTAGGCCGCCAGCGCGGCGTACAGGTCGCCGTCGAACAGGTTGAGCAGCGACGCCAGATAGCTGCTGCCCAGGCGGATGTTCACCAATGGCAGCAGCAGGTCGCTGTCCCGGTAATCGGGCGGCCAGTTCAGCCGGTCAGCAACTTCCGCGCCGGTGGCGGGCATGAGCTGCATCAGCCCGGCCGCACCTGCCGTGGAACCGGCGTGGCCGTCGAACATGGATTCCTGCCGGATGACGCTGAACAGCAGGAAGGGGTCCAGTTTTTCACGTTCGGCAGCTTCCAGGACCTGCTCCTGGAAATAGGTGCCGAAGCGGATCAGGTTGAAATAGGCCGGGGCATAGAGGGTTTCGGCATCGTCCAGCCCGGCCAGGTCGAGGATCTGCCGGCTGGTGAAGATGGCCTGGCGGTAGTAGCCCAGGTCGAGCATCACCTTGAGCAGGCGGGTCAGCGCGGCGGGGTCGTTCGACAGGCGCTCCTGCAGGGTGTCCAGCTCCTGGCTGGCTGAGCGGTAGAGCCCCAGCTCATGGAAGGCCAGCGCACGCTGGTATTCGCTTCGCGCGGTCAGGTTGCCCGGTGAGGAAAGGTCGGTCTCCGGCGGCAGGTCGAAGGTGCCGCGGACCCAGGTCTCGGCTTTCTTGCGCTCCGCTTCCCAGTCAACAGCCGCCAGGGAGGCCTGCCCATTACTGAACGGACCAGCGCCTTCAAGCAGCTCGGCAGCCCGCTCGCTGTAATAGCCGGTGGGGTCCACCTGAGCGGCGATCTGCCAGACCGAGCGTGCCCCTCCCTGATCACCCTGGGCGGCTTTGGCTTTGCCGATCCACAGGTAGGAGGCGGCCTGGTCGAACGGGTCGGTGCTGAGCAGCAGGCGCCGCTGGAAGCTGGTCTCGGCATCCTTATAATTCCCCAGGCGGTAGTGGGTGATCCCGGCCAGCAGGATGCCCTGCAGGGTGACCTCGGCGCCGGGGTACTCGTCGATCAGCCGGGTCCAGGTGGCGGCGGCTTCCGACAGGCGGCCGTCCCGCTCCATGATGCGGGCGGCTTCGTATAGAAATCCGGGCGCATAAGCGGAGGTGGGGTACTCGCTGACAAAGCGCAGCAGCGTGTCCGAAGCGGCACGGTAGTTTTCCTGGTAGGCCCACTGCGTATAGGCAAGTTCTTCCCAGGCGGCATACCAGGTTTCCTCACCCGGGTGGTCTTCCAGCATCCTCTGCCACTCCTGCACCGCCCCTTCCACGTTGTCCAGCGCCCGGTGTGACAGGGCGATATAGTGGTGCGCGCTGCCGTCGTGGGCCGGGTCCTGGTTGAGGTAGCGGCGGAATGCGTCGATGGCGTATCCGTACTCACCGGCGTAGTAATCCACTAGCCCGCGCTGGTACTCGTCAACCGAAACACCCGCCTGAATCAGCGCAACCAGTCCGGAATAGCTGTCGTAGGCCTGCGGGTAATTGTTGACCGAATCCTGGAAGCGGGCGTAGGCCTGTTCGTACTCACCCAGCGCCAGGTAAGCCTGCCCGGCCAGGAAGTTCATCTGCGCCCGGGTATAGGCGTTGTCGGTAGCCTCATACACCGCCAGATAGATATGAATGGCGCTGGCGTAATCCCCCAGCGCGGCATAGTTGCGCCCCAGGGCGATTTGCAGCGCCAGGATGTCCTCGCCGGGCTGGGCGTCGACGGCGGCCTGCAGCACGTCCACGGCGCTCTGATAGTCGCCGGCCAGGGAAAGGTTCTCCGCCTGTTTGCGGCGTACGTAATTGCCCAGCGGTTCCGGCTTGCGCGCCAGGTACTCGCCGTATGCGCCAGCGGCCAGCGCGTACTGGTAGGTCGCTTCGTAGACCTGCCCGAAGAGGAAATATGCCGCTGCGATGGAGGGGCTGTCCGGGTAATCCGCGGTCAGGCGGCGCAGGGTGGAAAGGGCCAGAGAGTAATTGCCGGACTCATAGTACGTGCGCGACAGTCCCAGCAGCGCCGCTGCCTTCTCATCCGGGTTGGTGGACCGGTCCAGCGCGGTCTGGTGCTCTCTCAGGGCGCGGTCGCGGTCACCAATGAACAGCGCGCGCTCGCCCTGTTCGATGCGCGCAGCCGGCAGAGGAGTGGGGGTTTCGGTCGGGCGGCGGGTCGGGGTTGCAGAGGCGGTTTCGCCGGAGAGGGTATGGATGACGGCTTCCGCCGGGGAGGTGCCGGTGGCTTCCTGGACGGTGCGGGTTGGAAACAGGCCGCAGCTGCTCAGCGCGAGCGATGCGGCCACCAGGAAGCAGATGGGCTTGTAGAATCGCATGATGAAAGGCTTATACCGGATGATCAGGATGCTGTCAATACTTTGACAAAGTATAACAGACATGTTAAACTCACTTGTCAGTCTGTTGCTCTCCCCCGAGGGCTTTTTTATTGGCAGGTGAAATGCGGACCGTTCAATGGGATCCTGAGCGCCATCAACTGCGCATGATCGACCAGCGGCTTCTTCCGGAGCGGCTGGAGGTGGTCTCATACCAGTCCGCCGAAGAGGTGGCAGATGCCATCCGCTTGATGGTGGTGCGCGGGGCCCCCGCAATTGGCGCAGCGGCTGCTTACGGGCTGGCGCTGGCGGCTCAACGTGCCTCCTCTGCCGGGCCGGAGCAGTTCCGCCGGGAATTGGAGCAGGCCGCTGCGCGGCTTAACGCTGCCAGACCGACCGCGGTCAACCTGTCCTGGGCGCTGCGCAGGATGCTGGCTGCGGCTGGTTCCATGGAAGCCGCATCACCGGCTGAACAGGCCGCCGTGCTGCTGGAGGAAGCTCACCGCATCGCGGACGAGGATGTGGCCACGAACATGGCCATGGCCGCGTTCGGCGCGGAGCTGATTGACGACGGTGACACCATCCTGCATCACTGCAACACCGGCGCGCTGGCCACGGTCGACTGGGGCACCGCTCTGGGCGTGATCCGTGCTGCGCACGAGCAAGGAAAGAATGTGCGCGTGCTGGTGGATGAAACCCGCCCGCGTCTGCAGGGCGCCCGGCTGACTGCCTGGGAGCTGGAGCAGTACGGCATCCCGTACGAAATCATCGTCGACGGGGCGGCCGGTCATTTCCTGCGCACCGGACAGGTGCAGAAGGTGCTATTCGGGGCGGACCGGGTCGCGGCCAACGGCGATGTGGCCAACAAGATCGGCACGTACATGCTGGCGCTGGCGGCGCATGAAAACAGGGTTCCTGTCTACGCCGTGTTTCCCTCTTCCACCGCGGACCTCTCGCTGTCCTCCGGGGACCAGATCCCCATCGAAGAGCGGGACGAAGCGGAGGTGCTGGGGATCCAGTATCACGGGGAACCTGTGTTTCCTCGCGGCGCGAAAGCCCGCAACCCGGCATTTGATGTCACGCCGCACGAGTTAATCACCGCACTGGTGACGGAAAAGGGAGTGATCTACCCGCCCTTCACCGAAAATCTTGCCCGCTGTCTGGGCGCAAAGTAACAGAGGGTTCTTTTCAATGACGATTGTCTGCACCGGCTCGATTGCTTATGACTACTTGATGGTCTTCCCCGGCCACTTCCGCGATCACATCATCCCGGAAAAGCTGGAGACCATCAGCCTGTCCTTCCTGGTGGAATCAATGGTCCGCCAGCGAGGCGGGATCGCTCCGAACATTGCCTACACCATGGCGCTGCTGGGTGAGCGCCCGCTGGTGATGGGCACCGTGGGCGAGGACTTCGGCGATTACCGCGACTGGCTGGAATCCTGCGGCGTCGATACCCGCCTGGTGAAGGTCATCCCGGGCGAGTACACCGCTTCTTTCTTCGCCACCACCGACCGTTCCAACGCGCAGATTGCCAGCTTCTACCCGGGCGCCATGTCTCGCTCGGTGGACCTGTCGATGCGTGACCTGGACGGCACAGAGGTGGATCTGGTGCTGATCTCGCCCAACGACCCGGCGGCAATGCACCGCTATGTGCTGGAATGCAAGGAACTGGGCATCCCCTACCTGTACGACCCCAGCCAGCAGCTGGTGCGCATGGACCCCGAAGAGATCCGCGAGGGTGTGAACGGGGCGCACAGCCTGTTCCTGAACGAGTATGAGTTCGAGCTGCTGCAGAAGCACACGCACCAGACCGCCGAGCAGATCCGCAGCCAGGTGGGATTCATGGTGGTCACCCTGGGGAAGGACGGGGCGCACATCTACGTGGATGACACCCGCTTCTCTATCCCGGTGGTTCCTCCCCGGCAGATTCTTGACCCGACCGGGGTGGGAGACGCCTTCCGCGGCGGTTTCCTGCGCGGCTACCGCCTGGGGATGCCCTGGGAGATTTGCGGGCGCATGGGCGCGCTGGCAGGCACCTACTGCCTGGAGCACAGCGGCACCCAGAACCACAGCTTTACTCCCGCGGAGTTTGTTGCCCGCTATCGCGAGCACTTCGACGATCAAGGCGCGCTGGACGTCTTGCTCAACTAACTACCTGACCTTTTCTGGAGGGATTTGAATGGCTGAATACGATGTAAAGGACCTTTCGCTGGCGGAAGGTGGACGCCGCCGGATCGACTGGGCGGAGCGCGAGATGCCCGTCCTGCGCCTGATCCGCGAGCGCTTCGAGCGGGAGAAGCCCCTCAAGGGGATTCGCATCTCCGCCTGTCTGCATGTGACCACCGAAACGGCCAATCTGATGAAGACTCTGCACGCCGGCGGTGCGGATGTGGTGCTGACCGCTTCCAACCCGCTGTCCACCCAGGACGACGTGGCGGCTTCGCTGGTCTCCCACGATGAGATCCCTGTGTTCGCCATCAAGGGCGAGAACAACACGGTCTACTACCGCCACATCCATGCCGCGCTGGACCACAAGCCCCACATGACCATGGATGACGGGGCCGACCTGGTCAGCACGCTGCACACCGATCGACGCGACCTGCTGAGCAATGTGATCGGCGGGACCGAGGAGACCACCACCGGCGTCATTCGCCTGCGGGCCATGGCGGCGGACAAAGCGCTGGCCTTCCCGATCATCGCGGTGAACGACGCGATGACCAAGCATTTCTTCGACAACCGCTACGGCACCGGCCAGTCGACCATCGACGGCATTATCCGGGCCACCAACGTGCTGCTGGCCGGCAAGGTGTTCGTGGTGGCCGGTTACGGCTGGTGCGGCCGCGGTCTGGCCATGCGCGCTCGCGGCATGGGCGCCAACGTGATCGTGACCGAGGTGGACCCGCTCAAGGCGCTGGAAGCCGTCATGGACGGCTACCGGGTGATGCCGATGGACGAGGCCGCCAAGATCGGTGATATCTTCTGCACCCTGACAGGCGACATCAACGTGCTCGACCGCCGCCACTTCGAGAACATGAAGGACGGCGCAATCATCAGCAATTCGGGCCACTTCAACGTCGAGATCAACATCCCGGCGCTGCAGGAAATGTCGGTCACCGAGACGCCGAAGCGCGTGCGCCCCTTCGTCGAAGAATATGAACTGCAGGACGGCCGCCGCCTGTTCCTGCTGGGTGAAGGACGCCTGATCAACCTGGCCTCCGCCGAAGGCCACCCCGCCAGCGTGATGGATATGTCCTTTGCCAACCAGGCGCTGAGCGCCGAGTACATGGTCAAGCACGCCAAAGAGATGGAAGCCAATGTGTACAGCGTGCCCGCGGAGATCGATCACGAGATTGCCCGCCTGAAGCTGGATGCCATGGGCGTGAAGATCGACACGCTGACCCCCGAACAGGTCCACTACCTCAATTCCTGGCAGGAAGGCACCTAGGCCGCGCGTCTTTGCGTTGGTCGCATCGAATCACACAGCCCTGGACCGCGGTCCAGGGCTGTTTTGATGGATCGGATAGAGGGTTATTCTTCGACGAAGCTCTCGTCGTCGTCGGCGGCCTTGCCGAGCAGGTCCAGCTCGCCGCCCATGGCGCGCTCGCGGACGGCCTGCTCGATCTCCGCGGCCAGCTCGGGGTTGGAGCGCAGGAAGTCCTTGGCGTTTTCGCGGCCCTGACCCAGGCGGATGTCGCCGTAGGAGAAGAACGCGCCGCGCTTGGAGACGATCTCCAGCTCGGTGGCCAGGTCGAGGATGTCACCCATCTTCGAGATGCCTTCGTTGTACATGATGTCAAACTCGGCGGTGCGGAAGGGGGGCGCGACCTTGTTCTTGACCACGCGCACCCGGACGCGGTTGCCCACGATTTCCGCGCCGACCTTGATCGACTGGATGCGGCGGATGTCCAGGCGCACTGAAGCGTAGAACTTCAGCGCCAGGCCGCCCGGCGTGGTCTCCGGGTTGCCGAACATGATGCCGATCTTCTGGCGCAGCTGGTTGGTGAAAACCACCGAGGTTTTGGTCTGGTTGATGGAGCCGGAGAGCTTGCGCAGCGCCTGCGACATCAGGCGGGCCTGCATACCCATGGTCGCATCGCCCATGTCTCCTTCGATTTCGGAACGCGGCACCAGCGCGGCGACTGAGTCGACCACGACAATGTCCACCGCCCCGGAGCGGACCAGCGTCTCGGCAATTTCCAGCGCCTGCTCGCCGGTGTCGGGCTGGGAAACCAGCAGGGTGTCCAGGTCGACGCCCAGTTTGGAGGCATAATGCGGGTCCAGGGCGTGCTCCATGTCGATGTAGGCCGCGGTGCCGCCCCGCTTCTGGGCCTCGGCGACCACATGCAGACACAGGGTGGTCTTGCCGGAGGACTCGGGGCCGTAGATCTCGGTGATCCGGCCGCGGGGAATGCCGCCAACGCCCAGCGCCAGGTCGAGCGAAAGCGAACCGGTCGGGATGGCTTCGACCTGCAGGTGATGGGCTTCGCCCATTCGCATAATCGAGCCTTCGCCGTAGCGTTTGATGATGTCGCCAAGCGCTTTTTCAAGCACTGCTTTGCGAGCCTCATCCATAGAGGTGGACCCATCGCCGGTGGGTAAGGGCTGGGCAGATGCGCTCTGTTTGCGGGCCATACTTTAGCTCCTGTTCAATACTTTAGAAAAATTATATCCGCAATTCCACATCTTCGTAGAAGAGACAGGACAACAACCTGATTATAGCACATTCGTTCTAAACTACAAGAGGAAAATCGATGATATAGTAATTCAACCTGAATGAAAAAGCGCTGGCCTGATTTCTTAAGATTACATGCAAAGCCCGGTCTGTGGGCGCTGATCGGACTGGCGATCCTCCTGGCCGCCTGTGCGCCTGCGGTGCAAACTGCACCGCCGAAAGACACTATCACGCCGTTCCCTACGTCCACCGCGACCGCCAGCCTGACACCCACCGCCAGCAACACCCCGACGACCAATCCCACGCCCACCCTCACCCCGCCCCCCACGCCGGCGGTGCTGGCCGGTGCGGGGGATATCTCCATCTGCGGGCAGGAAGGCGACGACCAGACCGCGGCGCTGCTGAAGACCGCCATGCCCGATGCGGTGTTCACCGCGGGGGACAATACCAACGGCTCCGGCACCTTCGAGGAGTACATCACCTGCTTTGACGCTTCCTGGGGCTATTTCCGCCATATGATCCGCCCGGCGCCGGGCAACCATGACTACTACACGGAGAAAAACGCGCAGAGCTACTTCCAGTATTTCGGCGAGGCCGCCGGAGAGCCGGGGAAGGGCTATTACAGCTGGGACCTGGGTGACTGGCACCTGATCGCGCTCAACAGCAACTGCCCCAACATCGACGGCTGCGGGCCAGATTCGCCGCAGGTGCAGTGGCTGCGGGAGGATCTGCAGGCCAACCGCGACCGCTGCGTGCTGGCCTACTGGCATCACCCGCGTTGGACCTCGGGTCTGGCCGGGAATTCCTTCTGGCTGCAGGCGTTCTGGGATGCGCTGTACGAGTACGGCGCGGAAATTGTGGTCAGCGGGCATGACCACAATTACGAGCGCTTTGCCCCGGTGGGTCCGGCCGGGCAGCCGGACCCGGAGCGCGGCATTCGCCAGTTCGTTGTTGGCACGGGCGGAGCCAGCCAGCGCGGGTTCGCCGAGCCGCTGCCTTTCAGCGAGGTGCGGAACAGCGGTGATTTCGGCATCCTGCTCTTCCGGCTGTACCCGGACCGCTATGAATGGGAATTCATCCCGGTGGAGGGCGGTGACTTTCGCGATTCGGGCAGCGGACAGTGCCATAAGGATTAATTGGAGTCAACAATTCCAATTAAGTTATAAGAAATCATCGATAAAAGGGGGTTGACAGCCTCAACGGTTTTCTTTACTATTGTCACATGCTGGTGAAAACCGGTCTGAACAACTGAACAGGAGAAATAGCGGCTGAGCCCCACCGCAGTGGGGTGACGAGGTGGAGGTTCCTCTCTGCGAAGAGAGGCTAACCCTGAGCCATCAGGGGAAAATCGAACGATCAGCGGATGCCTCTGAAGCCTGACCACGGGCTTCTTTCTCCCTTCCGGAAAAATGCACGCTGAAATCCGCCAGTAATGGCGTCACAAAGCGGGCATAGTGGTCGAGGTGATGAACCTCGTACTGACCAGGAAGGGCATCCGCCTGTCATTTGGGAATCGAAGGCATGCCCCCGGCATGTCTTTTTGTTATTAATGCCAACGGAGGAGACCATGGATAAGAAAGAATTACTCGAACGTGTAAAGGCAGATGGCGTCAAGTTCATCTCCTTCCAGTTCTCGGACGTGACCGGTTCGGTCAAGAGCGTTGACGCGCCGGTGGAACGCCTGGAGGCTGCGCTGGAGGACGGGGTCTGGTTTGACGGTTCTTCGGTGGAAGGGTTTGCCCGCATTCAGGAAAGCGACATGCACCTGCGGGTCGATGCGGACACCTACGCGGTGCTGCCCTGGTCCCCGCCGGACATGCGCCGGGCGCGGATGTTCTGCACCATCCACCATCCGGATGGAACCCCGTTCGAGGGCGACCCTCGCGGGACGCTGATCCGGCTTCTGGAAAAGGCCGGCGAACGGGGCTGGGTGTACAACGTTGGCCCGGAGCCGGAGTTCTTCCTCTTCCGCGGCAACGGCGGCGGCGTGATCGCGCATCCTGTGCCGCATGATGTCGGCGGGTATTTCGATTTTTCCCCCAACGACGAGGCCGTGCGCGTACGCACCGAGCTGATGGCCGCGCTGTGGTCCATGGGGCTGGAGATTGAGGTCGGGCACCACGAGGTGGCCATCGGCCAGCACGAGATCGATTTCCGCTTCGCTGATGCACTCAAGGCGGCGGACAACGTGATGACATTGAAGTACACCGTCAAGGCCATTGCCGCGCAGCACGGCCTGGTGGCCTCGTTCATGCCCAAGCCCATATACGGCATCAACGGGTCCGGCATGCACTGCCACCAGTCGCTGTTTGACAAAGAGGGCAACAACCTGTTCTTCGACGCGAACGACGAGAACATGCTCTCCCCGCTGGCGTACAACTTCATCGCCGGGCAGCTCTCGCATGCCCGGGCACTGTCAGCGGTCGTCGCGCCAACGGTCAACTCGTACAAGCGCCTGGTTCCGGGCTACGAAGCACCGGTGTACATCGGCTGGGCCACCCGCAACCGCTCGGCCCTGATCCGCATTCCGCGCTTCAACTCCGGGCAGAACAAGGCAGTTCGTGCCGAGCTGCGCTGCCCGGACCCGTCCAGCAACCCGTACCTGGCTTTCGCAGCCATGCTGGCCGCCGCGATGGACGGCATCGACTGCGACATGAAGCCGCCCCGGCCGCTGAACAACATCAACATCTATGAGCTGAGCGAGCTGGAACGGGCTCAGATGGGCATCGATTCGCTGCCGTCCTCGCTGCAGGAGGCCATGGCAGAGCTGGAAAAGGACCAGGTGATCAAGGACGCCCTGGGGCCGGAAACCTACCAGGCCTTCAGCCGGGCCAAGGCCGTGGAGTGGGAAGAGTTCCGCACGCACGTGACCGACTGGGAAGTGGAAAAATACCTGGAAGTGGCCTGAGGGGCAGCCACGCCCGAAACGGAGCCCGACAAGGGCTCCGTTTTATTTTGTTGCCTGAGCCTTGCTGACCAGGGTGCAGAACGCGCACAGGCCCTGGTTGGTGGTCGGCTGTCCGCAGGACGGGCAGGGGCGCAGCTCCAACTCGGAGACCTTTTCGGCAGCTCCGGGCTGGAAGACCTGCTGCTGGCGGGCCTTCAGGAAACTGACGTAGTAATGCAGCTTGATCCCGGGATGCTCTTCCTCGAGCTTGTTCAGGATCTCTTTGTAGATGATCTGCTTGCTACCGGTGGCAAACGGGCATTCCTCTTCGATGTACTCGATCCCCCGCAGCAGGGTGTAGGCAGCCGTCTCCCGCTCGTAGAAGCGGCAGAAGGGCTTGGCCTTGCGGACGAACCCGTCGCGGGCCTCCAGCACCGGGGACTGGCGGTTCAGCCCGTCCACGTTCCAGCTCAGCGTGTTGGCGAACAGCACCGCCACCTCGTCGTCCAGATTGTGAGCGGTGAGGAGCACATCGTACCCGCCATCCCGGGCGGCCTGGTTCATGATGTGGCGTTTGGCCATGCCGCAGGCGGAGCAGGGCTTGGAACGGCTGCGGTGGCGCAGGCGGGCCAGTTCCGGCACGGTCTGGCCGAAGGACTGCTTCACGTTGACCACCTGCAGCGACAGGCCGCGCTCTTCGGCGAAGGTCCGGCAGTACTGCTCGGATTCGTTGGAGTAATGCTCTTCGCCGTCGATGCCCAGGTTGATGTACATGCCGTCCACACTGTAACCGAGCCGCCAGAGCACGTCCCACAGCGCCAGCGAGTCCTTGCCGCCGGAGACGGCCAGCAGCAGGCGGTCAGCGAGGGTGAACATGTGATAGCGCTCGATGGTGCGCTGGGTCTGCTCGACAAACCACTCCAGATAGTGGTCCCGGCAGAACATCAACCGGTGCTGGCGCATGCGGATCGCCGCGCGCTGGTCGCATTTCTGGCAGAACATGGTGGACATGGCTACCCTCCTGAAATGACGGGCACCAGCTTGACTACCTCTCCGTTGCGCAGCGGCTCATTTTCGTTCAGCATTTCCCCGTCACGTACCACCAGATGAGATTCGGGGGACAGGCCCAGCTGTTCGAGCGCCTGCTTTACCGTCAGCGTGCCTTCCAGCTGGAACTGCTGTTTTCTCAAGATCAGGGTGATCGGCATGACCCCTCCTTTCATCCTTGTTTGTTTACCATTAAACCCCAAATTGGGGAAATAACCCTGTTTCCGGCTTCCGCGGACTGCTTCAGTGCAGCCCATCCTGAACGCACAGCAGCCAGTCACGGGCCAGGCCGGCTGGCTCGCTGGCGCTGAGGGCCAGAACCGGGAAATCCAGCACGGCCGGGTCCGGCAGGTCCGTCAGCTCCAGCTCGGCGGTCCGGTCACCGATCATGCGGGCGGGCAGAAAGCCCAGCGCCCTGGCATCAGCGGCCACGGCTTCGAGCATGGCGCTGGTCGAGGGAACCAGGATGGTTTCCGGCAGCAGGCGTGTATCCGGGAACAGCGCGGCTTCGATTTGCCCGGCCAGCGGGTCTTCCGGAGGGTAGGCATACGGCTGGATGGTGGCGTCCGGGCGCAGGCACTCGATGCATTTTGTCGAGTCCAGCTCCTCCCAGTAGAGGATTCGCCCGGCCAGAACGCGCTGGAACTCTTCCAGCGGCAGCTGGCGAATGGTGTTATTCCGTGAGACCACCGCTGCCAGCCGTTCAACCCCGATTTGTGCGACAAAGGGCAGGTCTGTACCGGCCTGACCCCAGCGGAGCTCAATCCCGCCTTCTTCGACAGCGTTCTCGGACAGGATCACAGCGAGCTGCGGCTGCTGCGCGGCGCAGGCGCTCACCAGCGGCTCCAGCCAGCCTGCGGAGTGGTCCAGGCGCACCGGCAGGGTCACCTGGGTGGGGGCGGGTGTGGTCACCACGGCGCCGCCTGCCGGCTGGCAGGCGGCCAGCAGCAGGCCGGCGGCCAGAGCAAGGATCATGAAGCGCTTAAACATAGGCCACGATCAGGTTCAGGATGCCAAAGGCCACGCAGTAGACGGAGAAAACCGTCAGCGGGTGGCGCACCAGGTAGCGCAGCAGCCAGTGAATCGAAAAGAACCCGACCACCGCCGCAGCAATGAAGCCGGCCGCCAGCACGGGCAGGAACCCTGACAGGTCTGGCACTTCGAGCAGGTCTGTAATACTGACCAGACCGGCTCCCAGCATCACCGGGATGGACATCAGGAAGGAGAACCGGCCCGCAGCCGGGCGCTCCAGATCGCGGGTCATCCCGCCGGCGATGGTCGAGCCGGAGCGCGACACGCCCGGGAAGAGGGCCAGCACCTGAAACAGGCCGATCACCAGCGCATCTTTCATGTTCATCTCGCTCATCCCCCGGCTGCGCTTGCCGATGCGCTCCGCCGCCACCAGCATGCTGGCGGTGACGAACAGGAACAGGGAGGTTGCCACAGGGCTCTGGAAGACCGATTCCACCGCATCTTTGATCAGCAGCCCGGCCAGCACCGCCGGTATGGAGGCCAGGACCAGCAGCCATCCCAGGCGGGCGCCTTCCGATGCGAACGGTTTACGGTCCTTCAGCCCGGTCAGAACGTCGCGCACGATCTTGAACAGGTCTTTGCGGAAGTAAACGATGACCGCAAGCAGGGTCCCCAGCTGCACCAGCACACCGAAGGGGAAGACCTGCTCCTCGGGGAAGCTCCAGCCAAGCAGAGAGGGGACCAGCACCAGGTGTGCGGAACTGGAGATGGGGAGAAACTCGGTCAAACCCTGTACGATGCCCAGGACGATGGATTGGAAGAAGCTCATAGGGTCCTCTCGTACTGCTCCAGGAAAGCGTCAGCGTAGGCATCGAACCTGCCTTCCAGGATGGCCTGGCGGGACTGGCGCGCAATTTCCAGCAGTGTGTAAAGGTTGTGGATGGAGATCAGCGTGGCGGCGAGCATCTCTTTGGCCACGATCAGGTGGCGCAGGTAAGCCCGGGTGAACTTCTGGCAGGTGTAGCAGCCGCAGCCCTCGACGATGGGGTTGTGGTCGCGGGCGAAAACCTGGTTCATCAGGTTGAGGCGGCCTGTCGGGGTCATGGCGGCGTGATGGCGGGCCAGGCGGGTGGGCAACACGCAGTCGAAGATGTCCACGCCGCGGCGGATGCCGTTGATCAGGTCCTCCGGCGAGCCGACGCCCATCAGGTAGCGCGGCTTGTCCTCCGGCAGCACGGCGTTAACTACCTCGAGCATCTGGTTCATCTCGGCCTTGGTCTCGCCGACCGACAGCCCGCCGATGGCATGCCCGGGGAAGCCCAGCGAGGCGATGAACTCCGCCGAGCGCTCGCGCAGGTCGGGGAATACGCCGCCCTGCACGATGCCGAACAGTGCCTGGTCCGGCCGGGTTTTGGCCTTCAGGCAGCGCTCCGCCCAGGCGTGAGTGCGGGCCATGGCCTTTTCCGAATACTCGCGATCGTAGGGAGAAGAGCACTCGTCAAAGGCCATGATGATATCGGCTCCTAGCTTCTCCTGGATCTCGATCGACTTCTCCGGGGTGAAGCGGTGTGTAGAGCCGTCAATATGGCTCTTGAAGGTCACCCCGTCGTCGTCGATCTTGCGCATATCGGTCAGGGAGAAGACCTGAAACCCGCCCGAGTCGGTCAGCATGGGGCGGTGCCACTGCATGAACTCGTGCAGCCCGCCCATTTCACTTACCAGATCGGCGCCCGGGCGCAGGTAGAGGTGGTAGGTGTTGGACAGGACCAGCTGAGCGCCGATTTCCTCCAGCTGGGCCGGGGTGACGGCTTTCACCGTCGCCTGGGTGCCCACCGGGGCGAACACCGGCGTGAGCAGGTCACCGTGCGGGGTGGAAAAAACGCCCGCCCGGGCCTGACCGTCTTTCTTGAGCAGTTGATAGCGAAAAAGGTTGTCTGTCATGTTCTAGAAACCCCAGAATACCACTAATCCGGCAAGAATCAAAGCGATTACGATCAGGGTGAGCGGCGCGCCCACCCGCAGGAAGTCTTTGACCGTGTACCCGCCCGCGCTGACCACCAGCAGGTTGGAGGGATGGCTGAACGGCGTGAGGAAGGTCAGGGAGCAGCCCAGGGCCACCGCCATGCCCATGCCGCGAGGGTCGATGCCCAGCGCTTCGGCGGCGGAAATGGCCACCGGGGCCAGAATGAGTGAGGCGATCTGCCCGCCCATGAACTGGACAACGGCCAGGCAGGTCAGCAGGAAGACCAGCGCCACCAGCAGCGGGCTGGCCCCGCCGATCAGGCTCATCAGTGTGGTCACCGCCTGGTCGGCCAGCCCGGTGGTGCGGATGGCGATGCTCAGCGGCCACATGCCGGCCAGCAGGAAAACCACCCGCCACTCGACCCCGCGATAGGCCTCGTTCATGCTCAGCGAGCGGACCAGCAGCAGCAGGACTGCCCCGAAGAAAACTGCCTGGGCGACCGGGATCAATCTCGTGGCGGCGACGATCAGGGTGACCAGGGTGATGAGCAGGGTGATGGTGGTCTTGCCCGGGTTGAGCACCGCGTCCGGGTCTTCCTCCAGCAGGATCAGATCTGGCTCGTTGTGGTGCAGGGCATGGACGCTCCCGGCGCGGCCCTGCACCAGAAGCGCATCGCCGAATTCGAGCGGCAGGTCGGCGATGCCGGAGTGAATGGGCTTGCCTTCGCGCCAGATGGCCAGCACGTTGATGCTGTGCTTCTCGCGGAAGCGCAGGTCCCGCAAGGTGCGCCCGATGATGGAGGCATGCGGCGCGACCACCACTTCCGCCAGCACCACAGTCTCGTCGATGAACTGCGGGATCTGCCCGGAGCTGTCGTCCACGACCAGTTTGAGCGCCGCAAGCCGCTCCGGATCAGGCTCGCCGTGAACGACCACCCGGTCACCCGGATGGATATAGGCGGTGCCCCGCGGGGCCAGGTGAGTGGTGCCGTTGCTGACCAGGCCGACCACCATCAGTCCGGTGCGGGTGCTCCATTCCCCCTCCGCCAGGCTGCGGTTGGCCAGCGGGCTGTCCGGCAGCACGCGGACCACGTTGAGCTGCCGGGTGAGCTGGTAGAGCGTCGCCAGGCGGGTGCCCAGACGCTGGGTCGCCTTTTCCGGCTCCGAGGTCCGTTCTTCGCGCAGCAGCCGCCGGCCGATCGTCATCAGGTAGAGTGTTCCTGCCAGCACCAGCATCCCGCCGATGGGCAGGAAATCCAGCAGGCTGTAGGGCTGGTAGCCGGCTTCGAGCAGCGAGGCGCTGACGACGATGTTGGCTGTGGTCAGCAGGGTGGCCATGCCCCCCAGCGTGGTGCCGTAGGCCTGCGGAAGCAGCAGTTTGTAAGGCCGGATCTGCCACTTGCGTGAAAGCGCCATGACCGCCGGCATAAGCACACCGACCGCCGCGATATTCACCATGAAAAGCGACAGAACGGCCGCCGCCAGAATGGTGATGAGAACCAGCCGGGTTTCGTTTCCCTTTGCGAACCAGTCGAGCACCCGGGAGAGCAGCAGGCTGACACCGGTCTGGCGCAGCGCCACGGAGATAATGGTGATGCTCAGGGTGGTGATGACCACCGAGCCGCTGAAGCCGGAAAAGATCTCGTCCGGCCCGACAATGCCGGTCAGCCCGAGCACTGACAATACGAGCAAGGCCACCAGATCAGCCCGCAGGCGCTCGGTGATCAGAATGATCCCGGCTGCCAGAATCAAAAGCAGGGTTACAATTGCTTCAGGACTCATTGGTAGAGGGATTATAGCCTAGAATACCCTCCCGGTCCTGTCAGACCAATCCTTGTAAAACAGGATTACCGGCTTTATACTTGGCGTGATGTCCGGACCCATACACACAAACTGGCTCGAAGTCGACCTGGGTGCCATTAGAAGTAATTACCGGCGGCTGCAAGAGATTAGCGGCCGCCCGGTTATGCCGGTTATTAAAGCCAACGCCTACGGGCACGGGATTGTGCCGGTAGCCAAGGTGCTGGAGAAGGAAGGAGCCGAATGGTTCGGCGTCGCCCGGATTGAAGAGGCCCTCCAGCTGAGGCAGGCGGGTATTTCGGGGCGCATTCTGGTGCTGGGGTCAACCCAGATGGAGCTGGCCGGCCTTGCTGCGCAGGAGCACATCTCGCTGACGGTCTATTCGCCTGAAAATGCCTTCGGTCTGGCCCAGGCGGCGGCCGCCAGCGGTCATAACCTGTGCGTCCACGTCAAGGTGGACACGGGAATGGGGCGGCTGGGAATTACCCCGGGGGAGACCCTGGAAATGTTCCGCCAGCTGTCCTGCCTGCCCTCGCTCACCGTCGAAGGCATGTTCACGCATTTCGCCCGGGCGGATGAGCCTGATGTTCCCCTGACATTGGAGCAAATCAGCCGCTTTGACGAAGCCCTGGAGGCCGTCCGGGCGGCGGGCTACCAGCCCGGCTTTGTGCACGCCAGCAATTCGGCCGGAGTGATCAACTTCCCCCAGGCCCGCTACGATATGTCGCGCTGCGGCATTGCCCTGTACGGGCTGGAGCCTGGACCGCAGACCCCGCTGCCGGAAGGTTTCCGCCCTGCGCTGGCCTGGAAGACCACGCTTGCTTCCATCCGCAAGATGCCCGCCTTCGCGGGGATCAGCTACGGCCACCGCTACGTCACCAGACAGCCCGAGCGGATCGGTACCCTGGCGGTCGGCTACGCGGACGGTTTCCGACGTCAGGCGGGGAACTCGGTGCTCATCCGGGGGAAGAAAGCCCCGGTGGTGGGCACCATCTGCATGGATCAGTGTATGATTAGCCTTGAGGGTATCCCCGAGGCGCAGGTGGGGGACGAGGTCGTACTGATCGGGCAGCAGTCGGACAGCGCCGTCCGCGCCGAGGAGATGGCAGCGCTGTGGAATACCATCAACTACGAAGTGGTTAGCGGCATCACCGCCCGGGTCCCGCGTATTTATATAGAGTAGACTTAGCGGAAAGGCTGAAGTGCCCCATGCCGGTGTCAATGAAAAAGAAATGGGTGATTGCTCCGCCCATTCCTGAGCAGGTCATTCAGGAGCTGCGCGATTATCCGCCCCTGCTGCGGCAGCTGCTGTACAACCGCGGGATCACGGATGCAGCCAGCGCGCGGGATTTTATGGATGCGGCGCCTTCGCGGTATGATCCGTTCCTGCTGTGCGACATGGAGGTGGCCGTCGAGCGCCTGCTGCAGGCGGTGGACCGGCAGGAGAAGATCGCCGTGTACGGCGACTACGATGTGGACGGGGTGACCTCCACAGTTCTGCTGGTTCAGGTGCTGCGCCGGCTGGGAGCCAATGTGCGCGAGTACATCCCCAACCGGTTTGATGAGGGCTACGGTCTCAACCGAGAGGCGATCTCGCACCTGGCCGAGATGGGGGTGCGCCTGGTGGTCACCGTGGACTGCGGCATCCGCTCGCCGGAGGAGGTGGAGCATGCCCACTCGCTCGGCGTGGACGTGATCATCTCGGATCACCACCACCCGCAGGAGACGCTGCCTGCCGCGCTGGCGGTGGTGTGTCACCGCCGGCCGGACAACACCTACCCGGACACCAATCTGGCCGGGGTGGGGCTGGCCTACAAGATCGCGCAGGCGCTGCTTTCCCGGCGGCCGGTGCCCGGCGTGGAGGCGGAGGACTGGCTGGACCTGGTCGCTCTGGGCACGGTGGCCGACCTGGTTCCTCTGACCGGCGAGAACCGCAAGCTGGTCCGGGCAGGGCTGAACCGCATGCGGCTGGGGTACCGGCAGGGGCTGGTCTCGCTGGCGCAGGCGGCTGGAGTCAGCCTGCCGCGGGTGACAGCCAATGAAATTGCCTATTACCTGGGGCCGCGGCTGAACGCTGCCGGCCGGCTGGAATCCGCGCTGGCGGCCTTTGAACTGCTCAACAGCGACGATGTCTTCCAGACAGGCATGCTGGCCCAGAGGCTGGACGACCAGAACCGGGAGCGGCAGAAGCTGACCCTGCAGACGCAGGTTCAGGCGGAAGCGCTGGCCCGTGAAACCGGGCTGGAGAACCTGCTGTTCGCCGTCCATCCGGATTTCAATTCCGGCATTGTCGGGCTGGCAGCGTCGAAGCTGGTGGAAACACATTACCGCCCGGCCGTGGTGGGCCAGATGGGCGAGGAGTTCACCCGGGCATCCTGCCGCAGCATCCCCGAGTTTCACATCACCGAAGCGCTGGATGCCTGCCGGGACCTGCTGGTGCGGCACGGCGGGCATGCCATGGCGGCCGGGTTCACGGTGCGCAATGAAAACCTGCCGGAGCTGATCCGCTGCCTGCGAGAAATCACCAACCAGGCGCTGGGCGAGCGAGACTTGTGCCCGACCATCCGAGCGGACGCGGAATTACGCCTGAGCGAACCGATGGCCAGCCTGATGCCCATGCTGGACCTGCTGCAGCCGTTCGGGCAGGGCAACCCCGAGCCGCAGTTCATCTCGCGCGACCTGCGCATAATCCGGGCCAAACCGGTAGGGTCGGAGGGACAGCACCTGCGGCTGACCGTGGCGGATAAGCATGTGTTCTTTGACGCCATCGCGTTCCGCCAGGGGGAGTGGGCCAGCCGCCTGCCCGAGCGCGTTGACCTGGTCTATCAGTTCGAGCGCAACGTGTGGAACGGGCGCGAAACGCTGCAGCTCAACGTTAAAGACATCAAGCCCGCCGGAGAGCCGGACTGAAGCCGGATCCTGCCAGACCGGCAGCATCGGGCAGGCTGACCTTGCGTATAGACGATGCCCTTCCTCGAGGGTGATTTTTCGTTTTCGGGGACTGGGCATGCTATAATTTGACCCATCACCAGGAAGGATTACATCGAGGGCAGGCATGAACAGCATACTCCACTCCGCTGAGTCGTTTCAGAAACCCGGGGGCGAGGAATCATTCGTACCACCGCCGGTAACCCGGGTGGAAGACACCGGGCTTGGCGCCCTGTGGCTTCAGGATCTGATCCTGAAGATTATGTATTTCCAGGGATACATGAGTGGGTTCAAAGTGGCTGACGAGATTGCGCTGCCGTTTACCGGCGTGGTGGACCAGCTGCTGGATCAGCTGAAGAGGGAAAAACTGGTCGAGGTGCGCTCCTCGCAGATGGGTCTGGGGGATGGGGCGTACATGTACGCGATCACCGCGGCGGGCATTTCACGCGCGCGAGAAGCGCTGGAGCGCAACCAGTATGCCGGTCCTGCGCCGGTGCCGCTGCAGACCTACAACAAGGCTATCCTGGCCCAAAAGCGCGGGCGTGTCACGGTGACCAACCAGACCCTGCGTCAGGCCCTGAACGGGCTGGTGCTCTCGGAGTCAGCGCTGCAGCGGATCGGCCCGGCGGTGCATTCCGGCACCTCCATTTTCCTGTACGGCCCGTCGGGGAACGGCAAGACCAGCGTTGCCCGGGCGATTGGTTCGCTGACCAAAAGCCAGGGGATGTACATCCCCTACGCGCTGTACCTGGACGGGCAGGTCATCAAGCTGTTTGACTCGGTCAACCACCGCATCGCCGAAGAGCCGGGCAGCAAGGGCGGCCTTGGAGCGCCGCGCCGCGACAACCGCTGGGTGTACATCCAGCGGCCCTTCGTGGTCACCGGCGGTGAGCTGACCATGGCCGGGCTGGATCTGGTTTTTGACGACACGCTCAAGTATTACGAAGCGCCTTTTCAGGTGAAGGCCAACGGCGGTGTGCTGCTGATCGACGACTTCGGCCGCCAGCAGGTGCGCCCGCGTGACCTGCTCAACCGCTGGATTGTGCCGCTGGAAAACCGCGTCGACTACCTCACGCTGCACAACGGGCGCAAGTTTGAGATCCCCTTTGAGGTGCTGGTGATCTTCTCCACCAACCTGCCACCCAAGGAGCTGGTGGATGAGGCCTTCTTGCGCCGCCTGCGCCACAAGGTGGAAATCGCCGACCCGACCTTCGATGAGTACCGCGAGATCTTCCGCCGGGTTGCGGAGCAAAAAGGCGTTGCGTATAATGATAATGGACTGGCATACCTGCTTCAAGAATATTATGTAAAACGCGACCGCCGCCTGCGCGCATCACATCCCAGAGACCTTTGCGATCAAATTATTGATATCGCCCAGTTTTTCAACACCGAACCGGTGATGAGCCGCGAGTTGATCGATCGCGCTGCTGAATCTTATTTTGTAGAATTATGAACTTGCTGTATGAGCTGCCCCAACCTGTGATTTTTGCTCACCGCGGTTCCTCCGCCTATGCGCCGGAGAACACCCTGGCCGCTTTTCGCAAAGCGGCTGAGCAGGGGGCGGACGCGATCGAGCTGGATGTGAAGCTGAGCCTGGACGGGGAAGTGATGGTCATGCACGACCCCACGGTCGACCGCACCACCGACGGCAAAGGGGCAGTCAACTCGCTCAGCCTGGCGGACCTGAAAACCCTTGATGCCGGTTCGCATTTCGATATCGAGTTCATGGGCGAGCCCGTTCCCACCCTGGATGAGGTTCTGGAAGAGGTGGGGCGGCAGCTATTTATCAACATTGAGCTGACCAATTACACCTCGCCGCGGGATGAGCTGCCCGATAAAGCGCTTGAGCTGGTCATGAAGCACGACCTGCTGGACCGGGTTCTGTTTTCTTCTTTTCACCCCATGAACCTGTACCGCATCCGCCGGCTGAACCCCGACGCGCTTGTCGCCCTGCTGGCGCTTCCGGGCAAGGCGGGCCGGCTGGCACGCGGCTGGGTCGGCCGCCTGTTTTCGCCGAAAATCCTGCACCCGAATGTCGATGATGTGGGCGGGGAACTGCTGCGCCGGGAGAAAGCCCGCAGCCGCCGCGTGCATGTGTGGACGGTCAACGACCTCCAGGATATCCGGCGGCTGGCCGACGCAGGGGCCAACGGCATCATCACGGACGATCCCTGTCTGGCTTTGAAAGTCCGGGAGGCGGCTTGATTCCCCATGAGTGGCTGGAGGAAGCGCACAGGAGGCTGGAAGGCCGGGTTCAGCGCACACCGCTCAGCTTCGACCCGGACAACCAGCTTTATTTAAAATGGGAAAACCGACAGCGGACCGGGTCGTTCAAGCTGCGCGGCGCATATAACAAGCTGCTCACGCTGCAGCCGTGGGAACTGGAGCGCGGGCTGGTCACGGCTTCGGCCGGCAACCACGGTCAGGGAGCGGCTCTGGCCGCGCGGGAGCTGGGAGCCAGGGTGATCGTGTTCGCTTCAGCGCACGCCGTCCCGGCCAAGCTGGACGCCATGCGCGCGCTGGGCGCCGAGGTGGTCCTTGTGCCCGGCGGGTATGAAGAGGGGGAAGGTACCGCCCGGAAGTATGCCCAGGAGCGCGGTCTGACCTGGGTGTCGCCGTACAATGACGGCCAGGTGATCGCCGGGCAGTCCACCATTGCGGCTGAAATCCTCGAGCAGCTGGAAGGGATAAAGACCTCCGCCTGGGTGGCGCCGGTGGGCGGCGGCGGAATGATCGCCGGCATCGGCGCTGTGCTCCAGCAGCTGCCTTCCAGACCAAAGCTGATCGGGGCGCAGTCGGTGGCTTCGCCCTATTTCCATGCCCTGTTCCACCGCGGCACGCAGGCCGGGGTGCAGGAGCAGGACAGCATCGCCGACGGCCTGGCCGGAGCGGTGGAGGAAGGCTCGATCACCATTCCGCTGGTGCGCCGGCTGGTAGACGATATTGTCCTGGTCCAGGAGCAGGAGATTGAACAGGCGGTGGTTTACGCCTGGGAGCGGTACGGCGAGCGCATCGAAGGCTCGGCGGCCGCGGCGCTGGCGGCTGTGCTGACCGGTAAAGTGCCTGAGCGGCCGGCCGTTGTGGTTCTCTCCGGAGGGAACATCCAGCCGGAGCTGCACAGCCAGCTGCTGGCGAGATGGGAAGCGATGGTGAACGGATGAAGTCCGCTGCTCTCACCCGCGTGCTGTCCCTCCTCGCCTTGCTGGCTCTGCTGGCCGGTCTGCTGGCGCCGGTCAGGCCTGCATCCGCGCAAGCGCCGGAAACGAACCCGGCTATAAAAGCGGAAGCGCTGCTGCAGCAGATGACCCCGGAGGAGAAGGTCGCCCAGCTGTTCCTGGTGACCTTCGACGGCAGTGAGATTGACATCAGCAGCCGCATTTACCAGCTGGTGCACGATTACCACATCGGCGGCGTGGTGCTGAAATCCGAAAACGACAACTTCACCGGCCCGGCCAACACGGTCACCGGCGCGGCGGAGATGATCGCTCAACTGCAGAGCATCGCCTGGGAAGGAGCGCAGGGCGGCGAGGAAGATGACGTCACCCCTGTGAACCCGCCGTCGCAGTATATTCCGCTGTTCATCGGCATTTCGCAGGAGGGCGACCGCTACCCCTACGACCAGATTATCCATGGCGTGACCCCGCTGCCCAACCAGATGGCCATCGGCGCTACCTGGAACACCGACCTGGCCTATCAGGTCGGCCAGGTGCTTGGCTCGGAGCTTAAGGCCATGGGCTTCAACCTGTTCTTTGGCCCCTCGCTGGATGTGCTGGAGGTGGTGCACGGCGAGGTCAGCGAGGACCTGGGCACCCGCACCTTCGGCGGCGATCCTTACTGGGTCGCCAGGATGGGCCAGGCCTACATCAAAGGCCTGCATGACGGCAGCGGCAGCGGAATCGCAGTGATCGCCAAGCATTTTCCCGGCCAGGGCGGTTCGGACCGCCCGCCGGACACCGAAGTGGCCACGGTGCGCAAGTCACTCGAGCAGCTGAAGCAGATCGAACTGTTCCCCTTCTTCCAGGTCACCTCGCCGGAGAGCGACCCCGGTCAGGTGGTCGACGGCCTGCTGGTCTCGCATATCCGCTACCAGGGCTTCCAGGGGAACATCCGCGCGACCACGCGGCCGATCAGCCTGGACCAGGCCGCGCTGGAGCAGGTGATGGGCCTGGAGCCGTTCAGCCAGTGGCACCAGAACGGCGGTATCATCATCAGCGACGACCTGGGCAGCACGGCCATCCGCCTGCACATGGACCCGACGGGCGAGATCTTTGACGCCCGGCAGGTGGCCCGCAACGCTTTCCTGGCGGGGAACGACCTGCTCTATGTGGACAACTTCGTCGGCACCAACGACCAGGACGCCTTCACCACCATTGTTCGCACGCTCGACCACTTTGCCCAGAAATACCGCGAAGACCCCGCCTTCGCCCAGCGCGTGGATAACTCCGTTCGCCGGCTGCTGACGCTGAAATACCGGCTGTACCCGGAGTTCACGCTCCAGGCGGTGCTGCCCGATGAGGCCGATCTGGAGAACGTGGGCAATGCGCAGTCGGTGTCCTTCGAGGTCGCCCGGCAGGCGGTGACCATGATCAGCCCGGACCCGTCGGAGCTGCAGAATGTCCTGCCGCAGCCGCCGGAATTGAGCGACCGGATCATCTTCCTCACGGATGTGATGACCGCACGGCAGTGCTCCACCTGCCCGGAGCGGGCCATCATGCCGGTCGACGCGCTGCAGGAGGCCGTACTGCGCCTGTACGGCCCGCAGGCTGGCGGGCAGATCCTCGACATCCTGCTGTCCTCCTACTCGTTCAACGACCTGAACCGCTTCCTGGACGACCCGACCAACGTGGAGCTGATGGAAAACGACCTGCTCCAGGCGGACTGGGTGGTGGTATCGATGCTCAACACCAGCCCGAACCGCTCCGCGTCAGGGGCTTTCAAACGCCTGCTCTCGGAACGCCCGGACCTGGTGCGCAACAAGCGGGTGGTGGTCTTCGCCTTCAACGCCCCGTACTTCCTGGACGCCACGGATATTTCCAAGATCACCGCCTACTACGGGCTGTACAGCAAGACCTCGTCGTTTGTGGATGTGGCTGCCCGCATTCTCTTCCAGGAGCTTCCCGCGCTGGGAGCGCTGCCGGTCTCTGTCCCGGGGGCGGGCTATGACCTGATCACCGCCACATCGCCTGACCCGAACCAGACCATACCCCTGTTTCTGGATTACCCGCCTGAGAACGCCGGCGGCGAGGCCGGTGAGACTCTCACCCCGGTGCCTTCACCCCCGCCCGGGTTCCAGGTGAACGACACCATCCCGCTGCGCACGGGTGTGATCGTGGACCACAACAACCACCCGGTGCCGGACGGTACCGTGGTGCGCTTTGTGTTCACCACCTCAACCACCGACGCTATCACCACGCAGCAGGTGGAAACGGTCACCCGGGACGGCGTGGCGGAGACCAGCTTCAAGATCACCACGCAGGGTATTCTGGAGATTCGTGTGGAGAGCGAGCCGGCGCGGAATTCGACCATCCTGCGGCTGGACGTGATCAACGGGCAGCCGGCGCCGGTGATTGAAATCACCATCACCCCGGAGCCGACCCAAACGCCGACGCTGACCCCCACCGTCACACCGACTGAGACGCTGACGGCGACCGTTGCCCCCGAACCGCCCGATCCGCCGGGCTTCGGCGGCTGGCTGCTGGCCATGGTCGCGGTCTGGACCAGCACAGGCGGCATATTCTGGCTCTCGTGGCAGAACGGCTCGCTGCGCTGGGCGGTGCGCTGGGGCCTGATGTCGGCCATGGGCGGGCTGGCCGGTTACATCCTCTACATCCTGCTGTGGAAGAGCGACGGCTGGACAGCGGATGCCGGCGCGGCGGGCGTGCTGGCTGCCACCCTGGCGGGCGTTGCCCTGGGGTGTGCCGGCGGCTGGATCTGGCAGCATTGGCTGGCCGGAAAACCGGCCGGGCGCTCACGGTCCTCGCTACTTCAACAGGGTAAGGACCAGGCTTAAGAGCACCAGCCCCAGCGAAACCCAGGCCATGGAACGCTCGGGCGGCAGGCGCAGGGCGTCTCGCAGGGTGATCTGGCGGTTGTACGGCGCGGGGATGGTCGGGTGGTCGCCGAGCAGGGACTGGCGGAACTGCTCCACCGATTCAGGCCGCTCGCTGGGGTGCAGACCCATGGCCCAGAGAATGGCGCGCTCGGTGCGCGGGCTTATGTTCGGGTTGATCGACCTGGGCAGCACGAAGCTGTCCGGGTTCAGGAAGCGCTCGCGGGCATCGGCGGGGGCTTTGTTGGTCAGCAGGTGGTAGAGCGTAGCCCCGAAGGCATAAATATCGCTGCGTACATCCGTGTGCCCCCCGTCGCCGCCGTACTGCTCCAGCGGTGTGTACAGGGCGGTCCCCTGGCCCTGCAGAATGGTGACGGTCACCTCGCCCGGGGCCAGGAACTTCACCAGGCCAAAGTCGACCAGCTTGACCAGGCCGGAAGGCGTCACTTTCAGGTTGCTGGGCTTGATGTCGCGGTGCAGGATGGGCGGATCCTGGCTGTGCAGGTAAGTCAGCGCGTCCGCCAGCTGGCTGGCCCAGGTGAGTACATCGTTCTCCGTCAGGAAGGTGTTGGCCTGGCGCGCTTCCATCATCATGGTGCGCAGGTCCTTCCCGGGGACGTAGTCCATCACCAGGTAATCGCGGTTGCCGATGGAAAAGTAGTCGGAGACTTTGGGCAGGTTGGGGTGGTCCAGGCGAGCCAGCACCGTGGCCTCGCGAAAAAACTGCTCGCGGGCCTCTTTCAACAGATCTTCCGGTACGCTGCGGTCGTTTTCCACTTCCTTGAGGGCGCACAGGCGTCCTTCAAGGCGCAGGTCATCGGCCAGGTAGATGCTGCCCATCCCGCCCTGACCGATAATGCGGTTGATTTTATAACGACCGCGCAGTACCTCTCCTGCTTTTAGGGGAACAGGCATGGGTGCGACTTCCTGGGTACAAATTCGGGCCGGCTCCTATATTTCGGCGTTGAACCGGTCCCGATCCACGGCGTATACCAACTGGGCGGTAATCTGATATTATTATACCTTAGGACTGGACCTATCTTTCCCTCAGGATTCTCCTTCCTGGAAAAGACCGGTTAAAGTTTTTTCATCGACGGAGGCGACAACATGGAGCGCCAGGGAGCAGAATTCCCCATTCTCATCGGCCAGACTGGCCCGTTGAATGGCCAGCGCTGGGCGATCCGAGGATCAATGACGCTGGGCCGGGACGCTGCCTGCGATATCGTTATTCCAGACCGGCAGGTCTCCCGCTACCATGCCCGGCTGGTGTATAACCCCGGCGGTGTGCTCCTGGAGGACCTGGCGAGCAAGAACGGTACGTACTGCAACGGTACGCGCGTGGTCGAACCCGTCACCATGCAGGACGGGGATATGATTCAGATCGCGCTGATCCAGCACTTTGTCTTTCTCAGCTCAGATGCCACCGTGCCGCTGAGCGGTGACATACCGCTGCCTGTGGAGTGGGAGCACCGTCGTCTGGTGATGGACTTGCAGTCCCGCCGGGTGTGGATCCTGGGGCGGGAGGTGCTGCCGCCGCTCTCGATGCCCCAGTTCCGGCTGCTGCAGGTGCTCTACGAGCACGCAGGGAATGTGGTTCCCCGTGACCAGCTGGTGCGCGAAGTGTGGGGCAGCGAAGAGGCCATCGGGGTCTCGGAACAGGCGCTGGACGCGCTCATCCGCCGGGTGCGCGAGCGCCTGGCCATGCTCGACCCGAAGCACAACTACCTGACCACCGTCCGCGGGCACGGCCTGCGGCTGGATAACCCGCCCGTTTAGCTGTAGGAAGAGGGGTTGGCGGGCGCCGGCGAAGGGTCCGGGTTTTTGATTACATCTTCATAGACGCGGATTATCTGGCGGGTGATGTTGGGCCAGGCGTACCTGCGCGCGACCCTGGCGCCTTCCCGCCCCAGCCGGTCGCGCAGCCCCGGCTGCCAGATCAGGTCGGATAACCGTGCCGCAAGGGCTTCGGGGTCACCGCCCGGGACGACAAACCCGGTCTTGCCGTCTTCCACCAGGAAGGCCAGCCCGCCCACCTGCGAGGCGACCACCGGCGTGCCGCAGGCCATGGCCTCGAGCGCGACCATGCCGAAGGATTCGTAGTGCGACGGCACCACCACCATGTCCGCGGCGGAATAGTAATAGGGCAGGAAATCCTGGCTGCGCTTTCCCAGAAACACCACCAGGTCGCCGATGCCCAGCTCGTGGGTGAGCGCCTTGAGCCGGGCCATTTCCCGGTCGGACTGGTCTGCCCCGGGACCGGGGTCGCCGCCGATGATGATCAGGTCATTCGGGCTGCCCTCGCGGGCCAGAATGGCCAGAGCGCGCAGCAGCGTGTCCACCCCCTTGAGCGGCTCGATCCGGCCGACATACAGGATAACGTGCTCGTCCGGCTGGATGCCGATTACGGCTTTGGCCTCGTCCATCGGGATGGGGTAAAAGTGGCTGATATCCACACCCGGAGGCACGGTGACCATTTTTTTTGAATCAGCCAGGTAGAGGAACTCCAGCTGGGCCTGCTCCGCGGGGGTGGCGACGATGATGCGGTCGGCCACCTCCAGAATGCGCTGTTCGCCCTCCAGGCGGTAGCCGCCCTCGATTTCCTCGTTCGAGCGGGCGATGCGGTTTTTCATCCGCACCAGCGTGTGGAACATGTGCACGATGGGCACCTGCCAGCTTTCCTTAAGCTGTTCGGCAGCCACACCAGACATCCAGTAGTGGCTGTGGATCACGTCGTAGTGCAGGCCTTTTTGCTGCGTGAACTGCTGAATGCCCTGCACAAACTCCGGGATGTAGCCGGCCAGCTCTGCTTTGGGCAGGGGGACTTCCGGTCCGGCCGGAATGTGCACCACCCGGTTGCCGTAGCCCAGATCGTGCAGCACGTGAGGCACGTGCTCATCCTGCGAGCGGGTGAACACGTCCACATGAACGCCCAGCTGGCCCAGGTGGCGGGTCAGTTCCCGGACGTAGACGTTCATGCCGCCGGTGTCTTTCCCTCCCAGTGTCGCCAGGGGGCAGGTGTGGTAGGAAATCATGGCAATATTCATCAGGTGGCGGCTCTCTCTTGATAAAACCAAAACTGTACTGTATAATATCGCTCGCGCCACCGTAGCTCAGCTGGCAGAGCAGTCGCTTCGTAAGCGACGGGTCAAGGGTTCGATCCCCTTCGGTGGCTCTAATTCTTTAATCGGCCCCGTTTGCGGGGCAAAAGGTCTGGCTCAAACCCGGCCGGCCGGTTACCGGCCGTCGCTACGTTCCCTTCTTTTGCTTATTGTAGCAAAGAAAGAAGCGCGCTGAGAATGCAGCGATTCCGGTCTGGAGCCTCGCCGTTTCTCAGTTATAATCGAATTATGCTGACACGAGAAACGCCCCTTGTGATTGCCATTGCCGGCGGGTCCGGCTCCGGAAAAACAACCGTCGCCAACGTGATTCTGCAGAGGGTGGGCAGCCACCGCATCGCTTACCTCCCGCACGACGCTTACTACCGTGATCTGAGTGACCTGGGGCCGATTCAGCGGGCTCAGGTGAACTTTGACCACCCCGATTCCCTGGAGACCGACCTGCTTGTCCAGCACATCCGCAAGCTGAAAAACTGGGAGCCGATCGAGCTGCCGATCTATGATTTCACCACGCACTCGCGAACCAACCGCACGGTGCGCATCGAGCCCCAGCGGGTGATCATCGTGGAAGGCATCCTGATCTTCGTCGAGCCGGATCTGCGCGAGCTGTTTGACGTCAAAATCTTCGTGGACACCGACCCGGACATCCGCTTTATCCGCCGGCTGCAGCGGGACCTGGCCGAGCGCGGGCGTACCACGGAAAACGTGATCAAGCAGTATCTGAGCACGGTCCGGCCGATGCACCTGGAGTTCGTGGAGCCTTCCAAACGCTACGCTGACGTGATCATTCCGGAAGGCGGATTGAACACGGTTGCGATGGATATGGTCACCGCCAGAATTGAAGCCATGCTGCGCGGTGAAACCATTCCATGACCCTGACCTGGCGGAAATCCTGGCTGCGGCTGCTGGCACTGGCGGCGTTCATCGGAATTACCATCCTGGCGGTTTCCTACCGGGATGATCTGGCTCGATTTTCGGCCCTGGGACTGCCCGGGGTCTTCATTATTTCCGTGTTATCCAACGCATCCGTCTTTCTTCCCGTCCCCGGACTGCTGGTCGCGGCGGCGGCCGGGGCCATTTACCACCCACTGCTGGTGGGTCTGGTCGCCGGGGCAGGGTCCACGCTGGGCGAGATGTCCGGTTATCTGGCCGGGTTCAGCGGGCAGGGCGTGCTCGAAAAGCGCGAATGGTACGGTAAGCTGGAAGAGTATGTGAAGAAATACGGCGGGCCGGTGATCTTCACGCTGGCGCTGATTCCCAACCCGGCATTTGATGCGGCCGGGATCATCGCCGGGGGGCTGCGCATGCCGCTGTCCCGATTCCTGCTGTGGACGCTGGCCGGTAAAGTGCTCAAAATGATCGCAGTCGCCTACGGGGGCGACGCGGTGGTGGACCTGTTTTAGCCGCGGGCCGAGGGGGCGGTTTTCTTCACCTGCCGCAGCCGCGCCTTACCGGAGCGGCGAATTTCTTCCCAGGCGCGGTTGATTTGCTCCAGCTCTTCCCGATCTTCGGGCAGCTCCCCGTAGCGCACCCGCAGGTACGCGCCGGTGATGAGCGCCAGGCCGGCGGCCTGCTCCGGGAAGGCCAGCCGCAGGGTGCGCTCAAACTCGAGCGGCGTTTCAGCAGCCTTGCGAGGATGGCCCAGCCGTGCGGATAGGGTTTCCAGTTCGGCGTAGATTCGCCGGATGCGGGCAGCGGCCAGCAGCTGGCGGCCTCGCCCGAAGCGGCGGCGCAGGGGGGAGTCTGCGTACGGGGAAGCCGGTCCCGCGCCGCGGGCGTCGGCCAGCTGTTCCTCCTGCGCCCCGGCCAGCCGCCAGGGGAGGGTCCGGCGGCGCAGGCTGAAGACTGTCAGGGCGATCAGCGCCAGCAGCACCAGCCCGAGAACCGGCAGCACCGCGCTGTCCATCCCGGCCGCCTCTGCTGCGGTGCCTTCCAGCCCCTGGAGCAGGGTCTCGTCGATGGTTTCGGCCGGGTTTTGCAGGGGCGTGAGCTCGAACCCTGCGCCGAGCACGTTTTCCAGCCAGGGCAACAGCCAGTTAAGGATGAGCAGGATTGGCAGCGAGAGGATAAACCCCACGGCGAAGATCAGCACCAGCCCGAGCACGGACAGACCGACGGCGAGGATACCGATTTCGCGGCTGACCAGCCAGGCCGCGCCCAGCGAGACAGCCGCCAGCCCGATCACGGCGATCAGAATGGGGCCGGCCCATTCCCGCAGCGACGGGGGCAGGCGGCCGCCTCGCTGCAGGCTGATGTCGGATACCCGGGCTAAGGACAGCGCGATCAGGCTGGCGAGCAGGAACGGGATGAAGGACCCGATGATCTCCTGCGGCGGCAGCGCCGGAAAACCGAAGGCCAGCAGCAGGTAGGCGGCCACACCGGCCTGAAAATCGCCGAGCACCGAGCCTGAATCGGCCGGGCGGGCGGCGGTACGAAATCCGCGGAAGATCGCCACCAGGATGATCACCAGGTGAACGAACAGGCTCAGGCTGGAGTCGATGACCTGCCCTGTATCCCCTCCCGGCAGCAGGATGGCGGACGGGCGCAGCCAGGCGGTGGTGACCGCCAGCGCCAGTCCGGTCCACACCAGGGCAGTGATGCGGGCGCGAGAGAGGTCCATCTCTACCCGGCTGGTGACCCGGGTCAGCAGGTAGCTGATCAGGGTCACCAGAAGCACGGCCAGGAAGGCGGTCAGCCAGGCAGCCTGGCGGTTGAGCACCACCTGGTACCAGCCGGTGATCCACAGTGCGCCGGTGAGCAGGCGTAATAAGGACGCGCTCTCGTTCCAGAGCAGCCAGCGCAGCGGCAGCGGGGCAGCAGATGGAGTGCCGTTGGCGGTCATGACTCCCTCTGGAAAGGCAGGTGGATCCCGCGCACGCCGGGGATGTCCGGCGGCGGCTCGGGGTGGATGGACAGAAGGGTAATGTTGGCCCGGTATTCCCTCAGCCGCATCAGGGTGTCCACCAGCGCGGCGGGCACATGCGAGGTGACGATCAGCAGTGTCGCGCCCAGGGGGATCTGGGACATCGACTGGATGAGCAGCTTTTCAAAGGGCGCCAGCGTCAGCGGCGAGACACCGGCCAGCGACTGCAGCAGCACGGCCAGGTGCTCCGGCGAGCGTCCGGGGGCGATGCGGAAGGCGCGGTCAGCGCTGGCGAACCCGCCGTTCGAGAGCAGCCCGATGGAGTAGCCCGCGTTCATGCCGTGATAGGCCAGCGAGGCGGCAATCTTCACCAGCTGCTCCAGCGCGGCCGGGTCGACACCTTCCCAGTAGTGCTGGGCGGGGCTGACGTTCAGGCAGACCATCAGCGCCCGGGCGGAGATGGGCTGGTAGACCCGCACCTGAAGCTCGCCGGTCCGGGCGGTGGCGTTCCAGTGGATGGAGCGCATGGTGTCTTCCGGGCGGTAGGGCCGTACGCCGATGGTCCGGTTGGGATCGCTGAACAGCGTGCGGCGAGTCTGCCGGTCACCGAAGGGGTCCTCGGTGGGCAGGTGAAGGTCGGGCAGGGAGAGGATTTCAGGGTATATGGTAATCTGATCGCGCTGCTCGCCGACGCGCCGCAGCTCGTGGATGCCGAAGGGGTCGCCCGATTCCATCACCGCCGGTCCGACGGAATAGTTCCCCCGCCGGCCCAACTTGAGATGGTAATGCCGCTCCACTTTCCGGCCGCCGGGCAGGGTGACAAAGTGAGTGAACAACGAGCGGTCCTGGCGGTGTGAGGGGCGCAGCGCTTCCTTATCATCTGGAGGGGCTTCGGCCGGCCATTCATCGACAATTTTCAGCCAGGGGACCGGCAGTTTTTTCCGGTTTTCGATATGCAGCCGCACCGGAAGGGTTTCACCCGGAAAGCCGCGGGTGTAGGTCCACACGCGCCGGTAGGTGACCCCGTCCAGCGAGCGGCTGCGCCAAAGGTGCGTGACCAGCAGCAGCATGCCGACCGTGGTCGCCAGGAAGACCAGCCAGGGCAGATTGCCAAGCGTCCCCGCCAGGATGCAGATGACCAGCAGGAAGGCCCACACGCGGACGGGCATCAGCGGCCCTCGCCTGTGTCCGGCCAGCCGCCGGCTGCGGCGGCCATGACCACTTCCACCGGGCTGCCGGGGCCGGCCCGCAGGGCCTCCGCAGCGTGCCCGTTGACCTGGCAGATGCTCAGGCGGCCGTCCGAATCGTACATGGCGATGATTTCGCCTGCCGGGCGGTCGCTGAAGGTCTGCACGATGCCCTTGATGCGAGACGAAGCCAGGCGGATCTCCTTTGCCCGGCCCGGCTCGAGGTGTTCCCGCGTGAGGTTGGTGATCAGGTTGCCGAAGCGGTCGACATCGATGATGGCTCCCTGCCAGCCCTCCGGCGTGCGCCGTGGCTCATTCACTGGCAGGAGGAGGGGATGCTCGATGGGCGTCCCCAGCTGTTCCCAGGGCGCGCCTGCGGCCAGATGGGCGGCGGCGGGAGCGAAGATATCCCGCCCGTGGAAAGAGCGGCTGACCGGCTGCAGCCAGTACTCCGGACGGTCCAGTTCAATGAAGGCCGCCGGCAGGCTGCGCTCGGCTGCCCATTCCAGGGCGTAGGTCAGCAGGCCGTTGTCGGGAAGTACGAAATACTGCTCTCCCAGCCGGGCGCTGATAGCCCGGCGCGTGCTGCCCACCCCCGGGTCGACCACGGCGACATGAATGGTGCCGGGCGGAAAGTAGGGCACCGCGCGGCCCAGTACCAGCGCGCCAGCGTGCACGTTCTGGGCGGGGATGTCGTGGCTCAGGTCGACCAGTCTGGCGTTGGGGGCGATCGACCAGATCACGCCCTTCATCACGCCGGGGTAGCCGTCGCGGTGGCCGAAATCGGTCAGCAGGGTGATGATGGGCTGTCCAGAGGGGGAACCGGGCATGACTGGAATATAGCATGCCGGTCTGGCAGCGTCAAGCGAGTTCGGGAGATTCGAAAAGGGCCTGCCCCTTTCGGGCAGGCCTGAAGAGGCACGTTTTCACCCTGCGGTCAGCGAGCAGCCGGTTTTTCTTGCAGCGCGTTGAAAGCCACTTCTTTGCTGGCAGGCATTAACGCCAGGCGTTCGATGCGCCGCTGCAGGTAAGGGGAAAAGTAGCCGTAATAGCGGGCCTGCAGCTCGGGCAGCTGCCAGTCTCTCCCGGTCACTTTTCCGCGGCAAAGCGCAGAACCGCAGTGACACTCAAATTCATCGTAGTCGCTGGAATCACTCATCGCGTAATCGAAGCAGACCTCTTCGCCCACCTCGATGTCCCGCATGGCAACCAGGGAAATGGGGCTGCTCATCCCGCAGTTGGGGTCGCAGGAGTGGTTGAAGTAGTCGGCCGGGTCTCCCTCGGTCAGGGGCACCTGGTACAGATCATCGTCAACCTGAATGCCGTGAATCTGACGTTCCAGGGGAAGTTCGGCCAGCTGCGCACCGGTAACCACCTGACCGCCCCACATTGCCAGCAGTTCACCGGCCTGGATGGGCAGGCGGGCAAACAGGCCATAGCCACCTTTTTCATAGCAAGGGCGCAGCTCCAGCTTGGGAGAACAGAAAGAGTAGAAAGTTGTTTCCATTGATCTCCTGGAGAATATGATCCCGGATTGGTTCGTTGGGATGGCGAAAAACCGGGAGATAGACGGCATATTATACAATGAGTGACCTCATTTGACGATGTTTTTGTGATAAATTAAGGGGGAATTGCTACCCTGAGCGCCGGTGTTCGTATACAGGTTGAAAGGAGCAGTGGATTTCAAATGCAGCAAATTCCATCCAACGTGAACCAGAATACGATTGACTATCATGCGGCCACCAACCAGCGCCTGGAGCGCATGGCCTGGGGGCTGTTTCTGATCATTCTGGGAGGCCTGGCGCTGGTGCCGGACCGCTGGGTTCCGGAAGGGGCCTGGCTGGTGGGCGCCGGGTTGGTGATGCTTGGCCTGAACGCCGCCCGCTTCGTGCTGCACATCAAGGTGAGCGGGTTCACCGTGGTGCTGGGGATGATCGCCCTGCTGTCCGGGATGGGAAGCATGTTCGGGGTGAATTTACCGGTATTCCCCATCCTTCTGATCCTGGCAGGCGTTTATCTGATCCTCCGCCCGTATCTGGAGAACCGCTTTGAGTAAGCCGAAGCAGGTGAAAAAGGGAGAGCAGCCTGAAAACCCGCAGCACGAACTGGCGCTGTTTTTCTACCGCAAGCTGCTCTTTGCCCTGTATGCCGAAATCGGCGCGCTTCAGCCGCACCATCATGAAGAAATCGCCCGCAAAGCTGACCTGACACACGGGTTTTTCCAGCGCGAGCGCGAGAAACAGGCCGGGCAGATTTATCACCGCACGGTGCATTTGACCGACCCCGCGGCGATCGAGGAGCCGTACCGCGAGCGGACCGGCCTGAGCCTGGAGGATGTGCACCAGGCCTTTGCCGAGGGCAACTGGAAGAACAAGTTCCAGGCCTACAGCATTGGCGGGCCGCGCTGGGCGGGCATTGCGGAGAAGACGCTGGAGCTGCGCGATGTGATCCAGCGCGGGGACTGGGACCGGGTGCAGACGCTGACGCTGGAAATCAAGGGTATGAAGCACAACCAGGGCTACCTGGTTGACCTGTTCGACCGGACGGAGCGCTACCAGTAGGGGCTGGCCGCCGGGCGGGCCGCTCCGCTGAGCATGTTGTTGATAGGGGAGATGAAAACGAGCCGCTCAACTCCTGAATGGAGTTCTGGCGGCTCTTTACTGCATTTCAAATGTATCCGGGCTTGCTGAGAAGCCGTATTACCCCTGTCTCTTATACACATCT
>DGEO01000042.1:65790-67814 GCA_002385985.1 Anaerolineaceae bacterium UBA3924 | reverse complement strand
ACGGGGCATCGACGATTTCGTAGCCGGAGGCCGGCAGCCATTCGGCGTAAATCCGGGCCATGGTATCCTGCAGCGTCTTGGGGAACGGCCCTTCGTTGGGAAAGACGGCCCAGGTGAGCGCCTCGACAGGCACTTTGTCGAGCAGGTCGCTGACGTTGTCTTCCGTTGTCAGGGCTCCGATCAGGTGGGTCAGGTAACCCTCTTCTTTCATGAATTTGGCATCAGCATCGTAGGAGGCGTTGACGATTTCATACGGCTCGATGTTCTGCAGCGAGCGCATCAGCTTGCGCTGTTCGTCGGTGATGCTTTCGGCCAGTTTGACAATTTCCTGGTTGATGCCTTCGAACTGCATGGGCACCCGCCGGCTGACTCCGACCAGGTTGAAGGCCGGTTTTTCCACAATTTTAAATTCCATGGTTGTTCCTCCTTTTACGGTAATCACAAACGTGAGCCTGGGAAAGGTCTTGCTCACGCCCAGTTTCTGTGCTTCCGAGGGCAGAAAGCCGCTCCATTTCTTGAAGGCGCGGGTGAAGCCGTCTACGGATGTGTACCCGTACTTGAACGCCACCTCGGTCACCTTCGCTCCCTGCAGCAGGTCCTGGCTGGCTTCGGACAGCCGCCGGTTCTTGATGTACTCACTCAGCGTCAGCCCGGAGAGGTAGTAGAACACCATCCGGAAGTGATAGTCGGACACCCCGGCGTACGCGGCGACCTGCTCCAGAGAGAGGTCTTCCGTCAGGTGCGCTTCGATGTAGTCAATGACCTGGTTCAGTTCGCGTAACATGGTTTTCCTCGCATCGATGAACCCATCTTACCAGAGCCCCCCGCGGGCTGCTCGACTTTTCTTCACCAGTTTTTCCGATTCCACCCGGGGGAACGAGTTCTGCCGGCCAGGCTCCGGTCGTCAGCGGCCGCGGTGCCCGTTGAGACGCTATAATACGTGAGGACACGGCAGTCGTGCGAGGTTTCCGGCGTTGAAAAGGGGGCATCTGGAGATGAATGTGAAGATCAGCGAAGAGATTGCGTCCTATCTGGAGCGGCAGCCGGAGAACCTCCGGGGTATCGCTGTCCGGCTGGTCGAGACCATCCTGAACAGCCACCCCGGCATGACGGCAGCGATCAAGTGGGGCCATCCGTCTTTTGGCCTGCACAGCGACTACCATCACTGGATCTGCTCCGTTCAGGCGCTGAAGGGGCGGGTGGCGCTCACCTTCCATTTCGGCAGGCTGCTGTGTGACGAGCAGAACCGGCTGGTGGCCGGGACCAGCAGGTATCTCCGAAAGCTCGAATTCAGCAGCCTGGACAGCATCGACGAAGCGGAGATCGAGGGCTTCATCCAACAGGCGATCGAGAAGCTTCCCTATTTCAAAGCACACTGGCGAGAATTGAGCAAAGAGGCATAACGACCGGAGGGGAGTCCGGATTGACCGGCCGGTCCCCTTCGCAGCAGGCGGGGCCGGGTGAGCACCGCCATCGCCGGGAAGGCATTATCCTTGCAGCAGCAAAATACCCTGATCAGGTTACAGGAGAACAGGAATGATCACACCGTATCTGCTCTTTGAAGGCAACTGCAGCGAAGCGCTGGCGTTTTACCAGCAGGTGTTCGACTGCCAGCCCGCGATGGTCATGCCTTACAGCGATTATGTCCCGGAGGGCGCAGCGGCGCCTCCGGCTGACCTGCCCGGATGGGTGCTGCATGCCGAGATGTCGATCCTGGGAACCAACTTCTGGTTTGCCGATGAGGTCGGTGAGGTGCCGCCGGGCCGCAAAGTCAGGCTGACCGCGACCGTGCCCACGAGGGACAAAGCCCAGACCCTGTTCGACCGGCTGAAAGAGGGCGCGGAGATCACGCTGCCGCCGGTGGTGACGTTTTACAGCGCCTTCCATGCCGCGCTGACGGATCGCTTCGGGGTGATGTGGGACATCGTCGCCGAGCAAGCGCCGCCCGAGGATGCGCAGCTGGATTTCGCCGGGTGAAGGCGGACACACGCATTATCAAGAAACACAGGTGTTTAAATGGATGG
>DGEO01000042.1:0-65598 GCA_002385985.1 Anaerolineaceae bacterium UBA3924 | reverse complement strand
ACCACCACCCGGACGGTACCGTTCCGCCGGCGGTCCGAGCATATCCGCCGGGTGCGCATGTGGGCCGAGCGCCTGGCCGAAGGCCTGCCCGCGGTGGACCGCGCGGCCCTGATCGCTGCGGCGATCTTCCACGATGTCGGGCATGCGGTTACCGAAGACCGCCGCCAGCACGCCGTCGACAGCGCGCGAATCTGCGAAGCCTACCTGCGTGAGAACGGCTATCCCGACGAGTTTGTCAGAAAGGTCGTGTTGCTGGTGGAAAACCATTCCAGAAAGCAGCTGCTTTCCGCCATTGAGACGCCGCTGGAGCTGATCCTCCTGATGGAGGCCGACTGGCTGGACGAAACCGGAGCGCTGTCCATCGTCTGGGACTGCATGATGGAGGGCGGCGAGGCCGAGCAGTCCTTTGAGAAAACCTACCGGCACATTCTCGAGTACTCGAATGAGATCACCACCCGGAACCCGATGGTGACGCCCAGGGCGCGGGAGCTGTGGGAATGCAAGCAGAAGCTGGTCCGGGATTTCATCCAGCACCTGGCGTATGATCTGGGGATCGATCCCGGTCTGGCACAGGCGGAAAAGGCAGGCCTGCAAGAATGACCTCAGAACAAAACTTCAGCCCCCAATACACCGGTGACGAGTATTTACAGAAAGTGACCCTGGGCGAACGGAAGGCACACAACGCGCCGGTGACGCTGGTTGACTACGACCCTCGCTGGCCCGGGCAGTTCGAGCGGCGGGCACAGCAGGTGCGTGACGCGCTGGGCGAGACGGCGCTGCGGGTGGAGCACGTCGGCTCGACCTCCGTCCCCGGGCTGTGCGCCAAGCCGGTCATCGACATGGTGCTGGTGGTGCCGGACTCGGCGGATGAAGCGGCCTACGTCCCGGCGCTGGAGGCCGCTGGCTTCACCCTGCACATCCGCGAGCCGGAGTGGTTTGAGCACCGGTTGCTGAAGGGGGAGGATCCGGCCACCAACCTGCACGTTTTCAGCGCCGGTGAGGGCGAGGTCGACCGCATGGTGCGCTTTCGCGACTGGCTGCGGGCCAATGAGGACGATCGGGAGAAGTATGCCCGGGCCAAGCGCGAGCTGGCGGCGCGGGTGTGGCGCTACGTGCAGCACTACGCCGACGCCAAGACGGCGGTCATCCGGGAGATCATGGCGCGGGCTGAGGAGCAGGCTGACACCGGCTGACCGGCTCCGCCGCGTTCGAGCGGACCGCAGCCAGTTGCGTGTCGTAATATGGATGGAGTATCCCAATCTCGTCTGAGCAGGCTGTCATCCATCGACTCATTATGTGCAGCCAACCGGGATAATAAAAGGAGAAACAGCATGAGCATCGGGGCATTCTCAATCAGTCTCACCGTGAAGGACATCCACGCGTCCAGGGCCTTCTACGAGAAGCTGGGTTTCAGCGTGTTCGGCGGGAACATCGATGAACACTGGCTGATCATGAAAAATGACGACTGCATCATCGGCCTTTTCCAGGGCATGTTTGAAAAGAATATGCTGACCTTCAATCCCGGGTGGGACAGCAGTGCGCAGGAGGTCAATCCTTTCAAGGACGTACGCGTTCTGCAGGAGGAGCTGCGGGAAAAGGGGATCCAGTTTCTCATTGAGACGGATGTAAACACCGAAGGCCCGGGGCACTTCATCATTGAAGATCCCGACGGCAACCCCATCCTGGTGGACCAGCACCGGTAATTTCCAGCATTCCGGCGGCTGATTGGCTGCCAATTCTGGAGCGTATCTCTTCACTCTATCAAACGTAGGGTGACAATTTCGCCTGCCCGGATTAAGATGAGCACAAAAAAGAGGTCATTGCATGGACAGCATGAAAACCGGGCAGCTGATTGCTCAGCTGCGAAAAGAGAAAAACTGGACGCAGAGTGATCTGGCGGAAAAACTTGGAGTCACCGACAAGGCAGTCTCGCGTTGGGAGACGGGCAGGGGCTTCCCGGATGTGGCCCTGCTCAAGCCGCTCAGTGATGCACTGGGTGTGACGGTCAATGAACTGATCGTGGGTGAACTGGTCGAGCCGGATCGCCACCAGGCAGCAGCGGACGAGACCATCGTTCAGCTGTTGGCTTATTCCCGACAGGAGATTCGCCGTATGTTTACCCGCATCTTGCTTATCGCCGGCATTGTGATTCTGGCCGGTTCGTTCCTGTTCCTCGGGGTGGACACCTCCTGGGTGTCGGTGTACTCGACGCTGGGAGTGCTGCTCATTGCGGCGGCTTTGTTCCGGCTGAACAGAAAACCTCTGGCGAAGGTGGCAGCGGCCCTGGCAGTGCTGGTGATTGCCTTCGCGGCGTTTGAAGCCAGGGATTACGTAGCCGTCACGCAGCACCGCCTTCCCCCGCTGTACAACATCAGCATTCACACCAGCTTCAACCCCAGTACCGGTGAGCCGGTGGTGCGGTACAACAAGCTGCTGTACGACGTGTACCGCTACAACGTGGACCAGCGCGATGAGTTCTACGTGATCCGGTCAAACAGCGTGAACCCGGGGCAGTTCGTGCGCTGAGGAGTGCAGGGAGCTTACCGGGATGCGCATAGCCGAAATCGTGTGTCGGGCTCGAGTATCTCATCCGTCTAGCGAGGATGGAGCCATTGCCCGGCTCTGCGAAAGACAGTATACTAACCGGGGCGGGTGCATGAAGGTTCCCCGCTGTTCCCCGATCGATCAAACTCAAGAACAGGACCGGGCTATGAGTGCGAAACCATCGCAGTACATTTACGTTCTAAAGCTGATTCCGCGCCTGCTCCAGGATGAAAACTGGACCGAGCAGGATGAAGACATCGTCACCCGGCACTTCCTGCGCCTGAAGCGACTGGTGGAGGAGGGGAACGTGATCCTGGCGGGCAGAACCGAGATGATGGGCGAGAAGACCTTCGGCATCGTGATCCTGGAGGCCGGTTCGGACGCGGAAGCGGAGGAGCTGATGCGCAGCGATCCCGCCGTGGCCGAGGGGATCATGACCGCTGAGCTGTACCCGTACCGGATCGCGCTCATGCGCAAGAATCCCTGACCCGGCGCTCAAACGGAAAACCTTATCAACCTTCACCCTCGCGCCAGTGATGAGCCTGGAGGCAAAGGAGTTCATCATGAATGCTGTCATTGATGCCATTCTGACCCGCAGAAGCGTGCGCTCCTACCGGCCGGACCCGGTTCCACCGGCTGATCTGGACACGATCCTGCTGGCCGGCAGCTATGCCCCCAACGGCAAGGGGCTGCAGAACTGGAAGTTCACCGCCATTGCCAGCCCGGAGCGGCTGCGCCAGGTGAACGAGGCCATCCGTCAGGCGCTGCTGCCCATCCCGGTGACGCCGGAAACCCATCCGTACGTCGCCAGCCTGATTGAAAAGGCCCAAGATGAGTCCGCCGAGTTTTTATACGGCGCGCCGGCGCTGGTCATTGTCTCTCACCTGTCATCTGACCGCAACGCCATGGCCAACTCCGCGCTGGCGATCGGCAGCATGATGCTGGCGGCGCATTCGCTGGGGCTGGGTTCCTGCTGGTTGAACCAGCTGCCGGGTCTGGCTCACCTGCCGCCCGTCCTGGCGCTGCTGTCGGAACTGGGCATCCCGGAAGAATATCAGGTGTACGGCTCGATGGCGCTGGGCTACCCGGCGGAGGAGCCGAAACCGGCAGCCCCGCGCAAAGAGGGCGTGATCACCGTGATCCGCTGAGCATAGATAAACGCCTGTTTTTCCCGATCCCGGAGAGATCCGGGGTCTTTTTTATTCTACTGCCATCTCCGGTTCCGGACAAAAATGGTCGAAATTGCTGCTGGATGTCCGTTTACCCGGTAAATGAGGAAGTACCATGAACCTGCAAGAACTGCGACTGGACGGCACCGCCAGGCAGAAAAAGGGCCTGCACTTTATTCTGGCTTCGATCTTCATCTGGGCGGCGATCCTTGCCGTGCATCTGACCTCTCTGCCTGTTCTGACGAAGAAGCTGCTCACCTTCTGCTTCACCGCTCCGCTGCTGCCGCTGGCCTATCTGTTTTCCCGGTTCCTGCGCATCGAGTTTTCCACGAAAGACAACACCCTGAGCGGGCTGGGGATCCTGTTTTCGCTCAACCAGCTGCTCTACCTGCTGATCGCCATGTGGGTCTACCCGACCGTGCCGGAGAAGCTGGTCATGGTGCTGGCCATGATCTTCGGGGCGCACCTGCTCCCGTTTGGCTGGCTGTACCTGTCGCGCAGCTACACCGCATTTGCGGTGATCATCCCGCTCGGGGCGCTGCTGGTGGGCCTCATCTTTCCGCCGTTTGCGGTCGCCGGCCTGATGGTGGTGATAGAAATTGTCTTCAGCCTGCTGCTGGCGGTTGAGGTGCGCAGCCAGCGAGTCAGACCGACAGCAGCATGACCCCGGCCGGGGGCGTTTTCGCAGGATTGCATTAAACTTAATCATGCCTGCCGGGCCAGGCCCGCCAGGTAAAGGCAGCATCGCGACCATCAGGACCGCTTATGGATATCACCACAGAACGTCTGCTCATTGCTTTTGGCCTTACCCTGTTCGCCGGGCTGTCGACCGGCATCGGAAGCGCGATCGCCTTCTACACCCGCCAGACCAACCAGAAGTTCCTCGCCGGGGCGCTGGGCTTTTCCGCCGGCGTGATGGTGTACGTGTCCCTGATCGAAATCTTCGCCAAAGCCAGGACCTCGCTGGAAGCGGTGTTTGGGCCTTCGCGGGGGTACCTGGTCACCACGCTGGCGTTCTTTGCCGGCATTGCCCTGATCGCGCTGATCGACCGCTTTGTGCCCAAGGGAGAGAACCCGCACGAGGTGAGGGACGTCAAGGAGATGAGCGGGGCCAGGGTGTACGACCCGAACCTGCTGCGCATGGGCCTGTTTTCCGCGCTGGCGATTGCCATTCACAACTTTCCGGAGGGACTGGCCACCTTCACCAGCGCGGTTCAGGACCCGGCGCTGGGCATCAGCATCGCCATGGCGATCGCCATCCACAACATCCCCGAGGGGATTGCCGTCTCGGTGCCGATTTATTTCGCCACCGGCAGCCGCCGGCGGGCCTTTTCCCTGTCCTTCCTGTCCGGCATCTCAGAACCGCTCGGCGCGCTGGTCGGCTACCTGCTGCTGATGCGCTTCTTCAACGAAGCCATGTTCGGGCTGGTGTTCGCCGGTGTGGCCGGGATCATGGTGTACATCTCGCTGGACGAGCTGCTGCCCACGGCGGAGAAGTACGGCGAGCACCATCTGGCCATCTACGGCGTCATCGCGGGTATGGCCGTGATGGCGGCAAGTCTGTTATTATTTAGCTGAGGCCGATTTCCCGCCCCAACGAATTGAAGGCGTAATTCTGGCCGGTCCCTGGCCCGGGGCTGGCTGTCCGGCGCCTGCCCTCCGGCGGCACCGGTGTGAGCGCCGGGGAGCGGGCTTCCGCTGACCGGCTCAGCAAGCAAAGGAACCGTATGCAGGAATCTGAAAATGAACCGCCAATCGCCTACGACGCCTATGAAACCATGGCGACGTATTACTTCAACGGGATTGACACCAAGCCCTACAACGCCGACTACGAACGCCCGGCCACGCTCTCGCTGCTGCCCGATGTCCGGGGGAAGCGCGTGCTGGATGCCGGCTGTGCGGCGGGCTGGTACACCAGCTGGCTGCTGGAGCACGGCGCGCAGGTGACAGCGGTGGACGTCAGCCCGGCCATGCTGGAGATGACCCGCCGGCGGGTGGGCGACCGGGCACGGGTGATCCAGGCGGACCTGTCCCGGCCGCTGACCTTTCTGGTGGACAAGTCTGTTGACATCGTTCTTTCTTCGCTCACCTTGCATTACCTGAAGGACTGGGGACCGGTGATGCGCGAATTTCACCGTGTTCTGGTGCCGGGCGGCCATCTGGTATTTTCCGTGCACCATCCCTTCATGGATTTCACCCTGTTTGAGCGGGAGGATTACTTTGCCACGGAGCTGCTGGAAGACGAATGGAACACCAGCGAGGGAAAGGTGAAGGTGCACTTCTACCGCCGGCCGCTGAGCCAGATTCTGGCGCTGCTGCTGGAGGCCGGGTTCTGCCTGGAACGGCTGCTGGAGCCGTTCCCGACCGAGGCCTGCCGGGAGAAGCGGCCGGACGTCTACCAGCGACTGATGACCAGGCCGCAGTTCCTTTTCATCCGCGCTGTCAAAGGACCATTGAGTAAAGATGGAAATCGCTGAGCTGGTTCCGCAGGACTTTCACGGTGTGATTTCGCTGGTTCGCGGCGATCAGGTGCTCTTCCGGCAGGCCCACGGGTATGCCGACCTGGCCAACCGGATCCCCAACACGATCGACACCCGGTTTCAGACTGCCTCCGCAGGCAAGGCGTTTGTCGCCGTGGGGATCCTGCAGCTGGTCGAGCGGGGGCAGCTGGGGCTGGAGGACACCATCGGCACGCTGCTGGATCTGGATCTCAAGGCGATCGATCCGGCCATCACCGTCCGGCAGCTGCTGACCCACACCTCCGGCATCCCCGATTATTTCGATGAATCGGTCATGGATGAGTACGCGGATCTGTGGGTGGACTATCCCAATTACCGGGTGCGCACATCGAGGGATTTGCTCCCCCTGTTCATCGACCGGCCCATGATGTACCCTGCGGGGCAGAAGTTCCAGTACAACAACACCGGGTTCGTGGTGCTGGGGCTGATTATCGAGCAGGTGACCGGCGTTCCGTTTGACACCTACCTGCGGGATAACGTATTCCTTCCGGCTGGCATGCATCGCAGCGGGTATTATGAGCTGGACCGGCTTCCCGCCGGATGCGCCAACGCCTACATCTACGATCCGGCGCGGGATGAGTACTACACCAATATCTACAGCGTGGATGTGAAGGGCACGGGCGCGGGCGGGGCCTTTACAACGGTACCCGACGTGGAGCGCTTCTGGCAGGCGCTGACCGGCGGCCGGCTGCTTCGGGATGATCTCACCCGTGAAATGATGTCGCCGCAGGTGGATGAGGGCATTTATGGATACGGGATGTGGTTGAAGAGAAAAGCTGGCGGCGGGGTGTGCCCGTATTTTCAGGGCAGCGATCCCGGGGTCAGTTTCCTGTCTCTGTACGATCCGGAAATGGGCGAGACGCTGACTCTGATCAGCAATTTTGGCTGTAATGTGTGGAAGCTGGGCAAGGATATCCTGGCCCGGTCAGACAGTTGAGGATTACCGGAGGATTAATGCACTGGATCAATTTTGGTACTGCCTTTTTTATGTTTCTTATCGGGGCGGTGATCAAATATAAGAAAGCCGCCTGGCTGATCGCCGGCTACAACACCGCTCCCCGGAAGGTGAAGGAATCTTATGATCTCGACCGGCTCACCCGGATGGTGGGGCATCTGATGTACCTGCTCGGGGGCGTGTGGCTGGCGATGGCAGTGCTGGGATTCCTGTTCGAGGAGCATTTCACTGCCATCATGTCCGCAGGAACCGCTGTCTTCATCGCCGTCGCGGTGGCCGGGGTGATTTACCTGAACACCGGGAACCGGTTGAACAAGCGCAGCGTCCAATAGGCAGATCGCCCCTGTATCACTGTGGGTTCTAATCTGAGGAGAGAAGTGGAGGAGATCCCATGAACCGAATCATTCGCGCAGGCGGAGCCGCCGTCCTGGTGCTGGCTCTGGCCGCCTGCAACCTGCCCCGGCCGACGCCGACGCCCGGGCCGGGCATTCCCACGCCCAACCTGACCATGACGGCTCTGTTCCGTCCGGGGGGTATCTCCGGGACGGCCACGCCGCCTCCGCTGATCACCGCGACGCCGCCGGGTGAGGCGACCGAGCCGGCCGTCACTCAGCCTGCGCAGCAGGCGACCGCATCCGTCACTCCCTCGGCGACGGCCACTGAGGAAGGCGGGCTGCCGGTGGACTTCCGGGTCAACGCCCGCTTTGAAGCGGAGTTCCTGACCACGCCGCCGGTGCTTGACGGGGTCTGGGATGAGTGGGATACGCGGGCCTATCCCATCCGTGCGGTGGTGTATGGCTCCAACAACCGGGAAAACCCCGAGGACGTTGAAGGCTCCTTCCGGATAGGCTGGGACCGGAACAACCTGTACCTGGCCGTTAAGGTACTGGACGACCGCTACGTGCAGAACGCCACCGGCGTGATGCTGTACCAGGGCGACAGCCTGGAGCTGCAGCTGGACACCGACCTGGAAGGTGATCTGGAAACCACCACGCTCAACGATGATGACTTCCAGCTGGGCATCTCACCCGGCCGGCCGGATGTGAACGGTACGCGTGAAGCGTACCTGTGGAACCCGCCTGGCCTTGCCGGGAGCAAATCCCAGGTGCAGATCGCCGCGGTGCAAGGTGACGGGGTTTACCGTGTGGAAATCGCCATCCCCTGGAGCCTGTTCAACCTGACACCCGCCGAAGGGGATATGTTCGGGTTCTCGCTGAACGTGTCGGACAACGACAACCCGAACGAGAACGTGCAGCAGACCATGCTTTCCGCCGTCTCCGGGCGCACGCTGACCGACCCGACCACCTGGGGCCTGCTGGTGCTGGTGGATTGATCGGCGAGTGAAAAAATAGACTGAGGCCGGGGAGTACCCGGCCTCTTTTTTGATTAGCTAAGCTAGAACAGCACCGAAGCCAGCTCGCCGCGGTACTCGCGGGCCAGCGGATGCTCCTCTCCCAGCAGGACCAGCAGCGCAAGGATCAGGTCGCGGGCCGCGCCGCCGCGGTAGCGTTTGTCCTGGCGCAGCACATCCAGCAGGCCGTCGATGGCCGCCGGCAGGTTGCCTCGCGAGGCCAGCCGGACGCTGTTGGCGAAGGTCAGGTCCGCGTCCGTCTCCTCCGGCAGCGTTCCGGAGCGCAGCTGCTGCAGCGCGCGGGCGTACGGCATCAACTGCGCGGCGGTGGCGAACTGCTTCGAGGGCGGGAATCCGGCCAGGATGCGCAGAGGCTCGTCGACCAGTCCCTGCCCGAGCAGCGACATGGCCAGGCCCAGCTGGAACTCCGGTTCCTGCGGGCTGGCGTCGATCAGCTCGCGGTAGATGCTCTCCGCCCCTTCCCAGTCGTGGTCCGCGAGCAGGCTGCGGGCTTTTTCCAGGGCCAGGTTGAGAGGGCCGGGCGGGGTGATGCGGGTGATGAACTCACGCACCCGCTCCTCGGGCTGCACGCCGGTGAACTGGGAGACCAGCTCGCCCTGGCTGAAGGCCAGCACCGCCGGGATGGACCTCACCCCATAGCGCATGGCCAGATTGGGGTTGGCGTCCACGTCGACTTTCGCCAGGCGGAAGCCGCCCTGGTGTTCCATAGCCAGCTTTTCAAGCATCGGCCCGAGGATTCTGCAGGGACGGCACCAGGAAGCCCAGAAGTCCACCACGACGGGAACGTTCTGCGAATAGGAGAGGACCTCGTATTCAAAATCAGCTTCACTGATATCCACAATAAAGTCTGACGCCACCGTTCACTCCGTTTCTAGACAGGTCAACCGAACTTGATCCGGCTGTCTTATCTGCCCTCATTGTAACGGATGGATATTAGAAATATATTGACAGAGCCGGGTTATTCGTCGCCTTCGATGGGCAGCCCGGGCTGTTCGATGTTGACCACGTCGCCGTGGATGTCGACGGTGATGCGCATGCCCATCATCCCCAGGTAGGAACGCGCCTCCTCCGGAATCCCGGTCTGCAGAAGGGCTTCCAGGTGCTCGTCGATGTTCTTGAGCTGGTTGACGATGAGGGCCATGGAGAAGAGGTCTTCCTGACCGAGCATTTTGGCGGTCTGCTCGGCGATCAGGTCTTCGTGGCCGCTGAGCTGTTCCTTCATGTGCCGCAGCACCTGGCGGTCGACATATTCGGAGGGAATGTGCCGCCGGAACCCGGCGTCGTCAAGCACGTAGCACGGCTCGTTCCCCACGTAGGTGGTCTCCAGCGGGCGGCCCATTTCGTCGAATACCAGCCCGGCGAAGACGGGTTTGTTCATGCTTCGCTCCTCAAGTAGGTTTCATCCGGCTGGATGGAGACTGCAGCGGCAGGTGATTCAACCTGCTAGTTGATTATCTCAAAAACTGGCCGGTATGGGAACGGCCAAGTGCATTTGGTTAGCCCGGTGGCTGGGCGCAGCCCTCCTCCCATTCCTTGAAGAAGTGGAGTGTTGATCCACCCATCCTTCCACCTGTCCCCATGGGTGCAGGTGGGGGATGGGTTCATTTACTCGTGTACGTTCACCACCGTGCCGACCGAGGCAAAGTTGAACAACCACTTCGCATCTTCCGTATGCAGGTTGACACAGCCATGGCTCATCGGGGTGCCGAAGTTGGAGTGCCAGTAGGTGCCGTGCAGGGCATAGCCCTGATAGAAATACATGGTATACGGCACATTTGGCAGGAAATAGCCCGGCCCGGCCATGTCGTCATACAGCAGCTTGATGTAAATCCGGAAGGTGCCGGTGACGGTCGGGTGCGCGGCGGTGCCCGTGGACACAATGAACGAATTGATCAGCTCATCACCGCGGTAGGCGTACACGCGCTGCTCGCTGAGGTCCACATCGATCCAGCGCTCCAGCGGACCGACGCCTTCTGGCACCTTGACCTCCGGCACCCATAGGGTGGGTGTGTTGGTCGGCGTTTCTGTGGGGGTGAAGGTCGCAGTCGGGGTGAAGGTAGACGTTGGTGTGAACGTCGCCGTGGCGGTGGGCGTGGCGGTCGGCGTTGAAGTCGGAGTGGGTGAGGGCGTGATGGTGGGCGTCAGCGTGGGCTTGACGAGATTCCCGGCCGGGCGGTAGGCCGCGGCGCCGGCCTGTACGGTGAATGCGCGGAAGCTGCCGAACAGAAACATGGCCAGCAGCGCCAGCAAAGCGGCTGCACCGGCGAACCAGACCCATCTTGGCCGGCGGCGGGTGACCTTTGTATCCGCTGCGGCTGGCGGTTCTGCCGGCCTCGGAGCAGCGGCCGCGGCGGGTTTGGGCGGCGCGGCAGGCACCGCCGGAGCAGCCGGTCGAGGTGCGGTCCGGGCCTGGGCCTGTTGCAGGCGCTTTTGAGCCCAGACCATACCCTGCTTTGCCCGCTCGCTCTCCGGGTTGATTTGCAGCGCGCGCTGTAAATACGATACGCTGGCCTGCGGCCCGGCCAGGGCCGCCAGAATCAGCCAGGGCTCTTCGCGCTCCGGAGCCAGGCGGGAGGCCACCGCAGCCCAGTGACGGGCGGTCTTGCGGTCGCCCCGTTCCAGGGCCGCCTGCGCCTGTTCCAGGGCGTGCCGGGCAGTCAGGCCGGAGAACTCACTCATGGAACCGCATCTGTGGGCAGCGATTCATTGCGGATGTAGCACAGCACCCCGGCGGTGATCCCGGCGGCCACGCGGTCAGGCTGTTCGGTGAGGATCTGCCGGTCCGACAGCAGGAACCCGGTTTCGATGATCGCCGCAGTGGTGTCGGTGTGGATCTCGCGGAAGGTGTGGTAATCGGTCATGTCCGCGGTGATGGTGTCGGCGTGGTAGGGCAGCCCGGTCAGCTCGCCGTAGCGGGTGATCAGGCAGGCTTCCAGCCGGCGGGCTTTCTCGGGGTATGCGCTGGACTTGGCCGCTGCGACTTTATAGCCGGTCAGGTGCTCAAACTGCGGGTCGCAGGTGTCATTGTGGATGGAAACCAGCACAGCCGCCTGGTACCCGGTCAGGTCGGGGTCAAACTCGTCCAGCAGGTCCACCTGGTAGCCTTCGTTGGTCAGCTGGCCCTGCACCAGTTTCGCGATTCGCTCGTTGACGTCCACCTCGCGCAGGCCATCTGCGCAGACAGCGCCGGAATCGTTGCCTTTGTGCCCGGCCACAATACCGATGCGGGCCATGGGGCGGGCAGTCGGGGTGGGGGCGGCGGAGACCACCGCCGGTTCTTCCTGCCAGGAGTTGAACAACCCTTCCAGCGCCTGGTTGGAGAACAGGGAATTGGGCGTCCACATTGTGAACAGGGTTGCCATGACCACGCCGGCGGTGATAACGGACTGCAGCGCATTCCACACCGTGTCCGTGCGGCGTCTTCGCGGTCGGGATGCTGAGTTTACGGAGGTGGTTTCACTCATAATCGGGTCGAATGAGTCCTGGCGGGTACGGGTATGAAGGCGGCTTGACAGCGAAACCTTCCATCAGTATAACCAGATTGGTCGCGTTTGCATACCGCCATGATGCAATACCCGTGCCAGCCCGGCTCCGCATCTGGTACAATGGAAAGGGCGTCCATCGATGACCACAGAGCTGCCTGAACAACTTCGTCTGGTGATGAGACAGTGGACGACGGGAGTCGCCGTTGTCACCAGCCGCTTTGGCAGCCGTGTGCATGGACTGACCGCCAACTCCTTTAATTCGGTATCCCTGTATCCCCCTCTGGTCACCGTCACCCTGGAGGACCGGACGCGAACGCGTGATCTGGTGGAGCGCTCCGGCGTGTTTGCCGTCACAATCTTGAGTGCCGGTCAGAAGCAGATTGCGGACCTGTTTGCCGGAAAGATGGGCCGGGAGGCGGATCGCTTTGCCGGGGTGGAGGTGTTCTCGCTGGAAAGCGGTGCGCCCCTGATCGCCGGCGGGCTGGCCTTTCTGGACTGCCGGGTGGTTGCTTCTCACCCGCTGGGCAGTTCCACGCTCTATCTGGGCGAGGTGCGCCTGGCGCAGTTGGGGGAGCCGGGAGAACCGCTGGTGTACCATAACCGCCACTTCACGCGGCTGCAGGAACCATGACCGACCCCCTCACTTCACAGGAAAGGCAGCTGCTGCTGACCATCGCCCGCAGCGCGATCACGCAGGCCTTCGACTGCCCCGAACCCGAAGAGCTGGACCTGGACCGGCTGCCGCCGGCTCTGCAGGAGTGCGGGGCCAGCTTCGTCACCCTGACGATCGGTGGCCGCCTGCGCGGCTGTATCGGCACGCTGCAGGCGTACCAGCCGCTGGCCGAAGATGTGCGCCAGCACGCCCTGGCCGCCGCCTTTGAAGATTTCCGCTTCCCGCCGGTGCGCCGGGAGGAGGTGCCGTTTCTGCGCATTGAAATCTCGCGCCTGACGCCGCCCCAACCGCTCCACTATGAAAGCCCGCAGGACCTGCTGAAGTTGCTGCGTCCGGGCGTGGACGGAGTGGTGATGGAGCACGCCGGGCGGCGGGCCACCTTTTTGCCGCAGGTCTGGGAGCAGATCCCTGACCCGGTCGATTTTCTGGACGCGCTGTGCCGCAAGATGGGAGCACCTCGCCGCTGCTGGTGCGATCCAGGGGTGAAGGTGTCGGTTTACCAGGTCGAATGCTTTTCGGAAGACTGCCCTTAAACTCAAACGCCCCGGCCGGGGCGTTTTGCTTTGCATTTCACGGATATGCCTGTCTCAGGCCTGAACGATCTCACCCCTGAGCCGCCGCAGGTTGGCGAAGTATTCCTTCACGCTCTGGTCGTTGTAGAACACCAGCGCGACAATGCCGACGATGGCCGAGAGCACGTTGCCGAACAGGATGGCCACGACCTCCAGAATGGCGATCACCTGGTTGGGTTCCTTCACCGCGACAGGGTCCTTCATCAGATCGAGGGCGTAGGAAATCTCAAATATCCCCAGGACGATGGGCGGGATGATGATCGGCAGGCAGATCGCTCCCACGAAGAAGGTTCCCAGCACGATAACCAGGCCGACGATCAGGGGGTAGACGATGTTGCTGATCCCGCTGATCAGCGTCAGTACGGCCACTACCTGCAGATAGCCCGGTTTTTCCAGATACGGGTAGGATTGAGCCATCGTTCCCTCCGGTGGGGGCGTCTTAGAACTGGATGAAGTCATCCACCTTGATGACGAAAATGGTCGCGCTCTTCACGTTCGGCTCGGTGGACCGGGTCACATTGCTGCGCAGGATGTTGAGTGCTTCTTCAACCCGCTCGTCCTTCACGCCGATCAGCATGGTGGTCTGGCCGCGGCGCAGGAACCCGCCCGTGGAGGCGACCGTGGTTACGCGGAAGTCGGCGGAGGTCAGCGCGTGGGAGACTTTGTCGTTATCGGTGTCCTTGACGATGGCGATGATCAGCTTCATGGTCAGATCTCCTCAAAATGGTCCACTTCCAGGGCAAACACGGTCGCGCCGCCGATGGTGATGGGGGTGGGAGCGGGCAGCGGCAGCGGCGCGGACTCCAGCGGCACGGCGATGTATTCCACCCGCTGGCGGCAGGTCTTCTGGAGTGACCGGATGGCGGCATCCTTGAGATGCGGGGGCAGCGCGATCAGCAGGGTGGCATTTCGCCGGCCGAGGAACCCGCCCGCGCTTGGTAACCGGGTCACTGACATGCCGATTTCTTCCAGGGCATCTTCAGCGACCTCCGCATCCTGAGCCTGTACGATGGCGATAAGGCAGGTTTCCGGGGATGAGGTTTCCATTTCGTACCAGCTCTCCTTTGTGGGGATAGACAGGCGGCCTGGCCTCAGCGGTCGATGACCGTGTGCGGGCCGGGACCGTGAACAACCACCGTTTTTCCGCTGGCAAAGACCACTTCACTGTAGGTTTCAAACAAACGGACGGTTGTTCCTCGATATTGTACCGTAATTGGGCGCGGGAATGGGTTCAATCCCTCCAGAATTACCTGGCGGGGGCTGATTTTCTTCAGGCCGGCCAGCTGCAGGAAGAGGCCGAGCGGCGGCAGGCCGTGCAGCGAGTTGTTCTCCCCCAGACCCGCGCCGGTGACGGCGTGATGGGCGGCCCGGAAAGCATGGTCTTCAACCAGGCTGTTCACCACCTGGTTCATCAGCCGGGTGAACAGGTCCGCTGCGGCGGTGCGGTAGCCATAGCGCAGCAGTCCCTCAATGACCAGGCTGTTCCAGGGCAGGGAAACTGCGCAGGCGGCATCGGGCCCGTTAACTCCGGCATGCAGCCGCCACATGGGCGCGCCAAGCAGCTGAAGGTAGCGCTTCAGGAAGGTTTCTTCCACCATCTGGCGGGCCTGTTCGGCAGTGGGAATCCCGGCCCAGAGCGGCAGGAACAGGCTGATGTCCTCCTGGGAATAGTCCACCGTGGAGAGCTCTCCTTCCCGGATGGGCACCATGGTGCGGACTTCCAGGCTGGTGAGAGCGGTGTAGGCGTGCTGGCTGGTGTAGCGTCCCTGACCGTCGATCCAGTACAGCTGGCGGGCGTTGAGCGATTCCTCCACCTCGCCTTCGGCGGTCTGGCCTCGCAGGGTGACCTGCACGGCGTAAGTGGCCTGATCGGCGGCGGCCAGGCGCAGCAGCAGCCGGCGGGGAACCGCCCAGCGCCGGTCGACGGGGTAGAGGCCGGGCGCATCGATGCGCAGCAGGGTTTCGGCGGGCGGGCTGGCGTGGGTATCGCGGTCCTGGTAGCGGAACAGTCCGGACTGCGGGTCCCAGGCCCGGTTCAGGCGCTCGCGAAGCTGGCGGGCCTTTTCTTCCAGCTGTCCGGCCTGGTCGGTATCTCCCAGGCGGGCGGCAATTTCCGCCAGCGAGCGCAGCTCGCGATACAACATGGCGGCCAGGCCGGGGGCCTCGACGTGATCGGCGGCGACGCCCTGGGCGCCTTCGTTCCAGCGGTCGAACAGCGGCGTCTCCTCCAGTCCGGACTGCAGGGGGTGCGCCCATTCCGGGTAGCCGTCCTGGTCGCGGTCATTGCGGGGCGAGAACCAGGCCTGGACGAAGCCCAGCAGGCCGGGGAACACCTCGCGCAGCCAGGCGGATTCGTCCACGGGAGAAGCATCCGCGATTCGCAGGGCCAGGGCGGCCAGCATTGGCTGGGCCAGGCGCTTGGCGCGCTGCCCGGCCAGGCCGGGCTTCCAGTCGATGGAGCCGTCCTCCTCCCGGGTGCTGAGAAAGTTGTTGACAATACCCTTGCAGTAGTCCAGCCCGCCGGGCAGGATCAGTGAGCTGAGGTAATAGGCGTCAAAAGCGGTCTGCCCGTTCCAAAGGTAAGGATAATCGGTACCGTCCTCACGGATGGAGTAGCCTTCATCCGGCTCGCGGCTGAGCACGAAGGAGGGAGCGGGCAGTCCCCCGGAGGCGGGGAAGAACAGATTGAAGGCCTGCCGCCCGGCCAGGGCGACGGCGGCGTCCCAGTCCGGGTCGCCGCTGTCGATCTCCAGCTGCTGGCTTTCGTTGGTCAGCTCGATGCGGGTCATCTCCGCGTCCCAGGGGCGGGCGGTGACGGAGCGGGCGGCCTCGAGCGACTCTCGCAGGCTGGTTCTGGCGGAAAAGCCCCACAGGTAGGAGTGCTCCTCGCCCGGGGCAAGCTCCAGATTGACCGCCAGGGCGGGGTAGGGGCTGCTGGCGGCGGATGGCCCGCCGGTCATGAACAGCACCGGGCTCAGCTCGGTGGTGCGGCCGCACAGGATGGCGCTGACCTCCTCATCGGGGGCCATGGCTTCGCCTTCTCCCAGAGGATGCAGCACAGCGCACCATTCCAGGCGGAAGGTCTCGTTCATAACGCCTTCGTTGCGGAACCGCAGCCGTCCGGCGACCGTCTGAGAGTCGGGCACCCAGTACTCAGCAAGCAGGGTGATGCCCCCGAACGGCGCGCTGCGCACGCTCAGGTAGCTGGGGTAGATTTTCTCGACCACCGGCGGCCGGTAAAAGGCGGAGGGCTGCGTCAGCGCCTGTCCCTGGCGGACGAAGCGCGGGAAGAGACGCATGGAGCGCGCCCGCAGACCGAAGGTGGTCACCAGCGCTAGAGCTGGCGGCTCACCCCCGTCCAGGACGAGCTTCCAGATCTGGTCGTTGACGTAATTGGGATGCGAGAGGCGGGCATCCGCAGCCAGCGTCAGGCTGAGGGGCCGCCCAATACCCAGGTTCCAGAGGCGCATACCACCATTGTAGCGCGTTTCCCGGGCCCGGCAGGGATGTGTGTTAAAATCGATGCAATAATATGACGAATTCCAATCACCTGTTTCTCAACAGATTCAGTTTAACCAAATGCAGAGCCGCGCAGACAGCGTGGTATCTCTGAAATGGCACGACAATGATGAGTGATCCAAACGAAAAACCCGAGAATCGCCCTGAGGAAGAGTACAGGCCCTCCGAGCAGGAGCCGCGCGACCGTCTGCGCCGGCTGATCGCCGCCGGCGAGGAGGACAGCACCCAGCCGGTGCGCGTCCGGCCGGAGCCGGCGGAGAGCCAGGAAGGCAGTGAACCGGCGGCGGATACCGTTCCGACTGGCGCGCCCCTGTCAGGCGGCCCGGTGCGGGTACTTACCGCTGCGGACGAGGTGACCTCCGGTCCGGCTGGATTGGAAGAGAGTCCAGCTGAGGAAGTAAAGGCTTCTTCTCAGACGCAGGAAGCGCCGGTTGACATGGCTGGTGCCCCTGCTGAGACAGGGGAAGATTCGGCGCAGCCGGAAGCGGAACCGGCCGAGGTGGAGGCCGGGGCTATGGACACGGCTGGTGAGCCGGCCGCAGATGCCGAACAGCCGGGTGAAGCCGGGGAGCTCCCGCCGCAAGCCCCCGTTGAGCCGGAGGTGAATACCCAGATCCTCTCCCGCCACCCGACGGGCGATCCGGACGCCACCGGGGGCTGGTTCGGGCAGGACCTCTCCACCCCGGACGATGTCACCCGTCCGGTCACGCCGGAGGGTAAGCCGGTCGTTCCGCCTGAAGCGGACCCGGACGCCACCCGCCCGATCGCCGCGCCGCGGGAAGACCCCGGAAAGACCCGCCCGGTGAGCGTCTCTCCCACTGACCAGACCCGGCCCGTCCCTGCGCCGCGGCCGCCTTCACAAACGCGGCCTTCGCAGCGGCCGCCGCAGGATCCATCGCTGCCCAACCGGGTGGAGGAAATTGACCCGAACGCGACGCGGGTCACTCCGGCGGCCTACCGCCGCCGGCAGGCGGCTGCCTCGCGGGCCGAAACCGCCGCGCCGGGCACGCGCCAGCCGGTGTGGAAGCCCGAGCCGCCCACCCGCGGAACGGCCGTTCCGCCCCGACCTCCGCAGGCGGCAGCAAAGAAGCGCAGCGGCGTTCTATCCTGGGGCTGCCTGCTGCGACTGATGATCGGGTTCCTGTTCGCAGGGGTAATCGCGGTCATCGTGGCCCTGATTGTCGGCGTGGTGCAGTACTACTCAATCGCCTCCAGCCTGCCAAGCGTGGACGACCTGCGTTCGCGGGCCTCGCAGTTCGAGACCACCCGCATCCTGGACTCCACCGGGGATGTGATCTACGAGATCATCGACCCCAACGCCGGGAAGCGGACCTACGTGCCCCTGGAACGCATCTCGCCGTATCTGATCGCGGCCACCCTGGCCACCGAAGACAAGGACTTCTACACCCATCCCGGCTATGACCCGGTTGCCATCGCCCGCGCGCTGGTGCAGAACTACACCTCCGGGGCTACGGTCTCCGGGGCGTCCACCATCACCCAGCAGCTGGCCCGCGCGCTGCTGCTGCCTGAGGAGCGCTTCGAGCGCAATGTGCAGCGCAAGGCGCGGGAGATCGTGCTGGCCGCCGAGATCACCCGCCAGTACAGCAAGGAAGAAATCCTGGAGCTGTACCTGAACGAGAACTTCTACGGCAAGATGGCCTACGGCATCGAGGCCGCCGCGGAAACCTACTTCAACACCACTGCCGACCAGCTCACCCTGGGGCAGGCGGCGTTCCTGGCCGGTCTGCCGCAGTCGCCCAGCGTGTATGACATCGAAACCAACCGCCCGGCCACGCTGGAACGCTTCCGGCAGGTGCTGGTGCTGATGTACCAGCTGAGCGAGGAGGACGGCTGCATTTACGTCGCCCCGAATCAGGACCGCGTGTGCGTGACCGCAGAAATGGCGGCCCAGGCGGTGGAAGAGATCGCCAGTTACCAGTACGCCGCGCCGGAGAACACCATCCGCTTCCCGCACTGGGTGGATTACATCCGTGCCCAGCTGGAAAGCCAGTTCGACCCGCAGACCATTTACCGCTCCGGCTTCACCGTGTTCACCACCCTGGACCCGGTCCTGCAGGAGGAGGCCGAGCGCATTGTCGCCGAGCAGGTGAGCAGCCTGGCCGACCGCAATGTGTCCAGCGGCGCGCTGGTGGCCATCCGTCCTGACACAGGCGAGATCCTGGCCATGGTCGGCTCGGCGGACTTCTACAACGAAGCCATCTCCGGCCAGGTGAACATGACCGTGCAGCCCCGCCAACCTGGGTCGACCATGAAGCCGCTGACCTATGCGGCCGCCTTCGAAAAGGGCTGGACCCCGGCGACGCTGATCTGGGATATTCCCTCCGAGTTCCCGCCGTCGGGTGACCCCAACGATCCCAGCCCGAAATACGAACCGGTCAACTACGATGGGCGCTTCCACGGGCCGGTCACCGTGCGCTCGGCGCTGGCCAACTCGTATAACATCCCGGCGGTCAAAGCGCTGCAGTTCGTGGGTATCTATGACGATCCCAACACCTCCACGCAGGAAGGGTTGATCAGCTTTGCCCGGCGGCTGGGGATCACCACGCTGAACCGCAGCGACTACGGCCTGTCGCTGACCCTGGGCGGCGGCGAGGTGACCCTGCTGGAAATGACCTCCGCCTACGGGGCTTTCGCCAACGGCGGGCGGCGCGTGCAGCCGGTGGCCATCACCCGCATCGTGGACCATGAGGGCAACCTGGTTTACGAGTACCAGCCGGCCGCCGGCGAGCAGGTGATCCGGGCCGAGCATGCCTACCTGATCAACTCGATCCTTTCGGACAACGAGGCCCGCACCCCGATGTTCGGTGCGAATTCGCCGCTGAACCTGCCCTTCCAGGCGGCGGTCAAGACCGGCACAACCAACGACTTCCGTGACAACTGGACCATCGGGTACACACCCGACCTGGCGGTGGGCGTGTGGGTCGGCAACGCGGACTACACGCCCATGGAGGGCACCACCGGCACGACCGGCGCCGCGCCGATCTGGTCGCAGTTCACCCAGTTCGCCGTGCCGTATATCACCGGCGGCAGCCCGACCCCGTTCAGCCGGCCGCCCGGCGTGGTGGAGCGCATCATCTGCGAGGCCTCCGGCACCGAGCCGTCGGAGCGCTGCCCGATGCAGCGGCTGGAGTACTTCGCCTTCGACCAGCTGCCTCTGCCGAAGGAACAGGACCTGTGGCAGCGCATCTCGGTTGACACCTGGACAGGCCTGCGCGCTTCCGCAGGCTGCTCCGACTACATGGAGGAGCAGGACGTTATCAACGTGACTGACCAGGCTGCCCGCGAGTGGATCACCGGTACGGAAGAGGGCCGCGCCTGGGCCAGCAGCCTGGGCATCAGCGAGCCGATCCGCTTCACTCCGGAGCGAGAGTGCACCCTCGAAGATCCCCGCCCGCGGCTGCTGTTTGCCAACCTGCAGCAGAACCAGACCATCACCGAGTCTCCGCTGGATATCTACGTGATCGCCAACGCCACAGCCGATTTCCGCCACTGGCGGCTGGATTACGGGCTGGGCGAGGACCCGTCGGAGTGGCGGCCGCTGCTGGAGGGCGTGTCCGATCAGTATGAGAACCCGCAGATGGTCTATTCCTGGGATCTGCACGAGCTGCCGGCCGGAGTGGTGACCCTGCGCCTGCGCATGGAATCCAACCGCGACACGTTCGCCGAGAAGACGGTGACCATCACCCTGCAGGTGCCGACCCCGACACCCACGCCGGAGCCGACCGCGACGATCACACCCACGCCCGAGCCGACGGAAACGCCCACCATCGCGCGTCCGCTGGAGACCGTCTCGCCCTGATCCGGGCTAGAACATGCTCATCTGGGTCATCTGGCTGCCCGGCGCCGGGCTGCTGTCGAGCAGCCGCGCCCATTCGCCGGCGCTGAGGTCAGGCCGGGCGTGCAGCTGCTGCAGCCGTTCGAAGGTCAGCAGCCGCCAGAACTGCAGCTGGCGGGAGAGCCTGGGGTTGCTGCGGCGCTTGAAGCTCACCAGCGGCAGGCGGCACTCGGGCAGCACCAGCACCTGGAGCGTCTCGGCGGAAGGTTTGGCCTGCAGGCGGGGGCTGACCACCGCGGAGGCCAGAACGGCGAAGGAGTACAGCACCAGCCCGTCGCCGTTCCAGATGACCGGCTGCTCGCCGGCCGGCGCGGTGTAGCCGAGCCGTTCGGCCAGTTCCAGCAGGGCTTCGGCCGCAGCCTGCAGATCCCTGCGGCGGCTCTCCGGGTTTTCGGCCGGGGTCAGGGTCCAGCCGCCGTCCTCTCGCTGTTCGGCGTAGGCGTCGAGCACGGCCAGAATTAGCTCACGGGGCGGGGTCAGCAGGCCGGGGAAGCTCCGGTTGATCGCGTACTGGATTTCGTGCAGCGCCGCGCCGGGGTTCCGGTGCAGGAAGCGCACGGTTTCCATTTCCACCCGGTCGGAGAGGGGCAGCGGTTCAGCCGCCGGTTCGGCCAGCTCCCACAGCGGGTCGCGTCCGGCGGCCTTTGCATAGCGGACCAGGCGGTCACCGGCCAGCACGGAATCGACGCACTGCTGCAGCCGGACAGGGGTTTCGGCCGTGTACTGAGTCAGGTCGCGGGGCAGGGCTTCGCTGGCAGCCAGACTCGCCAGGCAGGCGCTGAACAGGGTCAGCTGCCCGGCCGGTTCGTTTCGCTCCGCCAGGGCTGATTCAATTGCCTGCACGCACAGTCCGGCGGTGTCCCCTTCGTAGGCGGGCAGGCTGCCTGCTGTTCCCTGCCAGAGTATCTGAGCGCTGCGGTCGTTCTCCGAGAGGGCCAGGCCGGCCAGCTTGAGCCCGGCGGCCTGCCCGGCTGCCAGCAGCGAGTGTAATGAACCGGGCGAGCATTCGGTGGCGATGCCGAAGACGGGCACCGTTGGTGGCAGCGCGGAAAGCACGTAGTGCATGGCCTGCAGATTCCAGATCCAGTCGTAGCGCTGGCGCTCGAGCGCGCCTTTGAGCGGCGCCACCGCCTCGCGGCCGAACAGCCAGCCCGACCACAGCGCGGAAAGCGTCCAGAAGGCCGGGTTGGTGCGCGCCAGCGGGGCCAGCACTGCCCTCACCGGGAACTCCGAGGGCAGGGGCAGCAGCGAGCGCGCCCGGCCCGGGTACAGGCAGATGCCGCCGCTTTCCGGGGGTTGGTCAGGGTAGCGGACCAGCGGGGTCGGTGTGCCTGCTTTACTCCACTGCTGGACGGCCTGCTCCAGCGCCAGCCAGAGATTCTTCTCCAGCGACACGGCCGGCGTATTGAGCTGCCGCGGGCGGTAGCGGCCGCCGGCCTGCGGCCACAGTGAGGTTGCCTGATCACACAGGGAGAGCAGCAGCGCCTGCAGGCAGCGCAGCCGGTCGGGCGGCAGGTTCAGCGCGTCCATCTTGTTCAGCAGGGTGAACAGCACGTAGAGCGGTCGGGGGCGGTAGATCTGCAGGCTTTCTTCGACGCTGCGCTGCAGGTTTCCGTCCTCCAGCACCACGCGGTCGACCGCCCGGGCACGCGCCAGCGGAGCGCTGCCCAGCTGCAGCAGGGTGGTCAGGTCATCCGGGTCGACCGGCCGCTCGCCCTCGTCGCCGCAGGCGGGGCAGCAGTACTGCCGGGCGAAGGGCTGGTCTTCATCCTTCCGCCAGATGAAAGCCGCCGGCTGCACGGCCACGCCGCAGGCGGCGCAGCGGGACTGGTACAGCCCCAGAATCTGGCGCTCCAGCCGCTCAGCGCCGCGGCGGGAGGTGGCCACCTCGACCAGCACCGACTGGTAAGCCTCCAGCGGCGGAGCGGCAGCCAGCATCTCCAGCATGAAGGCCAGCACCGGGTTGTTGCAGGCCACCAGCACACGGCGGCCAGCCCGGGCCGCTTCCAGCGCCAGGGCGGGGGACGCACCGAAAGGGTCCAGCACCCAGTCGCCGGGCCGGGTGTTTTGCTCAAGCCAGACAGCGCCGATCCCGGCTGGAATGGGCGGGAGGAAATGCGCCAGGGGAACCTCCGGAGGGCTGGCGTGCCCTGGCAGATATGGCTGGGCGAGGACGCTCATGTGACTCACCGGTGAACAGCAAAACCGGGTACTTGCTAATAGTATAGCGAATTTTGCCACCGGCGAGCGCTCTCTCGACAGCGGGTTGAGCGCGGGCATGATATCATAATTGTGAGGCTGCCCGATCGCTGCCCTCAGAGCGGTTCGCCGGCGGCCCATACCGGACCGGTAATGGGAGGATTATGGTCAACCAGTTTATCGATAGCGCACGAAGAGGAAAGAATTCCGTCTGGCGGTACATCCTTACCCTGGCGATTGTCATCGGGCTGGTGTTCATGGTCACCTTTGTGCTGCTGGTGGCCGCCTACCTGTCCGAAGGACATATGGACGTAACCCGCTACCCGGCGTGGATGCAGTACCTGATCACGCTGCTGAGTTTTCCGGCCGGGCTGTTCGGGCTGTGGTTCGGCGTTCGCTTCCTGCATAAACGTCCGTTTTCCTCGCTGATCACGCCCACCGGCCGCTTCAGCTGGAAGCGGTTCTTCGTCGCCGGTGGAGTCTGGTTCGCCATCCTGGTGCTGAGCGACCTGATCCTGGCTGCGCTCAACCCGGGCAATTATGTCTTTTCCTTCGACCCGGTCCAGTTCCTGCCCTTCCTGCTTATGTCGCTGCTGCTCATCCCCTTGCAGACCTCGACCGAGGAGCTGGTCTTTCGCGGCTACCTGACCCAGGCGCTGGGGCTGACGCGCGGCGGCTTCTGGCTGGCCTGGCTGCTCCCCAGCCTGATCTTCGGGCTGCTGCACAGCGCCAACCCGGAGGTGACGGAATACGGGTTCTGGTGGACCATGCCTTCCTACATCGGCTACGGGCTGCTGCTGGGCTGGGTGACGCTGAAAAGCGAGGGTCTGGAAATTGCCCTCGGCCTGCACGCGGTCAACAATCTCTACGCCTCGCTGCTGGTGACCTTCCCTTCGTCCGCGCTGCCGACGCCGGCGGTTTTCTCCATCCAGAGCTACGATGCCCGCCTGCTGACCCTTTTCTTCGCCGTTCAGGCGGTCCTGTTCCTGCTGGTCATGGGTTTCCTGCGCCGGAAAGGGGTCTGGCAGCCGGTGCGGGCTGAGGAATCTGCTTTCGACGCAATTTGACCACACGATCCTGCCATGAAACGAACACAGCTGATTACGAAACGCTTTCTTCTGGTTGCGCTGGCCTTTCTGCTGGCGCTGGTTTTGACTGCCTGCGACAGCGACGAGCGCTCCTATTACGCTGAACGCTATACGGTTGAGCTGGATCTGCAGCCCGGGAATGTGCTGCAGGTGACTGAGACGGTGGCCTTCCGCTTTGAAGGCGGCCCGTTCACCTACGCCTTCCGCGAAATCGAGCGAGACCAGACCGATGCCATTCGACTGCTCGAGGCCCGCATGGACGGCGAGCCGCTCCCGCCGGGTGACCGGGCAGGTCAGGTGGAAATCGACAGCTCATCCGATCCCATTGAAGTCACCTGGCATTTCTCGCCCACTATTGGCTCCGGGCGTTCCTTTGATCTGGTTTATCAGGCGGTGGGTAACCTGCGCCAGACTGCGGACGGGGATATGCTCTACTGGCAGGTGGTCCCGGAGGAGCACGAGTACGAGATTGACCGGCTGGAGGTGGTGCTCACTTATCCGCCGGATATCAACCCGGTCCTGACGCCGGTGACCGAGGGGGCTTCGGGCCAGCTGGCGCAGGAGGATGGGGTTCTGCGCTGGACCTTTGGCGCCATCCCGCCGGACCAGGCAGTCTCCATCCGGGTGGTTTTCCCTGCCGGAACGATAGATGTGCCGCCTGCCTGGCAGCAAAGAGCCATGAGCCAGAGCCGGCAGGTCAGCGCCACCTGGCCGTATGCTGTGGGACTGGGTCTCGGTGCTGCTTTTCTGGTCCTGCTGGCAGTGATGGTCATGCGCCGCAGGGATCCCGGCCCGGGCAGCGAGGGCATTCCGATGGGTGTGGTCACCCAGCTGCCGGACCGGCTTCCTCCAGCGCTGGCGGGATATCTGGCCAACTACAGCCAGGATAACCTGCTGCACTCGCTGGGCACGCTGATGCACCTGGGACAGCGCGGGGTGCTATCGTTTGAGGCAGTGCAGCAGCGCGGCCTGGGCCGGGGCACGGACTTCCTCGTCCGGCGGACGAACAGCCGAGAAGAGCTGCAGGACTTCGAGCAGGTGCTTCTGGATGAAATCATGGGAGAAGGTGAGATGCGCCTGTCCGAGTTCCACGAGCGGGCTGCCAGCCGCTGGAAAGCCATCAATTCCGCGATCCGCCAGGCGGCCATCAGCCAGGGGCTGATCGACCCGGCCCGTCTGGCCCGGCGCCAGCAGCTGATGGCCATGGGCACACTGCTGTTGATCGCCTCCATTGTGCTGATAATTCCGGCGGTCATCGCCATCGCCGGGGTGAGCAGCAGCTGGGCGCCGCTGGGGATCCCGTGGATCGGCCAGAACCTGTCCAGCCTGGGGCTGCTGATCGCCGGTCTGGCGGGGGGGCTGTTCATCGGCGGGTTCGTGCTGATCATCGCCGGGTCGACCTGGCCTCCGTTCACCGCCCGAGGTGCGGTCTCCGCGGAGCGCTGGAACCAGTTCCGCAAGTACCTGCGTGATCCGGGAACAGTCGAGCGGGCCAACCGCGATTCACTGGAAGCCTACCTGCCGTGGGCCACGGCGCTGGGTGAAAGCGGCCGCTGGGCCAGAGCGCTGAAGCAAAAAGGCCTGGACCTGGACCTCTCCTGGGTGCAGGGCGCGGACAGCTACACGTTTATCTACACCACGGCCGCGGTGTCCGCCGCCAGCGGCGGTTCTGGAGGCGCGGTAGGGGCGGGCGGCGGCGGAGGCGGCGCCAGCGGCGCCGGATAAGTCTGCCGGTCGAATGCCTGTATAATGGTGAGAACCCTGCTCTTCTGGATGGTCTATGCCTGTGCATTGGTACGCGATCGCCAGTCACCCCAACAAAGAGGACGTGCTCTGGCGGCAGCTGCAGACGAAAAACATTGAGGTCTTTTACCCCTGCATCCGCGTCAAGCCAGTGAACCCGCGGGCCAAAAAGGTGCGCGCCTATTTCCCGGGCTATATGTTCGTGCGCGCCGACGTCGAGCGGCTGGGCGTCTCCTTCTTCCAGTACATGCCCTACGCCAAGGGACTGGTCAGCTTCGGCGGGGAGCCATCCGTGGTGCCGGATGAATTGATCTCCACCCTGAAAGTGAAGCTTGATCAGATGGCACAGGAAGCCCGCGCGCCGGAGGACCTGCCGGCCGGCCAGCCGGTGATCATCCAGGACGGGCCGTTCTCCGGCTACGAGGCCATCTTCGACACCCGCATCTCCGGCACCGAGCGTGTGCGGGTGCTGCTCAGGCTGCTGAGCGACCGCCAGATCCCGGTGGAGATCCACCGCGACAAGATTGTGAAGAAGAAAAACTCATCAGGCTAAGGGCGAGAACACTGGCGCGGCCGGGAGTACGGTTTCCCGGCCGCTGACCTTGCTTCCTCCGGATAACCGCATTTTCTTGCCAATTGTCAGGCTGAAATCACCCGGGGTTTTGGAACGATTTCGGGCCGGATTTCGTCTATACAGGAGAGGAGAGGGAACCATGGTACATCGACGTCGTCTCACTGTCATCTTCCTGGCCGGCGTTCTGTCCTTATCGGCCTGTATTCCCTTTTTTGGTTCCCGGCCCGAGCCGGAAGAAAATCTGCTGAGCACCCTGGCCATGCAGACGGTGTCCGCCCAGCAGACACAGTCGGCCTTCAGCACGCTGACCGCGCTGCTTTCGCAGACCCCGACGGAACGGCCGCCTGAAACCGGGGCGGTCACGGACACTGCACAGGCTCCGACGGCCACACTTCAGCCGCCCACCGCCACGCTGCCCCCGGCGACCGAAACTCCCACGCCCACCACGGCCGTGCCGACGGTGGGTGTAACGCCGGTTCCCTTCACCCCGACGGCAACGCCTGTTCCCTGCAACCGGGCACAGTTTGTAGAAGACGTGCAGGTGCGGGATGGGGCGGAGTTCTACCCGGGCGAATCCTTCACCAAGATCTGGCGGCTGCGCAACACCGGCACCTGCACCTGGTCGAAGGACTACGCGGTGGTGTTCGTGGACGGCAACCAGATGAGCGGGCCGGTCAGCCAGCCGCTGGGCGTGACCGTGGCTCCCGGCCAGACGGTGGACGTGGCCGTGCCAATGACCGCCCCTTCGCAGCGGGGCACCTTCACTGGCTACTGGCAGCTGCGCTCTTCGGGCGGGGTGCTGTTTGGCATCGGCGATAGCGCCCAGTCCTCCTTCTGGGTGCGGATTTCGGTCCTCTCTCCCCGGCCTACGGAAGTCGGGTTGAAGTACTCGCTGGCCGATGCCTACTGCAGCGCGGAGTGGCGCTCCAACCACGGTCTGGTCTCCTGCCCGACCTCGGCGAGCGATGCGGATCGGGGGCTGGTGGCGCGCTCCTTCGAGCCGGTGCTGGAAGGCGGCTATCAGGAAGACCAGGCAGCCATCATCCTGCAGCCTGGCAGCGGGCGGGACGGTTTTATCACCGGCACCTTCCCGGCCTTCCGGGTGAGCAACTACGACGATTTTCGGGCAGTCATCGGCTGCATGGACAGGTCCCCGAAGTGCGACGTGACCTTCCAGCTGAGCTACACCGCGGACGGCGGACCGGTGCAGAGCCTGGGCACCTGGACCCAGAAGTCAGACGGCGAGTTCGAGACTATCGTGCTGGACCTGAATCACCTGGCCGGGAAGCAGGTGCGCTTCATCCTGACCGTCTACAACAACGGCGATTCCACCGACGATCGGGTGTTTTGGCTGCTTCCATCGGTGCGCTAGGGGGGCGTCTTCTGTCAGTAAAAAAACGGCTGAAAAATATTGATCGATTTTATCGCATTTCTCGAGGGATCCGCTATACTTATGTCACATCAAGTTGGGAGTTTCACGGAGGTGAGGAATGTCCTTTTTTCATCAGTTAGCGTATAGGCCCGGGAGGCTGGCGCGCCGGTCTCTCCAGGCAGTTCTGGCAGCCGTGCTGCTGATCACCCTGCTGGCGGGGGGCGTCCTGCCGGGGGAAGCCGCGGCGGCAACACCCACCATCGCCATCGTGGAGGTGGAGCCGGGCGAGACGGTCACCATCCGCACGGCGGGTTTTCCTGCCAACCAGGATTTCACCGTTTTGATGGGCAAGTTCGGAACCCGGGGCGTGGGCGGCATCGCCGTGGCCACGGTGAACTCCGGCAGCGGCGGCACCTTTGAGGCCACGTTCGATATTCCAGACGAGCTGCGAAATGAAGGTCAGATTCACATTCGCCTGGAAAGCGCGGCCGGATATTTCGCCTACAACTGGTTCTACAACCAGCCAGCCCAGACCGGGACGTCCACGCCGCCACCTGCCACACCGCCTGCGTCGACTCCGGCGCCCGGCACCGGCGGGTACCGCGGGATCCCGACCTTCAAGATCCAGAGCGTGGTTGCCGGGGAGTCGGTCACGGTGCTGACCAACAACTTCCCGCCGGACCAGACGTTCACCGTGCGCATGGGCAAGATCGGCACCCGGGGAATTGGCGGAGTAGTGGCCGGGACGGTCAGCACGGGGCAGGGGGGCGCGTTTGAAGCCGAAATCCTGATCCCCGAGAGCCTGCGGAATGAGAACCAGATCGCCATCCGCATGGACTCCCAGAATGGCTACTTTGCTTACAACTGGTTCTACAACCGGACCACCACGGCCGGCACGCCGCCGCCTGCCGCCACCCGGATTCCGGGTTACAGCGGCATCCCGACTTTCCGAATCGCTTCGGTGGAGAACGGTGTGAGGGTGACCATCGTGGCCAGCAACTTCCCGCCGGACCAGACCTTCACGGTGCGCATGGGTGAGTACGGCACCCGCGGCATCGGCGGCACTGCCGTGGCGGAGTTCAACTCGGGTCAGGGCGGCGCGTTTGAGGCCACCTTCGATATTCCTTCCGCGCTGCGCAACCGCTACCGCATCGCCATTCGCCTGGACAGCCCGCAGGGCTTCTTCGCCTACAACTGGTTCTTCAACGGCGGCACCGAACCGCCGGGTGCTCCTGCCACCACCGGGACCCCGTCCGGCGTAGCGTCCACCCCGGCGCCTGCCGCGGGGACCATCCCAACATTCAGCATCCTGCGGGTGACGGAAGACCAGTCCGTCACCATCGTGACGCGCAGCTTCCCCGCCAACCAGACCTTCACCGTGCGCATGGGGAAGATCGGCACCCGGGGCGTGGGCGGCATCGTGGTGGGGACGGTGAACTCCGGGCAGGGCGGCAGCTTCGAAGCCACCTTCCAGATCCCGGCGGACCTGCGCGGGGACCGGCAGATCGCCATTCGACTGGACTCGGAAGCCGGCTACTTTGCCTACAACTGGTTCTGGAATACCACCAACTAGGCCAGCAGGGGACCTTCGCTGGAAGGGCCCCTGTCTACTTTTCTGGCGGACCCGCAGCCTGTTGAGAGGCTTTCGCCAACCGGCAGTCTTCGTGCTGCTGGCGGTCTTTGGGCTGCTTCCAGTCTCTGGCCTGCTGGCAGGCTGCCTGCCGTTTTCGTCCGGGCAGCGGCTGCCGACTGTCGGCGTGACCCCGCTGCCGGCGGAGACGCTTGAGCCAGCGGGCCTTCCGGCCGCCTACCCCGATACTCCGGAGGGGGTGGTGGAGGCCTTTCTGCAGCTCACGCAGGAAGACCCGCGGCTGATGATCGCTTATCTGTCCCGGCGGGCGCAGGACGACCTGCCTCCCGGCGGGGCGCTGGACCTGCTCGGGCTGGACGGGCCGGTCGAAGGCTATCTGGTTGAGTCAGCCGCCGCCAGCCCGGACCCGCCCGCCGCGGTGGTTCAGATTGCCGCGCTCTCCGGCGGCCGGGAGTACCGGCTGAGCTTTGAGCTGGTGCAGGAAGGCTCCGTCTGGGTGATTGACCGGGTGCTGATGGAATAAAACGTGTCAGCCCTGTTCAGCCCTGGCCCGGGAGGCCTGGCGCACGATGGCGTCGGTCATGCGCACCACGCGTACAATCGGGCCGACGTCATGCACGCGCACGATGTCCGCGCCGCGTACGATGCCCACCGCCACCGCCGCGGCGGTGCCTTCCACGCGCTGTTCGGGCGGCAGGTCCAGCGTGTAGCCGATGAAGGATTTGCGCGACGGCCCGAGCAGAACCGGGAAGCCGAGCGCTTTGATTTCATCCAGGCGGTTGATCAGCTCCAGGTTTTGCTCCACGGTCTTGCCGAATCCGATGCCGGGATCGAGGATGATATGCCGGTCGGGGATGCCGGCGGCGCGGGCCAGTTCCACCGATTCCATCAGCTCGCGGCAAATGTCGCCCAGCAAGTCGTCGTAGTGCACGCCGACGTAGCGCCCGCCCAGGCGCTCCTGCAGCTCGGCGTTGGACGGCTTGCTGCGGTTGTGCATCAGGATCACCGGCGCGTTGAAGCGGGCCGCGACCGCCGCCAGCTCAGAGTCAGCGCGCAGCCCCCAGACGTCGTTGACCCAGTGCGCTCCGGCTTCAAGGGCCGCCTCCGCAACTTTCGCCTTGTAGGTATCGACAGACAGAATCGCCTCCAGGCCCTCCGCGCGCAGGGCTTCGATGACCGGGATCACCCGGTCGATCTCCTCCTCCGCACTGACCGGCTGCGCGCCCGGCCGGGTGCTTTCCCCGCCGATGTCGATGATGTCCGCGCCGTCGGCGATGAACTTTTGCGCCAGAAGGACCGCACTGCGGACCAGACCCTCCCGGCGGAGCCGTCCGATCAGCCCGTCACCGGAGAAGCTGTCCGGGGTGATGTTGAGGATGCCCATCACATAGGTGCGTGCGTTCCAGGGGAGCGGGCCGGTAGGGGTGGTCTGCATATCATCCTCCTGCTTCAGTGGATACTGCCGGGCCGGAGAAGGGCTGCACGCCGGACGCGTCCACCCGGGTGAGCAGTTCTTTCACGGTGACCCCTTCGACCGGATGGACCAGATCGGGGGCCAGTTCGGCCAGCGGGACCAGGACAAAGGCGCGTTCCGCCAGCCGAGGGTGGGGGATGTTAAGGCCGGGCAGGCTGACCACCTGATCCCCGTACAGCAGGATGTCCAGGTCGATCACGCGCGGCCCGTAGCGGAAGGTCGCTTCGCGGCCCAGGGTGTGCTCCAGATGCTTTAGATAGGCCAGCAGGTCCTGCGGGGGCAGTTCGGTGCGGGCCTCGATCACCTGGTTGAGGAACAGGGGCTGGTCGGTGTAGCCCCAGGGCTCGGTCTGGTAAACGGAGGACTGGCGGATCAGGCTCACGCCGGGGGCCAATGAGGTGACTGCTGCCTGCAGGTTGGCCTGCCGGTCGCCCAGGTTGCTGCCCAGCGCAAGAAAAATCGTGGGCATGGCTAAATCCTTTCCACCAGCGTAGCCAGGGTCAGGCGGTCCGCCGGCTGGGAGAGCAGCAGCCCTGCCTTCCCCTGCGTTTCTCCGAGGAGCCTGATCAGCGCCCCCAGGCGGGCCAGCAGGCTGCCGGGTTCTCCCAGCACTTCCGCCTGCGGGAACGGGTTCGCCGCCAGCGGCTCGCCGCCCGGAAGGGAAATGCAGGTGATATCCTCCGGCCCCGGTTCAAGGCCCTCCAGCCCTCCGGCCACTTCAACCAGCCAGGCGGAAAGCTCCATCCGGCTGCGGTTGGCCCGGCGCGCCGTCAGGCGGGCGTGAGGGAGCAGGTTGTACCGGCCCACAGCCACGGGCGACCCCAGCAGCGCGCAGGCGGATTCGTCCCGGGCGAGCAGGACCAGGTCTACTTCGCCGGAAAGCAGCGAACGCTGGCACAGGTGAAAAAAAGCGTGGTCCTGGCTTTCGTCACACGGCCAGCAGTAGACCGGCGAGGTCACCTCCGGCGGCAGGGGAGCGCTCTCTTCGCCCAGCAGGTGTACCTGATCCAGCCAGCGCGGCCGGATGCCCGGGCCGGTCAGCGCGGCCGCGGCGGACATTGTCCCTCCACCCAGCCAGTAGACTTCGCTCATGGGTCACATGCCCCGCACGGCGTTGATCAGGTCGGCCAGCAGACCGTAGGCGGTGGTCTCCGGTCCGGGGTCGCTTTCAACAATGCCCAGGCCGGGCAGCATGTCCGTTTCAAACTCGATATAGGAGCTGCTGCCGTTGATGGTGTACAGGCGGGAGCCAGGCCCCACCCGCACCGGCTTGATGCTGGCTTCAAGCAGCTGGTTTCCCTGGCGTCGGGCGGTGCAGACCAGCTTCCAGCGCTCCCCGGCACTGGCGGCCTCCTGGATCATCTCCGGGGTGATGTCGGTCAGCTCGGCCCGTTCGACCGCCTGGGGCTTGAGCGGAATGCCCATAATCACATTGACCAGGGCAGCGATCTTGATGGCTGCGTCCCAGCCCTGCAGGTCATTCAGAGCGTCCGTCTCGGTGAGGCCGATCGAGGCGGCTTTGACCACCGCTTCCTCCAGGGTCGCGCCGGCTTCCATCTCGCACAGGATGAAGTTGGTGCAGGAGTTGAGGATGCCGGTGAAACCGCGCACCTCGACCGCGGGCATCCCGGCCCGGAAGAGGGAGAAGATCGGCGCGCCGTCCATGACCGCGGATTCGAACAGGAAGCGCTTCCCGCTGCGGGCGGCCAGCGCGGTCAGCTCGTGGTAGCCGTGGGCTACCGGGCCTTTGTTGGCCGTGATCACGTGCATGCCCTTGTTCAGACCGGCTTTCAGGTAATTCAGCGCCGGCTGCCCGGTGAAATGGTTCACCGGGATGCTCTCGATGAGGACTTCCGCATTCGAGGAATAGATGTAATCCTCGATGCTGCCGGGAGTGGGCTGCTCGGACAGCGGACCGAGCGGCAGTCCCCTGGCCACCTGTTCCAGCGCGCGGGTGAGCAGGATGCCCCCGGAACTGACCGCCGTGCCGTGCCGGGCCGTGGCGATCCCGGTGACCAGGAAGCGCAGGCCGTAGAGGTTCTCCAGCTCCGCTGACTTTTTCAGCAGCAGCCGGGCAAACGCCTGGCCAACGTGGCCAAATCCGATGAGGGCAAGCGTGATGGTTCGCATGGGGACTCCTGTGCAGGGCTTCGATGGAGAAAACTGAACGAAATGTTAAACAGGCGGCCAGGGATACGGCCGTCTCCGGCTGCCGGGGGAGGGAAAGGTTTTTTCGCGCAGCAGCCGCCTGGCCCGGCGCTTCAGGGCGGTCATTTCGCCCGGGTCCAGATAGCAGGCCAGCTCCTGATAGGTCGGGCAGGAGGTGTCCTCCAGCCGGGCGAGCAGGTCCTGGATGTCGTTGAGCAGGTCTTCGGGGATCGGCTCGCCGGCGAAATCCCAGACCACGGTGCGCAGTTTGTCCTCTTCGTGGAAGCAGATGCCGTGGTCAATCAGCCAGATTTTCCCCTGCGCGTCCTCGAGGATGTGTCCGCCCTTGCGGTCAGCGTTGTTGGCCAGCAGGTCAAACAGCACCACCGGCCGCAGCTTCTGCTTGGTGGCCTCGGAGAAGGTGAAGTAATGCTCGTCGGTGTCGTGCTCGACATACAGCTGCACCGAGCCAGGCCCCAGGGGGCCGTCCTTGCGGAAAACGGTGATGGGCACCAGCCCCCAGCCCAGCGCTTCGCTGAGCACATAGGCGGCGACTTCGCGCTTGCCCAGGGAATGGGTCGGGAAATCCCAGAGCGGCAGTTCTCCCCGGCTGGGTTTATACACCACGTCCAGGGTAAGGTCTTCATAGATGACCTGACCGAGAAAGGTGTAATTGGAACCGGTAATAAACTGGCCCTCCACCTTTAACTCTCCGCTCATGAGGGCCTGATAGATCTTTTCTTGCTCAACAGGAGTAGACATAGCCTCCCAAAATTCCGTTAATGCTTGTGCCCGTTTCGCTTGGGGCAAAAGTGCCCGCCGGGGTCCATGGGCTCGCCGCACTGCGGGCAGATCATGCGCCCCCGGGAAGCGACGTCCAGCCCCCAGTGGATCATGCTGCGCAGCTGCGAGCGCGTGCACCAGAAACGGGCAACCTGGGGTTCCTCTCCTTCGACTGCGGTTGCTTCTTCAGCAATCAGGCAAACAAGATCGCGCACGGTGTCGTAAGCCAGGCTGAGTTCACCCACGCGGAACAGCGGGTCCAACGGCGGCTGAATGTGCATTTTGGACTCGTCATAGGACTTGTCGGCTTCAACCAGATCGGGATAGCGCTGCTGAATGTCAGCCAGGAACTGCTCCACGCCGACCGCAAGTGACTGCACCTGCACCTTTTCGATGATCAGGGTCACGGACTGGTCGCCTTTCCAGGCCTGAAGATAGAACACTCGCTGCCCTGGCTTGCCGATTGCGTCCGTTGTGATATGGGTTACCGGGTCGAGTTCGACTTCGTTCATCGCCATTGGTTTGCGCGTCCTCCTCTTCAAAAAAAGTATACCAGAATTGGGTGCGGGCAATGCCCGCTGCGTCCATGGAACGAGCGGCGGGTGAAGGCGGCAGATTATCTTACGCCAGGCGCAGTTCGCCGCCCTGCCAGAGGGCCTGACGCACCGGCTCATCATCGCCGGTCAGGAATGCCAGCTGGCGCTGGAAGGTGTGCGGCTGGCCCGTGGTGATGAACTGCGGCCGGGCAGGGGCCTGATCCACCGGACTCCAGCCGCTTTTCACCAGCAGCCGCTCAACCTGGCGGGCGATCGCCCCGGCCGGGTCAATGACCCGCACGTTCGGGCCGGCGATTTCCTCAATCAGGGGGATGACGAAGGGGTAATGGGTGCAGCCCAGCACGATGGTGTCGATGCCGGCTTCCAGCATGGGCTGAAGCGCGTCCTCCAGGATGGCACGTGTGGCCGGGGCAGTCAGATCACCGGCTTCGATCGCCTGCACAAGGCCCGGCAGGGTGTGCTGGTACAGATGCACGTCACTGGCGAAACGCTCGACCACGGAGGCATACAGCTCCCCCTGGAAGGTGGCCCGGGTGGCCAGCACCCCGACTTTGCCGCTGTGCGTGCTTTCGGCGGCGGGCTTCACCGCCGGCTCCATCCCCACGAAGGGGACTTCCGGGAAGGTGGCCCGCAGGTGGCGCAGCGCGGCGGCGGAGGCGGTGTTGCAGGCGACCACGATCAGGCTGGCCCCCTGGCTCAGCAGGAAGCGAGTGATCTCCTCGCTGAACCCGCGAACTTCCTCCAGCGAGCGCACGCCGTAGGGCACGTGGGCCTGATCGGCCAGGTAGATGGCCGGCAGCGCGGGCAGGTGCTGCCGGATGGCGCGAAGCACCGAAAGCCCCCCGACTCCCGAGTCAAAGACTCCTGCCAGGCTCACCGGGCCGCCTCGATAAAGGCCTGGAAAAGCGCCCGCATGGGAAGGGAATCCGGCAGGCACTCGGGATGCCACTGGACGCCCATCCCGAAGGGGCTGTCCGGCAGCTCTACGGCTTCGATCAGCCCGTCGGGGGCGAAGGCGACCGGGTGCAGCCCGGCAGCCAGTCGCTCGATGCCCTGATGGTGCAGGCTGTTGACTTCAATCTCCGCTGTGCCCAGGATGTCCAGCAGGCGGGTGTTGGAGCAGATGTGAATCGAATGCGCCAGGTAGTCCCGGGGGATGTTGGGATAGTAGTCGTGCTTGAGCGCGTTGTCTTTCTGCTCGGAAATGTGGGTGAGCAGCGAGCCGCCCAGCGCCACGTTGAGTACCTGTAATCCCCGGCAGATGCCCAGAAGAGGCTTCCTGCGTCCGGCCGCCAGGCTCGCCAGTCTTAGCTCCAGCTCATCCCGCTGCGGGTCGACCTCGTACACTTCGGGGTGCGGCTGGCCGTTGAAGCGGGCCGGGTCGATGTCCCCGCCGCCGGTCAGCAGCACGCCGTCCAGGCGGGAGAGCAGGTCATCCAGCGCCTGCAGGGGGAAGGTGGGCGGGATGATCAGCGGCGCCCCGCCAGCGCGGATTATGGCCTGCAGGTAGGTCTGCCTGACGGAAAATTCGTCCTGGCTGGTCCAGCCGGTAACACCAATCAGGGGGTTGTTCATCTGGCCTCGCGATAGTAAGGAAAAACCGGATTGGTTGGATTATAAAGGAAAAAGGGCGCAGCCTGAAGAGCTGCACCCTGTGCCAATCGTTAAGGATCGACTAATTGAATTTCTGCTTGAGGCGGGCGGCCTTGCCGGTGCGGCTGCGCAGGTAGTACAGCTTGGCGCGGCGCACAACGTTGTGGCGTTCGACGACCACCTTGTCGATGCGGGGCGAGCGCAGCAGGAAGGTGCGCTCCACGCCGATGCCGTTGGAGGCCATCCGGCGGACGGTGAAGGTTGAGTTGGCACCGTTGCCATGCATGTAAAGCACGATGCCCTTGAACTCCTGGATACGCTCGCGATTGCCTTCGCGGATTTTCACGTGCACGCTGACTGTATCGCCGGGATGCAGGTCGGGGATGTTCGGATTGACCGCCGGCTCGATGGATTTGATCAAATCGCTCATCATCTCATTCCTTACCACAATGGGCCAAAATAATAGCTGTGTATAACATTCGACGCGAGGGCGGATTATATCACGATCATCACTTCTCGTAAAGCAACCCGCGGCGACAGCCTGTACCTCAACAGCGGAGGGATTATACCACAGGCTGGGGACCAAACGGGCACTGGTGTGCGGAAATCACACGCCGAATGGAATACCTGCTTTGTGCCGTGGGGGCCTGGAGTCATCCGTCAGATCACGCGGCCGGCCCCGGCGGGCGGAACTCGCCCTCCCATCTCCTGTAATGTGCGGTAAAATAGGGTCGCTATACCCTGATATGGGGCGGTGGCGGAACAGGCAGACGCAGCAGACTTAAAATCTGCCGGCCGGAAGGTCGTGCGGGTTCGATCCCCGCCCGCCCCATCTGAGGACCATGATTCATGGTCTTTTTTTATTACCTTACCGGTGATTTGACTTGCGTTTCAACGATCCTTCGTTAATAATATCCATGTTAGATCGATCGACTCATCAATTTGAAGGAGCAGTCAACGATGAACGAAAAAACCGTGATCGCCGGACATCGTCCCTTTCGCGCCATCAAAATCCACCCGCAGGACCCCGTCCCGCCGGATATCGAAATTGCGAAAGCCGCAGAATTAAAGCCCATCGTTGAAGTCGCGGAGGAGCTCGGTCTTCAACCTGACGAAATCGAACTCTACGGCCCGTACAAGGCGAAGGTCCGCCTGGAGGTCCTCGAGCGGCTGAAGGATCGCCCGAATGGGAAGTATATTGATGTGACCGCGATCACGCCGACGCCTCTGGGTGAGGGCAAAACGACCACCACCATCGGCCTGAGCCAGGCGCTGGGAGCGCACCTGGGCTACACCGTTATCACCGCCATTCGCCAGCCCAGCCAGGGGCCGACCTTTGGCATCAAGGGCGGCGCGGCCGGCGGCGGGTACAGCCAGGTGGTCCCGATGGAGGAGTTCAACCTGCACCTGACCGGCGACATTCACGCCATCACCGCGGCGAACAACCTGATGGCAGCGGCCATCGACACGCGTATGTTCCACGAGTCAACGCAGACCGATGACCAGCTGTTTGAGCGACTCTTCCCGAAGGACAAGAAGGGCAAACGCCACTTCGCCATCAACATGCTGGCCCGCAAGGCCAAACTGGGGATCGAGACCGACGATCCCGACGAAATGACCCCCGAGCAGCGCAGCCGGTTCGTGCGCCTGGACATTGACCCCGAAACCATCACCTGGCGGCGGGTGATGGACACCAGCGACCGCATGCTGCGCGGCATCACCATCGGTCAGGGCCCGCAGGAAAAGGGCTTCACCCGCGAAACCGGCTTTGACATCTCGGTAGCCTCGGAGCTGATGGCCATCCTGGCGCTGGCGACGGACATGCGCGACATGCGCGAACGAATCGGCCGTATCGTATTCGCCACTTCAAAGAGCGGCGAGGCGCTGACCGCGGACGACCTGGGCGTGGCTGGCGCGATGACCGTGCTGATGAAGGACACGCTCAAACCCAACCTGATGCAGACCCTGGAAGGCACGCCGGTCTTCGTGCACGCCGGCCCGTTTGCCAACATTGCCCACGGCAACAGCTCCATCATCGCCGACATGATCGGGCTGAAGCTGGCGGATTACGTGCTCACCGAGTCCGGCTTCGGTTCCGACATGGGCATGGAGAAGTTCTTCGACATCAAATGCCGCTATTCCGGGCTGCGGCCGGATGCGGCGGTGGTGGTGGCCACCATCCGCGCGCTGAAGATGCACGGCGGCGGGCCGAAAGTGGTCGCCGGCCGCCCGCTGGACCGGGCCTATACCGAGGAGAACCTGGAGCTGCTCAGCGCCGGGACGGCCAATCTGGTGCATCACATCCGCACCGCCCGCAAGTTTGGCGTACCGGTGGTGGTGGCGATTAACAAGTTCCCGACGGACACCGATGCGGAGATTGAACTGGTGCGCAAGGCGGCCCTGGAGGCCGGCGCGCTGGACGCGGTGATGACCGATCACTGGGCCAAAGGCGGCGCCGGGGCGATCGAGCTGGCCAAAGCGGTGGTGAAGGCGGCCGAGCAGCCCTCCGATTTCAAATACCTCTACTCGCTGGACCTGCCCATCAAGGAGAAGATCGAGATCATCGCCCGCGAAGTGTACAACGCCGACGGCGTGGATTACACCCCGGTGGCGGAGAAGCGCATCGCAGAGTACACCCGACTGGGCTTTGACAGGATCCCGATCTGCATGGCTAAGACTCACCTGTCGATCAGCCACGACCCGGAGCTCAAGAACGTGCCTTCAAACTACCGCATCCTGGTGCGCGACATCCGCGCCTCGGTCGGCGCCGGATTCATTTACCCGCTGCTGGGGACGATGAGCACCATGCCGGGCCTGCCGACCCGCCCGGGTTACTACGACATCGATCTGGACCTGGAAACGGGCGAAGTGCTGGGCCTCTCCTGAGGCTGGCTGGAGTATGCAGGAGGCGCCTATGGGCGCCTCTTTTCTCATCGGGTGCCGGGGTTGTCCCAAAAACGATTACACCTGTATCCGAAATACGTATAATTGGAATACAGGCTGGTTGCGGTAACGCCCTGCCGGCGCGGTAGGATCCTGACTAGTACGGAGGTGAGGATGGAGAATGAGCCAAGTTCAGTGAATGTGGGTGAGCGCCTGAGGGTGTTGCGGGGCGAGCGCGGAGTATCCATGCGCGCCCTGGCGCGGGAAAGCGGGCTGTCGGCCAACGCGCTGTCAATGATCGAACGCGGGCTGACCTCGCCTTCCGTCAGCACACTGAGCAAACTGGCCAATGCGCTGGGCGTGCCGATCACGGCCTTCTTCCGAGAAGAGCCGGTGAGGAGCCGCATCGTGTTCAGCAAGGCCGGCGACCGCAACGAGCTGACCTTTATGCGCGGCAGGTGGGAAGGCCTGGGCGGCGAGCGCTTCGAAGGCCGGGTGGACGCCTTCCTGATCACGCTGGAAGGAGGGGCCACCAGCGGGCCGCACGGCATGCTGCACACCGGACATGAACTGATTTACTGCCTGCAGGGCAAGATTGAGTACGAGGTGGACGGCGAGCGCTTCCTGCTGGAGCCGGGGGACAGCCTGCTCTTTGCCGCCCGCCTGATGCACCGCTGGCGCAATCTGGAAAGCGGCCAGTCGAAGGGGATCGTGGTGATCTCAGGTTACGATGAAAGCGAGACCCCCAGCTCCTTCCACGTGGCTTCGGTCAGCGCGGAGGAGGCCGGCGAGGGAATCCCGGACGGGCTGGAAGGTATGTCTGCTCCTGCGGCCGGCGGCGAGGAGGAAGCCTGATCCGCGGCACCGGAGGGCTGGCCTGATCCGGGCGGTCACTCCTCGAGATACACGCGCGGAACCCGCGGGCTGATCCCTGAAAGCACAGCAGACTGCGAGCAGCCCCAGCGCTTCGCCAGTTCTTCCGCGTAGATGGCTTCCTGGCCCTGACGCCCGATCAGCACGGCCTCGCGGGCTGGCGGGAAGCCAGGCGGCAGCCGCAGCGTGGTCAGGTCGCTGCTGACCCGGCCGATCACCGGGATCCGCCGGCCGTGAACCAGCACCACGTTGCCCGGCGCGCGCCGGAAGCCGTCCCCATAGCCAACGGAGAGCACCCCGATCGCTTCACCCGGTTCGGGGCGTTCTGTTTGCCCGTAGCCGACCGCCCAGCCCCCGGGCAGGGCCTTCGTGTCGGCGATCAGGGCCTTCCAGGTCACGGCCCGTTCCAGTTCGGCGGGCAGCGGCAAGAAATAGGCCGGCAGCAGGCCGATCAGCGCGCTGCCGGTGCGAACCAGGTTGAAGTGGGCCTCGGGGAGTAGAAACGCTGCGGCCGAGTTGCTCAGATGCACCCAGCGGGGATCGTGCCCGGCGGCGCGCAGCGCGGCAAGCACCCCGGTGAAGCGTTCGATCTGCTGCCGGGTCAGCGGGTGGTCGGGGGCTTCGTCAGCCATGGCCAGGTGGCTGTACAGCCCGTCCAGCTGGATACCGCCCAGGCACTGCGCATAGCCTGCAAGATCGAGGGCCTGGTCGGGCAGCGCGCCCATGCGCCCGAAGCCGGTATCGACCTTGAGGTGCACCCGGGCGGTCAGCCCCAGCGCCGCGGCCCGCTGTGCGATCAGATCGGCTGACTCTCGGTTGTAAAGAGTGAGGGTCAGGTTGTTCGCCAGGGCAGCGTCGACTTCGGCGGGCACGGCCATGCCGAACACCAGGATGGGGGCCTGAATCCCGGCCCGGCGCAGCTCCAGCCCCTCGGAGCAGCGGGCCACTGCCAGCCATGCCGCCCCGGCTTCCAGCGCAGCCCGGCTGATTGCTGCTGCGCCCAGGCCGTAGGCATCGGCTTTAACCACCGCCATCAGCGGCTGGCCGGTGTGACGCAGAACCGCGGCAGTGTTGCGCCGCACCGCGCCCAGGTTGATCTCCAGCCAGGTCGGGGCCGGGGGAAAGCGTGAATGGTCTGGCGCGGTCAAGCCTGACCTCCGGTTTGGCAAGTTTGCGGGTGGAAGGGAGAAAGGCAGGGAGCGCGCATTTCGATCCCCCGTGGAGTAAGCGGTGCTGCGCTATTCCACCAGCCGGGTGTCCGGCGCTTCCACCGGCTGGGACTGCACGCGCTCGATCAGCTCGGAGAAGTCCTGCGCCTTCAGGTCCTGGAGCACGCTGGTAAGGTGCTCGCGTATGGCCTGTTCGGCCTGCTCCGCGTCCCTGGCTTTGATGGCGGCCAGCACCTGCCGGTGCTCCTCGACGGATTTCAGCTTGCGCCCGACCTGGAAGTTGGACAGCACCCGGTAGCGCTGCAGGTGATCGTCCAGGTTGGCCAGGATCTGCTTCAAAAAGCGGTTGCCGGAGCGCTCCAGCAGCAGGCTGTGGAAGCGGCTGTTGAACACACCGGCCTGCGGGTAGTTTTTGGCTTCCAGCGCTTCGCGGTGATGCGCAATCAGATTCTCTGCTTGCTGGATATCCTCGGAGCGGAAGTTAATCGTCGCCTGCCGGGCGGACAGCCCTTCAAGCACCGCGCGGATTTCGAAGATCTCTTCCATGGCGTCGATGGAGATTTCGACCACGCGGTAGCCTTTGTAGGGGATCTTCTCGATGAAACCCTCTTTTTCCAGGCGCGAAAGAGCGTCGCGAACCGGGGTCTTGCTGATGCCGAGCTGCCGGGCAAGGTCGGTTTCCACCAGAGAATCGCCAGGGGGCAGGCGAAAGGTCAGCAGCGCCGCCTTGATGGCATCGTAGGCCTGCTTTTCCAGTGACATTGGGCTGCCCACCGGGGCTAGCGGATTGGTCATCAGTTCATCCCATACATGTGAAATATAGATTACTCCTATTATGCCCCGGGATTCGATTTCCGGACAGGTGTAATCTGGTTTACAGGTTAAGCCAGCGCGATGCAGTGGCGGGGAGATTGTGCAGCGAGCCGGATACCACCCTGCATTTGGGCAGCGAGCTCAGGAAGGACTGCCCGTAGTGCTTGGTGAGAATGCGGCGGTCCAGGATGACCACCACGCCCCGGTCGGACTGGGTGCGGATCAGCCGGCCGAAGCCCTGGCGGAAGCGCAGGATGGCTTCGGGCAGATTGTACTCGTTGAAGGGGTCCTCGAAGGTCTCGGCGCGGGCGGCGATGATCGGCTCGGTGGGCACGTCGAAGGGCAGTTTGACAATCACCAGCACCGACAGTGCGTCGCCGGGGATGTCCACGCCCTCCCAGAAGGCCTTGGTGCCCAGCAGGACGGCTTTTTCGGCCTCGCGGAAGGTCTCCAGCAGGGTGCTGGCCGAAGCGCCTTCGCCCTGTTCGTAGACCTCGATTCCCTGCTCGGCCAGGACGGGGCCGATGGCCTGCGAGGTGCGCTTGAGCTGCGCGTAGGAGGTGAACAGCGCCAGCATGCGCCCGCCGGTGGCCTTCCCCAGCGAGGTCAGGGCCTTCTCGACGGATCGCTGAAAGCGGCTGGCGTCAGACGGCTCGGGGATGTCGTTGACCAGGTAGAGCAGAGCGGCGTTTTCGTAATCGAAGGGCGAATCCACCTTCAGATCATCCGCTTCTGCAGCGTTCAAACGGCCGCGCAGGTAATCAAACTCGCCCTGGGTGGTCAGCGTGGCCGAGGTCAGGATGATGCTGGACTTCTCGTTCCACAGATACCGCTCCATGAGTTCGCCCACGTGCAGTGGGGCGGCCTGCAGCGAGAGGTGGTAATTGTTGGGGTGAATTTCCACCCAGTACACCTCGGATGATTTCGGCTCGGCGATGATGGCCACCAGGTATTCGCGGGCTTCACACAGCCGCCGGTACAGGTTTCCCAGACTGCCAGACACATCTTCCAGGTCGGGGCCAGGCTCGGGCTGCAGCACGCCAATGGAGCTGTGGATCCTGTCGATGTGCTCCAGCAGCTGGTTCATGGTCGTCTGGGTGTTGTCCCAGGTGATGGCCACCTCATCCCAGGCGGGAAGGCGGCGGGTGGAGGGTAACAGGTGCTGGGTCTGCCCGTAGCCGCTCACCGGCTGGCCCTCCCGCATGCTTTCCATGAAGTTTTCGATGCTGGCGAAGAACTGGCGCAGGTCGCGCTCCAGGCGGAAGGCGGCATCGGTGGCTTTATCGACGGCGGCGTGCATGACCGCCAGGTCCGAAGGGCGAACCTCACCCTGCAGCACGCGCAGCAGCCGGCCCAGGATGCCGGTGGACGAGCTGCCCAGCTCACGCAGCATGCGCTGCAGGTCAGTCTGGCTCACCTGGTAGGAGAGCGCGTTGGTGGTGGCGGACTCGATGTGATGGCCCTCGTCGATGATCAGATACTCGTACTCGGGCAGCACCCGGCTGCCGGAGACGGCGTCGGCCAGCAGCAGGGCATGGTTGACCACCACCAGATGCGCGTTCTGGGCCTCCATGCGGGCCTTGTAGAAGGGGCACAGCCCGCCGCGTCGTGATAGGCAGACCTCCGGCTGGCAGGTTTCATCGTCCGCCGAAAGCCGGTTCCACAGGTCGCGTTCGGCCGGGCCGTTCAGGTTGATCTCATGCCGGTCGCCCTGGCCGCCCTGCTCAATCCAGACCAGGAGTTTGGCCAGGATGCGCATCTCATCCGGGTTTTCGGGGCCGCGCTGGCGCAGAGCCTCCAGCCTGCGCGGGCAGAGGTAGTTGTTCCGCCCTTTCAGCACCGTGGCGCGCAGGTCGAGTTTGAGCGCGGCGCACAGGTCAGGGATGTCCTTCTTGATCAGCTGGTCCTGCAGGTTGATGGTGTTGGTGGACACCATCACCCGGGTGTTGTTTTCCACCGCCCAGATGGCGGCGGGGATCAGGTAAGCGAAGGATTTCCCCGTACCGGTTCCGGCTTCCACCAGCAGGTGCCGGTGCCCGTTCAGCGCTTCGCAGATCGCCCGCAGCATCTGGGTTTGCTGCGGGCGCGATTCGAACTGGCGGAAGTGCCGTGAAAAATCGCTGCCATGTTCCAGGTGCGCAGCGACTTCGTCGATGTCCAGCGGCGCCGGCTGGCAGCGGGCGTTGATCTCCGGCGCCAGCAGCACCTTCTCGGTCTGGAACAGCCCTTCCAGGCTGTGACCGTCCACCCTGCGCGGGGCGATGGGCTGGCGGGCGCGCTCTTTTAGCACCTGGCGGAACACGTTCGCCGCGTCCCAGTCCAGATGCTCGCTCTGGCGGACGAACTCGGCGATGATGTCCACCGGCAGCTCCATGGCCTTCTGGAACAGCCGCCAGTAGACCGCGTGGGCCAGCCGGGCATCATCCAGCGCCCGGTGCGAGTTGGGGATCAGGATGCCCAGGATTTGCCCCAGCGAACCCAGGTTGTAGCGGCTGGCGGTAGGCATCATCACCGCGGCCAGCTCATAGGTGTCAATCACATCGTTATAGGGGAGCAGCCCGCGCTTCTGCAGGAACCCGACGTCAAAGCGGGCGTTGTGGGCCACCACCGGCGAGTCGCCGATGAAATCGGCCAACTGCCGGGCCACCGCTCCGAACGGCGGGGCATTGCGTACCATTTCATTGTTGATGCCGGTCAGCTGGGTGATGAAGGCGGGGATGGGCCGGTTGGGGTTGACCAGCGTATTAAACTCCGCCTCCACCCGGGATCCGTTAAAGCGAACCGCCCCGATTTCGATGATCGCGTCGGTGGAGGGATCGAGGCCGGTCGTTTCCAGGTCCAGGGCTACCAGTGAGGGCATATCTGGCATTATACCAGCCGTCCCTTCCTGCGAGGGGTTTCTTAAGCGAGACAAGGGTTTTTTAACCTGAACTATTGCTTGCGGAGGTATACTCTGCTCTTGACCGGCTTGAAAACCGGCCGGACCAAACTCCGGAGGGCGTCATGGCATTTGAAAATAAACGGCCGAAGGTAATTGTATTTGACTGGGGTGACACGTTGATGCAAGTCAACCCAGCCTATACCAACGCAATGGTGGACTGGCCAGAGGTGGCTGAGGTGCCCGGCGCGGCTGAGATGCTTGCGGCGCTTCGCGGGAGGTACCGGCTGGTGCTGGCCAGCAACGCGGCCGACTCCTCACCCGGGCAGATCCGCACGGCGCTCGACCGGGTCAGCCTCGGCCAGTATATTGAGGAGATCTTCACCATGGTCCGGGTGCAGGCGCGCAAGCCGGAGCTGGCCTTCTTCCGCGGGGTGGAGCAGGCCTGCGGCGCCCGTCCGGAAGAGATGCTTATGGTCGGGGACCGGTTCGAGGATGACGTGCTTGGCGCCTGGCGGGCTGGCTGGATGACCGCCTGGTACAACCCGACCGGCCGGGCTGCGCCCGGCCTGCTGCCGCTGCATTCTATTGAGCTGCGGGATCTGCGCGAGCTGCCGGAGAAGATTAACGGCCGCCGCCTGCCGGAGGTGCGTGACTGCCTGACCTGGTACCTGCAGGTGGGAACGCCCCGCCGGCTGCTCGACCACGTGGAGAAGGTGGCTCAGGTTTCTTACCTGATGGCGCTCTGGCTGAGGAATGCCGGGCATCCGGCTGACCCCATCCTGGCGCACCGCGGCGGGCTGCTGCACGACCTGGCCAAACTGCAGGCGGATGAAACGAAGGGGGAGAGCCACGCCGAAAGGGCGGGGCAAATGCTGGAGGAGCGCGGTCAGCCGGAATTGGCCCGCATCGCCCGCCGCCACCTGCTGTTCTCCCTGCTGAGTGAGGAAGATCGTCCGATCACCTGGGAGGAGAAGGTGGTCTGCTTCGCCGACAAGCTGGTGGAAGGCTCGCAGCTGGTCAGCTTTGAGGAGCGCCTGGCAGCGCTGCAGGCTCGCTATCGTCATCTCGGCTCGCTGGAGCCGGAACGCCTGGAGCGGCTGCGGTCCGCGCTAAATGAAGCGCAGAACGAGCTGTGCGCAGCGATGGGATTCGCGCCCGAGGAGCTGCTTCCGCGGCTGAGGTAGGCTGAATCCGGCCGGTAGGTCAGCGCAGCGAGGTGTTGTAGTAGTTGTACACTGCCTGAGACAGGTCCGCCATCAGCTGGTTGGCCTCGTCCCAGAGCGCCTGCACCGGGTGATAGAGGTAGATCACCAGGATGTAGTTGCCCCCGGGCGAGTAAATGATGGCCGCGTCGCTGTAGGTGTGCACATAGCCGTCCAGTTCGGTGATCCAGCCGTGCTTGTGGGCGATGCGGGTCCCCTCGGGAATGCCGGCCGGGATCAGCGCGGGCAGCAGGTTTTTGGTCAGCAGGTCGATCATCTGCCGGCATTCCGACTGGCTGATCTCACCCGGGAAGACCGCCGCGAAGCTGCCGCCCCCGTTGGACGCGCACTGGTACAGGTCGTTGAGCAGCATGCCCATCTCAGCCGGGGTGGTCTGGTTGTAGTCGTCGGGTGAGGTGTCGACGTCGGTGCGGCTGTTGGCCGGGGTGGTGTAGCGCTTGAGCAGCGGCGCGCCGGGGTAGAAATACCCGGCCAGGAAGGTGTTCTCCAGCCCCAGGGCCTGCAGGTCTTCGGTCACCTGCAGCGGGCCGAGGGTCTTGTCCATCAGGTCTTCCATCAGCTGGTCTGCGGGGTCGTTCTGCGACAGCTCGATCATGGCCCGCATCAGGTCCAGCGCTTCCTGGGGGGTGGGCTCGCCCATCCGCCGGAAGGAGGAGATCATGATGGGGATCTTCATGGTGCTGGCGGCGGTGAAGGCGATGTCGGGAGTGAGGTCCGCGCCGTTCATGCGGGCGACCTGCACTTCCTGGTTGGTCTGCAGGTCCAGCAGGTATACCTCGGTCAGCCCGTCGAACCCGGACACATCGATGACCTGCCGCAGCTGCACGCCCAGCGTCTGCAGGGAGGGACGCGGCGGCTCGACCGTGTTGTAGGACAGGTTGACGATGCGGCTGGTGGGCGAGCGCAGCGCGTCCTGGATCAGGATCACTGCCCGGTCGACGTCCATTTTCGTGCCGGCTTTGCCCGGGGTGAAACCGGTGCTGCCCGGCACTGGCATGGCGGCCGTGGGCTGCTGGTCGTAGCGGGGCACAATTTCGTTAATCAGATACGCGCGCAGCCGCTCCTCCGAGACGCTGGCCCGCAGGGGGACGTCCGTGGCCGGGGGCATCTGGTTCCACAGGTAGTTCCAGAAACCGGCCCAGAAGGAGCTTGACCCGCGCGCCTGGTCGGCGGCGGCCAGCATGGTTTCCAGATCCAGCGAGAAGCCGACGTTGGAAGGCTTGATCTGAATGGCCGCGTCGCCGTAGCGCACTTCGACCGGCAGGCTGTAGATCAGCATCAGCCGCTCGGCGGCCTGCTGGCGGCTGAGACCGGAGACATCCACGCCGGCGATGGTGGTTCCCGGGAAGAAACTGGCACGAATCCTGCTGAAGTTAATCAGCTGGAATATGGCCAGCAGGGCCGCCAGGAAGAGAATGAGAATTGAAAGCCATCGCAGGATGGAAGGGTTCTTTTTCATTTGTTTTCGGACCGTTTCAGGGTGCTTGCCGGCTTCATTCTACCAGATTCTCACCGGCGTTCCAGACATACAATCTCGTTAGGATATACTTGAGGGATGAAAGTCGACCGGTCGGAAGTATTTGAGCGCCTGCGCTCCATCCACCTGTTTCGCGCGCTCAATGAGCAGCAGCTGGAGCAGGTGTACTACCACCTGGAGCTGTACGCCTTTGAGGCCGGCCAGCGCATTTACGAACAGGGCCAGGCGGCGGACGCGTTTTACTTTCTGCACAGCGGCCGGGTGCTGCTCTCGGTGCCGGACGACGGCCGGGAGCACGAGGTCGCCCTGGTGGAGGTGGGGGATACATTCGGCGAAGAAGCACTGGGCGCCCGGAACGCCCGCACCACCAACGCCACGGCCACCACCCGCACGATGGCCTTCTGCCTGGCGGCGGAAGACCTGGACGAACTGTCCGCGGAGATCCCTGATCTGGCGGATGCGCTGTCGCTGCTGGAGAAAAGTTTCTACCTCAGCCTGAAAGTGCGCCCGCGCTGGCTGGGCCAGCGGGAATACATTCGCTTCATTTCCCGCCGCCATCTGATGTTCCTGCTGCTGCGCCTGCTTGGCCCGGCGCTGGTGATCTTCGGGCTGGTGCTGCCGCTGGGCCTGATCTGGCGGCTGGACGCCCCGCAGCTGCTCTGGCCCTTCCCGCTGCTGGCGATGGCGCTGCTGGGCAGCCTGGCCTGGGCAGCCTGGGTGGCGCTGGACTGGTCCAACGACTATTCCATCATCACCAACAGCCGGGTTGTCTCTGTGGAGAAGGTAGCCCTGCTGTACGAAAGCCGTCAGGAGGTGCCGCTGGAGGCTATCCTGGGCAGTGAGATCCGCACGGACCAGTGGGCGCGCTGGATAGGGTACGGAGACATCGTCATCCGCACCTATACCGGCAACATCCAGCTCAGCAAACTGGCCCGCCCTGACCTGGTGCTGCAGCTGATGGAGGCGCAGCGGGTCCGCGCCACCCGGGCGAAGGAATCGGTTCGTCAGTCGGAGATTCGCTCGGCGCTGCACCGCCGCCTGGCCGGCCTGCCAGACCCGGCCCCGCAGCCGGCGCGCAGGCCCGTAACGGCTGACCAGGATGACCCGCACCCCATCGTGGGGCTGTGGTCGCATCTGTTCCGCCTGCGCCAGGAAGAGAACGGGATGGTCACCTACTGGACGCACTGGTGGATGCTGGTGGTGCGCGTCTGGCTGCCGACGCTCCTGCTCGTCGGTGTGATCACCGGCATGATCCTGACGCTGGCGGGCCGGTTCGATGAACTGCCGCTCACGCCGCTGAACATCATGATGATCCTGACCGCGCTGGGGATGCTGGCGATGGGCTGGTGGTTCTACCAGTACATCGACTGGCGCAACGACCGATACCAGATCACCGGAGAGCAGGTGGTGGACCTGTATAAGCGACCGCTCGGTCTGGAGCACAAGCGCGCCGCACCGATCCGCAACATCCAGAGCATCGAGTACAAGCGCCACGGGCCGATTGGCCTGCTGCTCAACTTTGGCACGGTCTACATCCGCATCGGCGACACGGTGTTTACCTTTAATCATGTCTTCAACCCGTCCGAGGTGCAGCGCGAGCTGTTTCAGCGCTTCATGCAGTACGGCCTGGGCGAAAAGCAGCGCGACCAGGAGCGGCAGGAGATGAGCATCGCCGACTGGATCCACACCTACCACCAGATGATCGAAAACCCCGCGGATTCGGGACGCAATCGCCCAAACCGCCGGGATATCGGGTAGAATTAAACGCTGCCGGTGTGATAGGTGTTTTACTGGCAGACTGGAGATTTTGTGAAGGAAATGGCTGTTCGGAAAATAGTGACTTTGCCGGATCCCGTATTGCGGCGCAAGGCTAAGAAGGTGACCCGGTTTACACCTGAGTTGAAAACTCTGATCGATGACATGGTCGAAACGATGCGCGAAGCGCCGGGCGTGGGCCTGGCCGCACCCCAGGTGGGCGTGCAGCAGCGCGTGATCGTGGTCGAATATAATGAAGACGAAGAGGATGAGGAATCCCCCAAGCGTCTGTACACCATTGTCAATCCCCAGATCGTCGCGGCCTCGGAAGAGACGGTGATGGGCATTGAAGGCTGCCTTTCGGTGCCCGGCCTGGTCGGAGAGGTGGAACGGCATCTGGCTGTGGTGGTCAAAGGGCAGGACGCGCGCGGTAAACCGCTCAAGCTGGATCTGTCCGGCTGGGTTGCCCGCATCTTCCAGCACGAGATCGATCACCTGGACGGCGTGATGTTCACCGACCGGGCCACGAAGGTCTGGAAGCCCAGCGAGGAAGAAGAGATTTATATTGACTGACCGGGTAGTCAAGTTTTCATGCACCTGACCCACCTGTCCCTGACCAATTTTCGTTCCTTCGCCCGCCTGGACATGGATGTGCCGAGGCGGGTTCTCTTGCTGGTCGGAGACAACGCTCAGGGGAAGACCACCCTGCTGGAGGCGATCTACTACCTGGCGGCGTTTACCTCGCTGCACGCCAGCACCGACCGCCAGCTGATCAACTTCCTCGCCGGGCAGGAGAGCCTGGCTGTGGGCCGCGTGGTGGGTGAGTTTGAGCGCGGCGGGCAGCGACACCGCATCGAAGCGCGTCTGATCCAGGAGGCCACCGCGGCCAACGGTCCGCGGCTGCGCAAGGAAGTGCTGGTGGACGGGGTCAAGCGCTCGGTGCACGAGGCGCTGCGCCTGTTCAACGCGGTGATCTTCCTGCCCCAGATGACCAGCATCGTGGAAGGCGGGCCGGAGGAGCGCCGGCGGTACCTGAACCTGGCGCTCTCGCAGACGGTGCCCGGTTATGCCCAGGCGCTGACGGAATACTCGCAGATCCTCAGCCAGCGCAACGCGCTGCTCAAGCAGCTTGCCGAGCGCCGCGGCGACATCAGCCAGCTGGATTACTGGGATGAGCTGCTCTCCAAACGCGGCGCGGTGCTGATTTCCAACCGCATCGAAGCCGTGCAGGAGCTGGAGCGCGAGGCCACGCGCTACCATTACCGCCTGACGCACGGGCAGGAAGTGCTGCGCATGGTCTACCACCCGGCCTATGACCCGCTGCCCAAACCGGCCGGGCAGTTCAGCCTGCCGCTGGACACGGATGTGGACCGGAGCAAGTTTACCCGCGAACAGATCCAGCAGGGATTCCAGCGGAGACTGGAACTGCTGCGCCCTGAAGAAATCGCCCGGGGTGTGACCACCATTGGCCCTCACCGCGATGAAGTGCGCTTCCTGGCCAACGGGGTTGACCTGGGGGATTTTGGCTCCCGGGGGCAGGTGCGCACCACGCTGCTGGCGCTCAAGCTGGCCGAACTGCACTGGATGAAGGCCCGCACGGGAGAATGGCCGGTGCTGCTGCTGGATGAAACTCTGGCCGAGCTGGACGCGCAGCGCCGCAAGGACCTGCTTGAAATCCTCACACAGTCGGAGCAGTCCGTGCTGACCACGACTGACCTGACCCAGTTCCCGGAGGCCTTCGTGCGCGAAAGCACCGTCTGGCAGGTGCAGACGGGCGTGGTCGCCCGGGCCTGAGCGGACGGGTTACACAATCGGTTTTTTAGCCGGCAGCCCGACCCGCCGGGGATAGCCCGGAGGTGTCTGGTGTACCTTGTCGATGACCACCAGAAAGCGGTCGTCGGCGACCCCGGGCAGCTCGACCGGGGTCAGTTTGCGCAGCTTGCCGCCCAGCACCTGGATGGCGCGCTCCGCCGCGTGAGCTTCGGCCGGGGCGTCTTCGCCTTTCTGCGCCAGAGCCACGCCGCCGGTGCGCACCAGCGGCAGCAGGTACTCCGCCAGAATCGGCAGGTTGGCGACCGCCCGGGCGACGGCCCAGTCGTAAGCCTCGCGGTGATCTCTGTGCTGGCCCAGCTCCTCGGCCCGCGCCTGGATCACGGTCACGTTCTTCATGTTCAGCGTCTCGACGATGTGCCTGCAGAAGGCCACCTTCTTGCCCACCGACTCGACCAGGGTCAGCTTAAGGCTCGGGCAGGCGATTTTCAGCGGGATCCCAGGGAACCCGGCCCCTGTGCCGATGTCAATGAGTGAGGCGGGCGGGTTCTTGCCCCAGGCCAGAGTGCAGGTCAGCGAGTCCAGAAAGTGCTTGCTGCGGATGCCGGGCACGTCCCGGATGGCCGTCAGGTTAAAGCGGGCGTTCCAGGCAAGCAGCTCCTGCTCGTAGCGCTGGAAAGCGGCCATTTGCGCCGCGTTCAGGGTGAGTCCGGTGACTTCTTGAATTTGTCTTCGCAGGGTTTCCATCGTCTAAATTATAAACAGAAACCGCCCTTTTCTGCGGAGTGCGCGGACGGGTTCCAGCGCGGATTAGAATTCTTAAAATATTCTGAAACCTGTTGACACAGCCGCAATGGTTGCTATACTTATTACGTTATTCTGATCCTATAGAAAGGAAGCGCCGAGAATGGAAAAGTGGGCTGCTGAAGTGATTTCTTCCTCCGCTGCTGGCAGCGTTGTGCCTTCTCGGAGTGTGCCTGGGGATCGGTAGCTGACTCGACAACCAACACCGACAGCCACGGGAGCGCTCCAAAGAACCCGTGGCTGAATTGTTTTTACCGCCTGAAAGGCCACGGGACCGGATCGTGGCCTTTTTGATTGAGAGGCTGGCATGCTGAAGAAACCTGCGATAATGTGCTGTTCTGATGAGGGAACCACCAGGTTCCGTGCCGAAACCGCTCTTGACCCTACCGCAAGGAGGTCAGCCATGTTTGAAACCTTGAGAAAACCAGGCGGCTACCGCGTTGATTATCTGAACCCGTCTTCCGGGCACCGGGAAGGGGCTGTGGGACTGTATGTCTGCGGCGTCCTGAACGATGGTGAGCCTTACAGCCGGGATGCCAAGCGCCGCCTGTATGCCGGCCTGCTGGCGCTCCGCAGCCGTCCTGAAATGGGCGAGCTGGTGGCGGTCTACGTCGACGTGCTGCCTCATCCCCGTGCCGAGCGCCCGGCCTTCCGCCAGATGATGGCCGACCTGCAGTCCGGGCTGATCCGCAAGGTTGTGCTCGCCGAGCGCAGGGAGGATGTGCAGTGCTCGCCGGACTACCAGCGCCTGCTGCAGTACCAGCGCGAGACCGGCAGGGCGGGCGTGGTCGCCTTTGAGGGGGAGGCGCTGCTCGACTTTCCGCGCTTCACGTCCTGCGGCCGGCCCGCCAGCCTGGGTGTTTGAGCAGGGACGAAGCAGGGGAAGCGAAAATGAACCGCCTGAGCATACCGCTGTTGAAAGGTGAAAAAAGGTTCCCTGCAGGATGAAGATCCCGAACAGGTGACCGGTGAGCTCTGTCTTACTGGAAAAGGAAATACATTACGATCAAAAGCGCTGCAGCAGATGCAGCGCTTTTGTTATTGGGAGCTGTATCTCAACTGGCTCACGGTCCGCTGCGTGGAAAGAGACCGTACGCGAAAGGCGGTCCAGCGCGGCGGCCGGTACGAAGATATGCTGTGGATGGCCCTCATCCGTAAAGATCGGGAGAAAGCTAGCCGCTACCGGCCGGGCTGATCACTCCGCGGTTCCTCCGGGGGATTGGCGGCAGGGTCGCTGATGGTGGGGATAAACAGGGGCTCAGCCGGCGGCCCGCCGACCGGCAGGGACAGCTGCCGCAGCGTCCAGCCGCCCAGGAAGAACGGCAGCCAGAAGGTGACTGCCCGGTAGCCGAGCGTGATGACCGCGGCCGCCTCCAGGCGCACATTGACCGCCACCAGCGAGAGCGTCATCAGGCTTTCCAGCACCCCGACCGTGGACGGGCTGGGGGTGACGATGGCGAACAGGTAGGTCGTGCCAAACCCGGTGACCAGCGCCCAGGGGGTGAAGGGGACTTTGAAGGCCAGGAACATGACCCATAAAATGGCCATCAGCACCAGTTTGTTGCCCAGCGTGAAGGCTACCGGCGCGGCAAACAGGCCAGGCTGGCGGGCCAGGCGGGTGATGCCTTCCGCAGTTTCCTCGGCCACATGATGCGCCCAGGCCTCCGAGACCAGCGGTTTGCGAAGGATTGGCCGGGCGATGCGGTTGATGATGCGGGCCAGGCGGGCCAGCACGCAGCCAAAGCGCTCGGTGGAGCGCACGCCCAGATAGAGCAGGCTGCACAGCCCCAGAAGAACCAGGCCGATAATGCTGGCGGCGGTGATTTCCACCCAGTTCAGCCGGTTCAGCTGGTGCAAATAGCAGAAGCCCGAGAGACCGATGAGGAATATGGCGGTGTAGTCGCTGATCAGGTACAGCACGCAGGCGACCATCACATGGCCGATCGAGTGACCCCGCCGGCGGGCGTCCGAGAGGAACACCGCCAGCCCGGTCATCCCCCCGGAGGGGGTCAGGATGGTGATGAAATTGGCCGCGGTCACCACCAGGAACAGGCGGGAGAGCTTTTCGCGCACCTGCATGGCCTGGTAGAAGCGCTGGTATGCCCGCGTGACCAGCCCGAACCAGACCGCCTGCAGCGCCAGCGCCATGGTGAAGAACCGCCAGTCGGCGGCCTGAATGACCGCCAGAACCTGCTCGATTTCACCAAATCGGGTAATAATGAAAATGAAGCCCAGGATGAAAAGAAGGGCGAGGAACCATTTGCGCATTGTCTCCTATTCTAGCCCGAAAAAGCCGCAGGAGGTACCTTTTTGATGGAAAAGCAGTTTCTGGCGCTGGTGGTTCGCGAACAGGCAGACGGAAGCTTCACCCGCTCGATCGACCAGAGGACGATCGATGACCTACCGGAAGGCGATGTGCTGGTCCGGGTGCTTTACTCATCCCTTAATTACAAGGACGCGCTCTCGGCCAGCGGAAACAAAGGCGTCACCAAAACCTATCCCCACACCCCGGGAATCGACGCGGCCGGGGTTGTGGAGGAGAGCCGGTCAGCGGATTTCCAGCCCGGCGCTGAAGTGCTGGTGAGTGGATACGAGCTTGGCGTCAGCATCCCGGGCGGGTTTGGTCAGTTCATTCGCGTGCCGGCGGACCGGGTCATGCCGCGGCCGGAGGGCCTTACGCTGTACGAAAGCATGGTCTACGGCACGGCCGGGTTCACTGCGGCCGCAAGCGTTGCGGCATTGATCGAAAGCGGTGTGTCTTCGGGAGATGGCCCGGTGCTGGTCACAGGCGCCACTGGCGGGGTGGGCAGCTTTGCCGTGGCGCTGCTGGCCCGGGAGGGTTACGAGGTGGTCGCCGCCACCGGCAAGCTGGAGCAGCGGGACTATCTCACCCGCCTGGGGGCGTCCGAAGTCATTCACCGGCAGGAGCTGCTGGAAGGGGCCGGGCGTCCGCTGCTCAAGAGCCGCTGGGCGGGCGTGGTGGACACCGTCGGCGGGGCGTACCTGGCCGCGGCCATCGCCGCCGCTCGCTACCAGGGGACAGTGACCGCCTGCGGCAACGCGGCCGGGGCTGAGCTGCACACCACTGTTTTCCCTTTCATCCTGCGCGGGGTGCGCCTGCTGGGGATCGATACGGCCCAACTGCCCCTCCCGCAGCGAAAGACGCTGTGGCAGCGGATTGCAGGGGAATGGAAGCTGCCCGGTCTGGAGCAGATCGGCCGGCGGGTTTCGTTTGCGGAGCTGGACGCAGAGATCGAGCGCATCCTGGCCGGCGGGCAAACCGGGCGAGTGGTGGTCGACCTGTGGGCTGATTAACCGCGGCCTAGAGGCCAGGCTCCCGGCTGAACTGGGTGTGATATAGGTGGGCGTACAGGCCGTCCAGCTGCAGCAGCTCGTCGTGGGTGCCGCGCTCGACGATTCGTCCCCGGTTCATGACCAGGATCTGGTCGGCGGCCAGGATGGTGCTCAGGCGGTGGGCGATGACGATGGTGGTGCGCCCCTGCATCACCCGCTTGAGGGCCTCCTGGATGAGCGCTTCGGACTGGCTGTCCAGCGAGCTGGTGGCTTCGTCGAACACCAGCACGCGCGGGTTCTTCAGGATTACCCGGGCGATGGCCAGGCGCTGTTTTTCTCCGCCGCTCAGCCGGTAGCCGCGCTCCCCGACGACGGTGTTGTAGCCGTGGGGCAGGCCGGCGATGAAGTCGTGGATATTGGCGGCCCTTGCGGCTTCCTCGATTTCTTCCTGGGTGGCGTCCGGCCGGGCGTAGAGCAGGTTGGTGCGCACGGTGTCGTGGAACAGGTGCGTTTCCTGTGTGACCATGCCCACCTGCCGGGCCAGGTCATCCAGGCTCAGGTCGCGCAGGTCGTACCCATCCAGGCAGATGCGGCCTTCGTCGGGGTCGTACAGCCGCGGGATCAGATAGGTCAGCGTGGTCTTGCCTGCTCCGCTGGGGCCGACCAGCGCGACCAGCTCGCCGGGCTGGACGGTGAAGCTGATATCTTCCAGCGCCAGCGAGCGGGCCTGGCTCGCGGCCACCTCGGCCTCCGGCTCTTCCTCCTCCTCCTCTTCCGGCACTTCACCGGAGAGGGCGGCGGTGATCTGGTCCATCTGCCCGAAGCGGCGCACGTCGCTCAGCAGGTTTGACTCGTCGGCAGCGTAGCGGAAGGTGACATTCTCAAAGACCAGCTCGCCGCGGATCTCTTTCAGGCGCACCGGGTCGGGTTTCTCGGCGATCTCCAGCGGCAGGTCGAGCACTTCGAACACCCGCTCGAAGCTGACCACCGAGGTGGCGAACTCAACCGGGGCATTGGCCAGTGACTGCAGCGCCGAGTACAGGCTGCCCAGGTAAGCGCCGAAGGCGACGATGGTGCCCACGGTGAAGGCGTTCTGCATCACCAGGTAACCGCCGATGCCGTACACCAGCGCCGAACCGACCGCGCTCAGCAGGCCGATGATCACGAAAAAACTGGCGCCGGTCACGGCCCGGCGCACGCCGATATCCTTCACCGCCTTTGCCCGGGCCTCGAACCGGCGGGTTTCCTCTTCCACCCGGCCGAACAGCTTGACCAGCAGCACCCCGCCGATGTTCAGGGTTTCGTTCATCATGGCGTTCATCTGGGCGTTGGCCGACATGTTCTCGCGGGCAATATCCCGCAGCCGGGTGGCCATGCGCGAAGCGGCCAGCAGGAAGAGCGGCAGGATGACGATACTGATCAGCGTCAGGCGCCATTCCAGCGTGAACATCACCGCCAGTACGGCCACCGCCTGCACAATGTTGGTCAGGATGCTGATGATGGTGTTGCTGATGGCGTTCTGCGCGCCGATCACGTCGTTGTTCAGGCGGCTCATCAGCTCGCCGACCTTGGTGTGGGTGAAGAAGCGCAGCGACATGCGCTCCAGATGCTCGTACAGCGCCACCCGCAGGTCGAAAATCACCCCCTCACCGACGCTGGCGTTCAGTCGCCGCTGCACCACGCTGATCAGCCCGCGGACCACCGGCAGGACCAGCAGCATCGAGGCGAGGAAGATCAGGCGGTTTACGTCTCCGGATGGTATTGCGCGGTCGATCAGGTCCCGGACGATCAGCGGGTTGAGCAGGTTCAGCCCGGAGACGATCAGGATCAGGGCCAGCATCCCGACAATTTGCAGCCGGTAAGGGCGGCCGTAGCGCAGCACGCGCAGCAGCAGTTCTCTGGTCAATCTGGGGCGCTCGTCCTCCGCCTGGATGACGCTGCGCCAGCCCCCTCCGCCTCCTCCACCAAGTCTCATAGGTATTCACCTTTCTTTTTTCTATATATACCCTGAGTATAAAGCCGAACCTGCGAACAGCGGTCGCCTCAGGGAGAATCGAATGGTATACTCGGGGAGGCAGAGGAGATCAATGGGCAGCATCAAAGCGGTCATCTTTGACATGGGCGGGGTGATCCTGCGCACCGTAGACGGCGGTCCGCGCGATCGCCTGGCGGAAAAGTACGGCACCAACCGGGCAGCGCTGGAAAGCCTGGTGTTTGGATCGGAATCCTCAGCCAGGGCGGAAGCCGGGCTGATCACGCAGGCCGAACACTGGGCCTGGGTTGGCGCGCAGCTCAGGCTGTCTCCGGAGGAACTGGAGGATTTCATCCGCGAGTTCTGGAGCGGCGACCGGGTGGACCTGGAGCTGGTGGAGTACATCCAGTCCCTGCGCCCGCGGTACAAGACGGCGCTGCTCAGCAACGCCTGGGATGGAACCCGGGAGATGGTTCGGGGAATATACGATTTCACCGGCGTATTCGACTTCGTCGTGTTTTCCGCCGAAGTGCGCATGCGCAAGCCAGACCCGGAGGCCTTCCGGCTGGTGCTGGACAGGCTGGAGGTGCAGCCGCAGGAAGCTGTCTTTGTGGACGACTTCCCGCCGAATATCGAAGCGGCACGCCGGATGGGCCTGCACGTCGTTCACTTTCAGGATCCCCGCCAGGCCCGCCGGGACCTGGCATCCCTGCTGGAGGTTTGAAGGGCGGTGGGGCAGTCCTTCGATCCTGAAACCGGTGCCTCACCCGCTGAGAGCACCGTGCCGGCCGGATTGGATGAGCAGCCGCTGGCCACACTGGGCGTGCTTTCGGACACCCACATCCCAGACCGGGCCAGAGAGCTGCACCCGGAAGTTCTGCCGGCGCTGCGCCGGGCAGGGGTGGACCGCATCCTGCATGCCGGGGATATCTGCTCGCCCGCCGTGCTGCGGGAGCTGGAGCAGATCGCGCCGGTGACCGCCGTGCGAGGCAACCGCGACTGGCTGCTGCGAGGTCAGTTGGGCTGGACGGAGCTGATTGAGGTTGGCGGGGTACCCATTGCTCTGCAGCATGGGCACGGCTCCTGGTGGGATTACCTGTGGGACAAATGGCAGCACATCGTCTTTGGCTACCGCCTGGAGCGCTACCTGAAGGTACTGGTCCGGCCCCATCCCGAGGCGCGGGTGATCGTGTTCGGGCACACGCACCGGGCCACGAATCTGCAGCTGGACGGGCGCCTGCTGTTCAACCCCGGGTCCGCCGGGGTGGACCTGCCCGAAGCTGAGCCGTCCATCGGGGTGCTGCGAATCTATCCCGGCCAGAAAGTCGTGGGGGAAATCATCCCGCTGCGCGGCGCGCGACTGCGCAGGGGACGCTGGCAGCAAACCAGTTTTCCAAATAAGGACCGAAATTCTTGACCGGGGGTTAACCGTTTGATATAATAAACCTTTGCTTTGGGCCTGTCACCGCTTACAGCGGTTTACTTGTCTGTTGCTTCGATCCTGCCATGTTCTAGAACGCCAGGAGAAAGTTTATGCCTTCTGAGTTGCCCGTAAAATCATACGCACGCATTTCTGCCGGATTTGAACTCCCCAATCTAATTGAAGTCCAACTGGATTCCTTCCGCCGTCTCAAGACGGAGGGTCTGGCAGACTTGTTTGATGAAGTCTGCCCGATCGAATCCTACAATAAAGGAATGCGCCTGTACTTCCCCAGCCGCTCCCCTGAGTCTCAGCAGTGGGGGCTGAAATACTGGTTCGGGGAACCCAAACATTCGATTGAAGAATGCCTTGAGCGCGATCTGACCTACGCCTCGCCATTGAACGTTTCGGTACTCCTCGCCGGTCCGGACATCCCCGAGCCGATTAAGCAGGACATCTTCCTGGGCGATTTCCCCGAGATGACCGAGAAGGGTACCTTCATTATTAACGGTACGGAACGTGTGGTCGTCTCGCAGCTGATCCGCTCTCCGGGTGTGTACTTCGAAGCCCCGCTGGACCGCGCCACCGGTCACCGCCTGGCCATGGCCAAGCTGATCCCCGACCGCGGCGCCTGGATGGAGTTCGAGACTCGCAAGAACGATTATCTGATCCTCAAATTCAACCGCAAACGCACGGTGCCCATCACCATCTTTCTGCGCGCGCTGGCCGCGGTCAGCGACGGGCTGGAGGATTCCCCCATTAAGACCGGCACCGACGAAGAACTGATCGCGCTGTTCCAGGATGTGGATAACAACCCGGACCGCCAGTTCATCGCCTCGACCATGCGCCAGGAGCCTGCCTGGGACCTGACCGGCAACCTGACCATCGCCGAAGCAGCGCTGCTCGAGTTTTTCAAGCGCATGCGACCCGGCGATCCGGCCACGCTGGACAACGCCCGCCAGTTCCTGGTTGAGCAGCTCTTCGACCACCGCCACTATGACCTGGAGCGGGTCGGCCGCTATAAGCTCAATCAGAAGCTGGACCTCAGCGACCGCATTCCGGTGACCCACCGCACGGTGACCAAGTGGGACGTGGTCTACCTGATCCGGCGCATGATCCTGATCAACAACGAGCGAGAGCAGAAGGACGACATCGACCACCTCGGCAACCGCCGTGTGAAGACGGTGGGCGAGCTGATCCAGAACAAGCTGCGCATCGGCATGCGCCGTATGGAGCGGGTGATCAAGGAGCGCATGTCCATCCGCGATCAGGACCAGGTCTCCCCGGTGTCGCTGATTAATATCCGCCCGGTGGTGGCTGCGCTGCGCGAGTTCTTCGGATCCAGCCAGCTGTCGCAGTTCATGGACCAGACCAACCCGCTGGCCGAGCTGCGCCACAAGCGCACGCTCTCCGCGCTGGGTCCTGGCGGTCTGCGCCGCGAGCGCGCCGGCTTTGACGTGCGCGACGTGCACCACTCGCACTACGGCCGCATCTGCCCGGTGGAAACGCCGGAAGGTCCAAACATTGGTCTGATCGGCCGTCTGGCCAGCTTTGCGCGGGTCAACGAGTACGGCTTTATCGAGACTCCCTACCGCCGCGTGCTTCGCTCGCTGTCATCCAACGATCCGCGTCTGGTCGGCCGCCAGCTGCGCGAGACGCTGACCGACCCGGAGACGGGCGAAGTGATCGCCGCTGAAGGCGAGCGCATCACCGCTGAAATGCTGCCGAAGATCCAGAAGCTGGACAAAGCAGTCATCTTCGTCACCCCGTTTGTCTCCGATGAGATCGAATACCTGTCCGCCGACGCGGAGGACAAGTTCCGCATCGCCCAGGCGAACACGCCGCTGAACGAGTACAACGAGTTCGCGGTGAACCGCGTTTCCATCCGCGAGCACTCCAACTTCCTGGTCGAAGACGCCGAGCTGGTTAACTTCATGGACGTGGCCCCGCATCAGGTGGTGGGCATCAGCGCCGCGCTGATCCCCTTCCTGGAGCACGACGACGCCAACCGCGCGCTGATGGGCTCGAACATGCAGGCACAGGCCGTGCCGCTGATCCAGCCCGACATCCCGATCATTTCCACCGGGATGGAAAGCTACGCCGCGCTCGACTCAGGCCAGGTGGTGATGGCCGAGGAAGACGGCGAGGTCATCTCGGTGACCGGTCACGAAGTGGTGGTACGCAACAACGACGGGTCGCTCAAGATCTATGGGCTGCGCAAGTACCAGCGCTCCAACCAGAGCACCTGCATCGACCAGCGCCCGGCCGTGGAAAAGGGCCAGCGCGTGCGCAAGGGCGATGTGATCGCCGACTCCTCCTCCACCCGCCAGGGCAATCTGGCGCTGGGGCAGAACGTGGTCATCGCCTTCGTCTCCTGGGAAGGCGGCAACTTCGAAGACGCCATCCTGATCTCCGAAAAACTGGTTCAGGACGACCGCTTCACCTCGGTGCACATTGAAAAGTACGAGGTCGAGGCGCGCGACACCAAGCTGGGCCCCGAGGAAATCACCCGGGATATCCCCAACGTCGGTGAGGACGCGATCAAGGACCTGGACGAGCAGGGCATTATCCGCATCGGGGCCGAGGTCGGGCCGAACGACATTCTGGTCGGCAAGATCACCCCGAAGGGCGAAAAAGAACTGACCCCCGAAGAGCGCCTGCTGCGCGCCATCTTCGGTGAGAAGTCCCGCGACGTGAAGGACACCTCGCTGCGTATGCCGCACGGTGAGCGCGGAAAGGTGGTGGACGTCAAGGTCTTCACCCGCGAGGACAACGCTGACCTGTCGGCCGGCGTGGACATGATGGTCCGCGTTTCCGTCGCTCAGCGCCGCAAGATCACCGCCGGTGACAAGATGGCCGGCCGCCACGGGAACAAGGGTGTGGTTTCCCGCGTGGTGCCTGTGGAAGACATGCCCTTCCTGGAAGACGGCACCCCGGTGGACCTGATCCTCAACCCGCTCGGCGTTCCGGGCCGTATGAACATCGGTCAGGTGCTGGAAGCTCACCTGGGCTGGGCTGCGTCCCGCCTGGGCTTCCGCGCGGTGACTCCGGTCTTCGACGGCGCTGACGAGCGCGAGATTGAGGCGGAACTGGCCCGCGCCTGGATGATCGATCGGGCCTGGAAGGAAACAGCCGACAAGGCCTGGGAATGGTTGACCGAGCAGGGCTACGAACCGGAGAGCATCCGCGACGACGATGAAGTTCGCCTGCTCTACCTGGAAGAGTGGCTGGGCAGCCGCGGCTACGATGTGTACCGCCTGTCCTCCGAGGAAAACTATGCCCGCTGGTCAACGTTGATCGAATGGCTGCGTGACCAGGGCTACGATCCGGAATCCTGCCTGTCCATCGAGGGCCAGACCTACGGCTCGCCAAACGGCGTGTCGAAGGACGAGCAGGCGGTTTACGTCTGCCTGAAACTGTGGCTGGAGCGCGAGGGCCAGGACGTCTCGGACGTGAACAAAGAGAACGCCCGCGAGCGCGCCAACGCCTACATGGCCGAGACCGGCGAGCCGATGCCCATCCTGGGCAAGAAGGTGCTGCGCGACGGCAAGACCGGCGAGCCCTACGACCAGCCGGTTACCGTGGGCGTGATGACCATGCTCAAGCTGCACCACCTGGTCGAGGACAAGGTGCACGCTCGCTCCACCGGCCCGTACAGCCTGGTGACCCAGCAGCCGCTGGGCGGCAAGGCGCAGTTCGGCGGCCAGCGCTTCGGCGAAATGGAAGTGTGGGCGCTGGAGGCTTACGGCGCGGCGTACACGCTGCAGGAAATGCTCACGGTCAAGTCGGACGATGTTCAGGGCCGCGTGGCGACCTACGAAGCCATCGTCAAGGGCGAGCCGATCGAAGAGCCCAGCCTGCCGGCCTCCTTCCGTGTGCTGGTGAAAGAGCTGCAGAGCCTTGGCCTGGCCGTGGAAGCGGTGATGGACACCGACGAGGTCATTCGCTTCGGCAAGGACGAGGAACGGGTGCGCCCGCCGCGCATGGATACCGGTCTGCTTGGCCTGGGCGAGGAGTTGGATGAGCTGGGCGGCGGTCAGGGCCTTCCTTGACGGTCATTTTTGCCCATGATATAATCGACCCTCGTTGTCTGGAGAGTGTACTTTAGCTTGCAGGCGTATAATGTGTAACTTTGGTGAGGCCTGAATTGCACGTGAAGGCCTCACCCGTTGAAACCGTACTAATCATTATTCACTGGTGAGTGATCACCTCAGAAAGACACTGCTTTGGAGGCAAAACGTGCCCACGATTAATCAGTTGATCCGTAAAGGACGCCAAACCAAGAAGGCCAAGAGCAAGTCCCCGGCGCTGCAGTACACGCTGAACTCGATGAAGCAGCGCAGGATACGCCAGGACAAAGGCGCCCCGCAGAAGCGCGGTGTCTGCACCGTTGTGCGTACCATGACCCCGAAGAAACCGAACTCAGCGCTGCGCAAGATCGCCCGCGTGCGCCTGTCCAACGGTCTCGAGGTGAGCGCTTACATTCCGGGTGAAGGCCATCAGCTGCAGGAGCACTCCGTGGTGCTGGTGCGCGGCGGTCGTGTGAAGGACCTGCCGGGCGTGCGCTATCACATTGTGCGCGGTACGCTGGACGCCACCGGGGTCGCCAAACGAGCCCAGGGTCGCTCCAAGTACGGGGCCAAGATGGCCAAGAAATAAGACTTATTTTGATAGACGGAGTAGTCTGAATGCGTCGAACCAAACCTGAGAAGCGGGTAGTCCCTCCCGATATTCGGTACGGGAATGTTTATATCCAGAATTTCATCAACTACATTATGGAACGCGGGAAGAAAAGCACCGCGACCAGGTTGATGTATGATGCTCTGGACATCGTCCAGCAGAAGACCGGGCGCAACCCGGTGGAAGTGTTTGAGCAGGCCCTGAAGAACGTCGGTCCGCTCATGGAAGTCCGTCCTCGCCGTGTCGGTGGCGCAACCTACCAGGTTCCCATGGAAGTTCCCATGGAACGCCGCATGGCGCTGGCGATGCGCTGGCTGGCAGATGCCGCCCGCTCTCGGAGTGGCAAGTCCTTCGAAGAGAAACTCTCTGCTGAGTTGATCGACGCCGCCAACGGCCAGGGTAACGCTGTTCGCAAGCGCGAAGAGACCCACCGCATGGCCGAGGCGAACCGGGCTTTCTCGCATTACCGGGTATAGCGTCCTGTAGTTTAAGGAAAGATCATGGCAAGGCAGTTTCCGTTAGAGCGGTGCCGTAACATTGGTATCATAGCGCACATTGACGCCGGAAAGACCACGACCACCGAGCGCATCCTTTACTATACCGGACGGACCTACCGTATCGGATCGGTGGACGAAGGCACCACTGTAACGGACTGGATGGAGCAGGAGCGCGAGCGGGGGATCACCATCGTTTCCGCGGCGGTCACGGCGGAGTGGAAGGGGTATCAGATCAACGTCATTGATACCCCCGGACACATCGACTTCACCGCCGAAGTGCAGCGTTCGCTGCGCGTTCTCGATGGAGGCGTGGTGGTCTTCGACGCTGTGCAGGGCGTGGAGCCGCAGAGCGAGACGGTCTGGCGACAGGCCGACCGCTACCAGGTTCCCCGCATCTGTTTCGTTAACAAGATGGACCGCGTGGGCGCGTCCTACACCCGCACGCTGGAGACCATCCGGCAGCGGCTGGGGGCCAACCCGATCGCCATGCAGCTGCCCATCGGCAGCGAAGCCAGCTTCCGCGGCACGATCGACCTGCTGACCATGCAGGCGACCTACTGGGAAGATGAGCTGGGCAAGGAGCCGGTCGTCACCGACATCCCCGAGGATATGCGCTCCGAAGCCGAAGAAGCCCGCGCGATTCTGGTGGAGCGGCTGGCCGAACTGAACGATGATCTCACCATCAAGTTCCTTGAGGGTGAAGAGATCACCGTGGAAGAAATGAAGGCCGCCCTGCGCCAGGCCGTGCTGGAAAACCGCGCCACGCCGGTCTTCTGCGGTTCCTCGCTCCGCAACAAAGGTGTCCAGCCTGTGCTGGATGCCATCATCGATTACCTGCCCTCTCCGCTGGATATCCCGGCGGTGAAGGGCGTGGACCCGCGTGATGAAAGCGTCGAGCTGGTCCGCATGGCCTCCGACGACGAACCGGTCAGCGCGCTGGTCTTCAAGATTGTCGCAGACCCGTATGTGGGCCGGCTGGCCTACTTCCGGGTTTATTCCGGTGTGGTGCGCCAGGGCGAAGCGCTGCTGAATGTCAACAAGGGCAAACGCGAGCGCATCGGCCGCATGGTGCGCATGTACGCCGACCGGCGAGAGGATATCACCGAGGTTTATGCCGGCGACATCGGCGCGGTGCTGGGCCTGAAGGACAGCATCACCGGTGATACTCTCTGCGACCCGCAGCATCCCATCCTGCTGGAGAACATCACCTTCCCCGAGCCGGTCATCTCCATCGCCGTGGAGCCCAAAACCACAGCCGATCAGGACAAGATGGCCGAGGCGCTTCGCCGCCTTTCTGAGGAAGACCCGACCTTCCGGGTTCAGACCGACGAAAATTCCGGGCAGACGGTGATCTCCGGCATGGGCGAGCTGCACCTGGACGTGCTGGTTGACCGCATGCTGCGCGAGTTCCGCGTGCAGGCCAACGTCGGCCGTCCGCGCGTCTCCTACCGCGAGACCATCACCCGCCCGGTTCCCGAAGTCAATTACAAGTATGTCAAGCAGACGGGCGGCCATGGCCAGTACGGCCATGTGGTTTTCTCGCTGGAGCCTGGAGAGCGCGGCAGCGGGGTGGTCTTCGAGAACAAGATTGTTGGCGGGGCCATTCCCAAAGAGTTCATTCCGGCCGTGTCCAAGGGTGTGCTCGAAGCCGCTGAGTCCGGCGTTTTGGCCGGATATCCGGTCACCGATCTCAAGGTGACCCTGATTGACGGCTCGTTCCACGAAGTGGACTCGAGCGAAATGTCGTTTAAGATGGCTGCCATCTTCGCTTTCAAAGAAGGCATGCAGCGCGGCAAGCCGGTGCTGCTGGAGCCGATCATGAGGGTGGAAGTGGTGATGCCAGAGGAGTACCTGGGTGATGTGCTCGGCCAGCTGAATGCCCGCCGGGGCGAAATCCAGGGGATGGAAATGCGTCCTGGCAACGCCCAGGCGGTCATGGCGCGCGTGCCCATGGCTGAAATGTTTGGTTATGCAACCGAGCTGCGTTCAGCGACGCAGGGGCGCGGGGTGTTCTCCATGGAGTTCGACCATTACGCCCCCGTTTCTGAGACGGTTGCCAACAAGATCCTAAACGCTTAGTCAGCGAACCATTCATACTTAGTCATTTTTCAAGGAGATTTTGGTCCGATGGGAAAGCAAAAGTTTGACCGCAGCAAGCCCCACCTGAACGTGGGCACGATGGGCCACATCGATCACGGGAAGACCACCCTGACGGCGGCCATCACCAAGTACTGCTCCTTCTTTGGCTCCGGCGAGTTCCGCGCCTACGACCAGATTGACAACTGTCTCTTATACACATCT
>DGEO01000012.1:11207-16028 GCA_002385985.1 Anaerolineaceae bacterium UBA3924 | reverse complement strand
ACCACCGCTCCGTCCGGGCCGGTGGCCTCCACGGTCATATTCGCGGGCAGGTGCAGGACCGGCGGGGTGGTGTCGCAGCTGACCACCCGGGCGGTGACGTTCAGGGTGTCCGTTCGGGTCATCGCCCTGTCCTGCTGCATGGAGATACCCTCCGCCAGGTAGGTAACTGTCCCGTTCAGCGTCGTTCCGGGGGCGCCGGCAACGAAGGTGATGGTAGAGGTCACCGGGTCTGAGAGGGTGCTCTGCTGGGGGAGGGTGTGCCAGTTGTCGGGCAGGTGGATCAGCCCGCCGCCCGAAGCACTCAGCCCGGCGCCGCTAACGCTCTGGACGGAAACGGTGACCGTCGTGCCGGATTTGAAAATGTTGGGGTTCCCGTTGGTGGTGCGCACCAGAGCGTGCAGCACGTCCTTCTGCACCGTGGTGCCGGCGCACACCTCGCCCAGGTCCAGCGAGGGCGTGTCGACGACGGGTACCAGTGCGTCGCCATCGGTCAGCAGCTCATCGGCCCAGACCGCGGTGGCGACGGTCAGCGCCAGAAGCAGCGCGATGACAATGGAGAGGGAAAACTTGCTTCTCACGTTGCCAGCTCCTTTTGTACAGATGTGGAGAGAAAAGCAGGAAAAAGACAGGATCAGGCTGCTGAGATTTCTCGCGATCACCTCCTTAAACGGCATACCGGCAGTCGAACAGGCTGCCGGTGGTCAACAGGCGCGTGAAGATGGATGCGCGCGGTGATACGGTCATTTCCTAAAGCCCCCCCGATGATCGTGTAATGGTATTGTTATTGTCAGGTAATAATATTGATTACTGAACATAAGTGTACCGGATTTTCGACCTATTTGTTCATCAAGATTCTCATAAAATTACTAGAATTTCCTGCCCGGATGCGCTGCAGCAGGTTTGAACGGCCCTCCGCTCAGGCGGCCGGTGATGAAGGAGAGAGATGAACCAGTATCTGGTGGATGCACTCAGTAAAGACGAACAGGCCCGGCTGGCCGCGCTGGACAGCCCGGCGAAAATCCAGGCCTATCTGGACTCGCTGCCCTACCGGGCCGAGGAACTGGACCGCTCGCCGCTGCAGGTGTGGCGAGACGGGCAGTGTCACTGCCTGGACGGGGCGCTGTTTGCCGCGGCCGCGCTGCGCCGGCTGGGGTTTCCCGCCCGCGTGATCGATCTGGTCCCCGAGCCGGGAGCGGACGACGATCACGTACTGGCGCTTTACCAGGTGGACGGGCTGTACGGGGCGGTGGCCAAATCCAACTACCCCGGGCTGCGCTTCCGCGAGCCGGTGCACCGCACCCTGCGCGAGCTGGCCCTGACCTATTTCGAAGGGTATTTCAACCTGGAAAACCGCAAGACGCTGCGCGCTTACACCCGGCCGCTCGACCTGGCGCGCTTTGACCGGTACGCATGGGAGACCGGCCAGGAGGGCGTGCGTCGTGTGGTGGCGCGGCTGTACGCGCTCAAACCCATTCCGCTGATCCCGCCGGAGGCCGCCGCGCGGCTGACCCCGCTGGACGAGCGCTCGCTGCGGGCCAATCTGGTAGGAGTCGACCTGGCCGAATCCTTCGGCAGCCGGCCCGACACCGGCCAATAGCCCCGGCCAGACGCAGGTGAAGCGGGCGCGCCCGAACCATGCCGGCGCGTCTTTAACCTCCCGCTGAATAACCGGCTTACGGGTAGGCCGGCGGCTGGGTCGGACCGCCGCCCGGGTAGGGCGCGACGGTGACCGTGGGGCCGGACGGGGTAATGGTGGGAGCGGAGGTGCGGGTCGTGCCCGGCGCCGGCGTGACGCCCCGGGTAGGTGAGCGAGTGGGCGTGGCCGTGGGCGTCACCCCGCCCGGGGTGACCTGCGGCGGCGGCTGCCCCGGATAGACCCACGAGGTCGGCGTGGGCACGATGCCGCTCAGCTCCCGGGAGATGTCTTCGACGTAGGGAACGGCCAGAGCGCAGCCTTCCGGCAGGCGCGCGGCGACGCTATCCCAGGTCAGCGGCTCGCCGCGGTCGAAGACCTCCTCCACGGCATCGCGCAGGCAGCCCGGCCCGGCGTTGTAGTTGGCCAGGGTCAGGCGCCACAGGTCCTCATACGAAGCCAGGTCGCCGGGGCTGCGCTGAGTGAGGTTAAACAGGATGCGCCCCACCTGCTCGCAGTTGGCCTGCAGGCCCTCGGCGAAGACGCGCACCGAGAAGGCCGCCTGGGTCAGGTCGATGCCGTCCGGGCAGTCGGGGCAGGAGGCGTCTACCTTGCGGAAGAGCGCGCCGCGCAGCATCTCCTGCAGCGAGGGGTCCAGGTTGCCGTAGCCCAGGTCGCAGGAGGCCTGGTGCAGGACCAGCGGGCAGAACTGGTCGTAGAAGGAGCGGTTCCACAGCAGCATGGCGTCGGTGCCCTGCTCGGTCAGCTGGCCCAGGCCGGCGTGGTCGTCGGCGTAGATGCCGGGCCAGAGCTGCGATTCGCGGCTGAAGACGTTCTTCATCAGCTGGGCGGGCACGCCGGTGTCGCGGGCCACCTGCCAGATTTCGGTGTCGAAGCGGTTCTGCCATTCCAGCACGGCCGGTTCGGCGACCTCCAGGCCGCACTCGTTGGCCACGCCGTCCGCGGTCAGGCCGCCGGCCGGGCAGGAGGAGGCGTCCACCGTGCCGTTGCGGATGAGGATGCCGGCCAGGTAATACAGCTCCAGATCGGAGAAGAGGTCCTCGGGCCGGTCAGGGGTGGTCAGCCAGGGCTCCGGGCCGCCGATGGGCGGGAAGGCTCCCCAGGTGTCGGCGCAGGAGGCGGCCGGGGCGCCGCGCCACTGGCTGGAGAGCACGTCGGCGTACCACAGCTGCGGCTCGTCGGAGCGGGCGTCGGGGTCCATGAAGGAGCCCTGCGGGCGCACGCGCACCAGGGCGGTGTAAACCTCGGAGGCGTCGCCGAAGGTGGATTCCGCCCAGAACTGCACGCTGACCCCGCGGGTGCCGGTGGGCTGCAGCGGCAGGCGGCAGGTGTCGCCGGAGCAGGAGAAGGGCCGCCCGTCGATCACGCCCTGGATGGTGATGATGGCCTCGTTGGGCAGCGGCTCTTCGCCGGTCAGCACCAGCGTGGGCAGGCTGGCGCAGGTGTTGCGCGGGGTCTCGTTGCTGCAGCCCTCCAGGGTGACCCAGACGGAGGGCAGCGGCAGCTCCACGGTCACCTCGCGCTGGTCCGGGTGGGTGCCCAGGGGGTGCAGGTACAGCCCGGCGCACTGGCCCGGCTCGGTCAGGCAGGGCCGGGTGCTGCGCCACTGACCGGCCAGCACGTCGCCGCAGTAGGAGCGGATGTCGTCCTCGGTGGGCAGGCCCTCGTGGTCCACCCAGAAGTAGCAGACCGGCTCGTTGTCGCGCCAGCGCACCAGCCACCACTCGTAGGCGGTGTAGTCAATGGTCAGGGTGACTTCGCGGTTCAGTTCTTCTTCAGCGGGAGGGGTTTCGGCCTGGGCGAAGGCGGCGGGCACGGCGGCAGGCAGCGCGAAGGCCGCGCTGGCCAGCAAGATGATCAACATAGATAGCGCCCAGAGCCGCTGCCGCAATGCCGGTTCTCCTCACCCGATGAAAGGTCCCAGGCTGACCGGGTAACGGTGCCATTACCGTGCCAATTGAGAGTGTAACATTATTTTGATCCGGGGGCAAAGCAGATGCCCGGCGGTTATTCCAGGAACAGTTCGGAAGGCTGGCTGACGCGGGGCCAGGCCAGCAGCAGGTTTTCGACCACCAGGCGGGCGTTGAGGTTGGCGTCCAGCCGCACCAGCGCCTTTTCCAGGTCGGCGGCGCGGTCTCGGGCCTCGGCCATGGAGATCTGCCCGCCCAGCCGGCGCAGGTCGGCGGAGAAATCGATGTTGGTGAGCGGGGCGCCGGCTCCCGAGGCGACCAGCAGCAGGTCACGCCAGAAGGTCAGCCAGGTCTGCAGGCGCTCGCGCAGCTCGTCCCGGTCGGGCTTCCTGAGGTTCTGCTTGCTCCAGGCCAGGCGCTCGCGCAGCGGCATGCCGAGCAGCTCGCCCAGCTCCAGCAGCCAGGTCTGGCGCTGCTCCAGCAGGGCCGGGTTGTCGCGCAGGCGCAGGGCATAGCCGGGCCGCCCGCCGGAAATGTGGGCCAGCAGGCGGGCTTCGTCCGGGGGCACGCCCCAGCGAGCCGTCAGGGCCTCTTCCAGGGACTGCAGGGGGGCCGGTCGCAGGCGCAGCACCTCGCAGCGGCTGGTGATGGTGGGCAGCAGGTCCTCGGCGCTGCCGGCGGTGAGCAGCAGCACCACCTTCTCGGGAGCCTCCTCCAGCGTTTTGAGCATGGCGTTCTGGGTGGAGGGGGTGGCGCGCTGGAAGTCGAGCAGCAGGGCCACGCGGTAACGCGCCTCGTAGGGCGAGAGCGACAGGGCACGCTGCAGCGTGCGCACCTGCTCGACCTTGATCTGCCGGGCGTCCTCCTCCACCTGCAGGATGGACAGGTCAGGGTGCTGCTGGCGGGCGATCAGGTCGCAGGCGCGGCAGTGACCGCACGGTTCGCCGGGGGCGGGGGGCTGCAGGCAGTTGAGCGCCTGGGCGAAGCGCAGCGCCAGAGAACGCCGCCCCACGCCGGGCGGGCCGGTGAACAGGTAGGCGTGGCGGGCTTCGCCGCCGGCGATGTGCTGCTGGAGCAGCCGCGCGGCCCATTCATGTGCGAAGATGTCCCAGGGCATGGGGGTATTGTAGCCGATCCCGCGCCGCGGGTAAAGGAGAGGTTTGAGGAATCGGCGGGCTGGTGCTCGCCTGCCCCATGGGGGTGCCTCCTCCCCTCAGGTAATAGAGGTTGTCTTTCACCCATCCCCCACCTGCCCCC
>DGEO01000012.1:0-11033 GCA_002385985.1 Anaerolineaceae bacterium UBA3924 | reverse complement strand
GGGGGGGGGGTGGGGGATGGGTGGAGCACACCCCTCACCAATCGGGAGGGAGAGCCACCTCCATGTGGGCCGGGGGATGGGTCAATCCCTCACCTGCCTGACGGCAGGCACGACCCTCCTCTAATACAGGAAGTCCAGGAAGGTCTCCAGGTCCATGCCGGAAAAATACCGCTCGATGGGCACGTCCTTCAGGGCCGCGGCCAGGTCCTCGCGCCGGTAATTCACACCCACCAGGCGCGGGGCCAGCTCCTCCGGTTCGATCTCGGAGAAGAAGTCGCCGTAGAACTTGGCCGACTGGATCTTGCCGCGCTGCACGTCCAGGCGGGCGTCGATCTCGCCGCCGGGGAAGCGCTCCTTTTTCTGCACGTTGAAGTCCGGCGAGCGGCCGTAGTTCCATTCCCAGGTCTTGTAGCGCTCGCGGGCCAGCTGGCGCACGGCGACCCAGTCCTCTTCGGTGAGCGGGTAGTCGGGCCGCTCGGCTTCGTCCTCAAAGTAGGTGTCCAGCAGCAGCTGGCGGAAATCCTCGACCGAGATGGGCTGTTCCAGGAACTCGCAGATGTTGGCCACCCGGCTGCGCACCGATTTGACCGCCTTGGAGACGAACTTGCCTTCGGTGACGCGCAGCGCCTGGGCCACGTCCTCCAGGTTGGAGTTGAGCAAAACCGTGCCGTGGCTGACCATGCGGCCCCGGGAGATGTGCTGGGCGTTGCCCGAGACCTTGCGCCCGTCGACCACCAGGTCGTTGCGGCCGCTCAGCTCGGCCTGCACGCCCAGTTTGGCCAGGGCGCGCACCACCGGCTCGGTGAATTTGCGGAAGTTGGCGAAATTGTCGCGCTGGTAGTCGGTGATAAAGCTGAAGTTGAGATTGCCCAGGTCGTGGTAGACCGCGCCGCCGCCGGACAGCCGCCGGACAACGTGAATATTGTTGCGCTCCACAAACTCCTGGTTGATCTCCTCCAGCGTGTTCTGGTGCCGGCCGATGATGATGGACGGCTCGTTGATGTAGAAGAGCACCAGGTCGGTGCCCGCGGGAGAGGTCCGCAGGACGTACTCTTCCAGGGCCAGATTGACGGCCGGATCGTGTTCGTTACGGTTGTCAACAAACAGCATGGTGCACCACCTGTAGTATGAGTATGGGCCACCTGCGCGGCAGGCGTAATGGATTAATTATATCGAGGATGTACGTGTAGAGGCCTGTGCGGCCAGCGCGGCCGTTTCGGCGCGCAGCGCTTCCATCTGCTCCGCCGAGCGGGCCAGGGACTCGGGATCGCGGCCGGGGCAGCCCAGGATGGCCTGCAGGCGTTCGACGAAGCCGGCCGGGGCCAGGGGGAAGGCGGCGATTTCGCGCATGGCGGTCTTGTCGTTGATGAAGTACACCTCGTTGAGGGCAAACAGCGCCTGCACCAGGAAGGAGGCGCAGCGGGCCAGCGTTCCGGCGGCGGCGTACACGTCTCCGGCGGCGGCGTAAGCCCGGGCGTGCAGCAGGGAGAACTCGGTCAGCCAGAGCGAGCCGCTCACGGTGCGCTCCTTCAGCGCCGGGGGATAGACCTGCACCTGCCGCTTGAGCCGCTCCAGGTGACCGGCCGGGTCGTGCAGCGGGCGGCAGACCAGCGTCTCGCCCAGGTAAGTGACCGAGTAGAAGCCGAACACGGGCTGCTGCTCGAAGTCGTGCTCGCTCTTGCCCTGGCGGGCAGCGTCGATGGTGCGCTGCACCTGGTCCAGGCTGCGGTAGAGAAAGTCCACTTTGCCGGCGGCGGTGTAAATCCAGGCGCCGCCGTTCACCCAGGGCCCCCAGCCGTACAGATCAGTCACCACCGGCTCGCCCTGGATGGAGATCTCGGCGGCGATCCGGCGGACAGCTTCCACGTCCAGCGGTGCGTCCTCGCGGTAGTACAGCGCGATGTCCAGGTCCGAGCCGGGATGCGCCGTGCCGCGGGCGTAGGAGCCGCCCAGCGCCAGCGCTTCCACGCCGGGCACGGCCGCCAGCCCGGGGATCAATGTGTCGAGGAGAGCCTGTTTTTCAGCGGGAAGGTTCATGCGCCCATTATAAAAGGAAGCCCGGCGGGGGAGCCAGTCCGGACCTCCGGTTTGACCGCCCGGGCCGGCGGACCAATTCCCGCGGTGAGTAGGGTACAATAACCCCTACAGAAAGGACATGTTCATGAACCTTCTCCAATCCCTCAACCAGACCGGTGCGCGCCCGCTCCAGCGCGTTCGCCGCAATCATGCCCTGGAGCATGCCACGCTGCAGGTGATCGCGCAGAAGCGCCCCGACCTGGGCCTGGCCGGCTATTCGGACCCCAACGGGTTCTGGGTGATCGGCGAGATCGGCCTGGAGGAGCTGCAGCGCGCCGCCGACGAGGCCCTTTCCCGGCTGCAGGCCGGCGAGGTGAACCTGGCCATCCACCCCAACTGCGGCACCAACCTGGTGGCCCAGGGCGCGCTGGCCGGAACGGCCGGCATGCTGGCCATGCTGGGCACCGGCTCGGATGCGCGCCGCAAGCTCGACCGCTGGCCGCTGGTGGTGGCCTTCGCCACCCTCGGGCTGATGGCCGCCCAGCCGCTCGGCCCGCTGATGCAGCAGAAGCTGACCACCTCCACCGACGTGGCCGGCCTGCGCATCAAAGAGATCACCCGCTACCAGCGCCGCGGCGTGCCCCTGCACCGCGTGCTGACCGAGAGCTAACCGCGGGGGAGACGCATGGCGGACACCCCGGCTCCCTGCGTGTACCTGGTTTACGGCGATGACCGGCTGGTCCTGCAGGCCTTCGAGGCCGAGCTGGTCAAGAAGATGGGCGACCCCGGCCTGGCCGAGCTGAACATCACCCGGCTGGACGGGCGCACGGCCGCGCTGGAAGACCTGCAGAACGCTGTGCTGGCGCTGCCCTTCCTGGCTGACCGGCGGCTGGTGATCCTGCGCAGTCCCAGTCTGGCCGGGCGGGAGCAGGATTCGCGCAACGCCCGCTTCCTGGCCCTGCTCGACAGCGTCCCCGAGACCACCCGCCTGGTTCTGCTGGTGGAAGACACCTGGTCCGGCAAGGACTGGGAGAAGCTTAAGAGCAGTCACTGGCTGCTCAAATGGGCGCGCAAGGCCGGGCCGCGGGTCTATATCAAGGAGGCCCGCCTGCCCGCGCCGGCCTCGATGCCCAAATGGATCCTCGACCACGCCCGCGAGATGGGCGGCGCTTTTGAACGTCCGGCCGCCGAGCAGCTGGCCGCCTACATCGGCAGCGACACCTCGCTGGCGGCGCAGGAAATGGAGAAGCTGTTCACTTACGTGAACTACTCCCGCCCGGTGGAGGCGGAGGACGTGCAGCTGCTGACCACGGCCGGCGCGCATGCCGACGTGTTCACCCTGGTGGACGCCATGGCCGCCGGCGAGCGCTCGCGCGCCCTGCACGAGCTGGAGGTGCTGCTGCAGGAGCAGGACCCCAAAACCCTGTTCGGCATGATCGCGCGCCAGTTCCGCCTGCTGATTCAGGCCCGTGACCTGATGGACGACGGCGGCACGCCGCGCGAGCTGGAGCAGCTGGGCATCCGTTCCTATGAGGCCGGCAAGCTGATGGTGCAGGCCCGCCGCTTTGAGCTGGGCCAGCTGCTGGCCATCTACCGCCGCCTGCTGGACGTGGACGAGCAGGTCAAGTCCGGGCAGATGCCCATCGAGCTGGCGCTCGAGGTCTTCCTGGCGGAGGTTTAACGGCTCACAGCCGCTGGTCGCAGACCTGGCGGTAGCCGCAGCGGGCACAGCGGCCGGGCTGCTCGTGCGAGCGGGGTAGCTCGCGCTTGCGCATGCCGGTGCGCATCTGTTCGATCAGGGCGCGCAGCTCACCTTCGGCCCCGGGGGTGTAGTCCACGGCGAAGGTGCGGTTGCGGTAGCGCAGCAGCCCGTAGGGCGGGCGGCGGCCGGTGGTGGAGTGCACCAGCAGGCAGTAAGCCAGCAGCTGGAAGCGGTGGCCTTCGTGCGGGACGGGCGGCGCGGATGCGCTCTTGACCTCCACCGGGATGGGGACCCCGCCCGGGCCTTCAACCAGGTAATCGGGGCGGCCGGCCAGACCCAGCGCGCCGTCGTAGAGCGGCTTTTCGGGCTTGCCCAGAATTTTGGGGTCGGTGTAGACCACCCGGCCAGCAGGCAGCCCGGCCGAACGGCGCTGACGCCGGCTCCACCACAACAGCAGGGCTGCCAGAACCAGCAGCCCGAGGCCCAGATACAGCAGCATCCCTCACCCGATCCAGGCGCTCACCAGCGCGGCGGCCAGCAGGGCCAGCGCGGCCAGCAGCAGCACCCAGCCGGCTGCGGCCGCCAGGCGGGCGGCCAGCACCCGCTGCCCGTGGCGGCGGTGAAAGCCGGCGCCGCGCTCCAGTTCGGCGCGGTTTTCCGGCTCCAGCCCCTGCAGCTGGTACCACCAGGCCCGCTGGCAGTAGAGATACGCGCCCAGCTCCGAGGCGCGAATGGTGCGGCTTTTACCCGGCATCCACGTCCAGCTGCCTGGAGACTTTGCGCAGCGCCTCCAGCAAACGCTCCTCGCGCAGCGAGGTGGTCAGATCGCCGCGGGTGCGCTCGATGATGCCGCGGGCCAGGTCGGTCTGGCGGCGTAGCCCGTTGGTGATGGCGTCCGGGTAATCGACGGTGATCAGCAGGGCAAAGATTTCGTCCATGCAGGCCAGCAGCCGCTCGGCTTCCTCCGAGTAGCCCTTGCGCAGGATGTCCAGGGTGCGCCGGCGCAGCTCGCCGACCGCTTCGGCCAGCCCGTTCAGGTAGACGGCCGGGTCCACCTCCAGCTGGTCGGGCAGCGGCAGGGGATGGCCCTGGATCAGGGCCACGGTCACGTTGGCCTCGACGAATTCTTTGATGGCGTCCTGGGTGTAGCCGGCGTAAAAGATCTGGGGGAAGTCCGCCAGCTCGGTCTTGAAGGCTTGGTGCAGTTGGCCGGCCTGGCGCAGGTGGTCCTCGGCGACTTCCAGCTCACCGCGGTGGATGGCGCGGATGGCGTGGGCGGCGTGGCGGGTCAGCTCGCGCGCCTGCACCAGCGCCCGGTCGCGGGCCTGGTTGCGCGAGTCCATGACGGCATGCACCTGCTCAGTCAGTTGAGCGAATTCATCCATGAGGGTCCTCCGGGGGCCGGGTTATTCGTCGCGCTTGCGAAACAGGGCGTCGGCCAGCGGGGAGGGACCGGGCAGGGGAATTTCGCCGTAGCTGGCCTCGTAGCGCGCCACGTTATCGGCCAGCGCGCGCAGGAACATCTTGGCCCCCACCGGTGAAAAGACGATGCGGGACAGCACCTGGGCGCGGGTCTGGCCGGGCAGCAGGCGGGCGAAATCGATCACCAGCTCCATGGGTGAGTGGCTGATCCGGGCGTTGTTCACATAGTGCGCCTGCAGATCGGCGGGCAGTTCAAAAACGAACTGCCCGCTCTGTCCTGCGGTGGGTTGCTCTTTTTTCTCGGGCTGCGGATTGGTTTCCGTCATCCTGACCCCGCCTAGAAGGGGATCTCATCCTCGGGGATGTGATCGCCGGCTCCGGGGATGCCGTCGTCCATTTCCGCCGGGGAATCGGAGCGGGAGTCGAGGAACTGGATGACGCTGGCGGTGATTTCAAACGAAGCGCCCGGGGTGCCGTCCTGGCGGGTCCAGATGCGCGGGCCGCCGGTGGTGGTGTCGCCCGTCAGGCGGCCTTCCACCAGCACTTTGGAGCCCTTGCGCAGGTAGTTGTTGCAGTTCTCAGCCAGCTTGCCCCAGGTGGATACGCGAAACCACATGGTTTCTTTGACGCGCTGGCCGCTGCTGTCCGTGTAGGTGCGGTTGGTGGCCACCGGGAAACTGGTGACCGCCTGGCCAGACGGGGTGTAGCGCATTTCAGGATCTCGTCCCAAATTGCCGACAACAGTTATCTTCTGGTACATTTTTGTCTCTTTTACGGCAAATGACCGGTTACGATGCTCTTATTTTAACAGTTTTAGACCAAAATACAAGGCTTTTACTCGACCAATTTAGAAATTGCGTTCTATCTGGTCGGGGTGATGGTGGCGGTTGGCTGGCGGGTGGCCGAGGGGCGCACCGGCGGGGTCGGCGTGGCGGTGAAGACCAGCGAGGAGGCGTCCACCCGGCTGACCACCATGCGGGTGAAGTTGACCGTCAGGGCAGAATCGTTTTCGGATCGGGCGAACAGGCCGATCTGCCCGTCGGGGAAGACCGGGTCGCGCAGCGAAAACTGGAACACGTCGTTGATGAAGAAGCGGAACTCGCTGCCGTAGGCCATCACCCCCAGACGCAGCTCCGGCCCGGTGCCGAAAATCAGCTGCTCGGAGGGCTGCCATTCGGTCAGCGGCAGCAGCTGGCCTTCGCGCACGCGCTCGGCGCGCATCTGCCCGTCGCAGGAGACCACGAAGCGGTAGGTGTTCCACTCAGAGGTGGCCCGGAAGAGCACCCCGAAGCTGTCCGGCCCGCGGCACAGGCTTGGCTCCACCGTGACTTCCATGTAGAAGTCGGTCAGGATGGTGTCCTTGCGCAGGGTGGAAAGCACGCCGTTGGCAGTGGGCATGGCCAGGGTCAGCTCGCCGTTGCCGTAACCTACGGAGCCGGTGGTGTTTCGGTAGGTGGGCCAGAAGCTGGTGTTGAGGAAGGGGTCGGTGAAAATTTCGCCCAGCAGCACCGGGCGCAGGTCGGGGGTCGGTTCCAGGTTCTGGGTGGGCAGGTTGGTGGGGGTGAAGGTGGGCGGGAACCAGGCGATGGTCTCAGTGGGGGTGGGTGTGAGTGTCGCGCTGGGGCTGGGCGAGGGGGTGACCGTCGCCGGGGCGGCCAGAAAGGCGGGCGCGTCGCAGCCTGTCAGGGCCAGCGCGGCCGCCAGAAAGAGCGTGACGCAGCCGGTCAGCCAGCGGCGGGACAAATTTCGTGCAGGTTCCATGGCTTCTGGATGGGATTATACCGCACCGGTCCGCGGCTCACGGCTGGCAGGGATGAGGGCGCCTCCCCGGCGGGTCCGGGAGCCGGCACGGGGCAGGCGGTTAGCGGGGCTAATCGTGGAAGGTGAAAGACTCGAGCAGCCCGTCCAGGGCGGCGGCGTGGCGGTCGAAGGCGGCCTGCGAGGCGGAGTAGTTGATCTCATACAGGCGGCCGTACTCCAGCAGCAGGTAGACTCGCTGGCGCACGGTCACCGTCTCGTCTGCGATCTCGATGCGGAAGCGCAGTTCCAGCTCCTCGGCCGGGCGCCCGGCCACCTGGACGGCGCGCTGCGAGGTGATCTGCAGGGTGGCCTGCTGGCGGCGCTCCTCGGCATACTGGCCGGCCAGCACGCGAAGGTTGGTTTCCCCGGGCGCGGCATCGAAGACCGCGATGGATAGGGTCAGCCCGAAGTCGGGATCGGCTTCTTCCGGCCCATCCAGCACCACTTCGGCGTAGTCGCTTTCCACCTCCTCGCTCAGCTCCCAGCCGGGCGGGTAGGAGAAGCGGAAGTTAAGACGGGGCTGCTGGCCGTTGTATTCGGGCATGGGAGGCCTTTCAGATCACCACAGGGCGGGCTGTTCGGGCGGCCGGTCCTCGGAGGGGTTCCAGCCGAAGCGGCGCAGGTCCACCCGCTCGCGCTCGTCGAAAATCACGCCCTCGGCTTCGAGCAGCTCGCGCTGGCGCTGGCTGCCTTCCGTGTCCAGGCTGGATCTGCCCTGGGCGTTGATCACCCGATGCCAGGGCACGTCGTCCGGGCAGGCGGCCATGGCGGCGCCCACCCAGCGGGCGCGGTGGGCGGCGAAGGTGGCATAGTCCAGGCCGGTCGGCGGGGGAAGCAGGGAAGCGATCTGGCCGTAGGTGGCCACCCGTCCGGGCGGCACCTGCCGCACCAGGTCCCAGACCTGAGCGAAGAACTCCTCGCGGTTGGGTATGGCGATCGGCCGCATACAATCAGGATAGAGGAAGGCGCGGGGCGTGTCAAGTGGGAGGAACCCGGGGCCGTGCGCCCGCTTGCCCCCGCTGGCGGAGCCTACAGGGGTGTCTCCCTGCTCACACGGTGAGGAGGTGGTCGTGCACCCATCCTCCACCTGCACCCATGAGGGTGCGTCCCCTTTCCATTTAGGGATGGGTGGAAAACTACTTCCCCTGGCAGTCACCTTCCACCGAAAATACCCACACGTCCCCCTCGGTGCGCACGGCCAGCAGCGAGCTGTCCGGGCTCCAGACGCTGGCCTCGACCTCCAGGCCCTCCAGGTCCAGCTGGAACTTGACCCCTTCCTTCTCATCCAGCAGCCACCACTCGCCGTAACGGATGCGGAAAATGGCCCATCTTCCGTCGGGGGACCAGTTCGGCCGGGTCATCTTGGGGTACTGCTCCGCGTCGTAGGTGATGACCTTCTCCGGCACGGCCAGGGCGGTCTCCAGCGCCAGGTAGCTTTCCTGCGGGGCGTCGCTGCGCGCGCCGGTGTAGGCGTTGAAGCGGGCCGCTTCCTGGCAGCCCGAGCCGCAGTTGTAGGCCACCAGCAGCTGCTGGGTGCTGGTCCAGCGCAGGATGCCCTTCTGCGAGCCCCACTCATCGGTCTTTGCGCTGGACTCGGGGAACAGGTCCACCAGCTGGCGGGTGTCGAAGTGGTAGACCATCACCGTGTAGACCTTCTCGTCCTCGCGCAGGGCCACGAAGGCCAGCGCGCGCCCGTCCGGCGACCAGGTCAGGTCGCCCGAGACCGGCAGCCGGTCCACCAGCACTTCCCGCCGCTCAAAATCCGGCCCTTCGGCCACGGCCAGCTGGCCGGTGAACCAGCCGCCCGCCTGGCGGGTGACGTAGGCCAGCCGCTTCCCGTCCGGCGACCAGGCCACCAGGTCCCCCTGGGCCAGGTCGGTCTGCATGGTCTCCCAGCGGTTGACCAGGCAGGCCTGCGGCTGGACGTTGGTGTAGCGGCTGCGGTCGGGGGTGGGCAGCGGCGCGGCGGCCGCCTCCTGCACCTCCCCGCCGGAAAAGCTTAAATCCGGCATGGGGAAGACCGCGCAGGCGGTGAGAAACAGCAGGCTGAGCAAAAAGATCCAGTTGCGGCGCATCGCTGGATTTATAACCCGATTCGTCCAGGTTTGCAACAATACCGGAGTGCGCAGCCCCCGCCCGGGGTTTTCCCGCACGGGCAGGGGCGGCCTGCGGTCCTTTGGGCCACGCGTGGTCCTATGGGCTATTTCCCCGCGGCGGGCAGGTACTGCGTATGAGCCGGCACGGCTTTGAGCCTGTAGCGCACCGCGTCGCCCGCCAGCCCCTCCACCCCGGCGCGCACGCGGACATAGCAGCGGCCGGGCGCGGCCGGCCGGAAGACGCCGAGGGCCGGCTGGCCGAAGTCCGGCGAGCGCGCGGCCCACAGCGGCGCGGTCAGGTCATCCGCGGCGAAGACCTCCACCAGCAGGTTGGCCGGCTCGCCCAGCGGCTCGGCCCAGAGCAGCACCGGCTGCTCCCCGGTCACTTCCAGCAGCGCCCAGTCGACGTCGCCCAGCGGGCACAGATTGCGCGCCTGCCCGGGCGGGGGCGTGGAGTCACCGGGCGCGTCGTCCGGCTCCAGCGCGTCGGGCGTGCAGGAGGCGGCGAAGGTCACCCGCGCTTCCGGCTCGGATGGGAAGGGTTCGGCCTGCCCGTACCGGTCCAGCGCGCGCAGGCGCAGATCATAGGTGCCCCCTGGCTGGCCGAGGAACCAGCCCTGGCGGGCCTCACCGGGGAAGGAGGCCGCCGCGGCCCACGACCCGCCGGCGGGACGGGCCTGCAGCTCAAACCCGCCGATCCCGGCGCCGGATTCCTGCGCCTCCCAGCCCAGCAGCACCGCCGTGGCCGGCACCGTCCCCGGGTTCACCGGCAGCAGCCGGCTGGACGGCGGCGGGCAGGTGTGGCTGACGGTGATGGTCCGCCGCCCCGGCAGACTGGTGGTGACGTTGCCCTCCATGTCCTGAATGCGCAGGGCGATCTCATAGCTGCCGTGGGTCAGCCCGGCGGCGCACAGCGGCACGTCCCCGTCATAGGTGCCGTCCGGCTGGCGCGCCAGCGGCGGCCCGGCGGTGCGCCACTCCCCGTCCACCAGCGCCACCAGCTCCACCCGCTCCACCCCCTGGTCGTCACTGGCGGTGGCGGTCACGTCCATCACCGCCCCGGCGATGGACGCCCCCGGGGCGGGGTGCAGCAGGTCGCCTTTCGGCGGGTAGGCGCCCACATTGCCCGAGACGTACCAGTCGTTGGTCGCCTTCATCGGATTGATTTTATCCCCGATGCATTCGCTGCCGTAGGCCGGGTAGAGGGACGCCTCCAGGCAGGTGCGCGGAGCGCCGTCGTTGACCGGCACGTCGTCGTAGCGGAAGTCCACCGAGGGCGCCCAGTAGGAGGTCGGGCTGGTGTGCACGTGGAAGTGCAGGTGGTGGTTGGTGGAAAAGCCCGTGTCGTCGGCGCGGCCGATGTACTCGCCCTGCTTCACCCTGCGCCCGGGCACAAAATCGTCGGGAATGGAATCGTAGGCCAGGTGCAGGTACAGCTGGTAGGTCACCGGGGTGGTGGTGTCGTCGCGCAGCACCAGGTAGTTGTAGCAGCTCTCCCAGCCGTTGGGGCAGGAATCGGAGGCCATCCACACCGTGCCGGCTTTGGAAGCCAGCAGCGGGAACATGGTGCCGTCGTAGAAGTCCAGCGCGTAGCGGCACATGTACTCATCGCAGGAGATGGGCCGGTAGACCAGATAGTGCCCGATGGAGGCTTCCAGCCGCTTGGCTAACCCGGCCGCCCAGGGCAGCTTATAGCCCCGCAGCGGCCCCTTGGGCGAGTCCGGCTCCTCCGGCGGGCGGGCATAGCGCACGCGCACATGCTCGGGGAGCAGATCCTCCGGCAGCGCGGCGAAGGCCTCCTCCCAGCCGGGGTCGGACTGCATCACCAGCTCCCAGCCCAGGCGGGCGCCGGTGCTCCGCCGGGCGATGGCCAGCCCCGGCTCGCCGGCCACGCGCCGCCCGCTGCCGCGCTCGCGCAGCGCCAGCCACAGCACCGCCGTGTTTCCGTCCTCCGAAAGGAACGCGGAGTCGGTCTCCACGTTGTAGATGGTCGTGGC
>DGEO01000037.1:176118-187621 GCA_002385985.1 Anaerolineaceae bacterium UBA3924 | reverse complement strand
TGACTCCACATTTGCTGATTCTTGTGGTATAAGAGAGATACCCTGCTGTGTGCGTGTGAGTGCTTTCCGGTTTTGGGCCAACACTCTTCAAATAGGGACCGGGCTCACCGCGGGTATGCGATAGGCTGGAGCCAAGGCAGAGCTGAGGTGGACGGTCCCGCACCTGGTTTTTCCAGGTTCAAAACTTTGCACCATGCGGCACGGCGGGGTTCTTTTTCACCCGGAAACCCTCTCTCTGGAGGGGGTTTTTTACATTCTCAGCGGCTATAATGACTGGTGAAGGCCTTTCATGACCCATTCATTCAGCGAGGTGTGCAATGCAGCCGAATCCAGTCCTGCGGAAGTTGGGGTTTGACGAACGCGACCGCCTGGTGATCCTGCACGTGGACGATGTGGGCATGTGCCAGGCCAGTGTGGCCGCCTTTCAGAACCTCTGGGAGACCGGTCTGGTATCCTCTGGCTCGGTGATGGTGCCCTGCCCCTGGTTCCTGGAGGCTGCCCGCCTGTGCAGCCAACGCCCGGAGATCGACGCTGGCGTGCACCTGACCCTCACCTCGGAGTGGGAAAAATACCGCTGGGGACCGGTTTCCACCCGGGACCGGGACACGGGCCTGCTGGATGAGCAGGGCTGTTTCCACCGCGACAGCGCTTCCGTCCAGCGGCTGGCTGACCCCGAGGCCGCGGAAATCGAGATGAAAGCCCAGGTGGACAGGGCGCTGGCTGCCGGCATGCGGCCGACGCACCTCGACACGCACATGGGCGCGGTGGCCCACCTGAAGTTCATCCCGGCCTATCTGCACCTGGCGCTGTCTTACCGGCTGCCGCCCATGCTGCCCCGGCTGGACGACGCCGGCTGGCGAAGCCTGGGGCTGGACGAGACCACTGCCCGAGCGGCGGCGGGCCTTTGCGCGGACCTGGAAGACCAGGGCGTGCCCCTGCTGGACCAGGTGGTCATGGTTCCCCTGGATACGCCTGAGAACCGCCCGGAGCGGACCCGGGCGCTCCTGCAGCAACTGCCGCCCGGGATTACCCATTTTATCATTCATCCGGCCATGGACACGCCCGAGCTGCGGGCCATTACCCCGGACTGGGCCTGCCGCACAGCCGATTTTATCGTCTTCAGCGACGAGTGCATGCGGGCCTTCCTGCGGGACAGCGGGCTGCAGGTGATTGGCTACCGCGATCTGCAGGCTCTGATGCCCGCGGCCGGGTAGTTCCTCGAGGCGAACGTCCATTTCGTTGACAGCCCATTTCAAACGGACTACACTTATTCCATCATCCGAACATCGAGGAGGCGCGATGAGTTCCCCATACCGTCTGGTGATGCGTACAGGTCCGCGTGCCGGGCAGCCGTTCCATCTGGATAAGGACGAAATCTTTATCGGCCGGGACCTGGCGAATGACCTGGTGGTGGAAGACCCCGAAGTCTCCCGCCGGCACGCGCGGGTTTTTGTGCAGGGGAACGCCTACCTGATTGAAGACCTCGGCTCCACCAACGGCACCTCGGTCAACGGGCAGCGCCTCACCGCGGCCGCCTTCCTGCGGGCCGGAGACGTGATCACACTGGGGGAGCACACGCACCTGGTGTTCGAAGCAGTTCTAGCGGAGGATGCGCCCGCGCCGGCCAGCCCTGCGGAGGACGCAGCGCCGGAGCCGCATGAACCCCTTCCGCCGGTCGAAACCTGGGAAGCGCCGCAGGCATATACTCCGCCGCCGGAACCCGCTCCACTGCCGCCCTACCAGGGCCAGGCTGCACCCCCTCCGCCGCCGTATCAGGGGCAAGCCGTCCCGCCGCCACCGCCTCCATATCAGGGCCAGCCGAACCCGGCATATGGCTATGAAGCCGCAGAAGCTCCGGCCGCCCGGCGTCCGGTCTCGACCACGGTCATCATTCTGGTTGTTGTGGTGGTTTGCCTGCTGATTCCCTGTCTGGTCTTTGCGGTGGTCGATTTTCTGGACCTGTACTGCACCCTGTTCCCGGGGATTGTCAACATGTTTGTCGAGGGATACTGCCCCTGATTTTCCCTGATTGCCCTTCCTGCCGGCAGGCCGCTAATATGCGCTGGATGTGAGCCGTGAACGAACCCGGACTGGACCGCACGCCGCGATTTTCCAACTCCCCGCGATGGAGCAGCACGACCAAGATGGTCGTGGCCATCACGCTGGTGGCGATCACCGGCGGGCTGCTGCTGCGCTTTCGCCAGATTATCGGCCCCATCCTGGCCTCCTTCGTCCTGGCCTACCTGATGTACCCCCTGGCCAGCCTGATCGTTCGCAGAGTCCGAATTTCCTGGCGGTTTGCCGTCACCCTGCTGTATTTATTGCTGTTGATGATCATCATCGGCTCGCTGACCGCCTCCGGCCTGGCGCTGGTTGAGCAGGTGCAGAGCCTGATCACCTTCCTGCAGCGGCAGGTACGCGAATTTCCCGAGTTCATCGACCAGCTCAGCCAGACGCGAATCGATCTGTTCGGCATGTTCGTGCTGGACTTCAACCAGCTCAATCTGGACGATATCACCAACTCCATCCTGGGGGTGGTGCAGCCCATGCTCAGCGAGCTGGGATCGCTGGTGGGTGCGATCGCTTCCGGCGCGGTGTCCATCGTCGGCTGGATTCTGTTCAGCCTGCTGATCTCCTACTTCCTGCTGGCCGATTCCGGTGGGATGCGAGAAAAGCTAATTCAGGTCCGCATTCCTGGCTATCAGGAAGACATCAACCGCATGGGCGAGGAGCTGGGCCGCATCTGGAACGCCTTCCTGCGCGGGCAGCTGACCCTCTTCCTGATCACGGTGGGGATTTACGTCCTCCTGCTGGGGGTTCTGGGTGTCCGCTTCTATTACGGGCTGGCCCTGCTGGCTGGACTGGCGCGGTTTGTCCCGTATATCGGCCCCGGGGTCACCTGGGTCACCTACGGCCTTGTGTCGTTCTTGCAGGGGACGACCCTGTTCGGGCTGCAACCGCTGGCCTATTCTCTGGTCGTGGTCGGGATCGCGCTGCTGGTGGACATCTTCATGGACAATTACGTCACGCCGCGCATGATGGGCAGCGCTTTGAAGGTTCACCCGGCGGCGGTGATGGTGGCAGCGATCGTGTCAGCCAACCTGTTCGGCATCATCGGCATGGTGTTCGCCTCTCCGGTACTTGCCACGCTCAAGCTGGTGATCACCTACATCGGCAAGAAGATGTTCGACCTGGATCCCTGGGAGGATTTCCAACGCGGCGAAGCGCCGCCGCTGCCACCAATTCAGGATCAGATCAAAGCGCAGTGGCAGCAGCGCATCACAGCCCTGCAGCAGGCCAGGCAGGCAGTGGCCCGCAGGGTGAAACGCACGCGCAAACCGTCGATCTAGTCAATATCTTAACGGGCCGGCGGTACCTGTGGTATTTCCGGCTGTGGCATAATGGAGTACTATACTAAACGCCCTGTGAAGGAGGCCGCTATGACCAATCCGATGGATCCGAAGACCGCGACCCTGGCCGAGACCGAGAACTACATGGCCTGGCGCGCTGATGAGCCGGATGGCGAGAGCACGTACCATCTCGAGCTGAACAATGTCACCCTGCATTTCTTCGAGGAGGAATGGACCGAGTTCCTCGAGCTGCTGCGGGCGATCGTCAAGGAACCCAACCGGTAGAGTGAAACGGAAACGGGGCTGTCATCTAAACCGACAGCCCCGTACTTGTTAACCGCCCTCAACAGGGCGTGTGACCTCAGTAGCGGCCGCGCGGCTGGTAATCGTCCGTGGGCAGCTCTTCCCAGCGCGCTTTGGTGACCCGCACCACCCCGGCCTTGTACTCGGGGATTTTGGCCTGGGGATCAAGCGCGTCGTTGGTCAGTAGGTTGGCTGCGGCTTCCCGGTAGTGGAAGGGTAGGAACACCACGCCGACGTTGGCTTTCTCGGTCACTTTGGCCCGGGCGACGACCGAGCCGCGCCGTGAAGTGATCCGGACCGGGTCCAGGTGGCAGATGCCCAGGCGTTCGGCGTCCTCGGGGTGAATGTCCAGCAGGGCGACCGGGTGCAGCTCGTCCAGGCTGGAGTTGCGGGTCATGGTCCCGCCGTGCCAGTGCTCGAGCACGCGGCCGGTGGAAAGCACCAGCGGGTACTCGTCATCCGGCATTTCCGCGTTGGGGACATATTCCAGTGGGTGGAATTTGGCCCTGCCGCGCGGGAAGGTATCAGCGTACAGGTAGGGCGAGCCGGGATGGCCCGGTGTTGGAACCGGGGTTTGCGGCCCGACCGGTTCCAGATGCTCATAGCGCACGCCTGCGTAGGCGGGCACGGCCCGGCCCATCTCGAGCATGATTTCTTCCGGATGGCGGTATGCCCAGAAGGCGCTGTTGGGCCGTCCCAGTCGGGCTTCGATGCGGGCGGCCAGGTCGCAGATGATCTCCCAGTCCGGCCGGGCCTGACCGGGTGGATCGACCGCTTTACGCACGCGCTGCACCCGCCGGTCGGTGTTGGTGAAAGTGCCGTCCTTCTCGAAAGCGGCGGCCGCCGGCAGGAAGACATCACCGAATGCGCCGGATTCGTTGATGAACAGGTCCTGGACGGCGATGAACTCCAGGTTCTCCATGTGCTTGCGGGTGGCGTTAAGGTTCGGCTCGGACATCATCGGGTTTTCGCCCATGATGTACAGCGAGCGCACACCGCCTGGATGCGCCGCGCCCAGGATCTCGGTGGTGGTCAGGCCGCGCTCCCGGTTCAAACCGCCCGGTTCAATGTTCCACAGTTCCTCCCAGCGGCGGGCGTTTTCTTCCACATCGACTTCCTGATAGCCGGGGTAGTGCCAGGGCATGGCGCCTGAGTCCGAAGCGCCCTGGACGTTGTTCTGGCCGCGCAGCGGGTTCAGGCCGGTGCCCGGCTTGCCCAGGTTGCCGGTCAGCAGCGCCAGGTTGATCAGGCTGAGCGCGTTGGCGGTGCCGTGGGTCGATTCGGCGATGCCCAGCGCCCAGAAGATGGCCGCCCGCTCGGCGGAGCCGTACATACGCGCCGCGTCGATGATCAGATTGCGGTTCACCCCGGAAATCTGTTCGGCGTATTCGGGGGTGAACTTCTCCATCGATTGAGCGAACGCTTCGAAGTTTTCGGTGCGCTGCTCGATGAACTCCCGGTCCATCAGGCCTTCCTTGATGATCACGTGGGCCATGGCCGAGAAGAGCGGCACATCGCTGCCGGGTTTCATTGGCAGGTACAGGGTGGCCCAGTTGACCATCTCAATTCGGCGTGGGTCCACCACGATCAGCTTCGCGCCGTGCTTTTCCACCGCGGCCTTCATCTGCAGCGAGATGATGGGGTGGTTTTCTGTGGTGTTGGAGCCTGTCAGCAGGAACACGTCCGAAAGGATCACCTCGGAGGCGGTGTTGCTCATGGCGGCTGAACCAATGGCCATCTGCAGCGCCACCACGCTGGCTGCGTGGCACAGGCGGGTGCAGTGGTCCACGTTGTTGGTGCGGAACAGCGCGCGGAACAGCTTCTGCAGCAGGTAATTGTCCTCGTTGGTGGCTTTGGCGCAGCAGTACACCGCCATGGCGTGCGAGCCGTCCCGCTGGTAGATTTCCACCATGCGGTCGGCGGTGTAGTCCAGGGCTTCATCCCAGCTCACCTCGCGCCACTCGGAGCGGTCGAAGGCCTGGGTGCGCTGCCCGGGTTTCTGTGGAACTTTGCGGATGAGGGGCGTGGTGATGCGCTTCTTGTGATAGATGAAATCGTAGCCAAAGCGGCCCTTGACGCACAGGTTGCCCTTGTTCACCACGGCATCGAAGGGGCTGGTCACCCGGTAGATGGTGTTGTCCCTGACGTGCACGCGCAGGTTGCAGCCCACGCCGCAGTAGGGGCAGGTGGTGGATACAATCCGGTCGGGCTGAATCATCGCATACCTCCCATCCGGTTACTCGATCGAGTCCCGCCGTCTCCGGCGGCGATCGGTCCGGGTCAGTTCCATGACTTCATCCGGAGAATAGCCCTGTTCCAGCAGCCATTCGCGCTTGGGCTTGAGCGCTCCGGTGGGGCACACGCCCACGCACTGGCCGCAGAACACGCAGGTGGTCTCCGGCATGGGGTGATCGTAGAAGGTGCCGATCTGGGTCTCGTAGCCGCGGCCGCTGAAGTTGAGCGCGAAGGTGTACTGTGCATCCTCGGCGCAGACCTGCACGCAGCGCCAGCACAGGATGCACTTGGCGTAATCGCGGATGTACATCGGGTTGTCGTCCAGCACTGGCGGCTCGCGGCGCTCCGCGTCGGGGAAGCGCTGCGGGTCGGCCTGGTATTCGGCCATCATGGTCTGGATCTCCGGCGCTTCGGACAGGTCGACGGAGGAGACCAGCATCTCCAGAATCGTCCGGCGGGACAGGCGCACGCGCTCGCTGTCGGTGTGAACAACCATGCCGTCCGCAGCTTTCGCCACGCAGGAGGGAACCAGCGTTCGCGCGCCTTCCACCTCCACCACGCAGATGCGGCACAGCGCGTTTGAGGTGGTGGCGACGTGGTAGCAGATGGTGGGGATGGTGATACCCGCCATTTCAGCCGCCTGCAGCAGGGTGACTCCGGCCGGTACCGTGACGGGCTGCCCGTCGATGGTCAGCTTGATCGATTCGTCCATCGGGTGTCCCTCCTATCCTTCAGGCCTGCCGGGTGGTGAAGTACTGGGGCCAGTATTTCATGGCGCTTAGCACGGCAGAGGCCGCCGTTTGGCCCAGGCCGCACAGCGAGGAATCGGTCATCGTCCGGCCAATATCGGTCAGCCGCTGGTAATCCTCCGGGCGGATGTCACCGCCGGCCATGCGCACCAGGATCTCGTGCTGCCGCTGAGTGCCGATCTGGCAGGGGTAGCACTTGCCGCAGGACTCCTCGGCAAAGAAGCGGCTCAGGCGCAGCAGGATGTCGTACAGGTCGCGCGTGTCGTCAAATACGGTGATCACGCCCGAGCCGAGTGGCAGCCCGGCGGCGCGCAGGTTTTCGAAGGACAGCACCACGTCCAGGTGATCGGGGGTGGCGAAGGCGCCTGCGGCACCGCCGAACAGCGCGCCGCGAAACTCCCGGCCCGGTCGCAGGCCGCCGGCCAGGTCAAAGAGCAAATGGCGGAAGGTCACCCCGAAAGGCACTTCATACAACCCCGGGCGGACGACGTCACCCGACAGGCAGAACAGCTTCGGCCCGGGGGATTTCTCCGTGCCCATCTGGCGGTAGGCCTCTGCGCCGATGGTCATAATCAGGGGCACGTTGGCCAGCGTCTCGACGTTGTTGATGGCGGTGGGCTGGCCGAACAGCCCGTGGGTGGTGGGGAAGGGCGGCTTGACCCGCGGGAACCCGCGTTTGCCTTCGATGGACTCGAACAGGGCGGTCTCCTCCCCGCAGATATAAGCGCCGGCGCCGCGGCGGATCTCAATCTCAAAGCTGTAATCGGTTCCCAGAATGTTCTCCCCCAGATAGCCGGCCGCCTCCGCTTCTTCCTGGGCCTCCTCCAGCGTGTGGTAGGCCTGGATGTACTCGCCGCGGACGTAGATGTACCCCTTGCGGGCGCCCACAGCGTACCCGGCGATGATCAGTCCCTCCAGCACGCGGTGGGGATCGTCTTCCATCATCACCCGGTCCTTGAAGGTGCCCGGCTCGGCTTCATCGGCGTTGCAGACCACATAGTGCGGGTCGCCCGGGGCGCTGGCGGTCGCTTCCCATTTGACCCCGGTCGGGAAAGCGGCCCCGCCGCGGCCCACCAGCCCGGAGGCTTTCACCTCGGCGATCACTTCGGCCGGAGAGAGGCTGAGCGCTTTGCGCAGGCCGGCGTAGCCGCCGCTGTCTTCGTATTCTTCCAGCGAGGTGGTACGGTTTTTGCCGCAGTTCCGGGTCAGCAGGCGGATGTCACCGCCGACAATCGAGCGCTGGTGGGGGATGCTGCCCCTGACCAGGTCCTTCCAGCTCTGCACCTGCGTCCGGCCGGCGGGTTTCTCCTGCACCAGCACCGCGGGAGCATGCTCGCACAGGCCCAGACAGGGGGCCAGCTCGACGGTGACGCGCATTTCCCCGGTTCCGCCGTTGATGGTGCTTGTCTGTGTCATGCGTTTGAACACGGAGTCGGCGCCTGCGAAGGCACAGGCCGGGTCATTGCACACGTGAATGTGGGTCTCGCCGACCGGGGCGCGGTAAAACATGGCGTAGAAATCGATAACGCCATAGACATCGGCCAGCGGGACGTTGAGCGCCATGCCAATGGAAGCCGCGACCGGCTCAGGAATGTAACCGTAGATATCCTGGGCAGCGTGCAGGGCGGGCAGCAGCGCGGTGCGTCCTTGCGGGCCATATTTCTCCAACACGGGAGTGAGTAGAGAAAGGTCGATGTCGGTCATGCTTCTCCTTCTTTGGCTGGTTTGATGTCCCCTTGTTTGCCAGCAAACCGCTCGTCAATTGCTCAGAGCGGCAGTCACGACCATAATCGGATGGAAGCCAGTAGACCTATAGGATGAGTATAGTATACTTTTTGGATGAGAACTGTTGTGATTCAGGCCGGGGGTGAGTCCACGCGCATGGGGGCCAACAAAGCCCTGATGCCGTTCCTGGGCCGCCCGTTGATCGAGCGGGTAATCGAGCAGCTGCAGCCTGTGGCGGGCAAGCGCTTCGTGGTGACCAACGAGCCGGAGAGCTTCGCCTTCCTCGATCTGCCGCTGTACCCGGACCTGCTGCCGGGATTCGGCGCGCTGGGCGGCCTGTACACCGCGCTGGCCCGGGCGGACACCCCGTGGGTGGGCATGGTGGCCTGTGACATGCCCTTTGCCAGTGCCCGGCTGCTGGAAGCGGAGTTCGCGCTGCTGGAGGAGGGGGATGCGGACGTGGTCATCCCTCATTCCGGGGAGGGATACGAGCCGTTTCACGCGGTCTTCCGGCGGGAGGCCTGCCTGTCGGCGGTAAAAACGGCCCTGGAGCAGGGCCAGCGGCGCATGATTTCCTGGCTGCCGGTGGTGAAGGTGCTCACCATGGGCGTGGATGAGCTGCGCCGGTACGACCCGGACCTCCTGGCCTTCCAGAACGTCAACACGCCGGAAGAGTTCGCCGCGGCGGAACAGCTTGCGCGTTCGCTTACCGCCGGGAATGTCCATTATTCGCCAGACCCGGGGTAACCGGTTCCATGTCCTGCAGGCGCTCCGGGTGCGTATAGACGAACATCTGGTTCCGGCGGGCATAGCCTGCCAGGGTGACTCCCGCCGCCTCGGCCAGGGCGATGGCCTGTGAAGAGGCTGCCGTCCGGGAGACGACTACACTGGCCCCCAGGCGCAGCGACTTCTGCATCATCTCGGAGCTGATGCGGCCGGTGGTCAGCACCAGCGGCGCAGAAGGGATGATGCCCTGGAGCAGCAGCAGCCCGGCCAGTTTATCCAGGGTGTTATGGCGGCCGATGTCTTCCGCCTGAGCGATGACCCGGTCACCGTCACTCAATACGGAGCAGTGAATGCCCCGCGTCTGGCGGTAGATTTCCTGCGCGCTGAACAGCAGCTCCATCCCCGCCAGTATGCGGTCCGGGGAGATGGAAAACGGTGATGGGGTGACGCTGGCAGACCGCGGCTGGAGCACACCGGTGATGCCTCCGCCGCAGCCGGATGTGCGCCGCCACTGCTTCGGCTTTTCAATGCTGTGGTGCAGCCAGACGTCCACGTTGTCCCCGCGCTCGCAGACACGCACGTCGGCCACCTCCGCCGGGTTGCGTATCAGGTCCTCGTTGAACAGGAAGCCGACTGCCAGGGCTTCCAGTTGGGTGGGGGTGCAGCTGAAGGAAAGCCACTCCTGCCCGTTGACGGTCAGGGAGACTGACGCTTCGGTGATGACGCGCGCATCCATGACCTGCCACCCCTGCGGGCTGTAACGGTGATATTGAACCGGCGTGTCGCCTGAAAGCATACACCCTCCTCACTGCCCTGTCATATATCATATTCTATCTAAATTGTCTTAAATGCATGTGAAAATTGAGGATTTATTATTTCTATCGTCGGTTCGAGCCCATTTTTATAATAAAATGAAGGAGCGGCGATCCACCTCTGGCATCAAGGGGGGTGCCTTTCCTTCCTCATTCCAAACCCTAACAATTGAGCCAGTTATCCGTCATTTCACGATGGAGATACCCATATGATTAACCTTGATGAATCGAACCGATTTCAGAATTTTGACCCATCGAACATGCTGCATCATATCGACACGCTGCCGGACCAGCTCGAACAGGCCTGGGTAACCGGCGGGGCGCAGCCGCTGGAAGGTATGCGCGGGATCGAACGGGTGCTGGTGGCGGGCATGGGGGGCTCGGCCATTGGCGCAGACCTGCTGGCCGCCTACCTGAACGACCGCCTGCCGGTGCCCATCACCGTTCACCGGGATTATGACCTGCCGGGCTGGGCGCGAGGCCCGGAGACGCTGGTGATTACTTCCTCGCATTCCGGCAACACTGAGGAGACACTCTCAGCCTTCGATCGCGCGGTGAGCAATGGCTGCCGCGTGCTGGCGATCGCGACCGGCGGCATGCTGGCGGAAAAGGCCCGCGAAGCCGGGGTGCCGCTGTGGATCTTTGAACACAAGGGGCAGCCGCGTGCAGCGGTCGGTTATTCTTTCGCGCTGCTGCTGGCGGCGCTGGTCAAGCTGGGGCTGGTCGAAAACGTATCCGGCGAGGTGAAGGCGGCGGTTAACGCCATGCGCCAGCAGCAGGAGACCATCAAGGCCGATGTCCCATTGGCGAAAAATCCGGCCAAGCGCCTGGCCGGTCAGATGATGGGCAGGATCGTGACGGTCGTCGGGTCTGACCTGATGGCCCCGGTCGCGCGGCGCTGGAAGACCCAGATCAACGAGATCTCGAAAGCGGTGGCGAATTTCGAGGTTCTTCCCGAAGCGGACCACAACACGCTGGCCGGGGTGCTTTTCCCCGAGGACCTGCTGGCGAAGAACATGGTGATCTTCCTGCAGGCAGCCTCGGATCACCGGCGCAATAACCTGCGGTCCAACCTGACCCGTGAGGGCTTCATGCTGCAGGGCATCACCACCGACGTATACCATGCGAAAGGCGCCACCGCCCTGGAGCAGTTGTGGACGGCGGTCCACTTTGGCGATTACGTGTCCTATTACCTGGCCATGGCTTACGAAACGGACCCGACCCCGGTCGAGGCGATCGAGAATCTTAAGAAAGCAATGAGGCGATAGACGATTGATCAGCATCGAAGTTGCGCTACTCATCCTGTCACTGCTCTTACTGATTAGCATTTACGCAAGTAAGATATCGGATCGTGTTGGTGTTCCAGCGCTGCTCCTGTTCCTGGTCATCGGTATGCTGGCCGGGTCCGATGGAATCGGCGGGCTGGCATTTACTGACGCACGCCTGGCGCAAAACATCGGCGTTGTTGCCCTGGCCATCATCCTGTTCTCGGGCGGCCTGGACACCGAATGGAACAGCATCCGCCCGGTGATGAAGGAGGCCATCCCGCTGGCGCTGGTTGGCGTGGCCTTCACCGCGGTGGTGATGGGGGTGGCGGCCTATT
>DGEO01000037.1:166778-175899 GCA_002385985.1 Anaerolineaceae bacterium UBA3924 | reverse complement strand
GCCGCGGTGTTCTCCATTCTGCGCTCGAAGGGCGTGCACCTGAAGCCGAAAATCCGGGCGCTGCTCGAGCTGGAATCCGGAAGCAATGACCCGATGGCGGTCTTCCTCACCATCGGCATGGTCCAGCTGCTCACCCTGCCGGATGTGACCTTCCTGGAGCTGGTTCCCCTGTTCATCAAGCAGATGGGGATCGGGGCCATATTCGGCATTGTCATTGGCCGGCTGGCGGTGCATATCTTCAATCACATCCGCCTGGGGTATGACGGTCTCTACCTGGTACTGGGCCTGACGGTTGTCTTCCTGGGGTACGGACTGCCGGGCGCGCTGGGCGGCAGCGGCTTTCTCTCGGTGTACCTGATCGGCCTGCTGCTGGGCAAGGCGGAGTTTATCCACCGCCGCAGTATCCTGCGCTTTTTCAGCGGCATGGCCTGGTTGATGCAGATCGCTCTGTTCCTCACCCTGGGCCTGCTGGTGTTCCCCTCTCAGCTGCCGGCGATCGCCGGACCTGGCCTGCTGCTGTCCTTCATTCTGATGTTCATCGCCCGGCCGGCGAGCGTGTTTCTGACGCTGATCTTCTCGCCGCTGAAGCTCAATGAGAAGACCTTCGTCGCCTGGGTGGGCCTGCGCGGCGCGGTGCCGGTGGTGCTGGCGACTTTCCCGCTGCTGGCGAACATCCCGCAGTCGGACACAATTTTCCACCTGGTGTTCTTCGTCGTGTTGACCTCAGTGCTGGCGCAGGGGCCGCTTATTCCCTGGGTTGCCCGCCTGCTGAAGGTGGATGAGGTGCCGAGGCCGGTGCGCACCTTCCCCATTGAGGAAAGCCCCACCGGCGGGTACACCAACCAGCTGAGGGAACTGCACGTCGGCGCTAACTCGAATCTGGCCGGCAAGGCCATCGTCGAGCTGGGGCTGCCGCAGCACTTCCTGGTGGTGCTCATTGCCCGGCACGATGACATGATCATCCCCACCGGCGGGACTGTGCTGGAACCGGGTGATACCATGCTGGTACTGGCCACCAGCGAGGCCTTTGCCGAAGTCGAGAAGCGCATCAAAGCCAGCCAGCACTGATCTGACGGCTGCGCAGCCGGCCCTCCGGGCCAATCCATTCACAGCTCCTTGAAACGCGTTCATGAACATCGATCGCCGCCTGATACGCCTTGCCGCTTCCACTGCCGGTCTGTTCGGCAGGGTGGTGGGCATGGGCCTGCTGGGCGGTCTGCTGCTGATCGGGCAGGCCTGGTGGCTCAGCCAGGCGGTGAACGGTGTTTTTCTCGGCGGAATGGATGTACCGGCGCTCATGCGGCTGGTCATTGGGCTGCTGGCGCTTATCCTGCTGCGGTCACTGGCGGCCTTTCTGACCGAGGGGCTGGCCAGCCGCTTCGGCCGGGACATGGGCGCCCGGCTGCGGCGCGAGCTTCTGGAGCATATGGTCCGGCTGGGGCCGGCTTACGTCCGCGGTGAGCAGACCAGCGACCTGGGATTGGCCGCGCTGCAGGGCGTGGACGAGCTGGAGCGCTACTTCAGCCAGTACCTGCCGCAGGTGTTCTGGGCGGCGATGATTCCGCTGGCGATCCTGGCGGCGGTGTTCCCCCGCGATCCCCTCTCGGGCCTTGTGCTGGTGCTGACCGCGCCGCTCATCCCGGTTTTCATGGTGCTGATCGGCAAGCTGGCAGAGCGGCACACCCGGCAGCAGTGGACCGCCCTGCGGCGGATGAGCGCGTTCTTTCTGGACACCCTGCAGGGGCTGACCACGCTCAAGCTGCTGGGCCGCAGTGATCAGGCCGGGCGCATCGCCGCGGTGGGGGAGCGCTACCGCCAGACCACCATGAGCGTGCTGCGGGTGGCCTTTCTTTCCGCGCTGGTGCTGGAGTTCATCGGGACCATCTCCACAGCCATCGTCGCCGTCCAGATCGGACTGCGGCTGCTTTACGGCGGCATCGAGTTTCAGCCGGCCTTTTTCATCCTGCTGCTGGCGCCCGAGTTCTACGCGCCGCTGCGCCAGCTCGGGGTGCGCTTTCACGCCAGCATGAGCGGGCTGACCGCGGCGGAGAAAATCTATCAGGTGCTGGATGCGCAGCCGGAGGTGGACCTGGAGGTTAATCCCGGGCGGCCCCACCTGCCATGCCCGCCGTTTTCCATCCGATTTGAGCAGGTGAGCTACTGCTACCCATCACGCGAGCAGGCTGCCGTGCAGGACCTGAGCTTTGAGCTGCGCCCCGGCCAGCTGAGCGCGCTGGTCGGCTCCAGCGGGACGGGGAAGACGACCGTCACCCAGCTGCTGCTGCGCTTCATCGACCCGCAGCAAGGCCGGATTCTGGTCAACGAGGTGCCGCTGAACGATCTTCCCCTGGCGGACTGGCGCCGGCAGGTCGCCTGGGTTCCTCAGCGGCCGGCGCTGTTCACCGGCACCATCGCGGAAAACCTGCGCATCGCCTGTCCGGAGGCCAGTGAGGAGCAGCTGCGGCAGGCCGTCAGGCAGGCGCAGCTGGAGGATTATGTCGACTCCCTGCCGCACGGACTGGACACCATGCTGGGTGAAGGCGGGAAGGGGCTGAGCGGCGGGCAGGCTCAGCGGCTGGCCATCGCAAGGGCTTTCCTGCGGGATGCTCCGCTGGTAATCTTTGACGAGCCGACCGCCTACCTGGACGCAGAGCAGGAAGCCATGATCGAAGCGGCCATCCAGCGCCTGCGCCAGGGACGCACACTGCTGATCGTCGCGCACCGCCTGCCGACGGTGCTGCACGCCGACCAGATCCTGGTGATGCAGGCGGGCCGGATCGTCGAGCAGGGGCGGCACGAGCAGCTGGCCCGGGGCGGCGGGCTGTACGCCGGGATGCTGGGGAGCCTGGAGGTGGAGCCATGAGGGCAGTGGCACGCCTGCTGGGCTTCCTGCGGCCGTTCTGGCGGGAGGTGCTTCTTGCGATTGCACTGGGCGTGGCCGCCGTGGCCAGCGGTATCGGCTTGCTTGGGCTGTCGGCGGACATTATCGCCCGGGCTGCGCTGCGCCCTTCCATAGCCGAACTGCAGGTGGCGATTGTCGGCGTGCGCTTTTTCGGCCTGAGCCGGGCGGTGTTCCGTTACCTGGAGCGGCTGGTATCGCATTCGGTCAATTTCCGCCTGCTGGCGCAGCTGCGTGCCTGGTTCTTCCAGAAGCTGGAGCCGCTGGCCCCGGCCCGGCTGCAGGGGTACCAGAGCGGAGACCTGCTCTCCCGGTCCATCCGCGACGTGGAAACGCTGGAGGATTTCTACGTGCGGGTGGTATCGCCGCCGCTGGTGGCGCTGGTCACCGGTCTGGGTGTCAGCCTGTATTTCGGCCAGTATGCGCCGCTGTTGGGAACGGCGGTGGCGGCTGGGCTGTTCATCGCCGGGGCGGTGCTGCCGGCGGTATCCCGGCGGGTCAGCCGTCCGCTGGCGGACGGGCTGGCAGCCAGCCGGGCGAGGCTGAACGCGGCGCTGGTGGAGGGACTGCAGGGGTTGAGCGATCTGGCCGCCTGGGGGCAGGAACAGGCCTTCTTGCAGCGGGCGGAGCGGTTAGACGAAGACTATTTGCGGCGGCGGGCGCGGCTGGACTGGACGGCGGCGGCTTTCAACGCGCTCGGGCTGCTGGTTTCGCTGCTGACCATGCTCGCGGTGCTGTGGATCACCGCGCCGCTGGTTCGGGCGGGCGAGGTTCCCGGCCACCAGCTGGCGGTATTCGTGGTCGCAGCGCTGGCGTCGTTTGAATCGGTCAGCCCGCTGGCGCTGGCGGCGCAGCAGCTTGAAAAAAGTCTGGAAGCAGCCCGGCGGCTGTTTGAACTGGTGGATGCCGGGCCGGAAGTCGCCGAACCAGCCTCCCCGGCCGAGCTGCCCGTCCTGCCGCGGCTGAGCGTGAAGGGCCTGTGCTTCGCCTACCCGGGCGGCGCGGGCGATGTGCTGAGGGACCTTTCGTTTGACCTGCCGTACGGTAAAAAGCTGGCCATCGTGGGGCCGAGCGGCGCGGGCAAGAGCACGCTGTTCCACCTGCTGGTCCGCTTCTGGGAGGTGCAGTACGGCGAGATCCGTCTGGGCGGCCGGCCAGTTCAGGCGTACTCCCCGGCCAGCCTGAGGCGGATGATGGCGGTGATCTCGCAGAACGGCTACATTTTCAACGGCACGCTGCGCTACAACCTGCTGCTGGCTGACCCGGGCGCGGATGAGGACCGGTTGTGGGATGCGCTGGCCCTTACGGGGCTGCAGGAGTGGGCCAGGAACCTGCCAGAGGGGCTGGACACCTGGCTGGGCGAGCACGGCGCGCAGATCAGCGGCGGAGAACGGCAGCGGCTGCTGGCGGCGCGGGCGCTGCTTCAGAAGGCGGACCTGTACCTGCTGGATGAGCCCACCGCGAACCTGGACGTGAACACTGAACGCGACCTGGTGCAGGTGCTCACCCGAACGCTGGCTCCTTACAGTGTCATCTGGGTGACGCACCGCCTGGTGAGCATGGACTGGATGGACGAGATCCTGGTGCTGGAGGGCGGGCAGGTGGTCCAGCGGGGCACCCATGCCGAGCTGCTGGCCCGGGAAGGGCTGTACCGCCGCCTGTGGCAGGCACAGCAGCGCCCGGTCCTGTTCGTCCCGGGCGCTGACATGGCTGGTTCAGAAGCGGGCTGAGAAATCAGCTTTTCAGGCGCTGCTCCATGGAGAAGCGCAACGCCAGGCTGTAAATTTGCTGCAGGCGCTCTGCCACGGTCGGGTCCTGCTCCTGCTGCTGGCTCTGGGCGACCAGCCCGCCGAGCAGCTGCAGGAATTCGGGCGTGATCATTTCCGGATTCTCGGACAGAATCTGGCGGCGGGTATCTTCGTCTTCCACCTCGAGCAGCCGCTCGATCATGGTGACTTCCGGCGGGGGCGTGCTGGCCTTTTCCAGCACCGCGTTGACCCGCTGCAGTTTACCGATACGCTCCAGATCCCCCTGCGAGCGGGCTTGCTGCAGCTCGGCGTTGAGCGCTTCCATGAAGAACTCGTCAATTTCCGGCAAGTGCTGCTCGGTGGCCTGCTCGATGTTCTCCGACTGGAGAATCTGGTTCAGCAGCTGGCGGCTCTGCTCCACCTGGGCCTGGATCTGTTTGTCGATTGCGGAGGTGATGTTGAGGATCTTTCCGCGCAGCTCGATCAGACGCTCTTTCTCTTCACCCTCGGCCGCATCGATCTTGTCGGTCAGCAGCTGGAAGAAGGTGTAATCCAGCCCGGCGCGGGTCAGGCTGACCAGCGTGTTCAGGCGCACGTCCGTCGGGGCGGAGATGATCAGGTCCAAAAGTTTTTCGCGCGTCAGGCCGGTCTTGCTGGCCTCCTGCAGGCTGCGCAGGGCTTCCTGGGCCTCCTGAGCCTGTTCTTTCATCTTCCGGCCGAAGGCGGTGTGCTCCATGGCTTCCTGCTGGATGACCGCCAGCGCGCCGGAGACCTGCTCGTCGTTCTGGGCCAGGCTGGCTTCCACCAGGCGGTTCAGCAGGGAGAAGAACGTCTCGTCAACAGTCGCTTCTTCCTGCCTGAAGATTTCCAGGCGGTCAGCCGAGTTGGGGGTGGACAGCAGGCGCTGCAGAAGGTGCAGGCGCTGCTGCTGCTCTTCGATCATCTCTTTGGTGATCCCTTCCGCCTCCAGCACGCGCTCCAGCAGGGTCTGGTAAGTGAGCATGGACTGCGGCCGGAAAAGGTAAGCTTTGCGCTTTTCCGGGGGCAGGTTGTTGACCACCTGGGTGATCAACGGCCCCATTTGCTGTTCCTGCTGGTCCATGGGCAGGCCCAGTTCCGGCGGGAAGTAGGTCAGCAGCAGTTCTTTATCCGGGTCATGATACACCAGGGGCGTGCTGATCATCCCCTGGTAACCGCAGTTGGGGCAGTTCATCACGTTCAGACTGCCGTTGAGCAGCCGCGCCTTGGCCTGCGAATCTCTGGCTACGTCGACAATCTGCTGCACGTCGGCCAGAACGGGCGATTTGCAGCGGGGACAGGTCGTGCGAATCTGGGGCATTCGGAATTCTCCCGCGAGTTCAATATTGAATGATTATAACACCCCGCACTCATTCAGAACCCGGGGTGCAGGCAGGCAGATGGGCGCGCACCTCGAGCAGGCCGGTTATTCCTGGATGGGGATGCTGAAGCAGATTCGCGCCCCTTTGCCCTGCTCGGAATCCAGCCACATTCGGCCGCCGTGGGCTTCAATGATCGCCCGGGAAAGGTACAGTCCCAGGCCGGCGCCCTTGGTGCGGCGGGCGATGGCCGGGCCGCGGTAGAAGCGGTCGAACACATGGGGGATGTCGTCCGGGGCGATGCCGGGGCCCTGGTCGCTGACGCAGACGATGACATGCTCACGCCGTACCTCGCCGCGAATCCAGATCTCACCGCCGGGGGAGTATTTGATGGCATTGGAGAGGAGGTTGGTCAGCACCTGTTCCAGGCGGTCCTCGTCGCCGAGGACGGTGGGGAAGTTCTCGGGGAAGGAGGTCTGGATCTTGTGTCGGGTGGTCTGGGTCTGCATGCGCTCGGCCATGCGCCGGGCCAGATCCGGAAGAGAGACCTCGGCGCGTTTGATGGGCAGCGCGCCGGACTGCAGCCGGGAAGCGTCCAGCAGGTTCTCGATCAGCTGGCTGAGGCGGTCGGTCTCGTCCTCGATGACCGCCAGGCTTTCCTGAACGATCTGGTCGTCCCACTTCACGTCATCCCGGCGCAGGGTGCCGACGTACCCCTTGATCAGCGCGACCGGGGTTTTCAGCTCGTGGCTGATGATGGAAACGAAGGTGCTCTTGAGCTCGTCGGCCATGCGGAAGCGGGTGATGTCCCTCACGGTGGCGATGATGTTGAGCAGGGTGTTGGTCTCGGAGAGCAGCGGCGCGTAGGTGATGCCCACCGGGACCGGCGGCAGCCCGTCGCTGCGGGACAGGTCGCCTTCGATGTACAGCTGGGCGTGAGGGGTAAGCGGCCAGCCGCCCAGCGTGGCCTCCTCCAGCGTGGTATCGGAGGGGCGTTTATGCCATTTGATGACCTGATCGTGCGGGCGGCCGACGACCTGGTCCATCTTCAGCCCGACCAGGTTGGCGAAGGCCAGGTTGGCCCGCTCGATGCGCAGTGCGGGGTCCAGGATCAGAATGCCGTCCGCGGCCGAGTCAAGCAGCGCATCCAGACGCTGCTTTTCTCGGATGATCTGCTGGTAGAACTGGGCGTTCTGCACAGCAACGGCGGCCTGGTTGGCAAAGCTGCTCAGCAGGGCTCGGTCGTTGGCGGAAAAGACGTCCGAGTAGGTGCGGAAGACGTAGATCACTCCGACCAGCTGCTTACGAGCGATCAGCGGCAGGCCGACGCCATTGAGCATGCCGTGACCGGCCGCCTGGGTCAGGTTGTGCATGATGCGGTTGACCTCAGGCAGCTCGCGCTTCTCCGGGTCCTCGTCGGAAGGGATGCGGGTGAGCAGGTTGCCCAGCACCTCCACAAAGCGGGGAGAGAGGCCGTGCGTCACCTGCACGTGCCAGCCGCCGCCCGGGTCTCGCAGGGCAATCATGCCTGACTGCCCTGCGAGCATTTCTATGGAGATATGGAGGATGCGCCCGAGCAGCTGTTCGAGGTTCAGCTCGGTGGTCAGCGCCCGGGCGATTTCAAGAAGGTAATCTCGTTGTCGAATGCGAAAATCAGGCAGCATGCAGCTACTACTTGGTGACCAGGCTGCGCATGCTCGGCATGGCGACCTCGGCTTCCTTTTCCGCCAGCTCGATTGCGTGCTCGAAGATCTGCAGCCCGTGCTCCATCTCGTCGCGGGTTATCACCAGCGGCGGTGAAATGCGGATGACGCTCTTACCGCAGCCCAGAGTCAGCAGGCCGTGTTCGAAGGCCAGGTCGACCACCCGGTCGCGGAACTTTTCGTCTGCTTCGCGGGTCTCCCGGTCCTTGACGAACTCAACGCCGATCATCAGCCCGATGCCGCGCACGTCCCCGATGGCGGGGTGGCGCTGCTGGATTTCCTTCAGGCGGTTGAGGGCGTAGCTGCCCACCTCGGCGGCGTTGGCCAGCAGCTCTTCTTCGATCAGCTCCAGTGTGGCCAGCGAGGCGGCGCAGGCGATGGGGTTTCCGCCGTAGGTGTTGCCGTGCGAGCCCTTGGGCCAGGTCATCACGCTCTTGCGGGCGATCATCGCGCCCAGCGGCACGCCGGAAGCGATGCCTTTGGCGGCGCACACGATGTCCGGCTCGACGCCGAAATTCTGGATGGACCACCATTTCCCGGTGCGGCCAGTGCCCGCCTGGACCTCGTCTGCGATAAGCAAGATGCCGTAGCGGTCACACAGTCGGCGCAGCGCGGGGAAGAACCCGGGCGGGGGCACGATGTAGCCGCCTTCACCCTGAATGGGCTCCACCAGAATGCCAGCCACCGAGTCGCCCGGCAGGATGCGGTCCAGGATTTCGTGCTCAATATAGTCGACCACAATTTCGCCGTAATCCCGCCCGTTGTGGCTGAGCAGGAGAGGATGGTAGGGGTCCGGGTACGGGGCGTGGACCACGCCGTTCATCAAGGGGAAAAAGCCGCGGTGATAATGGGGTTTGCTGGCGGTGAAGGTGACCGCGCCCATGGTGCGGCCGTGGAACCCGCCCAGGAAACCGATAAACTCCGTCCGGCCAGTATGGTAGCGGGCGAGCTTGATGGCCGCTTCGATGGACTCCGTGCCCGAGTTGGTTAGAAAGGTGACCGCGTCTTCGGCGAAGGGCGCGATCTGATTCAGCTTCTCGGACAGCTGGATCCATTTCTCATGATAAAAATCGGACGAGATATGGATAAACCGCTCGGCCTGCTCCTGAATGGCCTTGACCACTTTGGGGTGGCAGTGGCCGGTGGAATTGACCGCAATGCCGGCAGCGAAGTCCAGGAACTTGTTCCCATCCACATCCCAGACGGTTGACCCTTTCCCGTGGCTCATCACAAACGGATAGCCGCGAGGGTAGGAAGGGGAAACGACGGCCGAATCACGCTCGATAAGGCTCCGGGCGTTAGGCCCCGGCAACTCAATCCGCTCCATTCAATCCTCCGTTTTCAAAGACGAATTGGGTTCACACAGGAAAAGGCAACCAGCTCGTTTTAAAACATCATGGCTCCAACCAGTATATCCGGCGGCAGCCGGTTGGG
>DGEO01000037.1:16186-166504 GCA_002385985.1 Anaerolineaceae bacterium UBA3924 | reverse complement strand
TGGCGGCCAGAGCCAGCGCGCCGACCAGACCGGCATTGTCGTCCAGCGCGGCGGTGGTGATGATCAGGTTTTCCGTGTATTCGGGCGACATGATGCGCTGCTCCAGACCGGTGCGGATCGGGTCCAGCAGTAAAGAACCGGCCTGAGAGACGCCGCCGCCGAAGATAACGATCGATGGATTAAAGATGTGCAGGAAGTCTGCCAGGGCATAACCGATGAACGTGCCGGCCCGGGTAAAGGCCGCCTGAGCCAGGGTATCGCCGCGCTGTGCGGCCAGGCCGATTTCCTGCGCGGTTGGCCGGGAACTTTCGAGCAGCGTGGAAGGCAATCCTTTGGCCAGCTCGTCGGCCACAAAGCGGGCGATGGCCGGCCCGGAAGCGAGCGCTTCCAGATGGCCGCGGTGACCGCAGCCGCAAAGCGGCCCGCCGGGCAGGACGGTGACGTGGCCCAACTCGGCGGCCAGCCCGCGCGAGCCGGTCAGCAGGTGGTTGTCGATGATCACGCCGCCGCCAATGCCAGTGCTGATGGTCAGGTAGAGCAGGTTGCTGTGGCCAACCCCTGCCCCGAAGCGCCATTCGCCCAGCGCGGCCAGGTTGGCGTCGTTGCCCACCACCACGGGCACGTGGAAGCGCTCCTGCAGAAGGTCGCGCAGGGGGAAGTTGACCCAGCCGGGAATGTTGGGCGCGTCATAAATGACGCCCAGGCGGTCATCGATGTACCCCGGGGCGACCGCGCCAATCCCCAGCACGCTGTCTCCGACCGGCCAGAGCTCCTCCAGCAGGCGGATCAGCCGGTCAGCGGGGGTATGATCGATGGATGCGGTGTGGATGCGTTTTTGAGCCAGAGGAACGATGCTGCCGTCCGCCGGAAATACCGCGGCTCTCATGTGCGTTCCGCCAATATCGACGGCCAGATACACGTTCATCAACAGATTATAGCATGGCAGGGGGATTGAACCTTAAGGATGAATTCCCGTTTTTGTCTTAAGAAAATGGGGCATAATTGTTGACGCCGCCCCGAAAGCCGATTATGATTCAATAGATGCAAGAAAAATCCGGCCTGTACCGAACCCTTATTCTCAAACCGCTCCGCAGACTTCGCTGGCTGGCTCCCGGGCTGGGAATCAAACGGTGGATGGTGACCATTTTGCTCGGGGCGGGAATGATCGGGATCGGTATCGCCGTACTTATTCTGGAAGCGTACCGGACCACGCCTGAGACCTGGCGTGGTCCGCTTTCGACGCTTCTGGAACTGGAAGTGCTGCCCGCTCCGGTGCGGATTGTGCTCTACCTTCTGGTGGGGCTGGTCCTGATCTGGATTGGAACCATCAAGGTCAACCGGGCGCTGCTGAAGCCCTATCTCACGCCCGGCCAGCCGATTCTGGACACGGTCAGCACCTATCACAAGCGTGAGCGCGGCCCTCGTGTGGTGGCTATCGGCGGGGGAACGGGGCTGTCCGCGCTGCTTCGCGGGCTCAAGCGGGAAACCAACCGTCTGACTGCGGTGGTGACCGTGGCTGACGACGGCGGCTCCTCGGGGAAGCTGCGCCGCAGCATGGGCGTGCTGCCCCCGGGCGACATTCGCAACTGTCTGGCGGCCATGGCGGATGATGAGCAGCTGCTCACCCAGATCTTCCAGTACCGCTTCGGCCAGGGCGCCGGGCTGGAAGGCCACAACCTGGGCAACCTGTTCCTGACGGCCATGGCGGATATCAGCGGCAGTTTCGAAGGCGCGGTGGCCGAGGCCGGACGCGTTCTGGCCATCCGCGGGAAGGTGCTGCCCTCCACGCTGCACGATGTGCGCCTGGTGGCGGACGTGGCGGTGCAGGGCGAGCGCCGTGAGGTGCGCGTCAAAGGCGAGAGCGAAATCACCGCCATTGGCGGTAAAATCCAGCGGCTGTGGCTGGAGCCGGACAACCCGCTGGCCTATCCCCCGGCCATTCAGGCCATTCTGGGGGCGGACCTGGTGGTGCTGGGTCCCGGCAGCCTGTTTACCAGCCTGCTGCCCAACCTGCTGGTGCCGGATCTGGCTGAAGCGCTGCGCAGCAGCCGGGCGCTTAAGATCTACGTCTGCAATGTGGCCACGCAGCCCGGAGAGACCGACGGGTTTACCTGCCTTGATCATGTGCGCACGCTTGAAAAGCACGTCGGCGCCGGCCTGTTTGACCTGATCATCTGCAACAACCACTATGAAGGGAAGCTCCCCGCGTCGGTCGACTGGGTGCGGCCCGGGGATGGTCTGGAAGCAGCCTATTCGGTCTATTACGGCAATCTGGTGGACGAAGACCAGCCCTGGCGGCATGACTCAAAGAAACTGGCTGATGTGATCATGGACCTGTTCTATGAGCGCACAGGCCCGATGGTTCCTCAGGAGGAGGAGTACGCTTAACCGGGAACATAACCATGTGCATGCATGGTAGAATTCGCTAACCTTAAGGAGGTTTCACTATGGCAACAAAAGTTGGTATTAACGGCTTCGGCCGCATTGGCCGGCAGGTTTTGAAGGCGATCCTCGAGCGCCATCCGGACGAACTGGAAGTGGTGGCGGTCAACGATCTGTACGATGCCAAGACGAATGCCCATCTGTTCAAGTATGACTCCAACTACGGGGCCTTCCCGGGTGAGGTGTCTGCTGACGGGAACGACCTGATCATCAACGGCAAGAAGATCACGGTTTCCGCTGAGAAAGACCCGGGCCAGATCCGCTGGGCTGACATGGGCGTGGACATCGTCGTCGAGTCCACCGGTGTGTTCACCGACGCCGCCGGCGACCCCGCGAAGGGCAAACCCGGTGCCCGCGTGCACATCGAGAAGGGCGGCGCCAAGAAGGTGATCATCTCCGCCCCGGCCAAGAACGAGGACCTGACCGTGGTTCTGGGCGTCAACGAGGATAAGTACGATCCCGCGAAGCACCATGTCATCTCCAACGCGTCCTGTACGACCAACTGCCTTGCTCCGGCGGCCAAGGTTGTGCATGACATGTTCTGCATCCAGCAGGCGCAGATGACCACCATCCACGCCTACACCAATGACCAGCGCATCCTGGACGTGGCCCACAAGGATCCCCGCCGGGCTCGCGCCGCGGCCATGAGCATCATCCCGACCACCACCGGCGCCGCCAAGGCGGTTGCTCTGGTGATCCCGGAACTGAAGGGCAAGTTCGACGGGTATGCCCTGCGCGTGCCGACCTCGACGGTATCCGTGGTGGACTTCACCGCGATTGTGGAACGCCCCACCACCAAGGAAGAAGTGAACGCTGCCTTCAAGGCGGCTTCGGAAGGCCCCCTGAAGGGTATTCTGGGCTACTCCGAGGAACCGCTGGTGTCCATCGACTTCAAGGGAGACGACCGCTCCTCCATCATCGATGCGGCGCTGACCATGGTCATGAACGGCAACATGGTTAAGGTGGTGACCTGGTACGACAATGAGTGGGGTTACTCCTGCCGGACCTCGGACCTGGCTGCCCTCCTGGCGAAATCCCTCTAATTAGACTCTTGCAGTGAAATGGTAATGCGCAATCGTGCATCCCAATGCCGGTTGCGCATTACTTTGATCCCGGGGATTGAGGAGAACGCAAATGTTCAACAAGAAGACCATTGAAGATATTGATGTTCAGGGAAAGAAAGTCCTGGTTCGGGTGGACTTCAATGTGCCCATCAAAGACGGCAAGGTGGGAGATGATACCCGCATCCGCGCCGCGCTGCCGACCATCCAGTACCTGCTGGACCACGGGGCGGCGGTGATCCTGGCGTCGCATCTGGGCCGGCCGAAGAACGGGCCGGAAGCCAAATTCTCTCTCCGCCCGGTGGCCGAATACCTGGGTACGCTCATCAAAGCGCCGGTCAAGTTCGCCGAGGACACTATCGGCAGCAGCGCCGTGCAGGCCGCCGCGACCCTGAAGCCCGGTGAGGTGCTGGTCCTGGAAAATACCCGCTTCTACCCGGGTGAAGAGAAGAACAACGAAGAGCTGGCCCGCGCCATGGCCAGCCTGGCGGACCTGTACGTCAACGACGCTTTCGGCACCGCGCACCGCGCCCATGCCTCCACCGAGGGTGTGGCCCGCTTCCTGCCCGGTGTGGCCGGCTTCCTGATGGAAAAAGAGATCCGCTATCTGGGTCAGGCCGTTGCCAGCCCGGAGAAGCCCTTTGTGGCCATTCTGGGCGGGGCGAAGATCAGCGACAAGATCGGCGTGATCCGCAACCTGCTGGCCAAAGCCGACACCATCCTGATCGGCGGCGGTATGGCCAACACCTTCTTCAAGGCGCAGGGGCATGAGATGGGCGACTCGCTGGTCGAGGACACCGCGCTGGACACCGCGAAGGAGCTGCTGGAGCAGGGCGGCAAGAAGCTGATGCTACCCGTCGATATGGTCATCGCGGACAAAATCGAGGAAGGCGCGCAGGTGAAGACCGTTCCGGTCGGGCCTGTGCCGGCTGGCTGGAAGGTGGTCGATATCGGCCCCGAGTCCCGTGCGGCTTTCGCGAAGGTTATCGCCGACGCGAAGACAGTGGTCTGGAACGGCCCGATGGGTGTGTTCGAGGTTCCTCCGTTTGATGAGGGCACCTACGCGCTGGCCAGGGCCGTGGCCGACAGCGGCGCGACCAGCATCGTAGGAGGCGGCGACTCCGTGGCTGCCATCCAGAAGTCCGGCCTGGCGGATAAGATCACGCATATCTCCACCGGCGGCGGAGCTTCGCTGGAGATGCTGGAAGGTCTGGAACTGCCCGGCGTGGCAGCCCTGCAGGACAAGTAGTCTGTGATGTATGCACCCTGCCGGCAGCTTGCCCGCTGCCGGCAGGGTTTTGACCTTTTTCGCTAGATGATTACTTGCCTGCTGGCAGCAAATTTGCTTCCAACAGGCAAAAATGTGGTAGAATCCACGGCTGAACAGAGCCCGCAGCCCTTCCTGTCGAGGCCTCTGGTTGACTGCTGCCCTTATAATTGAGAGACCCTCGTACAGTTTGAGCTGATCTGGAGGAAGTACTTTGGCTAATATTGCATCCGCGAAGAAACGCAACCGGCAAAATGAGAAGCGCCGCCTGCGCAACCGCGTCTACCGCGGCCGCGCCCGCACCTTCATTTCCCAGGCCCGCACGGCCATCATGGCGAACGATGAGAACGTCGAGGAAAAGGTGCGCCAGGCCATCAGCGCGCTCGACCGGGCGGCTGTGAACGGCGTCATTCACCGCAACAATGCCGCGCGCCGCAAGTCTCGCCTGATGAAGCTGCTGGCCAAACACAAGCAGCAGCAGGCTTAGTTCAGGTCATCTGTCTGAAGCCAGCGGGAGGTCGTGCCTCCCGTTGTTGCTTTAATGACATCTGTAGCAAAAAAAGTGGAAATTGATCAGCCGGTCCGGCGAAATGTGACTTGCTGACCGCATGATATAATCAAATCCGGGCCGCCTGCAGGGTCAAGGCTGTGGCCGGGTAGATTTCCTTAAGGTAACTGCATGTTTGAAGCTGAACAGAAACAGATCGAAGAACGAATCCAGGCGTACGCCGCCGCGCAGGGTTTAGAGCTGCCCGTTATTCAGTGGAAATGGATTCCCTTCAGCGGGGACTGGGGCCTGTCGACCTCCTTCTTCCAGGCGGCGGCCATGGAAGCCCGGCAGGGGAAGAAGATTAACGTCCAGCAGCGGGCGCAGGAGATTGCCGAGGCGGTCGCCGCTGACCTCGAAGGGATGCAGGGTTTCGAGCGCATCGAAGCGGTGCGCGGCTACCTGAACCTGTACTTCTCCGCCCCGGAATATGCCCGAAAAGTGGTCGACACGGTGCTGGAAGAAGGTGACCGCTTCGGCTGCCTGCCGCGCAGGGGCGAGCGGGTGATGGTCGAATTTTCGCAGCCCAACACCCACAAGGCCTTTCACGTCGGCCACCTGCGCAGCGCCATTCTGGGCGATGCGCTCTGCCGCCTGCTGGAATGCGCCGGGTACGATGTGGTGCGCGCCAACTACCCGGGTGACATCGGCCTGCACGTGATCAAGTGGCTGTGGAACTATCAAAAATACCACGCCGGCGAGCGCCCGTCGGAGAACATCACCCGGTGGATGGGTGACCTGTATGCCGAGGCCAGCCGCCGTCTGGAGAACAACCCGGAAGCGGAGGCTGAAGTCCGCGCGCTGTACGCCCGCTGGGATCAGCGCGATCCGGAGCTGGTAGCGCTGTGGGAAGAGACCCGCCAGTGGTCGCTGGACGGCTTCGCTGAGATGTACAAACGCCTGGACATCTGCTTCGACCGCTATTATTTCAACTCCATGGCCGAACAGCCCGGCAAGGCCATTGTCCAGGAGCTGATCGCGAAGGGGATCGCCAGTGATGAGCGGCCGGACGGCCCGGTGGTGGTCAAGCTGGACGAGCTGCTGGGGCTGGATGAGGAAAAATACCGCGTGCTGGTCGTGCTGCGCTCGGACGGTACCGCGCTGTATGCCACGGAAGACCTGGCGCTGGCCAAAATCAAGTTCGAGGACTACCCCGACCTGGTCAAAGCTTATTACGTGGTGGATGTGCGCCAGTCGCTGCACTTCACCCAGGTGTTCAAGACGCTGGAGTTGGCCGGCTATCCCTGGGCGGATCGCCTGCAGCATGTGCCCTACGAGCTGGTCAACCTGCCCGGCAACGTGGTGATGGCCTCCCGCGAAGGCACGGTGGTGCTGCTGGAGGACCTGATCCGCGAGGCGATTTCGCGCGCCAGGGCGGTGGTCGAGGAAAAGAACCCGGAACTGGACGAAGCCCTAAAGCAGGCTGTGGCCGAAGCGGTGGGCATCGGGGCGATCAAATACCCCATGCTGGCCCGTGAAAACGCCAAAATTGTCACCTTCGACTGGGAAACGGCGCTGGATTTCAACGGACAGGCCTCGCCGTACATCCAGTACGCCCATGTTCGGGCGAACAGCATCCTGCGCAAGGCGGGCGGTGAGCTGCTGGACAGCCAGCCCGTCACCTATGAGCTGACTCCGGAAGAAAAAGAGCTGATCGACCTGATCACCCGCCTGCCGAACGAGGTTCAGCGGGCGGCGAAAGAGCTCAAACCGCTTTATATCGCCAATATCGCATACGATTTGGCCAAATCCTTTACTGATTTCTATTACGCCTGCCCGGTTCTTCAGGCGGAGGAGCCGGTGCGCAATTTCCGCCTCCGGTTGGTCATGGCAACTCGCCAGGCGATTAAGAACAGCCTGGCTTTGCTGGGCATCACAGCCCCAGAAGCGATGTGAACCAAAAACCATTCTTATGCAAAGGAGAGTAGTTCATGTCTATTCGAACCCTGATTATGGGAGCTGCGGGGCGCGACTTCCACAATTTCAATGTCTTTTTCCGTGGCAATCGGGATTATGAAGTAGTTGCCTTCACGGCGACTCAGATCCCCAATATCGAGGGGCGCTGCTACCCGCCGGAACTGGCCGGAGAGCTGTACCCGAACGGGATCCAGATCTATCCTGAGAGCGACCTGGAGAAGCTGATCAAGGAACTCAAGGTCCAGCAAGTTGTGTTTGCCTACAGCGACGTACCGTACGAGTACGTGATGCACAAGGCGGCGCTGGTGAACGCGCTGGGCGCGGATTTCCGCCTGATGGGCCTGGATGCCACCCAGCTGAAATCCAGCAAGCCCGTCGTTTCCGTGTGCGCCGTACGCACTGGCTCGGGCAAGAGCCAGACCACCCGCCGCGTGGCGAAGATCCTCATTAACCTGGGTTACCGCGTGGCCGCTGTGCGCCACCCCATGCCTTACGGTGACCTGGTGAAGCAGGAAGTTCAGCGCTTCAGCGATTACTCCGACCTGGACAGGCACGAGTGCACCATCGAGGAGCGCGAGGAATACGAACCGCACCTGGATGCCGGTGTGATCGTGTACGCGGGCGTGGATTACGAGAAGATCCTGCGCCAGGCCGAGCAGGAAGTGGACATTGTGCTCTGGGACGGCGGGAACAACGACTTCTCCTTCTACAAGGAAGACCTGGCCATCACCGTGGTCGACCCGCACCGGCCGGGCCATGAGAGCCGCTACTACCCGGGCGAGACCAACGTGCGCCACGCCGACGTGTTCGTGATCAACAAGGTGGACACCGCTGCTCCGGAGAACGTGATGGCTGTGCGCAGCAACATCCAGGCGCTGAACCCGAACGCGTTGATCATCGAAGGCGCTTCGCCGCTGTTCGTGGACAACCCGGATGAGATCCGCGGCAAGCGCGTACTGGTCATCGAGGACGGCCCGACCCTGACCCACGGCGAGATGGCCTACGGCGCCGGCTGGGTGGCAGCCCGCCGCTTCGGCGCTGCCGAAATCGTCGACCCGCGGCCGTTCGCCGTCGGTTCCATCATCACCACCTACGAAAAGTACCCCACCACCGGCCAGATTCTGCCGGCGATGGGCTACGGCGAGCAGCAGATGCGCGATCTGGAAGCGACCATCAACCGCGCGGATGTGGACCTGGTCGTGTCGGGCACGCCCATCGATCTGACCCGCGTGATCAAGGTCAACAAGCCCATGCAGCGCGTGCGCTACGAGCTGCAGGAGATCGGCCAGCCGACGCTGGAAGAGATCCTCACCAAAAAGTTCGGGCCGAAGAAATAAGCCTGGTTTTCGATGGTATTTCGAGGGAACAGGCCAGCCGCCTGTTCCCTCTGTGCTTAAAAAAGTGGTTAGAATATAAACAGAATTCCAACAGAAGGCGCCCCGGGGGCGGTACGGATTAGTGAGAGCTTATGTTTGTGGATGAAGTCAGCATATACGTGCGCTCCGGCAAGGGCGGAGACGGGATGGTTCATTTTCACCGGGAGAAGTATGTTCCGCGCGGCGGCCCGGACGGGGGTGACGGCGGCCGCGGCGGGGACGTGATCCTGCAGGTCGATCCGAAAATGAACAACCTGACCCCGTTCCGCTACCAGAGCCGCTACATCGCCGAGGACGGAAAGAACGGCGGCCCCAACAACATGACCGGCCGCTCGGCCCCCGACCTGGTGGTGCGGGTGCCCCCGGGAACGCTGGTCTACGACGAGGACAGCGGTGAACTGATGGCTGACCTGGTGGAGCCTGGCCAGCAGCTGCTGGTCGCCAAAGGCGGCCGCGGCGGCCGTGGAAACCAGCACTTCGCCACCGCCCGCCACCAGGTGCCGCGCACGGCTGAAAAAGGCGAGCCGGCCGAGGAACGCCGGCTGCGGCTGGAGCTCAAGCTGATTGCCGACGTGGGCATTGTCGGCGTGCCGAACGCGGGGAAATCCAGCCTGCTGGCGGCCGTCACCAACGCCAAACCAAAGATCGCCGATTATCCCTTCACCACGCTGGAGCCGAACCTGGGCGTGGCAGAGCTGGATCCGGACACCACGCTGGTGCTGGCGGACATTCCCGGCCTGATCGAGGGCGCGCACATGGGTGTCGGGCTGGGGGATTCCTTCCTGCGCCACATTCAGCGCACCCGGGTGCTGATCCATCTGCTGGACGGCCTCTCGGACGACCCGGTGGGGGAGTACAGCCAGATCAACAGCGAGCTGGCCCTGTTTGACACCGCCCTGGCAGATAAACCGCAGGTGGTGGCCTTCACCAAAATGGACTTGCCCGACGTGCAGGAGCGCTGGCCGGAAATCAAGAAGCAGCTGGAAGCCCGGGGAATCGAGGAGCCGCTGGCCATCTCCAGCGCGGCGCACATCAACCTGGATCAACTGCTGTGGCGCGCCTACCAGGCGCTGCAGACCGCGCCCGAACCGGAGGTGGCGGAGAAGGTGCCCGTGTACCGGCCAAGCGAAGACCCGCGCCAGTTCAGCATCTCCCGGGACCCGGACGGCACCTGGCGGGTGTCCGGAATTTCGATTGAGCGCGCCGCCGCGATGACCTACTGGGAGCACTCCGGCTCGGTGCGCCGCTTCCAGCGGATCATGGAGACTCTGGGTATTGACGAGGCCCTGCGCCAGGCCGGAGTGGAAGACGGGGATTACGTACGAATCGGCGACTTTGAACTGGAGTGGCAGGAGTAGACAGGCAAAACGATGCGCATAGGCATATTCGGCGGCACCTTTGACCCCCCTCACATTGCCCATCTCATTCTGGCGTCGGAGACCTGCGACCAGCTTAGCCTGGACCGGCTGCTGTGGGTGCTCACGCCGGACCCTCCGCACAAGACAGACCGCCCGGTAAGCCCGCTGGACGTGCGTCTGGAGCTTCTACAGGCCGCGATTCGGCGCAACCCGATGTTTGAGTTATCCCTGGTCGAAATCGACCGTCCTGGGCCGCATTACGCGGTGGATACGGTGCGCCTGCTCACTCGCCAGTACCCGGATGCCGAGTTGTTCTACATCATGGGAGGGGATTCGCTTCGAGATCTGCCGCACTGGTACCAGCCCGCCGAGCTGATCGCGATGCTGACCGGCATCGGGGTGATGCGCCGTCCGGGGGACCTGGTGGACATGGTCAGCCTGAACCGCCTGTTCCCGGGCATCAACCGCAAGGTGATCTTTGTGCAGACCCCGCTGCTGGAAATTTCCTCCACGCTGATCCGCTCCCGGGCTTACGAAAACCGTCCTTACCGTTATTTCCTGCCCCAGGCGGTGTACGAGCTGATTCAGAAATACGGCCTGTATCAGCGGGAAACCAAAACACAGGAAACTGAGTAATCCCGTCCGGCTGCCGTGCCTGGCAGCTCACTCCACGTTCAGGTTCAGGTTCCCCAGGCTCATATTCACTTCCACTTCCAGCACCGGCCCGTCGCCGGAGCGGGTGTAAACGCCGTTTTCCACCAGCCAGCGGCCGCTGACGGAGACGTTGTTCAGCAGGCCAGCCACTTCCACCCGCACGGGGAGGTTTTCCGGGAAGATCAGGGTCAGGTTGCTGAACCCGGCGGAGATGACAACCCGGGCGTCGCGCTGCAGCGGGCCGGAGAAGTCCAGCGAGTAGTTGCCGGCTCTGCCGCTGAAGGTCATGTCGTCGAAGTTGGCGTACCCCAGCCCGGTCATGCGCACCTGTGATGCGCCGGTCTCGTAGCGCAGGTGGTCCATCGTAAGGGGATTGGGGGCTTCGAAGACTACCCGGGCGTCGCCGGTTCCGTCAGAGATCTCCAGATTGGCCAGCTGCAGGCCGGTCAGGTTCAGCTCACCCCGGTAAGCGCCGGCTTCGATGCGCAGATCCACCGGCCAGGGACCGATGCGCAGGTCCCAGTCGTTGGTGACGATGTTTTCAGGGATGCCGGCCTGGGTGCGCTCCTGGCGGAGCGTCAGATGGTCCGAAAAGTGGCTTAGCTCCGGCGCCCAGTCAGGCACGTTGTAACGGATTTCTCCCTCCAGCAGGCCCAGCCCGCCGGCGGCAATGTCGAGCTGGCCTGAGCCCATCTGGATCTCCACCAGGGTCACACCCTGGGTGCTGGCCGGCTCCTGAATGGTGAAGACCTGCAGCTCGCCGGTCTCGATGCGCGGGATCGACAGGCTGGTTGAACAGGCCAGCGAGAGACTGGCAGGCAGGAGGAGGATCAGCAGCAGGGGAATCCAGCGTTTCATGGTCATCCTTCACAATAGACAGAGGCGGCTGACAGAGCCAGCCGCCTCTGCAGGGTGAGGAAGGCTAGTACGCAGGCGGCGGGCCCTGGGGTTCGTCTGGAGCGGCAGGCGGCTCCGGAGTGGGCGGCGCCGGCGAGGCCGGGGTCAGCGGCGCAGGGGCAGGGGACTGCCAGCCAGACGCCGGGGGCGTGGCGCTCGGCGGCGGGAAACCGAAGCGTCCCAGAATCAGGGCGCCCACACCGGTCGCGGCCACCAGGGTCGTCACGACCACATCCAGACAGAAGACAAAGGAGAGCAAGAATGTTGCCAGCCCCAGGATCAATGTGCCGATTCCGGCGGCGACCGGTTCGGCCCAGTTCTGGTTGATGGCGCTCTCCAGGCGGCGGCCGATCTCATACCCCACGATAATCCAGCCGTAGAAGAAGGCGGCGGCGATAGCCAGGATGCCGACCAGCGAGACCGGGATCAGGATGATGGTGATCATCAGCAGCGCCAGGATCACGATCACGAAGGGCACCACGATGATGGTCAGCAGACCAATCCCGGCGGACTGGGCCGGCTCGGCAGCCAGCGTGTCCGCGACGCGCGTGGACGGCTTCGGCAGGATCAGGACCACCAGCAGGGCGAGCACGGCCATGGCCAGGGTCTGCACGAAGCGGGTGAGCACGCCGGTGACCGCGCGGAAGGGCCGGAGCGGTTCGAACGAGTTCCTGAACTCGAAGTCGCCGAAGTCGAAGAAGAAATCATCCGGCTCGACGGATTCTCGCACGCCGCCCTGAATTACCGCACCGGGCGCGCGGTCGATGGTGCTGCCCGCCTGGTTCAGCTGGCCGGTGAGGACGAAGTTGTCACCCAGGGAGACGGCCCCGCCCAGGGCGGTCAGGTCCCCGTCGATGGTGCCATCGGCGGCCAGCACGCCGCCCATGATGGCCACATCACCGTTAACCAGCGAGCCTTCCGACAGCGTGACCTGCCCGCCGATGATGGTCAGGTCGCCGTTCAGGGTGTCGCCGTTGTTCAGCCGGAAGGTATCTCCGATGACCAGGCGGTCATCGTTGTAGGTTCTGCCGGGCGTCGGTGTCTGTGCGCTCACCACCCCGGGCAGAAGCAGGAGCCCTGCCAGCAGCAGGACGAGTGTGAGAAGAAGATACTTACGGTTCATGAGGTTACTACTCCTTTACGGGTCAGGCGGTGAACGGTGACAGCCCAGGTGAAGATCAGCAGCAGCACCCAGCCGGCCAGCAGCGCGCTCACGCCTGCGGCCACAGCGGGCGGCGTCACCCGCAGGATCCATTCGAAGATGATGCGGATTCCGGTCAGGGTCTGCCCCGTATTGACAAAGAACTTGACCACAGCCTTGGAAATGTCGGCCGGGGTCATCGTTGCGAAATAGTAGGCCAGCAAGGCCAGGGAGAGGAGGAAGATGCTTCCGCCCAGCCAGAGCAGCGCCCGGCGAATCTGCCGCCTGCGCTGGCGGGCCTTGCGGGCTGGCAGGTCCTCCATCCAGCGTTTAGTGAACCCGGCCGGGGGTGAGACTTCCACCTCCTGGCGGATGAGGGACTGCACGCCCACCCAGGAATGGTAGAGGCTGGCGCAATCCGTGCAGTCATTCAGGTGGGCCTGCAGTTCCCCATCCTTCTCCGAGCCGGGTTCGGGTGGATCGAAGATCCAGGTTTCATAGGGCTGGTGACTCATCTCAGATCCTTTCTACGGCCGCGTGTTTCTGCTCAGCTGCCGACCATTGTTCGGCGAGTTTGAGGCGGGCGCGGTGCAGCCGGCTTTTCACCGCGCTGACCGACAGGTTGAGGCTGTTTGCGATCTCCTGCTCCGAATAGTCGTACCAGTAACGCAGGATGACGGCGGCCTTATCCTGTGGTCCCAGCGTGTTCAGGAGTGCATGGAGCGCGCGCTGCTGCTCGGTCTGCGCCACGGTGTGCTCGGGGTTGGGGATGTGGGGATCGGGCGCGGTTTCCTCAAGCACCTCGTCCAGGTCGGCCAGCGGGAGACGGCGTTTGCGCTGCTGGTCGATGCAGTAGTGGGCGGCGATGGAGAGTATCCAGGTGGCGAAGGAGCGCTGCGGATCGTAGCGCCGGATGGCCTGGTAGGCCCGCCAGAAGGTCTCCTGGGCGGCGTCCTCCGCGGCCTGCTCGCTTCCCCCCAACATGCGGTAGCACAGGTTGTACACCGGGCGCTGGTAAAGATCTACCAGACCGGCGAATGCTTCATCGTCTCCATCCTGCGCCCTGCGGACCAGATCCGCTTCCATGCTGCTCAAGGACAACTCCTTTTCGTTCGTTACAACCATATACGAAAGGGACCGGATTTGGTTTCACCGCAGGAGGGCCGATATTAAAATCCCGGAGGAAACCGGCGAATCGGGCACAGGTAAGGAGGAAAGAATGCCTGCGGGAGGATCAGGGAAGGTCGGTAAACAGATCCCTTTTGACAAAAGGTGAGCTGAGGAAGCGCCAGGCGATTTTGGAGCCGGTCAGCCAGCGGATGCGCCTGCCGTGCTCGCGGTTGGCTATCATCTGCTCCACCAGCCAGGGGGCCACGGTCTCGGTGCGGTCGGCCAGGATGTTGAACACCCGTTTGGTGCGCTCCCAGTCGGGGCCTTCCTGCACCTGGCGATTGAGCAGCATGTCGGTCAGCACCATGCCCGGAGAAAGCGTGCCGAACAGGACCGGTGTCCCGGCCAGTTCCTGTGCGATGGCCTGGTCGAAGAAGCGCAGTGCGGCCTTGGTGCTGGCGTAAATGGACAGCCCGGAGACCCGCTGCCGGCCGCTGCTGCCCAGGCCTTCCATGTTGTACAGCGCGCCGCCGCCCTGAGCGAGCATGCCGCGGATGGCCACGCGGGTTCCGTACATCGTTCCGGTGATGTTGGCCCGCACGATGGTCTCCATCTGTTCAGGCGGCATCTCCCAGAAGGGGGTGGGGGCATGGGAGAGGCCGGCGTTGTTGATCCACAGGTCCACTTTGCCGAACCGGCCTGCGGCCTGCGCCCACAGGTTTTCCACCTGCGCATAGTCAGATACGTCGCCGGGAACGCCGAGGACGACCGCGTCCGGGTTTACAGTGGATAGGGAAGCGGCAGCCTGCTCCACAGAGGCGGCGCTGCGCCCGTTGATGACCACGTTCCAGCCGCGCTCGAGGAAAGCCTTCGCCATGCCGGCGCCAATTCCGCGGGTGCTGCCCGTGATGACCGCTGTTTTCGCGCTCATAATGACGGATAATCACCTTTCTTTGATTTATTGGGGGATATGCAAGCCTTCAGCCGGTTTATTCCGGGCCGGAGGAGAGGATTTCGCCCGGGAACAGCTGTGGGTTCTTGAAGGGGATCAAAGCCAGCATCACCGCCTGGGCGTACAGCTCCGCCCGGTCCATGGCGTTCCCGGTCAGCAGGCCGACTGCGCCGTTTTCCTGCTTGGAGTTCACCCGGCTGAAGACAATGTCGTCGGCCTCGCCCAGTTCCATCCCGGAAAGAACAAGCCTGGCAACTTCTGGCGGCAGGTAGAAAGCCGCCGAGCAGGCCTGCCCGTACCGCTCCGGTGAGCGGACCACCACCCAGGCGAAGGAAATCAGATTTCCCGGTGAGACTTCTTCAACGCCGCCTTCCAGCCCCACCCAGTAATCGGCGTCGGGAACCCGGGCGGCGGCATTGTTTACCCGATTGCGTGCTCCGGTCAGGGTTTCCCGGTGTGACATGGGCTGGGCGGATACGCCCGAAGGCACCGAAACCGGCTGGATGGTGAGCTGGATGCCGGGGAACATGCGCTCAAAACCCTGCTGGACCGCCGCCGCTTTGACCGGGTTGTTGGAGGCCACGGCGATGCGAACGATCACGGTTTCCGTCCTAGGCCGGACCCGTGGAGCAGCTCCAGCAGGCCATACCAGATCATGGCGAAGGCCGCACCCTCGTCCAGGTTGCCGAACAGGGGCAGGTTGTCGGGTATTAGCTCGAGAAGTCCAAAGGTCGGGTTCAGAATGTAAATCACGCCGATGATCGCCAGCGAGTAGATCAACCAGACCGGCACTCCGCGCTGCGAAAGCGGTGTGGTCAGCAGGGAAGTGCGATCTACGTCACTGCCACCGTTATCGTTCATGGCTGGTTCCTTTCAGCGGACAGGGTGGGTATTACTGTGAGTCCGCGGGGAAGGCATATTTCTCGACGCCGCGGATGGTCAGGATCTCACCGAAGTACATGCGGTGATAGTCTTTGCGGGGATAGTGTCGTTCGATGTCCGGGTCCAGGAAATGATCGGGTTTGATGTCGTCCCAATAGATCTTCCGGCATTCCACAACCAGTTCGGCTTCCGCGAAGGCCGGGGCGGCGACACATTCCGACGCCACCAGGGTCAGGCCAGAGAGCGCTACTTTGTCCGTGTCGCGGCCGGAGCGGGTGCCCATGATCTGCAGGGCCGGGCGCAGTTCCGGCGGGAAGGCGCACAGGGTGAAGCTGTCGTGCTGCTCCATGAACTGGTAGGTGTGTCGGGTCGGGCGGACCACGGCCAGCGCAAAGGGTTTACCCCACATGCAGCCGAAGCTGCCCCATCCGACGGTCATGCTGTTGAAGCGGCCTGTGGAGAAATCGCCGCCGGTGAGCAGCAGCCACTGGTGTTCCCACAGGTGATAATTCCGCGAGACGAAGGCTTCGGCAGGGATGGTATTAAGCGGCATGAATGATCCTCCGGGCGGTTTTTCTCATTATACCCGCATGGCAGGTGCCTGCTAATCTTCGATCAGGCCCGCCCGGCCGCGCAGGCGCTTGATCTCACCGCGGCGGCGCTTTTCGGCCAGCCGGCGTGCCTGAGAAGCCCGGGTGGGGCGGGTTCTGTGCCGGGGTCTGGGCGGCTCCGCGGCCCGGGCCAGCAGGGCGGTCAGGCGGTTGAGCGCGTCTTCCCGGTTTTGCTGCTGTGTGCGGAAGCGGCGCGCTTCGATCACCAGCTCGCCCTCGGAAGTCAGGCGCGAGGAAAGATGCGCCAGCAGGCGTTCTCTGACCTCCTCCGGCAGGCCGGATGAGGTGCGGACGTTGAAGCGCAGCTGCACCCCGGTAGCGACCTTGTTGATGTTCTGCCCTCCCGGCCCGGAAGACCGGATAAAATCGAAGCGGAGCTCTTCTTCAGGAATGCTGATCTGCGGGGTGATCTGGATCATGTTTTGAGTATACCTGCCTCGCCGAAGCTGCGGAGGTGGATGGCACAGGTTCAGGAAATGAGAATGCGCCTGTCACTGGAGACAGGCGCCATACGGTTACCTGTTCAGGCGGCCTGTTTGCCCGGCCTTATGATTTATGAAACAGGACAGCAGGTGCCCAGGCGTGGTTGGATAACCCTGCCTTCACCTGAGCCCCGCGGATCAGATCATATGAATCCAGATGTAATGCTCCAGGCTTTCGATGGTGGTGTTCTTCTCCAGCAGCAGCTGCTTGACCACGTCACCGATAGAGATCAGCCCGACCAGCTGTCCGTCATCAATTACCGGCAGGTGGCGGAAGCGCCGGGCGGTCATGATGCCCATACACTCATCCAGGCTGGTCTCAGGGGTGACGTAGAGCACCGGCTGGGTCATCAGCTCGCGGATGGTGGTGTCGATGGCGAGATCTTTCTGCTCGACCACCTGGCGGGCGAAATCCCGTTCGGAGAAGATGCCGCAGATTTTGTGTTCGTCCAGCACCAGCACCGCGCCGACATTGCGCTTGGCCATTTCTTTGAGCGTGCCGCTGAGGGTGGCGTCCGGCGCGACCCAGTACACGTCGTTTCCCTTCATCCGGATGATATCTGCTACCGTTGCCATGGCGATTTCCTTTCTCCGCCTTTCCCCAGTCGGTTAAATCACGGGTTCAATGGGGTTATTGCGGCCGGCGATGTAGAACTGCAGGTTGTCAATCACCAGATTCTTCTCTTCGATGAGGTGTTTGACCACGTCACCGATGGAGATAATGCCGACAAGCTCGTCACCTTCCATCACGGGGAGGTGCCGGATGTGCTTGGCCGTCATTACGTTCATGCACTCTTCCACGGTCTGGTCCCGGTGAACGATGTAGACCGGGTGCGACATCAGCTCCCGGACGGGCTGGTCCAGGTAGAGCTCGTCGATGAGCGCGACCTGGCGTGCGTAGTCCCGTTCGGAGAAGATGCCGACAACCTTGCCAAATTCCATCACGGGGACGGCGCCGATGTGGTTATTGGCCATGATAGTCAGCGCTTCCCGAATGGTGGCGATCGACGGGACGGTCCAGAGGATGTTCCCCTTGTTCCGCAGCAGGTCGTTTACGGTAGCCATAAGCCTATCCCTCCTTCCCAGGATGGTCGCAGTGAGAATAACGGTGTATGTATATAGAAATTATCAGCATTCGGATGGAGAATGTCAAGCAAACCTGGACTGCGGAAAGGCGGTGAGGCTCCATCTCACACGAGGGAAGCCGTTGATCCGCACCGTTGATAAGAAAAACCGCCCCAAACGTTTGCGGGGCGGCGGCAGGTACCGGCGGTGTCTCCCTGTTCAGAGAGCGGGCTGTCAGGCAGGCCTGACCGGCTGGCGGAGGATGGTCTTCAGCTTCTCGGGCGCGGTGCGGCGCGGATCGCCCAGGTAGATTTCATGGTGCAGCCCGCCGAGGGCCAGCCCCTGCTCTTCGATAAACCGGTGCAGCCGTTCGATGGTGGGCCTCTCCTCGGAATACGGGCCGATGTGCATGACCTGCGCACTCCGCCCCTCCGCGTACTCCTCAAAACGCACCCGCTCCAGCGCATCCGAGGGCTTCTTGCGCCGGGTTTCTTCCAGCGCTTCGGCGAACACGTTTTTATCGACCCACTCCGGCTGGGCGATCATCATAGTCCAGGACCATTTGTCCTTGTCCCCGGCCAGGAAGACGTTGTAAACCTCGGCCCACCACAACCCCTCCAGGGGGAACACGGAGTAGTTGACTTCGTTCCGCTTCTTGATAAGGAACTTGATGGCGTAGGAAAGCCCGTACAGCGCGTTGACCGCGGACTGGTAGATCTCGGAGGTGTTGGGATCGCCCTGCCCGTCGATTTTGAGGAAATTCATGGGGGGAACGTCCACCAGCGCCGGTGATGCCGCGGCCTGGTACAGGTGCTTGAGCTCTTTCTTGAAGTCGTAAGTGATCATGGGCCGGGTCCTTGTTTTTTATTAATCCCGCCGGGGATCAGCGATTAGCTGCGGGTTTCCACTGGCAGGGGTTGGAAACGGCGATCTGTCTGAAACCCAGCTTTTCCAGAATGGGCTGGCTCTCTTCGCCCGCGTCGACGGTGAGAAAGCGCATACCGTGAGCGATCGCATCCTGCATCCGCACGGCGACCAGGTCGGTGTAGATGCCCTGCCGGCGGTAGGGGGCCAGGGTGGAACCGCCGTACAGGCCGGCGAAGGTGCATTTCGGGTAGTAGAAGCTCCACCCGGCGGCCACGGGCTTTTCGTCCTGGTAGGCCATGAAGATGCCGATCGTGTCGGGATAGTGGATCAGCCTCCGGCGGAACTCGGGGGTCAGCCAGGGATGCTCTTCCTGGTACACCTCGTCAACCAGCTTCTGGACCAGGTACGCTTCGTCCGGGTCGGTGATCTTGCGGATGTCACGGGTCACCGGCTGGCGCAGCCGCTCCGGGGCCTGTTCGATTTCCAGAACCATGATGGCCTCGTCCTCGCCGACCTCGAGACCGTGCGCCGCAAGGCGGCCTTTCAGGTCTGCAGGGGTGTCGTAGGAGTAATACTTCCACTCGTATTCCATGTTCAGGTCGCGGAAATACTGCATCTGCTCGGCGATCACCCGGTCGGCCTCTTCCTCCGTCAGGCGGGAGTAGGGGATAAAACCTTCATGCTCGGTCCGGTTAACCATGCGCACCAGGTTGGGGAAGAATTCCTTCTCATAGTCCGGGAACTGTGCATCCATGCGCATTTCCCGGTCGTACACGGCGCGCAGTGCGGCCATATCCATAGACTGTGTTCTCCTGTAATGTGCGTGAGCTGTCCGGCCTAGAAGACGATTTCTTCCTTGCCGGCCAGCTTGTGCTGGATGCGGTTGACCACTTCGTTGAGGTGCTTTGGATCGTGGACGAAGTCCAGGCTGTCCGAGCGCAGGGTCAGCACCGGGCAGAGATCGAAGGACTGGATCCATTCGTCGTAGTACGTGTCAAGCAGGGTCAGGTAGTCCTCGTCGATGCCAGTTTCGATCTCCCTGCCGCGCTGCTGGATGCGGTCCATCAGGACGGACACCGGAGCCTTGAGGTATACCAACAGCGAGGGGGGCGGCAGGCGCTTGACCACCAGCTGGTACAGGTGGCGGTAGGTCTGGTAGTCGCGCTCATTGATGTTGCCCAGATGGTGCAGCGCCCGGGCAAATATGTGGGCATCCTCGTAGATGCTGCGGTCGATGATGGCTGAGCGCGGGTCCTGGGCCATCTGCAGGTGCTGTTCGGCGCGGTGCCCGAGGAAGTAGATCTGCAGGTGGAAGGCCCACTCGCGCATGTTGGCGTAGAAGTCCGGCAGGTAGGGATTATCCACCACCGATTCGTAGGCGGTGAGCCAGCCCAGGCGGGCGCCAATCCGTTCGGTAAGCGAGGTTTTTCCGGAACCAATGTTCCCTGCGACGAGGATGAGGCGTTTGGGCATGGGTTGTCCTCTGGATGTGGGATGCTGTGTGTTGATTATCGCATTAATCCTTGTGAGTATTCAAATGACTGCCGTTACTCAGTACTCCCGTTCCGGCAGGTCGTCCGGATCCGCCGAGCGGACAGCGATTTCCTCGCTCGAGGCCACCGGGATGACCTGGTCCAGCCGGGTGAGGGCGAACAGCTCGCGGTAATGATCGCTCAACCCGAAGGCGGCCAGGCGGACCCGGTCCCGGCGGGCACGCACCAGCAGGGAGACCAGCATGCCGATTCCCAGGCTGTTCATGTACGCCAGCCGGCTGAAGTTCAAAATCACCCTGTCTACGCCTTCGCCGGCGGTCTGCGCGTAGGTCGAGCGTAGAATTTCGCCGGTCGTCCCGCTCAGTTCACCGACTAGGTCCAGAATGCGAACGCGCGGGCCGGCGGATCGCACCCCGATGGACAGCTGGTTTTCGCTCATATTTCCTCCCTGTGCGCAGATGGGGGCTGCGCCTGGCGAATTGTGTCCCCAGGTTGATTATTGCCGATTTTCATCCGAAGGGCATGCCAGAAGGGAGATTTTTCAGGTGCCGGTTGTAAAATATCTGCCGGGTTGGCCGGAGGGCCAGCCAGCCCGGCTTTCATGGTCATCCGCAGTGGTTACATTTCCTCGCGGAACATCAGGCCGAAATCTTTGCGGGCTTTGAGCCAGGCTTTGCGCAGCAGCTCGTACACCTCGTGCGGGTTCTGGATGTTGCGCAGCACCAGCGTGGGCCGGGTCTTGTCCGCGCCGTGAATGGTGATGTCGCCGATGCCGAACATGCGCTCGCCTGGCGCCTGGGTGACATTGATATCCTGAACGCGGATCAGTTCGTAGTTTTCCACTTCCCGCCCGATCAGCCCGCGGATCACCTTGATCCGTTCGGAGGTGATCACGTAGGATTCGTTCAGGGTCAGGAACGGCCGTCCCTGCCAGAGGATTTTCTCCTCCCCGATGACTTCCTCATCCGCCGCGAGCGCAGACGGCACGGCTTCCTCCATGATCCGGTTGACCGAGGTCAGCACCTGGTTGGTGATGGCGTCAGCCAGCGCGTTGCGCTGCTTGTCAGGCATGCGGGAGAAATCGATTCCGCTGGCGATCATACCTTCCCAGACGGCGGAGCGTATCTGTGAACGGCGTTCATCAAATGTCATCTTTTTTCTCCTTCAATCGGTGAGGTCAGGGCGAAGGTGGTTGAGTCTGGGATGATTGTCACACGTTTCCCCTGTGGTGACAAGAGGGGAGGGGATCATTCCTGCGAGCATCAACCGAGCGGTGTGACGGCATCCGGCCTGAAGGCGCTTTTCAGATTGAACCGCTGCCGCCAGGAATGGATATTGAAACAGGCCCGGACAAGTCCGGGCCTGTGTTGATGCTGACTGCCGGGCCTATCCGCGCTTGCTGCGGACGTAGTGCACCACGGCCTTTTCCATGAACTCGGCCAGGCCGGGGCGCATCTTTTCGTAGTTCGCCCGGAAGCGGGGGTCTTCGACGTACATGTGGCCCAGGCCCTCGAACACCTCGAGCGAGCAGTCGTAGAAGTGCTGGTTGATGAACCTGTACCAGCGGTCGACGGCCGTCTGGGCGGCTTCGCTTTCCGGCCCCTGATCAAAGCTGGCATTGATCGCCGTTTGAATCTCATTCATGCCGGCCAGAATCTCGTTCTTCTGGTCGCGGGTGAGGGCTTCCCAGCGCTTCTGGGACTGGGCGGCCTTTTCTCCCCAGCGTTCCTCGGCCTCGCGGGCATACTCCTTTTGCTGCTCTTCGTCGAAGCCGGCGTAAAAGTCCTGTGGGGTCATATCAATTTCTCCTCTCAAATGAGCGATGGTCTGGTCAACGGTATCGATCAGCCGGTTCAGGCGCTCCTGGCGCGCCAGCAGACTGCGCCGGTGAGACTTCAGGGCCTGCAGCAGGTCGAAGTCGGGCCGGTTGATGATGCGCTTGATTTCGTCCAGCGGCAGGTCCAGCTCACGGTAGAACAGGATCTGCTGAAGGCGTAATGCCGCGGCGGTGTCGTAGTAGCGGTAGCCGTTCTCACCGACGGTCGTCGGGCGCAGCAGGCCGATCTGATCGTAGTAGTGCAGTGTCCGGACGCTGACACAGGCCAGGTCCGCCAGCTGCTTGACGGTAAAAAGGGTAGATTGCGCAACCATGCGCACAGTATAAACCCTGACGTAACGTTAATGTCAAGTGTATTCCAGAGAATTGGCACCCGATTCTTACAGGGTTGTCGCGGTGAGCGGTTACAACGGCGGCTTCTGGAGCTGATAAACCTCAATCCGCAGCCGCAAAGGCATTCAGAATCACCTCCGACACCGGGAGCGAGGTCTGGCTGTCAGTGGCCAGGGTGACGATCACCAGGTCGTGCTCCAGGTCCACGGTGATAGCCTGGCCGAAGGCGCCCACGGCATAGAACACCTGCGGGCGCAGCAGGTCAAGCCACCAGCCGGCGCCGTACTCCGGGTTGGTGCTGGCGGGGGTGCGGCTGTAATCCACCCAGCCTTCGGGCAGGATGCGCTCGCCGTCCCAGACCCCGTCACGCAGGTACAGCAGGCCGAATTTCGCCCAGTCGCGGGCGGTCAAGCTGGCGGCGTGCGAGCCCAGCCAGGTGCCGGAGCGGTCGAGCTGCAGGTCGAAGCGCTGTATGCCGAGTTTGTCGAACAGTTCCGCGTGCACGAAGTTGAGGATGTCCTCCCCGTAGCCAGCCTGATCGGCCAGGATGCGGGCCAGGATGACGGTGTTGCCGGAGGAATAGTGAAACTCGCTTCCGGGCGGGTTCACCAGCGGCTTTTCGGCGGCATAGTGGGCGGCGTCGCCGCTGAGGACCATGGCGCCCTGGTCGCCGAAATCGGGCGGGCGGCCCTGACTGAACTCAAGCCCGCTTTCCATGCGCAGCAGGTTGTCGATGGTGATCCCGGCGCGCGGGTCGCCGGCGGGCCATTCGGGCACCGTGGCCGGATCGATGACTGACAGCCGCCCGTCCCTGACCATAATCCCGATCAGGGCAGAGGTGATGCTTTTGGCCATCGAGTAGCCAGGCATCAGCGCTGTGGGGGTGTCGGCGCCGTTCGGGCTGTAGCGCTCGTAGATCAGCTTGCCGCCGTGAACGATCAGCACCGCCGTCACCCGATTCGGGCCGCCGCTGCCGAAGGCGGTATCCACCACGGCATCGATGGCGGCTCGATCCACGCCGTCCGGCCATTCGCCAGCCGGCCAGTCCTCATCCGGGAAGGGAACGCCTTCCGGCTGCGGGGGATACTTGCCAGTTAACCCGGTGACAGGGTCGGGTGTGGGCGTCGGGGCCTGCACGGTGACCGTTGGCGATGGCGTCACAGTTGGCGGCGGTGAGGCGGCTGTGGGCGGTGGGTTGGTCGGTGTAGGCTGCGCCTGAACCGCAGGCTCCGGCGTAGGCGGGGGGGAAGCAGTCGGACCGGCGCATGCCGAAATGACGCCGCAAAGCAAGATGAGGGCCAGGGCGGCCCTCATCCAGTCAGCAGTATGCTTTTTCATTCTCGAATCCCTGAATAATTAACACTCGCTGTACCCGCAGGTGTAACACTTGCGGCAGCCCTCCTCGTTGATCAAGGTGGCCTCGCCGCACTCAGGGCACAGGTCGCCGATCCTCAGGAAACGCTGTCCGTCCCGCACGGCCGGGGGGTCGGTCTTTGCCGGGCTGACCAGGAAGAACTGCCCGTCCGCAGCGGCCGGCAGCTCCTTTTGATCCGGCTGGATGCGGTCCTCACGCTCGCGCAGGTACTCGTTCAGCACCTGGGCCACGCCGTCCGGGAGCGAGCGAACCCGGTTGGGGCCGAAGCCCAGCGGACGGCCCCCGCCGATGCCCAGCATCTGGCGGATGATCTGGCGCATGCGCTCGGCTGGCTCAATCGGCGAGGACAGGCGCAGGGTGTAGGAAATCAACCGGCCGATGGCCTCGGAGACGGCGGCGGTGTCAGAACCGGCCTTGGAGGTGTTGATGAAGACCTCAAACGGCTGGCTGCCACCGTTCTCGTTGATGGTGACGAAGGCCTTGCCCAGCGGGGTCTCGATGGAGTAGGTGAAGCCGGGCAGGCTGCGCGGGCGGGGCTTCTTGTTCTCCTGCCAGATGAGCAGCTGTTCGGCGGTCTCCGGCTGCGGTTCAGGGGCTTTCTTCTGCCTGGCTGTGGCGAGCGTCTCCAGCACCACTTTCTCCCGCGAACCGGTCACGTAAACGGTGATCCCCTTGCAGCCCAGCTTCCAGGCCAGCCGGTAGGCGGTGGCTACGTCCTCGGGGGTGGCTTCGGGCGGGAAGTTGATGGTCTTGGACAGGCTGTTGTCGACGAAGGCCTGCATGGCGGCCTGCATGCGCACATGCTCCTCGGCGGTGATGTCCTGGGAGACGACAAACACGTCGCGGATCTCCTCAGGAAGCTCAAGGACATCCTGGCAGGAGCCGGCCTCCATGACCTGTTCGATGATCCGGGCGCGGTCATCCTCGGAGATGCCCGCGCGGATCAGCGCCTGCTCGAACTGCGGGCTGGTGTAGGTCAGCTGCAGGTCATTACCGTTGTCGTTCACATGGCGGATGTAAGCCAGGGCGAAGACCGGCTCGCAGCCGTAGCCTTCGCAGCCGGCCACCGTGGCGATGGTGCCGGTGGGGGCGATGGTGGTCTGCGCGGCGTTGCGGATGCCGGAGCGCTGGATTCCGGTCACAATTTCATCCCAGTGGATCTCCGGCCGGCCCCAGTCGTTCTGGTACGGTTCCAGCGGGGTGGGGGGCTGCCAGCGCAGGCTCTGCGGGTCGTAGATCGAGCCTTCGATGGCCGGGAAGGCACCGCGCTGTTCGGCCAGGCGGATGGACGTCCGCATGGAGTGATAGCGGATGAATTCCATCACCTGGGCGGCGAACTCCTGCCCCTCCGGCGACCCGTAGCGGATGCCGACATGGTACATCAGGTCGGCCAGGCCCATCAGGCCCAGGCCAATGCGGCGGGCACGGTGAGCGGCCGCTTTCAGCTCAGGAACAGCCGGGACATAGTTGTTGGCTTCGACCACATCATCCAGGAAGATGGTGGCCAGCTCAACGCTCTTGCGCAGCTCATCCCAGTCCACCGTGCCTTCGGGGCCGAAGTGCTGGGCCAGGTTGACCGATCCCAGGCAGCAGTTCTCGTACGGCCCCAGCCACTGCTCGCCGCACGGGTTGGTCGCCTCGAGCGGATACAGGTGCGGGACCGGGTTGGCACGGTTGGCCGCGTCGAGGAAGAGGACGCCCGGCTCGCCGTTGTGGTGCGCCTGCCGGACGATTTTCTCGAACAGCTCGCGGGCGCGGACGGTTTTGTAGGTCACCAGGGGCACGCCCGCTTCGACCATCTGCTCCAGTGTGCCGTCCACCTGGCGGTAGCGCGGGTCGCGCACGTCCGGGAAGACCAGCGGCCAGTCTTCATCCTGCTCCACCGCTTTCATAAAAGCGTCGGTGATGCCGACGGAGATGTTGAAGTTGGTGATCTGGTTCTCGTCGGTCTTGCAGGTGATGAACTCTTCAATATCCGGGTGATCCACCCGCAGCACGGCCATGTTGGCCCCGCGCCGGGTCCCGCCCTGGGCAATTTCGCCGAAGGCGTTGTCGTAGACGCGCAGGAAGCCGACCGGTCCGGTGGCCTGACCGGCGGAGGATTTCACCAGGCTGCCCTTGGGGCGCAGGCGCGAGAAGCCGAACCCGTTGCCGCCGCCGGTCTGCTGGATAAGCGCGGCGTCGCGCAGGGTTTCGAAAATGCCTGAGGAGGAGCGGCCCATATCATCGGAAATGGGCAGCACGAAGCACGCCGCCAGCTGGCCCAGGGGAGTGCCGGCACCGGTAAAAGTGGGCGAGTTGGGGAAGAACTTTTTGCTGGTCAGCAGGCGGTAGAACTCCACCGCGCGCTGCTCGACATCCCCGCCCCAGGCGGTTTCCACCTTTGCGATGTGATAGGCCACACGCCAGAACATTTCCTCCACGGATTCCACCGGCTGGCCGTCCTCACCGCGGCGGACGTAGCGGCGGACGAGCACCTGGCGGGCGTTGTGAGTCAGGTCAATACCGGGGAGGTTATCCGGCAGGGGAGGGGTTTCCAGAAGTTCACTGCGCGGCAAGTCAAGCTTCATATCCATGGGTATACTCCTCTAAAAACTAATGGCAGTGTCAGTCTTCCAGTAGGCGATCGATTTCGTCGCGAATAGCCTGCAGGTCAGACATGTGCAGGTAGACAATGGCGTAGCGGATGTAAGCGAGCTGGTCCAGCTCCTTCAGGCCGGAGATGACCATGTCACCCACCACGCGGGAGGGGACTTCAGCCCGGCCCATCTGCTGCAGCGAGGACTCGATCTCACCCACCAGCCGCTCGATCTCCGCGGCGGAAACCGGCCGCTTGGCGCAGGCAATGCGAATGCCGCGAATGAGCTTGTCCCGGTCGAACTCCTCGCGGGTGCCGTCACGTTTGACGATCAGCGGGGTGGCCAGGATGGGGCGTTCGTAGGTGCTGAAGCGGTTGCCGCACTTTTCGCACTCGCGGCGGCGGCGCACCCCGCCGCGCGCGTCGTGGGCGGTATCCAGCACTCTAGAGCGATCATGCTGACAGTAAGGACAGCGCACGTTCCTTGCCTCCAAAATAGGATATACGGCAGGGACGGGTAATAGCCCCCTTTGAAAAACATACCCCCCGTATATATGGGGGTATGGCTACATTGAAGCGCCGTATGTACGGCTTTATTTTAGCATAAAGGCCCGGTCACAACAATATAAAGCGGAAAATTATAATCTTAAAATAAACCCCGCCCCTCATTTCAGACTTCACCCTTAAGGGTTTCACCTGCCCTTCCAGGATTCGGGTGGACTCCTGTCCGATGACAGCCCCACATGGCGGGGCAGGGTCCCGGCTGGCCCGATTCATGCAACCTGTAGGTTCGGGTTCTCAGAAAAGTTCATGCCATGGATTAACGGGTTTTCCCGAACCTTAAAAAATGAGTGCCGGTAGCTGACCGGTTTAATTGCCAGCGGGGCGGAGCAGGTCAATAAAAAGAGCGCCTGCCCGCTCCGTAAGAGCAGGCAGGCGCAGTCGTTTTCAGACGGCAGGCCAGACCGCCAAATCAGGCGCTCAACCTGATTCTGCAGGGAGGAGAATATCCCTGTGTTGTTATCAGCGTTGGTTCCGGTTCCGCAAAAAGGCGGGAATATCCAGATCTTCCGTATTAATCACGTGAGGCTGAAATTCGGTCGGCGCGGGGATGGGGGCCTGAGCCGGGCGTTCCTGGCGTGGGGCGGCGCTGCTCACCGTGGCGCTTTTACCCTCATCCTTGCGCAGGGAAGAAGGGCGCTGCTGCTCCCTGCCCGGTGCGGCGGGGGCGGTGCGCATGTTGGGGCGGTCGAAGCCCGTAGCGATCACGGTGATGCGGATCTCGTCGCCCAGGTTGGGATCGATCACGGCGCCGAAGATCAGGTTCACGTCGGGGTGGGCGGTCTCTTTGATGATGGCGGCGGCCTGGTTGACCTCGAACAGGGTCAGGCTGGAACCGCCGGTCACGTTGAAGAGGATGCCGCGGGCGCCGTCAATGGTGATGTCCAGCAGCTGGCTGGAAATGGCCATTTCAGCGGCCAGGCGGGCGCGATCTTCGCCGGAGGCTTTGCCGACAGCCATCAGCGCGGCGCCGCCCTCGGACATAATCGCCCGCACGTCGGCGAAGTCGAGGTTGATCAGGCCGGGCACGGTGATGAGCTCGGAAATACCCTGAATACCCTGGCGAAGCACATCATCCGCGGTGCCAAAGGCCTCCTGCAGGCTGACGCGCTTGTCCACAATCTGCAGCAGGCGGTCATTGGGGATGACGATCAGCGTGTCCGCATGCTCTTTCAGTTTGGCGATGCCGGCTTCAGCGCTTTGCGCGCGGCGGGCGCCTTCAAAGGTGAAGGGACGGGTGACGACGCCAATGGTGAGCGCTCCAACTTCCTTGGCGATCTGGGCCACAATGGGGGCCGCACCCGTCCCGGTGCCGCCGCCCAGACCGGCGGTGACGAAGACCATGTCCGAGCCCTTGAGGACTTCGTACAGCTCTTCCGCCGATTCTTCGGCCGCCTTGCGCCCCATCTCGGGGTTGCCGCCAGCGCCCAGGCCGCGTGTGGCTTTGTCGCCAATGCGCACCCGGACAGATGCCTTGGACTGCAGCAGCGCCTGTGCATCGGTGTTGACGGTGATGAATTCGATGCCCTGCAAGCCTTCTTCAATCATACGATTAACGGCATTGCAGCCACCTCCACCTACGCCCACGACCTTGATGCGGGCAAATGATTCGCTGAGAGGGTTCATGTCCATGGATTTCTCCTCCGATAATGATGCTGTGAGGTCTGAAAACGATTCCGATCTAACCGGAGACCGGTTGGCCACAATGGATTACGGCAGCAAGCGTTTGAAGAAGCTCTTGACACTTTCCCAATCGATCACCCCTCCTTGGTTTCGGTGCCTGCCTCGCAGCGACGGAACGCTGGCCTCGCTCATCAGCAAAGCCCAGTAGAGCAGCCCGACGCTGGTGGAATACGCAGGTGAGTTCAACTGATCTGTAAGACCCATTAAGTTCTCCGGGCGAGCCAGGCGCACCGGCAGTCCCAGCACCTGGCTGGCCAGCGGCCGCAGCGCCGGGAGCAGGCTGGCTCCGCCGGTCAGCACCATGCCAGCCGGCAGCAGGCCGTCATAACCGGAGCGCTTGATCTCCTGCAGCACGTGCTGGAAGATCTCCTCCGCGCGGGCCTCGATGATCATGGCCAGCTCGCGGCGGCTGACCTGTTTGGGGCCTTCTTCGCCGAAGGTGCGGATGGTGATGGCCTCTTCCGGGCTGACCTCGCGCTCGAGCGCGTGCCCGTGGGCCTTCTTTACCTCTTCCGCCTGCTCGAGCGAAAGGCGCAGCCCGTGGGCGATGTCTGAGGTGATGTGGTTACCGCCCAGTGCGATCACCATGGTGTGCCAGACATCGCCGTCGATGTAGATGGCCATGTCGGTGGTGCCGCCGCCGATGTCGCAAACCACCACGCCCATCTGGCGCTCGGTTTCCGTGAGGACTACCTCGCCGGAGGCCAGCGGGTTGAGCACGAACTGGTTGACCTCCACGCCGGCGGCCTGCACGCACTGGCGCAGGTTTTCGACGGTGGTCTGCGAAGCGGTGATGATGTGCGCTTCGACTTCCAGCCGGTAGCCGTGCATTCCGATGGGGGTGCGGATGCCGTCCTGCCCGTCCACGGTGAAGCCGCGCTGGATGACGTGAATGATCTCCCGGTTGTGGGGGATGGCGACGGCCTGTGCTGCCTCGAGCGCGCGGGCCACGTCGTCTTGATCGATCACGCCGCCGGAAATACCGACCACGCCGCGGCTGTTGACCGAGGAGACGTGCGACCCGGCCAGGCTGACCAGCGCGGAGGTGATTTCCAGACCGGAAGAGCGCTGCGCCTTCTCCACGGAGCGGCTGATGGACTGCGATGCGGCGGCCAGATCGACAATGGTGCCCTTGCGGATCCCGTGGGAGGGTTCGATGCCCACGCCCAGGATGCGGAGATTCCGCTCACCTTCCACCCTGGCAACCAGTGTGCAGACTTTCGTGGTTCCGATGTCGATGCCTACAACAATTGGATCATCCATAGCTTCAAGGCTCCATGCGGTAGAACGGCGCATGCACGTGTTCGACGCTAATCATGCTGGGTATGATGCCCTGCTGATTGAGGTGTTCAACCACGGCCTGGTATTCCACCAGTTTCAGTTCGATATTATCTAAGGTGAGTCCAACAAAGACCTGCCACCCGCGTGGATCCATCCACCCTAAACCGCTGGACACGTCATAGACCAGGTTCGCGCCCTCAGGTACGTATGGGCGGAGCTGTTCGGTAGCGTGGATAAATTTTCTTTCTACCTGCCGACCCCAAATGGAGGGTTGTGGATTGGCTTCCTGGTCAATTTTAGCATCATTTAAGGTAAGTTCGTCAACTTCTGAAGGCGAGGTTTCTGCCACCAGAGGGGGCAGGCCGTTGGCGGTGATGGTTGGCAGCGGCTCGGCAGGCTCGCCGCGAGCCGGGATCAGCGTCCCTTCAGCGTCGATCCATAACGTCTGGTCGGGCATCTGCCAGGCCATCACCGGCTGGCGTTCGGTGACGGTGATGCCGACAAAGGCCGGGAAGGCGACTGTCACATCGACGCTGGAGAATTCCGGGAAGGCCCTGGCAATCTGGCTGGCAATCAGGTCCGGCTGAATGGTCACGATGGACGCGTTGGTGATGTTCAGCAGGGACTCGATCTCCGCCGGGTTGACCCGCTGCAGCCCGACAATATCCAGCTGCTGCACCGCGAAGAGGGGGCCGTTCATCAGGGTGTAGAGGGCCAGCGCCAGGAAGACCGCCAGCAGGCCCGAGAGCATCCGCCAGCCCGGGTTGATCACTGGCAGCGCGGGCAGACGCAGTTCAGCGCCGGTCGCGCCCAGGCTGTAGTAGATCTGGCGGCGCGGCTGAGTGGCCGCCGCGACCCGCACGTTGGAGCGGAAGGCCGGCTGGCTGACATTGCGCACCATCACAGGCTGGGTTTTCACGGGCTTGCGGGCCATCTGGGTCACCCGGGTCTGCCGCCCGCGCGACCCGCCGCGTTTATTGCGGAGCAGATCGGCTCGATTGGTGATGGCGGGATTGGCTGATGTCATTGATCCCTCCTGAACTGATATTCGGTGCGGCGGCGTTCTGCCTGGCGCTGGTAAGCCAGCTCGACCAGTCTCTCCACCAGGGCTGCGTAGGGCAAGCCGCTGGCTTCCCAGAGCTTCGGGTACATGCTGATTTTGGTAAAGCCCGGAATGGTGTTGATCTCGCTGATGTACAGCTGGTCCGTCTCGCGGTCGAGCAGGAAGTCCACACGGGCCATGCCGGCGCAGTCCACCGAGCGGTAGATGCGCACCGCCAGCTCTTTCACCTGCTGGGCCAGCTGGTCAGAGATCGGGGCGGGGATGAGCAGCTCCGAGCGGTCATCGATATATTTGGCCCGGTAGGAGTAAAAATCGTCGCTGGGGCGGATCTCTCCGGGCAAGGACGCCACCGGCTCTTCGTTGCCAAGCACGCTGACCTCAATCTCGCGCGGGTTGTTGAGGCCCTTCTCAATCAGGACCCGGCGGTCGAAGCGGGCGGCTTCCAGCAGGCCTTCGTACAGATCGGAGCGGCTGCGGATCTTGGTGATCCCGACCGAGGACCCCAGATTGACCGGCTTGGTGAAATAGGGATATGCGCCCAGTTCCTTCTCGGCGCCGGCGATCACTTTCTGGATGTCCTTTTCAATCTCGAAGCGGTTGGTGACCAGCGCGGGCAGGACGGGGATCTGGTTGGCGCGCATGATGTCCTTGAACAGGCCCTTGTCCATGCCGATGGCCGAGCCGGTCACCCCCGCGCCCACGTAGGCAATGCCGTTCAGCTCCAGCAGGCCCTGCATGGCGCCGTCCTCGCCGAATGTGCCGTGCAGTACCGGAAAAACACAGTCAATATCCGCGTACGGCTGCAGGCCCGGCCCCGTGCCGTTGAAGTTGATCCGGTAAAGGGTGTGGCGGTTCAGTTCGGGCAGCAAGACGACCGGCACCAGCTGGTCGTAGCGCTGCTGCTCAAAAGCAGTCAGGGCATCCGGCCCGCTCAGCCACTGCCCGCTGTGGGTGATCCCTATTTGCGTGACCTCGTATTTTTCGGGGCTGAGCACCGATAACACCGAACGGGCGGAGCTGAGGGAGACCTCATGCTCGCCGGAGCGGCCACCAAACATTACGGCTAAACGGATCTTGTTCATGCAGAAGTACCTACCATTCCATTCAGATGACCGGGCCATTCGCCCAGAAGTTCAATCTCCAGCTCGAGCTGGACGCCGAACCGCTCGGCAACCGTTTCCCGGGCGAGCTGGATCAGGCTGGCGATGTCGGCTGCGCTGCAGCCCTCTTCATTGATAAAGAAATTGGCGTGCACCGGGCTGATCACCGCACCGCCGATGCGGCTGCCCTTCAGGCCGGCGGCTTCGATCAGCCGGCCTGCGTAATCGCCGGGCGGGTTCTTGAACATGGAACCCATCGTGGCGCCCGGCGGCTGGGAGCGGCGGCGGTGAGAGGAATTGGCTTCCATGCGAGCCAGGATCTCTTCCTTCTGGCCGGCCTGCAGGCGCAGGCTGGCGGAGAGGATGACGGCCGGTTCGTGCTGCCGTTTGAGCCGGCTCGAGCGGTAGCTGTACTCCATCTGCTCCGAGCCCCAGCGCACCTTTCCCAGTTTCGGGTGCAAGATCTCGGCCAAAAAAAGAGCACCCGCCGTGTCGCCGCCGTGAGCGCCGGCATTGCCGTACACAGCTCCGCCCAGTGTCCCGGGGATGGTGGCAGCCCATTCCAGCCCGGCGAAGCCGCGCAGCGCGGCCTGGCGGGCCAGCGCGCCCAGGTTGGCGCCGGATTCGGCCCACAGCAGGGGATGACCGTCGTTGTTCTCGAAGCGGTAGGATTTGGCCCGGTTGAGCAGCACCACGCCTCGAAAGCCGGCGTCGCTGAAAAGCACATTGGACCCGGCTCCCAGGATCACATACGGAACGCCTTCCGCCCAGAGGATTTCCAGCGCCTGCTGCAGTTCCGCAGCACTGTTGACCGCCAGCAGCGCATCCGCCGGCCCGCCGACGCGGGCTGTGGTGTGCTTCGCCAGCGGCGCGTTTTCCTGCAGGCGGTCGCCGAACAGGTTTTGCAGCGCGTGGCGGGCGGATGGGGTCAGCGTGGAAGACATTCGCGGTCTCCTCGGATCAGCGGGCCGGGACTGTGGAGTTCTTCAGGCCGTTCAAGACCTGGTAGGCGATGCCATCGGCATTACCGGCGGAAAGGACGATCATCACGTCTCCGGGCTGGAGGTTTTCCAGCAGGTAGGTGGAGACGCTGGCAAGGTCGGGGATGAAATAAGCGTGCGGGTGATTCATGCGCTCGATGAAGCTGACCGCCGGGAAGGGCCGGGACTGCTCACGGGCGGCATATACATCGGTTATGACCACCTCGTCCGCCTGCTCAAAGGCGGAAGCAAACTCGTCCTGAAGCGCCATGGTGCGTGAATAGGTGTGGGGCTGCCAGACGGCCCACAGGCGGCGTTCAGGGAAGCGCAGGCGAGCGGCCGCGAGCGTGGCACGGATCTCGGTGGGGTGATGCGCATAGTCATTGACGATGGTGATTTGCTTTTCTTCCCCGAGAATCTCGAAGCGCCGCGATGTCCCGGTGAACTCCGCCAGAGCATCGCCCGCGGCAACCATCGAGTGGCCCAGCTCGTGGACCACAGCCAGCGCGGCGGTAGCGTTGAGCACATTGTGCACGCCCGGTACCTTCAGGCTGAACTCGCCCAGGCTCATCGAGCGGCCGTCAGGCGGATTAAGGCGCAGCTCGAAATCCAACCCGCCGTTCACGTTGGTCGAAAGGTTCGCGGCCTGATAATGTCCGTTCGGGGCCAGGCCGTAAGTGCGGGCGTAGGTGTTCCGGGGCCGTTCGGCGGCGAGGGCGGCGGCATTCTGGTCTTCCGCCGAGACCAGCAGCAGCCCACCGGGTTTGATTTTCTGGATGAAGGTCACGAACGCCTGGCGATAGTCCTCCCAGGTGGGGTAGCAGTCGGGATGGTCGTGCTCCATGTTCGTGATCACGGCGATGCGCGGCTCCAGCCCGTGGAACATGTGGTCGTACTCGTCAGCCTCAATGACGAAATCCGGACCCTTCCCGGTACTGGCATTGCCAAGGTGGTTCTGAAGCGGACTGCCGGTGATGAAGGAGGGGTCCAGACCGAGGCTGTGCAGCAGCCAGGCGATCATGGCGGTGGTCGTCGTTTTCCCGTGGGTACCGGCCACGGCGATGCACTTCTGCCCGGCGATCAGATCACCCAGAATGTCGGCCCGCTTGAGCACCGGTATGCCGGCCGCCCGCGCCGCTTGAACTTCCGGGTTGTCATCGGGGATGGCGGAAGAACGAAGCACAGCGTCTACGCCGGTCACGTTGTCCGCGATGTGCCCGATGCGCACCGGGATGCCTGAAATGTGCAATAACTCAGCCATTGGCGTCATTACACGGTCAGACCCGCTGACCGTGAAGCCCCGCTGCTGCAGCAATCGAGCGATTGCTGACATGCCGGTTCCGCCAATGCCGATGATATGAATCTTCTTCATTACAGAAACACCACCAGAACGAAGATGAACGCGATAACGACCGCGAAGTAGATGAGGGGAGTGGTCAGCCACTGAGGCGGCAGCAGCGGCAGCAGCCAGGCTGCGGCGTCACCGCCCGTGGTCCCCGCGATGGGCGGGGTGACGATGGCGAAGGGGTAGCCCGCCTGGTCAAGGTAGTACCAGATCGAGCCGAAGATCAGGAAGCCGTTGATGGCTCCCAGGAACAGACCCAGAAGGGAGTCCTGCACGTGCTCGCGGACGAAGCGGTGCGATCCGGCCAGCCGCGGCAGGTTGGGGGTCTGGTAGCCAAAGAACACCAGCGCCAGAATGACACCTGCGCGCAGCCAGAAGGTGCGGCCCGGCTCGCCGCCAGTGATGAAATCACCGACAGCCGGGACGAACTGGACGAGCGCCGTCAGAATGAACAGGGCCACCATCACGCTGCAGGTGACCAGCAGTTCGCGCGCCCACCCGCGCATGGTACCGATGATGGCGAACAGAATGATGAACATCCAGAAGATGACGTGCAGACTCACCATGATGCTGTCTTCGCTTTCTGTGATGAGGATTGAGCCAGTTCGACGAGGATGCCGGCCAGGTTCTCGGCCGCCTGAGGCTGCGCCAGGTCGCTCATGGCGGAGCGCATTTCCGCAAGCCGCTGCGGGTTCTGCAGCAGGCCGAGAACAGTGGGGAGCAGCTGTTCCGCCATCTGCCCGTCTTCGAGAAGGAGGGCAGCGCCGCGGCTGACAAGATATTCGGCGTTGGTCTTCTGGTAGCGCCAGGCGTAGGGGTAGGGGACCAGCACGGAGGGCAGCCCGAAGCGCGGGTACTCGCCCAGAATGGAAGCCCCGGCCCGGGAGACAACCAGATCGGCAGCGGAGTAAGCCAGCTGCATGTCGTGCAGGTACGGCATAGCCTGATAGCGGGCCTTCAACGCTGCCGGCAGCTCCGGCAGGGAGGCCTGCGTCTCACCCCAGGTGACCAGACCGGTGAGGTGCAGCACCTGGGCGTACTTCAGCAGCTCGGGCAGCGCGGCGGCCACGGCCAGGTTGATCGATCGAGCGCCCTTGCTGCCGCCGGTGACCAGCACCACCGGCAGGTCCGACTGGAAGCCCAGCCGGGAAAGGGCCTCTTCCTTCGGAAGGGGCACCAGGCCGGGGCGCAGAGGATATCCGCTGACGGTCACCCGCTGATCGCCGGGGAAGAAGGCCCGGGAATCCGGGGTCGTCACCGCGATGCGGTCGGCGAAGCGTGCGATCGTCTTCAACGCCAGGCCCGGTTCAATGTCCGGGACGTAGACAAGGGAAGGAATGCGGCGTCCGGCCACCGCGACAGGCACGGCGACATAGCCGCCGGTGAAGAGGAGCGCGTCGGGCTGGAACTGGCGGATCACGCGGCGGGCGGCCAGGGTTCCTCGGGCGAGCCTGAGCAGATTGCCGGGCAGCGCGCGCAGGCCGACACCATGCACTCCCGCAGCGGGAATGCTGGTGTAAGGCACCTGTTCTCTCTGGACCAGCCCGGCTTCCATTCCGCCCTCTCCTCCAACCCAGAGCACGGAATCGGCCTTACTGCCGAGGGCCTGTAGGACGGCTAACGCGGGATACACTCCCCCGCCGGTTCCGCCCGCGCAGATCAACAACCGCACTATACGCTCTCCCTTCTTTATTCTTCGATTCGATATTGCTAATGCGCGCCACGTTCATCAGCAGGCCAAGCGCGCCCATGGTCATCACCATGCTCGAGCCGCCCGCGCTGATCAGCGGCAGCGCGTTGCCCGCAAAGGGAATCAGGTTGACCATCACGCCCATGTTGATCAGGGCTTCGATGGTGATCCACAGGGTCACCCCGGCAGCCAGCAGCTTGCCGAACATGTCCGGGGCTTTGTTGGCGATGGTCAGACCGCGCCAGAGCAGGGCTATGTACAGCCCCACCACCAGGAAGCAGCCCACCAGCCCGGTCTCCTCGGCGATCACCGCGAAAATGGAGTCGGTGTGCGTCACGGGCAGGCCGGTGAACTTGGTCGTGCCCTTGCCGATGCCCACGCCGAACAGCCCGCCGTTGACGATCGCCTCGACCGAGCGGCGGATGTGGAAGGAGGACTGGACCGGGTCCTGCAGGCCCCGGATGTACTCGGCAAAACGCTGCTGACCGGTCGGGAAGACGGTGACCACCACGATCAACAGCGCTCCTACGACCAGCCCTACCAGCAGGATCTGCCGCCACTCTCCTCCGGCCAGATAGAAGAGCAGCCCGCCGAGCAAAATTACCGTCATGGCTGCTGAAATGTCCGGCTGCTTGAGGATCAGGCCGGCGGTGATGGCCAGGATGAACGCCAGGGGGATCAGGCCGAAGGAGATGATGTTGATCTTGTCCTGCTTGGTGTACAGCCAGTAGGACAGGTAGATGATGATCACCAGCTTGGCCATTTCCGAGGGCTGGACCGAGCCGTTCATCAGCGAGCGGCGGGAATTGAAGCGGTCATCACCGAAGATCAGGACCAGCACCAGCAGCACCAGGGTGATAAACATGAGCGGGACCACAATGTGGCGCAGCATGCGGTAATCCAGGAAGGTGACGAGGGTGGCACCGATCACCCCGACGAAAGCCCACTTGAGCTGGTTGAGGAAGAAGTAATCCGTGCTGCCTGTCAGCTGCAGGGAGGGTTTCCAGCTGGCAGAGTAGACCATCAGCAGGCCGACCGCAAGGAGCGTGATGACCGTGATCAGCAGGGGAATATCGATCCCCAGCCGCAGCGAGCGGACGGTTTTTGCCGGCCGGACCATGGTTTTGGTGTTCAGGCTAACAGATTCACCCATTGGCGGAAACGCTCCCCTCGCTGTTCAAAATCTTGAAACTCATCGTAGCTGGTGCCGCCCGGCGAAAGCAGCACCACATCCCCCTCCGAGGCCACGCTGGCGGCCGCCCGGGTGGCGGACTCCAGGTCCGGGGTCACTTCCAGCGTGAAAGGCCGCCGGTGGGGCGAAGCACTGCCGATCAGCCTGGCGATCATCGGCCCGGCTTCGCCGAAGGCCACCACATGATCGACACGCCGGTGGATCAGGTTCACCAGATCGTCCCAGGGCAGGTTCTTGTCACGCCCGCCCAGCAGCAGCACCATGGGCTCGTCGAAAGCGTGGATCGCTGCCATGGTGCGCTCCGGCGCGGTGGCGATGGAGTCGTTGTACCAGCTGGCTCCGTTCCATTTGCGGATGAACTCCAGCCGGTGGGGTACGCCCTTGAATCCGGCCACGCCAGCTCGCATGGACTCAACCGGAATGCCGGCGGCGAAGGCGATGGCACAGGCGGCCAGGATGTTCAGTTTATTGTGCTCACCGCGCAGCAGGATCTCCGCCGGGTCGATCAGGTCGATCACCTGGCTCCCGTCGTCCAACAGCAGGCGGCCGTCTTCCATGAAGGTTCCCGGCTGGCCGGCGGGCGGGCGTGAACGGCCGAAGGTGATCACCCGGCCGGGCGACTGAGCGCTCAGCGAGAAGCTGTTCGGCTCGTCCCGGTTGAGCACGGCGGTACAGCCCGGCTGCTGATAGCTGATCAGGCGGGCCTTGGCGGCCGCGTAAGCCTCGAAAGTGCCGTGCCGGTCCAGGTGGTTGGGGGTGATGTTGAGCACCGCGCCGATCCGGGGCACGCGGGTCATCAGCTCCAGCTGGAAGCTGGACAGCTCCAGCACGACCAGGTCATCCGGCTGCATCTCATACAGGTGATCGACCAGCGGCGTGCCGATGTTGCCGCCCACCCAGACGCGGCGGGGCAGGCGGACGTGGTCAGCGGCCATGCGGCCGACCAGCGTGGTGGTGGTGGTCTTCCCGGCCGAGCCTGTGATGCCGATCACCGGGCAGGGGACGGCTTCCATGAACACCTGCGAGTCGTTGGACAGGGGGATGCCGCGCCGCTGTGCTTCGACCACAATCGGCAGGGTGAGCGGGACTCCGCCCGATAGGCAGACCAGGTCAACATCGTCCAGCAGGTCCAGCGGGTGCCCGCCGGTCACCCAGCGGATGTCCAGCCCCGCCAGGTTCTGCCGGGCGGACTGCAGCTGCTCGTCGCTGCGCTGGTCGTTCAGGGTAACCACAGCCTGCTGACCGGCAAGGTAACGCGCCAGAGCCTGTCCCTGGCGGGCGGCTCCGATGATGAGAATGCGCTGACCTTTCCAGTTACTCATGGTTACACCAGTGCGACCGCGACACCAAACATGGCAAACAGCAGGCTGACCAGCCAGAATCGCTGCACGACCTGGGTTTCGGACCAGCCGCCTAACTCAAAATGGTGATGGATGGGCGCCATGCGGAACAGGCGCTTGCCGCCCGTGCGGCGGAAGTAGAGCACCTGCAGCGACACGCTGACCGCTTCGCTCACCGGGATGATGGCGATCAGCGGCAGCAGGATCCAGTGGCCGGTCATCAGTGCGACCACACCCAGCGTGGCTCCCAGCGAGAGCGAGCCAAGGTCGCCCATGAAAAGCTGGGCGGGGTGCACGTTGAACCACAGGAAACCGAACAGGGCGCCGACGATGGTGAAGCAGAAGCGGGCCAGAAAGACCTGCCCCTTCAGCAGGGCTATCCCGCCGTAAGCGGCGAAGGCGGTGGCGGAGATCAGACCGGCCAGGCCGTCCAGGCCGTCGGTCAGGTTCACCGCGTTGGACATGGCGACGATAACGAACGCCGCCAGGGGGATGTAGGCGATGCCCAGCGAAATTGGTTTGTCGTAGCCCGGCCAGTACAGCTCGGGCACTTCCAGGAAGTAGCGCAGGCCGATGGCAGTGATGATGCCCAGGATCAGCTGCAGGGCGAATTTGGTTCGGGCGCGCATGCCCAGGCCGCGGCGCGGGCCGCGAATGCCTTCCCAGTCGTCGATGCCGCCCAGCACGCCGTAGGCCAGCATGACCAGCAGCGGCAGCAGCACGGAGCGCCCCAGCACGTTGAGACCCAGCAGCGAGGCCGCGTTGAGCAGCACCGTGACCAGGGTGACGGGCATGATGATCATCAGCCCGCCCATAGTGGGCGTGCCCATTTTGATGATGTGGCTGGTGGGTCCTTCAACGCGAATCAACTTGCCTACCTTGAAGTGACGGAGAATCCGGATGAGCGGCGATCCCCAGATGACAGCCATCATGAAGCTCAGGCCGCTCAGAGAGAGAGCCAGTGAAGTCTCCATCATGAACGGCTCTCCAGTGCCGCGACGATCCGGTCCATGTGTAATCCGTTAGAGCCTTTAATCAGAACAGTATCTCCTTCGTGCAGAATGTCTTCCAGCATCGGAATGGTGTCCATGGTGTCGGGCACCCAGGTCACCGCCTGTGCGGGCAGGCCGTGCTGCCGCGCGGAGGTGGCGATCACCTTGCCCAGCTCGCCCACGGTGACCAGTACATCGGCCACCTCGGCGGCCCGGCGGCCGATCAGCTCGTGCGAGGCCTGGGCGTAGGGGCCGAGCTCGAGCATCTCGCCCAGCACGGCGATCTTGCGGCCCGTCAGTTCATCCAGCAGGTTCAGCGCTGCCAGCATGGATTCGGGCGAAGCGTTGTACGAGTCGTCGATGATCAGCGCGCCGCTCCTGGAGCGCACGGCGACCATGCGCAGCTGGTTGTGAGTCTGCTGCAGCGCGTGCACGATTTCCGACCAGGTGACCCCTTCGACCAGGCCGACCGCCGTGGCGCGCAGCACGGTGTGCACAGAGTGGCGGCCGATCAGCGGCACGCGCAGGTGCAACACCTCGTTGCGGAAGTGCAGCTGCAGCTTGATGCCTTTCAACCCCAGGCCTTCCACGTGCGACGCCCACAGGTGCGCGTGGGGGTCCAGGCCGTAGGTGAACACGTACGCCCGGGTCTGGTCTTCCATGGGCCGCACCCAGGGGTCGTCATAGTTCAGGATGGCGGTCCCTTCCGGGGCGGGGGGCAGCGCCTGAACAAGCTCGGCCTTGCCGCGGGCGATCACTTCCTGCGAGCCGGCCCGCTCGGCATGCACCGTGCCGACGTTGGTGATCACGCCGACGTGGGGCCGGGCGATGTCGCACAGGAAGGAAATCTCGCCCGGCACGTAGAAGCCCATCTCCAGCACAGCGCGCTGGTGGCGGCCGTCCAGTTTGAGCAGGGTCAGGGGCAGGCCAATCTCATTGTTGTAATTGCCCGGGTTCTTCAGGGTCACGTAGCGCTCGCTGAGCACCTCCGCCACCAGTTCTTTAGTGGTGGACTTGCCCACGGAGCCGGTGATCCCGATGACCCGCAGATCGTGCTTGCGCCGCCAGTAGCGCGCGGCCTGCTGCAGGGCTTCCAGGCTGTTTTCGACCCGCAGGCAGAAGGGCGGCTGCGGAATGGCGGCGTCCGGGGCGATTCCCTGGCGGATGTCCAGCACGCGGTACTCATCCGGCACGTCTTGCTGAACCAGAGCCAGGTTCGCGCCGCGCTGGAAAGCGTCGCCGATGTAGGCATGACCGTCAGTGTTCTCGCCGGGCAGGGCGACAAAGAGGCTGTTGGGCGTCACCTGTCGAGAATCGACGTGCGCCTCACTGATTTTCAGTGAGGCCTGATCGAGCCGGGTTGCGGTGAGCGCTTCAAGAAGATCTGCCAGGGTGAACACGTTTATTCCTTATGGAGATAACTGCAGTCTTATGTCGTCCGGAGGCAGGTTTAGATACACCACCAGCTTCTGCACGACTTCGGAGAACACCGGCGCAGCGACCACCGAGCCCCATGGGGAGCTGGTTGGTTCCTGCAGCCAGACGTAGACGATAAAGCGGGGATCATCGACCGGTCCCCAGCCGACGAAGGAGGCGTTGGTCAGGTTGGTGCTGTAGCCCTCTGCGCCTTTTGCGATTTCACCGGTGCCCGTTTTTCCGGCCACACGGTATCCGGGGACCAGCGCGTTCGAGGCTTCCTGTTCCAGCGACTGGGCCAGCATTTCCGTCACCGTGCGGGCGGTTTCTGCTGAAACCGGGCTGCCCAGCACGATGGACTTGAACTCGTACTGCCTGCCGTCCTGCACGTAGGAGTGCATCACATGCGGGGCCATCATCTTGCCGTCGTTTGCCAGCGCCGAGATGGCCGTGATCATCTGAATGGGTGTGGTGGCCAGGCCCTGACCGAAGGAGTTGGTGGCCAGGCTGAGCGGGGTCCAGTAGGGGTCGCCGGGCAGGCGCAGCGGCCAGATGCGCTCATCCGCCAGGTCGATGTTGGTGCGGTGGTCAATGCCGAAGGCCTTGAGGTATTCGTAGAACTGGGTCGGTCCGAGCTGGTCGGCTACCCAGGAGAGGCAGACGTTCAGCGAGTGCTGCATACAGCCGGTCATGGTCTGCGGGCCCCAGGCGCCACGGTCCCAGTTGTAAATGGGCAGGCCGCCGGCCATGTACACGCCGGTATCGACAAACTCGGTATCCGGGGTCACCACGCCGGCGTCAATGGCCGCGGCCATGGTGAGAACCTTGAAGACCGAGCCAGGCTCGTAGGTCAGGCTGACGGCGGGGTTCAGCGGCTGGTCTTCCGGGAAGATCTCGTAGTATTCGGAATAGTTATTCGGGTCCAGGCGGGGATTGGTGGCCATGGCCAGGATATCCCCATTGCGCGGGTCCATGATGATGATGGTGCCGCCCTTGGAACCGGATTCTTCCACTGCTTTATCCAGCACCTCTTCGGTCATGGCCTGGATTTCTCGGTCGATGGTCAGCACGATGGAAGCGCCGGGCGGCACATCGGGGATTTCTTCCACCGCGTTGGGGTTGACCGCCACGGAGACTTTGGTGGGGCGGCCGGCCAGCAGGTGCTCGTATTTCTGCTCAACACCCAGGTAGCCGCCCTGCTCACCGGCGCCGCCGCCGTAATAGTAGAACCCCAGGACATTGGAGGCCAGGCGGCCTTCCGGATAGCTGCGTCGCAGGCTGGGAACCCAGTGCATGCCCCGCAGCGAGGGGTTGACCTGTCCCTTGGGCGGGGTGGGCAGGTCTTCGTACTGGCGGTTGAGCTCGATCAGCTGGTTGACCTGCTCCGGGGTGAAATTGCTGCCCAGGGTCACGTAGAGCAGGCCGTCTTCTTCGTACGTGCCGTTGATCAGGCGCAGCACCTCGGTGTAATTCAGACCGAGGATGTCGGCTGCGGCCCGGGCGATGGTCTCGCGGTTCTTCTCGCCGCCCAGCTCGTTGCGGGACACGCCCACTTCGTAGACCTTGGTGTTGCCGGCCAGCAGGCTGCCCCAGCGGTCATAGATATTGCCCCGTTCCGGGGTGATAACCTTGGTTTCGTAGTTGTAGGTCTGGGCAGCCACCTCGCTGTACTTCTGGGCGCTGACGTTGGTCTGGATGCGCACCAGCTGAACAACGATAAGGATGGCGCCCAGCGCCATCAGGTACCCGATGCCCTGCAGCCGGTTGATGCCCATCATTGCGCCAGCCCTCCCTGCTGCTCGATCAACTTGAGCGCGCCTTTAAACAGGAAGTCCCACAGCGATTCTTTGTACGCCGGGAGGATGAGCGTGCGGGGTCTTTCCTGAACAGGGGGCGGGGCCAGCATCACCACGTTCTTGCCCGGGTAATCCGGGATGACCAGGTACTGCGCCGTTTCCATGTTGGCCGGTTGGAAGCCCATTGCTTCAGCTCGCCGGCGCATGTTATCTGCCGAGGTGAGCTCGCCGAGCTCGGTGCGCAGGCCGGCGATGTCGATCATCAGCTCTTCTTTTTCCGCTTCCAGTTCCTGGATGCGGGCGCCGGCGGCGGAGGCCTGGGCGGTGACGTTCAGATACAGTCCGGCGATCATGACGGCAGCCACCAGACCAAGCAGGAAAAGACCCAGCGACTGCAGCTGCAATCGCCAGGGCGCCTGTTGGTATGCTTGGACAAATTGTGTAGCCACGATGTTGATTTCCCTCTCGGTGCTAATCAAACGTGCTTGCCGTCATGATTCATGCAAAAAACGTGCCAATTATATCTTTTCCGCTACGCGCAGCCTGGCGCTGCGGGAGCGGGGGTTGAACTGGACTTCCTCCGGGGTGGCCTCGATGGGCTTGCGGGTAATCTCGACGATGGATGCTTTGTGCCCGCAGGTGCACACAGGCTGGTCGGGCGGGCAGATGCAGTCCCGGCTTTCTCGCCGGAAGAACTGCTTGACGATGCGGTCCTCGAGCGAATGGAAGGAGATGACCGCCAGCCGGCCGCCGGGTGCCAGCGCTTCCACCGCCTGCGGCAGCGTCTCTGTGAGGGCCTGCAGCTCCTCGTTGACTGCAATGCGCAGCGCCTGGAAGGTGCGCGTGGCCGGATGGATGCGGCCTCGCTCGCCGCGGGAGTGTTTCTGCACCACTTCGGCCAGCTGCCGGGTGGTGTGGATAGGGCGGGATTGTACGATCCCGCGGGCGATGCGGCGCGAGTGCGGCTCCTCGCCGTATTCCCACAGGATGCGCGCAAGCTCATCTTCCGGGAGCTGGTTGACCAGATCGGCGGCGGTCGTTGGCTGGGAGGGATCGAAGCGCATGTCCAGCGGCCCTTCGCTCTGGAAGGAGAAGCCTCTGGACGGCGTATCGATTTGCATGGAAGAAACACCAAGATCCATAAGAATACCCTGAACTGAATCCCAGCCTAACCTAGCCAGTTGTTCGCGGAGGGTCCGGTATGAAGCGCGGACTAAATAATACCGATCGGGGAATATCGAAAGGCGTTGAGCTGCCAGTTCCAGCGCGTGTGGATCCCGGTCCATACCGAGTAACGCTCCACCCGGCGCGGAAGCTTCTAGTATCGCGGCTGCATGACCCCCGGCTCCCACGGTGGCGTCGACGTAACGTCCCGGGCTGTGTGGCTTTAACGCATGTAGTACTTCATTGAAAAGAACAGACCGATGGGGAACAGGATCCCCAGAATCAAAAGGCGGATAAGTCATTCAATACACCGGTAAATCAAGGCCTACGAAGCGCTGCTGATTGGCTTCGCTATCCTTCAGACGCTCATCCTGGGTCTTCCACTGGTCAGGGGCCCAGATTTCGAAATAATCCCCGACACCGACGATGACAGCGCTGCCGTCAATTCCCACCGTCTGCCGCAGCCACTGGGGGATCAATATTCTGCCCGCGCGGTCAACTTCCACTTTTTCGGCGTTGGAAAAGATCATACGCCGCAGCAGCCGGGCGTCCCCATCCGTCAGGCTCATTTGTTTGACGCGCTGGGAGATTTGCTCAAACGCTGTGGGAGTGAGAGCGAGCAGGTTCCTGTCAAACCCCAGGGTCAGGTAGGCTCCCTCTGAGAGGAGTTCCCGAAACCTAGCCGGGATCGTCAGTCGGCCTTTTTCGTCGATGGAGTGCTCGTAGCGACCGAGGAACATTCGTTCTACCTTTTTTTTAATTGTCGAACGCCGGAAGGCTCCGGCGTTCCACTTTCTCCCACATCGTACCACTTTCTCCCACAGTATAGCGGAATCAGGGGGTATTTGCAAGCTGGCCCCCCTCCGCGGTCCTTAAAATGTCCCATATTTTAAGCTTAAATATCCCACGCGCTCGCAGCAGGATATGTCTGCGGGTACAATGTGGGACAGCTTTTTTATCCCACCGATACGCGAGGTTACCGATGAAGGAAGAACAAATGGCGCAGCTGTTTGCCCTGGCGACGGCCATCTGCTGGGGCGTGGGCGGGTATTTTGAAAAGAAGGGGCTGCACCTGGGCAACCTGTCCCCGACTATGGGCATCACCATCCGCACGGCGGTGGCGCTGGTGATCCTGGGGGCGGCCAGCTTTCCGCAGTGGCGCACGCTGCCCCAGGCAGGCAGCAAGGCCCTGCTGTACATGGTCATCGGCGGGGGTGTGGTCGCCGGAGCGGTCGGGATGCTGTGCTTCTACACCGCGCTCAAGGGCGCGCCGCTGACAAAAGTGATGCCCATCGCCTTCACCTCGCCCTTCTTCGGCGCGCTGATGGGACTGCTGCTGGGCGGTGAGCCGCTGACGCTCAAGACTGTCCTGGGCACACTGCTAACCATCGGCGGGATTATTGTACTGACAATATAGACCCGGGCGGAATAATCAGCGTCTGGCGGGCAGATACCCGCGCTGCGCGGCCACGGCGATGGCCGCTGCCCGGGAATCCACCCCGAACTTGTTATAGATGCTCGCCAGATGGGCTTTGACCGTGCGCTCTGAGATGCCCAGCTGGCGGGCAATTTCCTTGCTGCGCGCCCCGCTTGCTGCGGCTTCGAGCACTTCGATCTCCCTTTCGGTGAGGGGCACCCCGCTGCCAGCGCCCGAACCGGCCTGACCGGCGCTGTGCTGCAGCAGCCGGCTGACAACTTCGGGCCGGAGCAGGGTTTCACCCCGCGCCGCCGCCCGAATGGTCTGGAACAGGGTGTCGCGGTCGGTGTCTTTGAGCAGGAACCCGCGCGCGCCGGCGCGCAGCCCCTGGACCATCAGCTCGTCTTCGTTGTAGGTGGTCAGGATGACCACGGCAGTATCAGGCTGTTCCTGCTGCAGCCGCCGGATGGCTGACAGGCCGTCCATCACCGGCATGCGCATATCCATCAGGATCACGTCCGGGCGACGCTCCGCGGCCAGACGCACCGCTTCCGCGCCGTCAGCGGCTTCCCCGACCAGTTCAAACTCTGGCTCGGTTTCCAGGATCATGCGCAGGCCCTGGCGGACGATCAGGTGGTCATCGGCAATCAGGATGCGAATGCAGGCCATGCTCATTCCCCCTCGTGGCGGGGAAGGCGCACTTCCAGCCGCGTGCCGCTGCCGGGCTGGCTGGTGACCCTCAAGTCCCCGCCGGCCATGCGGGCACGCTCCCGCATCCCCAGCAGGCCGTAATGCCCGGGAATGAAGCCGCTGGAGGGCAGCTCAAACCCGCAGCCGTTATCCTCCAGCTGCAGGATGAACTCCCCATTCCGGTTTTCCAGGGACAGGCGCGCCTGAGTGGCCCGGGCGTGGCGGGCGATGTTGGTCAGGCCCTCGCTGATGATGCGCAGGATGTGCTCGCCGGACTCTGGTGGCGGCGGCGAGGACACGTCCAGGTCCAGCTGGCAGGCGATTCCGGTGGTGGAGGTGAAGCGCTCGACCTCCTGGCGGACGGCGTTCGCCCAGTCCCCGGCCGGATAGCCGGCGGCGCGCAGGTCATCGATCACCCGCCGGGATTCGTGCAGCGTGTCCCGGGCCTGCTGCATGGCCTGCTGGATGATGGACTGGGCTTTTTCCTCCCGCCCATTGGAGAGGTGAGAACTGGCGGCTTCCAGCTGCAGGATCAGCCCGGCCAGCCCCTGGGCCAGCGTGTCGTGCAGTTCCCGGGCCATGCGCTGGCGTTCGGCGGTCAGGGTCAGGGTTTCAATCTGGGCTGCGTACTCGCTGAGCTGGCGGTTGGCGGCCTCCAGCTCTTCCGCCAGCTGCTGCGCCCGGGCGCGGGCTTCGTTCTGGCGGACAAACAGCAGGACATAGATGACCACAAAGAGGGTCAACGGGGCCAGCGAGACGGCCCATTCGCGAAGCGCAGCCGGCCCGGCCATCAGGTACAGGCTTAGGCCGGAGAGCGCCAGAGCGATGCCGACTCCGGCCGCCACCAGGGGGATTCTGCTGCGCAGCAGTCCCACAGTCACGCCGATCACGGACAGGAACAGGACATATGAGAGGTCATGCTCCCTGGCGACCATCACCAGCGTAAACGCCAGCGCACCCTGCACGGCCAGATAGAGGAAGGTGACCCGGTAATTGGCGACCGCCATCCACGGGCTGAGCCAGTGCAGCGCGATGTGCAGGATGACCAGGATGACGAATACGGCGGCCTGCCCGGGATTCCACGCGGCGGACCGGGTGAACAGGAGCACGGCGGAGTACCCGGCGATGGCCAGGGTCACCATCAGGAAGAAGGGGATCGCCTGCCGGGCAGTGAGGCTGCTCTGCGAAGCCAGCGAGCGGAATCTGAAGACCATTCTCCCCCTTTCGAATAATCGGACCGGCATTTTCATTATACCCATCCCGGAAACGGCAGAACGTACATTGTCCAAACGTACAATCCCGCGCTGACCGGAGGGGCGATGGAATCAATCTCCAGTCCCGGTATTCTGACAGCGAACAAACTGGACGAAAGGGGTGTGCAGAAATGGAAGCGAAAGAAAAACCCGGCCAGCTGGTGATTCTGGTCTTCAAAGCAGTCGGACTGGCCGCCGCGGTGGCGGCACTGGTTTTGAACATCCTCGGTGTGGGCAGCCCGATTGACCTGATCTTCCTGCAGGGAATCAGCCTGGTCTGCCTGGCGCTGGTCATCTTATAGGAGGCAGCCATGACCCAGACATTCGCGATTGAAGTGCGCGAGCTGCGCAAATCGTACGGGCCGGTGGAAGCGGTCCGCGGCATCGACTTCACCGTATCTTCAGGGGAGATATTCGGTTTGATGGGGCCGAACGGCGCGGGCAAGAGCACCACCATCTCGATCCTGTCCGGGCTGCTGCAGCCGTCCGCCGGGGAAGCGCGCATCAACGGGCACAGCGTGCTGAGCGAAGGCAGCCTGGCGAAAGCCTCGCTGGGCGTTGTGCCTCAGGACGTGGCGCTCTACCCGGACCTTTCGGCCCGTGAAAACCTGGCTTTCTGGGGCAAGATGTACGGGCTGCGCGGCAAGGAGCTCAACCGGCGGGTGGATGAGGTGCTGGAGCTGGTGGGCCTGTCCGCGCGGCAGAAGGGCAAGGTGGGGACGTTCTCGGGCGGGATGAAGCGCAGGATCAACATCGGTGCTGCGCTTCTCCACCGCCCGAAGGTGCTGATCATGGATGAGCCGACCGTGGGGATCGACCCGCAGAGCCGCCGCCACATCCTGGACAGCGTTCTGGAGCTGCACCGGCAGGGGGTGACTGTCCTGTACACCACCCACTATATGGAAGAAGCGCGGGAGCTGGCCGACCGGATCGCCATCATGGACCGGGGTGAGATTATCGCCTGCGGGACAGCCCGGGAGCTGATCCGCCTGGTCGGCGAGCAGACCCGGGTGGAACTGGAGGTGCAGGGAAAATCGGATCTGGCGGCCGGCGACTGGAGCACGCTGCGCGGCGTTCATCACGTGCAGGCACGGGACGGCGCGGTCACGCTGCTGGTAGACGACGCAGATGCCGTGCTGCCGCCGATATTCGAGACAGCCAGCGCCCGCGGCGTTCGCGTGCTTTCGGTGCGAGTCCAGCAGCCGGACCTGGAAACCGTCTTCCTGCACCTGACCGGCCGGGCACTGCGGGATTAGGCCCTGGACAGAGCGTGAAGGGGAGGTATGGCATGAGAGCTGTAGATATCGCTTTGAAGGACCTGCTTCAGGCCTTCCGCAGCAAGTTCGATCTGGGGATGATGGTGGGCGTACCGCTGCTGATCACCGGCATTCTCTACCTGGCCTTCGGGGGTCTCTCCGGCCGACAGGCAGCGCTGCCAGAGTTCCGTGTTCTGGTCGTGGACCTGGACCAGCCACCAGCAGGGAGCGTCGATCTGGGGTCCGCTCTGGTGGATTATCTGGCCGACGAGCGCATGCCGGACTGGCTGATCGTGCAGGCGGCTGCGACGGAAGCGGACGCGATGCGAACGCTGGAAGCACGTGATGCTCAGGCGGTGGTGATCATCCCCCCGGATTTCACAGCCGCGCTGACCCGGCCCGGCGGTGACGCCGCACTGCGTGTGCTGCATGATCCCACGAAAACCGTCGGGCCGAGCCTGCTCCGCTACCTGCTGGGCATCTTCACCGGCGGGGTGACCGGGGCAGGTCAGGCACTGGAGGCTGCCGGGGCGGTCTTTGCTGAAACAGGCATCGAGCTGGATGCGGTCCGTCAGGCCGTGCTGGCGCAGGGGTATGCCGAATGGTACGCCCGCACCCAGTCGGACCTGAACCACGGGCAGAACCCGGCGCTGACCTTCCGGCGTATAGATCTGCCCGCCGGAGAAGAGAGCGACCTCACCCGGCTGTTGGCGAACATCATGGCCGGAATGATGGTGTTCTTCGTCTTCTTCGGCTCGGTCACCACGGCGCTCTCGATCCTCAAAGAGGATCATGAAGGCACCCTGGCACGCCTGTTCATCACCCCGGCCCGTAAAGCAACCATTTTCAGCGGGAAGCTGGCGGCAGTGTTCCTGACCGCGGTGGTGCAGGGTCTGATCCTGGTGGGGCTGTCCTCGCTGCTGTTTGGCATCCGTTGGGGAGGTTGGCCGTGGGTGGCACTGGCGCTGCTGGGCATGGCCGGGGCTGCGGCCGGGTTCAGCCTGCTGGTGGTTGCCTTTGTGCGTGACTACCGCCAGGCCGGCCCTGTGATCGGCGGGGTGCTGAGCGTTAGCGGCATGCTGGGCGGGCTGATGACCGCCGGGTTTGAAGGCCTGCCGGTTGCCTTCATACGCATCAACCGGATCTTCCCGCAGGCCTGGGCGCTGCAGGGCTGGCGGCAGGCGCTGGACAGCGCTCCGCTGGCGGATGCCGGGACGACCGTAATGGTTTCGCTGGCTTTTGGCGCTGTTCTGTTCACTGCCGGATGGCTGCTGCTGCGACGGCGGTTCGCATAAAGGAGGTGGATTATGCGCATCCTCGATCTGGCCCTTAAAGATATTCTTCAGGTGGTTCGCGACCGGAGGTCGCTGCTGTTCATGGTGCTGATGCCGCTGGCGTTCACCGTCTTCATGGGCTTTGCCTTCGGCGGCGGTGCGGAAGAAGACGTGCGGATCAGCCTGGCCTGGGTCGATCGTGACGGCGGGGTTCCCGCCGCGCGCTTCTGGCAGCTTGTCGAGGCCGGCGGATGGGCGCAGCCGGTCAACCTGGATGAAGCGGATTCTCTCTCGCAGGTTCAGTCCGGTGAGCTGGACGCCCTGGTGGTGGTTCCGGCCGGGTTTTCCGGCTCGCTGTTCGTGGGCAGCCCATTGAAGGTGGAGGTCATCACCTCCGGCGGGGTGCAGGAAGATCTGGTCCGCGCGCCGGTGAGCCAGGCATGGCTGAAGATAACCGGCGCGGCGGAAGCTGCCCGGATGATCGTTGAGACGGCGGAATCGCCCGTCTCTTCCGGCGGGCCGGCAGCGCATGACGCCGCCCTGCTGGACGTGTTCGCCCGGGTGCTGGATGAGGCTGACCGGCCAGCCCTGCGGGTGGAGGTCTCGCCCTACGGCGAGCTGGAGCGGGTGACCAATCCCTACAACCAGTCCTCGCCCGGGATGCTGGTCATGTTCGCCATCTTCGGGCTTGTTTCGTCCTCCAGCCTGCTGACAGCCGAGCGGCGGAACAAGACCTTCCAGCGCCTGATCACCACCTCGCTGAGCCGCGGCAGCATCCTGGCCGGGCACGGGCTGGCGATCTTCATTCTGGTCCTGGCGCAGGAAGCGCTGCTGGTTCTGTTCGGCCAGCTCGCTCTGGGGGTTGACTACCTGCGCGAACCCCTGGCTGTGCTCCTCATCATGGTGTGTGCGGCGATCTGGCTGGCGGGGCTGGGTGTGCTCATCGGAGTGGCTGCCCGGGAGGAAGAGCAGGTGATCCTGTACACCATGGCCACCATGTTCCTCTTCTCTGCACTGGGCGGCGCCATGTTCCCGCTGGAATCCACGGGCCGGGTCTTTGCGCAGATCGGGCAGGTGCTGCCTTCCGCCTGGGCGGTGGAAGGTTTCCAGAACATCCTGATCCGGGGCCAGGGGCTGGGTTCGGCGCTGCTGCCTGCCGCAGTGCTGCTGGGTTATGCGCTGCTCTTCTTCACGGCCGGCGCCTGGCTGTTCCGCCGGACGGATGCCTGAAAAAATCTCGCCGGTGGTGACCCGCCGGCGAGTAATGTTTTCTATCAGAATTTGCTGGCCAGTTCAATATTGATCGCCTGGACTCCGGCGCCGCGCTCGGATTTGATCAGCTCGAACTCGAAGATCAGGTTGCGGCTGGGGAACAGCGAGGGGCGGATAAAATCCGGCAGGTTGGAATCATGGAAAAAGGCCGTACCGTAAGGCGAATCGGGGTGGCGGGTGTCGGTCACCCACAGGCCCGGGCCGATGTATTTGATGTAGCGCATGAACCCGTAACCCTGATCGCTGTGCCAGTAGCACCAGCCGCGCACCCGCGAGCCGATCTCACCCCAGGGGGCCGCATCAGGCTTCGGGGAGATGGAGGGGATCAGGTCCGGGATCAGGTAGCCGGAGAGGAAATAATCCGCTTCATGGCGCAGCTTGGCTGAGACATTGTCCAGGGCAACCACTTCCACCCGGCAGCCCCGGTTCTGCAGCGCTTTGATCACCTGGACGAAATCACCGTCTCCGCTGGCCAGCAGCAGCCGGTCCAGGTTCTGCGACTGCAGCAGCATGTCGACGGCCAGGTCCAGGTCGGCGTTGGCTTTGCCGAAGCGAGTCCCAGATTCGTCCTGGTACCAGCGGATATCCTTGACGATCACCTTGTAGCCGATTTCGCGCAGGGCGGAGTGGAAATTCTGGGTTCCCTTGCGGTAGGTTTCGTCCGTCTCCGCGCGTTCCGCGTCGTAGGTCACGTAGGCGTTCAGGCGCACCGGCTCTGCGCCGTCCCGGCAGGCGAAATCACGCAGCACATCGTACTGCATCTTGGGCCCGCCGTTCATGTACATATTCGCTACATCAACAAATACTCCGACTTTACTATTACTCATCCTGCTAGACCCCATGAACGGGCTCCTTTCATCGCTGGTACGCCCGGTCTGGTCGGGCGGCCAGTCTTCCTGAATAATGATATGATTTCTGAATTACGACCCGGGCAAGGACAGCACCGCTAATGGTCCGCTGCTGTGATTTTGATTACTTGCCGTAAAAAAAGTAAGAGTAAAAATTTGATTATTTGCTGCCGATCCCGTCCTGTAGGTTAAGAAAATTACAGACGATCCCCCCGGTATGTGTAAACAAAGCTTCTTTCCCCAATGATATCCGGAATTCTGAAGATTGCCAATATTTTTTCCCTGCATCGTGAAGAAATGCAGCATTATTCACGCGGCCCCGGTTGCCTCCGGCCGGGGTTTTTGTTAGCATATGCAGGCGTGAAATTATCGGGAACGCCGCCAGGCATGCTGGATCGGAATTTTAAGGTTCAGAACCGGCTTTACGGCCTATACTAATATCTAGAAAATTCATTCTATGGCGGCCCCGGGAGAACATTCATGGTTTATCGCACAGTCCTGATCGTCATCCTCCTGTCACTGCTTCTACCGATCCCCACTGCAGCCGTCACAGCGGAGGATGGCTGGCAGGCTGTGGGCCGGGGAATTGAATACCGTGAGTACGTGCTCCCCGGGCCGGTGCGCGCCTTCGTCACCCGCATGGACCGCCAGAACCCGACGGTAACCATTGAGACTGCACTCGCCAACGGCTATCTGGGCGGGGGGATGGAAACTGTGCGGGGAATGGTCAGTCGCAGCGAAGATACGCTGAATTACTGGTTGGACCTGGGCGCGAAGGCAGACCAGGCGACCTGGGGCAAGCGCAGCCATGTGGTGGTGGCCATTAACGGGTCGTATATTGAAAAGCCCGATTATCTTTACCCGGAAAACGGGGTCATCCAGTCCGGCTGGTATGCCAAACGCTTCACCGATTACATGGGCTGGAGCGGGTTCGCCTGGAAAATGAACGGAGAGGCGTTCATCGGTGACTGCGTTTTCCACGACCCGGGGAAGCAGGTGGTCCGCCTTAGTGATGGGACTGCGCTGAATATCAAGGGCATCAACCTGCCTGAACCGCCTGAAAATAGCCTCGTGATCTACACCCCTCAGAAGGGCAGGCGGACGCCGTCTACAGCTGAGGTGGTGGAGGTGGTGATCCAACTGACCAAACCGCTGATGGTCACTCCGAATCCGCAGTACGTGGCCGGGCAGGTGGTTGATGTCCGCGAGGGAAAGGGCGGCACGCCGCTCGAGTTTGATCATGTGGTACTCACCGCCACCGGCTCTGCGCGGCAGTCCCTGCTGTCGCACGCGCAGAAGGGAGACGAGGTGCGCATCTCCATGGAAATCGCGCACTACGTCGAATGCGACCCGTCGAAGGGCCCCGCCTGGGGAGACTGGTCGATGACTTACACCAGCATCGGCGGGAATCACACCTTCCTGAAGAACGGCGAGGTGATTCCCTACCGCAAGGACACCGGGCGGCAGCCGCGCACCGCGGTGGCCATGAACGAGGAGTATATTTACTTCATCGTGGTGGACGGACGCAAGGAAGGCTACAGCATCGGCATGACGCTCGAAGAACTGGGGGAGTTCGCCCGGGACAAGCTGGGCGCGGACTGGGCCATCAACCAGGACGGTGGCGGCTCCTCGACCATGGTGATCAACGGCAAGGTGGTCAACAACCCCTCCGATCTGTGCTGGGATCGCCTGGAAAACGTGTTCATCCCCTATGCTTCCAACAACGGGCACATATCCGGCCAGGCCTACACCCCGGACCCGGAGGATTTCCCCGTCAGCCGGAAGAAAACCGGGCACTGCGAGCGGGGGGTGCCCAACGCGCTGATGATGGTCGAAGTCCAGCCCATGGCACAGTCGACTCGCTTCGAAGCGGGCCAGGCGGTGACCACGCAGGAGGTCATTAACCTGCGCGCCGGGCCCGGTACCAATTACCCCGTGCTGCAGACGATCCCCGCTGGAACGCAGCTGGTGGTGCAGGACCAGATCAACGGCCTGAACGGCGTGTACGCCACCGGGTACCACTGGTGGCGGGTGAGCACGGGCACTCAGACCGGCTGGGCGGCCGAAGACTACCTGCGCTGATCAGAACTCCGTATCGCGAGGGCGATACTGCAGCGCCTCGGCCAAATGCGCCGGCTGGATGGCATCGCTGCCGGCAAGGTCGGCGATGGTGCGGGCGAGTTTAAGGATGCGGTGGTAGGTGCGGGCCGAAAGGCGCATCTGCTGCATGGCGGTTTTCATCAGCCGCGAGCCGACCTCATCCAGCATGCAGTAGCGGTGCACCTCCGCCGGACGCATGTCGGCGTTGCAGGTCAGGCCGGTGCCGTTCAGCCGGGCGCGCTGGCGGGCACGGGCGGCTTCCACTCGCTGGCGCACAACCTCGGAGGGTTCGCCCGGCCGCCGGTCAGAGAGCTTCTCGTATTCGACGCGCGGCACCTCCACATGGATGTCGATGCGGTCCATCAGCGGGCCGGAGATGCGCTTCTGGTATTTGGTCACCACGCCGGGCGAGCAGGTGCAGGGTTTGACCGGATCCCCGTGAAAGCCGCACGGGCAGGGGTTCATGGCGGCTACCAGCTGGAAGTTGGCCGGGAAGCTCAGCGAGCCGGTCGAGCGGCTGATGGTGACCACCTTGTCTTCGATGGGCTGGCGCAGAACTTCCAACACGCGCGGGCCGAACTCCGGCAGCTCGTCGAGGAACAGTACGCCGCGGTGCGCCAGGGAGACTTCGCCGGGATGGGGGAAGTGCCCGCCGCCCACCAGACCGGCGTGGCTGATGGTGTGGTGCGGCGCACGGAAAGGCCGGGTGCGGATCAGCGGAACGTCCTCCGGGAGCTGGTCGGCAACGGAGTAGATGCGGGTCACGTCCAAGGCCTCGTCGATGTCCATGCGCGGCAGGATGGCCGGCAGGGCGCGGGCCAGCAGGGTCTTTCCGGCTCCCGGCGGGCCGCTCATCAGGATGTTGTGCCCGCCGGCCGCAGCGACCTCCAGGGCCCGCTTGACGTGCTCCTGCCCTTTGATGTCGCGGAAGTCGGTCTCCACCGTGGGTGTGATCTCATCCACCTCGGGCGGGTCCTGCGGCTGGATGCACTCCTGGCCGGTCAGGTGCCGGACCAGGTGTCCCAGCGACTCGACCGGGTAGACCTCCAGACCGGGGATGAGCGCGGCTTCGGCGGCGTCGGATGCCGGCACGAAGACCCGCTCAAAACCCTGCTCCCGGGCGACAGCGGCCATCGGAAGCACGCCGCGCACATGACGGACGGAGCCGTCCAGCGACAGCTCGCCGATGATCAGGCTGCCCTCCAGGGCTTGCATGGGAATCTGACGGGTTGCTACCAGCACGCCGACTGCGATGGGCAGGTCGTAGGCCGGGCCTTCCTTGCGCACCGACGCCGGGGCCAGGTTGACGGTCATCAGGTGCCGGGGCGGCTCCAGCCCGGCGTTTTTGATGGCCGAGCGGACCCGTTCGCGGCTTTCCTGCACGGCCGCATCCGGCAGCCCGACGATGACCATGCGCGGCAGGCCGCCGCCGGTATCCACTTCGACTTCGACGATGACACCTTCCAGGCCAATGACCGCACAGGAGAAGACGCGAGCCAGCATGTTGTCCCTGTTTTGTGTGGTTAATTTGGATGGATGAAACCGGGAATTGAGAGGAGGCGACCGCCGCCGGTATCATTATAGCCAGAACAAGGCCGGAGCGGGCGCCGCGGCGGCCTGGAATATGCGATTATCAGGCTGGACCTACTTGAGGAACACGTAGATCGCCCAGCCCATCGTCTCGCGGCCCCAGCGCAGGTATTCGTTCCGCGATTTCTCCACCCGCTGCATCACCTCGGGCAGGTCCGGGTCGTCGGGGTGCTCGCGGGCGTACAGCTCGGCGGCGTACCACTGCAGGCATTCGTACATGTCCCACTCGTCGTGATTGCTGACCGCGGTGTAGGCCAGGCGCAGGCCCAGCTCCTCGCCGATGCGCACATTGCCGGCGTGCGTACTGAATGAGTCGCGGTCGTAACCTGCCGACTGCAGGTATTCGGGGTCCGGCTCGCGGCGCCAGAAAGGCTCGCCGACCACAATCCAGCCGCCGGGACGGGTCTGTTCCTTCAGGTAAGCCAGCGTGCCGCGGTGATCGCCGAAAATCCAGCTTGCGCCGATGCAGGCGGTCAGATCAAAGGATTCCGGCTGCTCCGGGCGGTACTCGGCTGCGTCCATGGTGAGCACTTCAATTTGCGCCCGGGGGACGCGGTCGGCCAGCTTGTGCTTCATTTCCTCGACTACATAGGGTGAGGCGTCGATGGCCACCCCGCTGACCAGGTAGCGCTCGGCCAGCAGGGTGATGAACTCGCCCTTGCCTGCGGCGATTTCCAGCACCCGCGCGCCGGGCTGCAGGTGGGTGAGCGAGACGATAAACGTGTACTTCTCCAGGCGGGTGGGGTTGCAGAGGATGTGGTAGCGGTGGGTGATGTCGAAATATTTCCAGATGTCCATCGGCGTTCTCTCCGTCTATGCCTCGGGGTTCTCCGGCGAGCGGGTGGATTTGCCCTTGCCCAGTTCCAGCGAGCGTTCGAAGGCGGCCCACACCGCCCGGGAAATGGCGGTGCGGAAGCCGGCTTTTTCCAGATAGTACAGCGCGGCGGCGGAGGTGCCGCCCGGGGAGGTGACCTCGTTGCGCAGGCGGGCGATGTGCACCTTCTTCTCCTCGTAGTAATCCACCGACCCACGCAGGGTTTCGGTGACCAGGCGCTCGGCGATGCGGCGGGGGAAGCCCAGATGCACGCCCGCGTCGATCATGGCCTCCATGAAGAGGAACACATACGCCGGCCCGGTGCCGGAGAGCGCGGTGGCCATGTCCAGGTAGTTCTCTTCTTCGACGAAAACCTCCTCGCCCAGCGCGCCGAGGATGCGCCCGGCCAGCTGCCGCTGGTCTTCCGACACGGATTCGGATACTGTCCACACGGTGATGCCCTCGCCGATCTGGGCGGGGGTATTGGGCATGGCACGGGCGATGCTCTCGTGGCCCAGCCCGGCGGAAATCTGCTGGATGGTCGCCCCGGCGACGATGGACAGCACCAGCGCTTCCGGGCGCACTGAGCCGTTCAACACGGCGAGCACCCGCTCCAGGCGCTGCGGCTTGATCGAGAGGATGATCACGTCCGCGCCTTCGGCAGCTTTGCGGTTGTCTGTGTAGGGGGTGATGTTGTAGCGCGCCTGCAGCTGCGTGACCCGGTCAAGGTGCGGACCGGAGGCGCGAATCTGTTCGGGCGGGGTGACGTGCTTGCGCAGCAGCCCGGCGATGATGGCCTCCGCCATGACGCCGGGGCCGATGAGAGCAATGGAAGGTGAGTCGAGATTCATGATTACTCTGGATGACTAACGCTTGACATTGGGGTTGGCTTCCCATCGCCCGAAGATGGCAGTGGAAAGCAGCCGCCCGCGGCTTTTTTCCATCAGCGTCACTTCACCCGCGCTGGTGAAGCCGCGGTATCCGGACATCATCTCCTGCACGGCGTAATGCAGGGTGATCGGCGAGGCTTTGACGGCATAGGCGGTCAGCACCACGAACTGTGCCTGCGGGCTGAGCACCTTTCGGCATGTATCCAGCAGGTCCGGCAGCAGTTTGTAGAACTCCCAGACCTCGCCTTTGGGACCGCGTCCGAATTTGGGCGGGTCCAGAATCAGGCCGTCGTATTGATTGCCCCGGCGGGTTTCGCGCTGGACGAACTTTACCGCGTCGTCGATGATCCAGCGGATCGGCCGGTCGACAAGGTTCGAAAGCAGCTGGTTTTCTCTGGCCCAGTTCACCGTCTTCCTGGAGGCGTCCACATGGGTTACTTCCGCACCGGCCCGGCTGGCAGCCAGCGAAGCCAGCCCGGTGTAGCCAAACAGGTTAAGCACCTTAAGCGGCCGCCGGTTGGCCCGAACGATATTGGTAATCCAGTCCCACTGGCTGGCCTGTTCCGGGAAAACGCCCACATGCCGCGAGGCTGACAGCTGGACCCACATGCGCAGGCCCTTGTACTCGATGGCCCAGCGCGCCGGCAGGTCATCTTTGGCCTCCCAGTGACCGCCGTGCTCCTCACCGGTAGTTTTGAACACCGCGTGCGCCCGATCCCACTCTTTCTGAGGCAGGCCGGGCTGCCACATGGCCTCCGCTTCCGGCCGGACCAGCCGGTAGGGGCCGTAGCGCTCGAGCTTCAGCCCGTTGCCGGAATCGAGCAGTTCGTAATCGGTCCACTGGTCAGCGGTCAGGAGAATCAGCTGCGGTTTCTTGAGAGTTGGCATTGTCGGGTGTTCCTGTACTTGTATCGGCATTATTACAATTAATCAGTATAACAGTTTTCCTCGAGAAACCTCAGAATTGAATGCTGTATAATCCAGCACGGAGGATATTTCCCTGATGATTCACCCCTATCCAGAATTGGCTGAACTTTTTGATTTCCTGCCGGACCGGCGTCACTCGGAAAGCATCAAGTGGCTGCAGTACCCGGAGGATGTGCTGCCCCTGTGGGTGGCTGACATGGACTTCATTTCGCCAGAGCCGGTTATCCGCGCCATTCAGGAGCGGGCCGCGCACGGCGTTTTCGGCTATCCCACGGACATGCCGGTATTGATCGAGGCCATCCAGGCCTGGCTGGCGGAGCGTCACGGCTGGCAGGTGCGCCAGGAGGATATCGTGCTGCTTCCGGGTGTGGTCACGGGGATCAACCTGGTGGCGCATGCCATCGGCCAGCCCGGGGATGGCGTGCTGATCCAGACGCCCATCTACCCGCCTTTCCTCACGGCTCCGGAAAACGCCGGCCGGGTCCGGCACGATGCTCCCATGGTGCAGGGGCCGGACGGGCGCTTCGAGGTGGATTTCGACGCCTTCGAGCAGGCCATGACGGACGACACGCGCCTGTTCATCCTGTGCAACCCGCATAACCCGGTCGGGCGGGTCTACACCCGGATGGAGCTGGAGCGGATGGCGGAGATCTGCCTGCGCCGAGGGGTGACCATCTGCTCGGACGAGATCCACTGCGACCTGGTGTACTCCGGGAACCGGCATACGCCCATCGCCTCGCTGGATGAGGAGATCGCCCGCCATACGGTCACGCTGATGTCGCCCAGCAAGACGTTCAACATCGCCGGGCTGGTCGCATCCTACGCGGTGATCCCCAACCCCGAACTGCGCCGGCAGGTGATGGGCGCGACGCAGGGGCTGGTCGGGCATGTGAACCTGCTGGGCCAGGTGGCCGCGCATGCAGCTTACACGCAGGGCAAGCCATGGCTGGAGGCTCTGCTGGCTTATCTGGAGGCCAACCGCGACTTCCTGGTGAAGTTCGTGACGGAAGAACTGCCCGGGGTGCGGGTCACCGTGCCGGAAGGCACCTATCTGGCCTGGCTGGACTTCCGCGGTGTGCAGCTGCCAGACCCGCCGGGCAAGTATTTCCTCAGGCAAGCCCGGGTGGCGCTTTCCGAAGGCACTTATTACGGGAAGGAAGGGGCGGGGTTTGCCCGGCTGAACTTCGGCTGCCCGCGCTCCGTGCTGGAGGAAGCGCTGGAGCGCATGCGCCGGGTGTTCAGCCAGCGCTGATGACCGGGGATCGATACAGCCCGCCTGTCAAGTCCTCGCGCAGGCGTATCCGGTGGGTCTTGATCGCGCTGCCGCTGGCGGCGGTCGTGCTCCTGATCGCCGCGGGCGCGCTGCTGGTTGCGCCGGATCCGCTGGAGGGGGCGGATGCCGTTGTCCTGCTTTCCGGCGGTGATGAAGTCCGTCAGGATGAAGCCATCCGCCTGATCCGGGACGGGTATGCGAAGTATTTGATCCTGACGGACACCGGGGAGCAGGTGGACGGATCACAGCAGGCTTACCTGGACCTGATCACCCGGGAGCTGATCGATCAGGGCATTCCCGCGGACGCGATACTGTTCACCCGACAGGCGGCCGACAGCACCCGGGAAGAGGCCGGGCGGGTGAAAGACGTGCTGCGGCAGTACAGGCTGGGGTCGGCGATTGTGGTGACTGATCCCTACCACACGCTGCGTGTCCGCTGGATATACCGCAGCGTGTTTTCCGGCGGTGAGGAGGAGATCATCGTCCGCGCTGCCCGGGACCACTGGTACCGCCCGCTCACCTGGTGGCTGCGGCCGGAGGGCTGGAAGGTGACCGGGCTGGAGTACGCCAAGCTGCTGGCGGACGTGTTCCTCCGTTGAGCTTAAATAAGTCGAGCCGCCAAAAGGCGGCTCGAAAATATTCAGTTATTCGCAGAAATTAGTCGATAGCGATGACAGAAGCAGCCTGAAGTCCCTTCGGGCCCTGTTCAATCGAAAACTCTACTTGCTGACCTTCCTTCAACTGGCGATAGCCTTCCATCTGGATGGCGGAGAAATGAACAAAGACATCCTCGCCACCATCGCGGCCGATGAACCCGTAACCCTTCGCAGGGTTGAACCACTTTACGGTTCCAACAAAACGTTCAGACATGCTGTACTCCATCTAAATGAATAGGAACTGGACGTCGGTCAATTGTATTTAGGGGGAACAAGTGACCGGAAACGGCGTTAGGTTATCATGCCTTCAGGCAGCTGTCAAGCCGGGGGATCGGCCAGCGGGGAGCCGTCTGCCCTGTTCTCAGGGTGCGGATAGTCACCAATCCGGGCGCAATACGTCACATTACAAACCTGTAAAGTAATGGTTTGTCCATTGGGCGTGAATTCGGTGTGCCGGGTTGATAATTCCGATATATCGTATCGTCTGCAGCGTCGATTTTTCGGGTTTTCCTGGACCGAAATGGGGGATACAACTGGCGGTCCCCCCTGTACTTGCCTTATTTGTGCTAAAATAACCAAGATTGCTCCAATTCGCGGGCGTCTGGAGGTAAGGTTCGGGAGCCCCTCGATGCGAAAACTTTCGTCAGCTTTGCTCATCGGGCTGCTCTGCAGCGTGGCACTGACCGGTTGCGGTACACCGTGGATTTCGGCGGCTTTCGCTCAGCAGGCAGAGCCGGGAACCATCCTCTTCGAGGATGATTTCAGCGACCCGCGCAGCGGCTGGCGAACGCTGATCGAGGATGACTCGGTCATCGCCTATCACGAGGGCGGGCTGCGCTTCATTATTAACAAACCAGCCCATGATTTCTGGTCGCTGCCCGGCCGCTGGTACCGGGATGTGCGCGTGGAGGTCCTGGCGACCATGAAGAACGGGCCGATGGACAACGATTTCGGCATCCTTTGCCGCTATCAGGACGAGGACAACTTCTACGCCTTCATGGCCAGCAGTGACGGGTACGCCGGGATCGTGAAAGTGGAGCAGGGCGATTACCAGGTGATCAGCGCGGAAACGCTTGAGTTTGAGGATGCCATCCTGCAGGGGCAGGCGTCCAATCACCTGCGGGCTGAGTGCAGCGGTAACCGCCTGACCTTCTCCATCAACGATCAACTGGTGGCCGAAGCTATCGATGACGCCTTCACTGAAGGAGATATTGGCCTGGTGGCGGGCGCATTCTCCGAACCGGGCGTGGATATCCTGTTTGACAATTTTGTGGTACTGCAGCCTTAGTGGTATATGAACGTTTTTCTGGACAGCATCGGCTGTCGATTAAATCAGAGTGAAATTGAACGCTACGCCCGACAGTTCCGCGCTGCCGGGCATACGATTGTAGATTCGCCCGAACGGGCTGACCTGGTGGTGGTCAACACCTGCGCGGTCACCCGTGAGGCGGCCTCCGATTCGCGCCAGAAGATCCGCCAGGCAGCCCGGGCTGGCAATGCGCAGATCATCCTGACCGGCTGCTGGTCGACGCTGGAGCCGGACGCGGCCGCCGATCTGCCGAATGTGGTGCGGGTGGTCCCCAACATGGACAAGGACCAGCTGGTCTTTGATTTCCTGGATCTGCCCACAGAGGCCTTCGATGAGGAACCGCTGGCGCGCGAGCCGCTGCCCGGCAGCCATGCGCGCACCCGGGCCTTCATCAAGGTGCAGGACGGCTGCGACAATCACTGCACCTTCTGCATCACCCGGGTGGCCCGCGGACGCAGCCGCAGCCGGCCGGTGGCCGAGGTACTGGCGGATGTCCTCTCCGCCCGTGAAGGCGGCTCCCGTGAGGTGGTGCTGACCGGCGTACAGCTGGGCGGCTGGGGCAAGGACCTGGAGCAGCCCCGCCGCCTGCAGTACCTGGTTCAGGCCATCCTGGACGAAACGGACGTCGAGCGGGTTCGGCTTTCCTCGCTGGAACCCTGGGATCTGGATGAGGATTTCTTCCGCCTGTGGGAAAACCCGCGCATGTGCCGCCATCTGCACCTGCCGCTGCAGTCGGGCAGCGCGGCCACGCTGCGGCGCATGGCGCGCAAGACCACCCCGGCCGAGTACGCCGCACTGCTGGACCTGGCCCGCGGGGCTGCGCCGGATATGGCGATTACCACGGATGTGATCACCGGCTTCCCCGGCGAGACGGATGCCGAGTTCGCCGAGAGCATGGCGTTCATCGAGCGCATGCAGTTCGCCGGCGGGCATGTGTTCACCTATTCACCCCGGCCGGCGACTCCGGCGGGCCGGCTGCCCGGTCAGGTGCCCAAGGAGATCCGCAAGCAGCGCAACGCTGAGGTGAGAAGGCTGTTCGTCGACGCACAGCTGCGCTTCCAGGAGCGCTTCCTGGGCGCTGAGGTCGAGGTGCTGTGGGAATCCGAAACACCGCTGGAGGACGGGACCTGGGCGGTGAGCGGGCTGACCGATCACTACCTGCGGGTGTTCAGCGCCGCGGACCGGCCGCTGTGGAATCAGATCAGCCGCGTCGTCCTGAAGGAAAGTGACCTGGAGGGGATGCGCGGCGTGATCCTGCAGGACCGAAGGACCGTATCGGTAAAAACCTCCGGATAGATCTGTCTCCGGAGGTTTTTTTGTGCGAGCAGGTATTCCTTGAGATCCTATCCGATGCCCAGGCTTTCGATGGTCTGGCGCAGGACGCGGGCGGATTCCTGCAAACCGTGCACTTCCCGCTCATCCAGGTTCAATCGGATCACTTTTTCCACGCCGCCCGCATCGACCAGCGTCGGCAGGCTCAGGCACACATCGTTGATGCCGTAATAGTCCTCGATCAGGCTGGACACGGAGAGCACGCTGGACTGGTCACGCAGGATGGCCTCGACGATGCGCGTCAGCCCTGCGGCGATGGCGTAATACGTGGCTCCCTTGCGTTCAATGATCTCGTAGGCCGCATCGCGCGTCTGCCGGAAGATGTCCTCCAGTTCTTCCTGGACGCAGCCCAGATTGTTGGCCGCGCAGTACTCCGGGATGCGCATCCCGGCGATGTTGGCCAGCGACCAGACCGGCACCTCGCTGTCACCGTGCTCGCCGATGATGTGGGCGTGCACCGAGCGCGGGTCGACGCCGAAGCGGCGGCTGAGGAGATAGCGGAAGCGGGCCGTATCCAGCACCGTGCCGGAGCCGAGCACCTGGTTTTTAGGCAGGCCGGAAAACTTCAGGCTGGCGTAGGTGAGCACATCAACCGGGTTGGTGGTCACCAGGATGATGCCGTTGGGGTTGTTCTTGACCACCTCGGTGACGATGGAGCGGAAGATTTCTGTGTTCCGCTGGGCCAGGTCAAGCCGGGTCTCCCCGGGACGCTGGGCCGAGCCGGCGGTGATCACGGTTATGGCCGCGCCGGCGGTGTCCGCGTAGTCGCCGGCCCAGATGCGGCTGGAATGGGTCAGAGGAGCGGCATGGTTGAGGTCCATGGCTTCCCCTTCGGCTTTCTTCCGGTTGGCGTCGATCAGCACGATCTCGCTGGCCAGACCGGTGACCAGTAATTGAAAGGCAAACGAGGCGCCAACGTTGCCGGCGCCGACCACCGCGACGCGGGTGGGTTTGTGGATTTCGCTGGACATACACCCTCCTTGATGGCTTGCATCCGCCCGGTTACTGCTGCTGCCTACCATTATAGAGAAAACAGGGGCGCCCTGCCGCACCTCGGGAGAAGACACGTACCTTCTCGTTCAGTCGATCTGCCGGGGCGCATGGAAAGGACTATAATACTAGCCATATAGTCAATAATTCGGCCTGGATATCCAAAATTCTTGACGAGCCAAACCGGGTTTGATATCATCCGTGGCTTTGTTGAGGTAATCAAGAAGATCCAGGAAGTATAAGCAGGTCAGGATGAACATTGAAGACAAGAACGGGGCCACTGTCTTGCACCGGACCCAGGTGCAGGCGCCGCGCCGCTCCTGGCGAACCTGGCTGATCGGGCGTCCGCTCCCCACCGCTGACGCGCCGCACCAGACCATCGGCAAGCTGCTGGGGCTGGCGATATTTGCGTCCGACGCTTTGTCTTCCACGGCTTACGCCACCCAGGAAATCATGATCATCCTCGCGGCCGCCGGAGCAGCCGCGCTGGGTTATACCTTCCCGATCTCCATCGCCATCGTGATCCTGATGGTGGTGGTGACCATCTCCTACGAGCAGACCATCTACAACTACCCCGGGGGAGGAGGGGCCTACATCGTCTCCCGGGATAATCTGGGCAGCAAGGCGGCCATGGTGGCCGGGGCAGCCCTGCTGACCGAGTATGTGCTCACTGTGGCCGTGTCCATTTCCTCCGGCGTGGCGCAGATTTCCTCAGCCTTCCCGGACCTATTCCCCTGGCGAGTGCAGATCGGTGTGGCCATGGTGCTGCTGGTCATGTTGATCAACCTGCGCGGGGTGAAAGAATCCGGCACGGCATTCGCCATTCCCAGCTATTTTTTTGTCATCATGATGTTCATCACCATCGGTGTGGGGCTGTTCCGCTACTTCACCGGCACGCTGGGGACGGTGGTAAATCCTCCGGAGATGCATTCCTTCGGTGAGGCCGCGATGATCGGGCCGTTCCTGATCCTGCACGCCTTTTCCAGCGGTACTGCGGCCATGACCGGTATCGAAGCCATCTCCAGCGGCATCACCGCCTTCAAGGAGCCGCGCAGCCGCAACGCCGGCATCACGCTGCTGTGGATGATCGCCATTCTGGGGTCGATGTTCCTCAGCATCAGCTTCCTGGTCGGGCCGATCGGTGCGGTGCCTTCAGAACAGGAGACGGTGATCTCACAGCTGGCGCGGACGGTGTTCTCCGATGCGAACTTCCTCTACCTGTTGGTGATCGCCGGCACGTCGGTCATCCTTTTCCTGGCGGCCAACACAGCCTTCGCCGGCTTCCCGCGCCTGAGCGCCATTCAGGCAACTGACGGCTTCCTGCCGCGCCAGCTCGCCTTCCGCGGCAGCCGCCTGGTTTATTCCCGCGGCATCGTGGCGCTGGCTTTCCTCGGCGCAGCCCTGATCGTGATTTTCCAGGCCAGCGTAACCCGGCTGATGCCGCTTTACGCCATCGGGGTGTTCCTCTCCTTCACGCTCTCGCAGACCGGCATGGCCCGCCGCTGGTGGAAGGTGGGCCATTTGCGTCCCGGCGAGGAGGTGCGCGAAGCCGGGTCGGTGCTTCGCTACGACCCGCGCTGGCGCGGAAAGATGATCCTCAACGGCATCGGCGCGCTGCTGACTCTGGTGGTGGTCTTCGTTTTCGCCATCACCAAGTTTGTCGATGGAGCCTGGGTGGTGATCCTGCTGATTCCGGCGCTTGTGCTGCTTTTCTCGCGAATCAACGCCCATTACCGCCGCCTGGCCGAGCAGCTTTCCCTGGAGGACTACGGCGCTCCGCCGCGAATTGTCCGCCACCGGGTACTGCTGCCCCTTGGCGGGGTTCACCGCGGCACGCTGAGGGCGCTCAGCTACGCCCGACGCCTGTCGGATGACATCACTGCGGTGCACGTCTCCATTGACCCGGAGGAAACCGAGCGCCTGCAGGAAAAATGGCTGGACTGGGGAGACGGTGTGCGTCTGGTGATCCTGGAATCACCATACCGTACCTTCCTGGAGCCGCTGCTGGAGTACATTGATACCATCGATGCCACGCGGCAGCCCAACGAGGTGATCACCATCGTCGTGCCCGAATTTGTGCCCCGGCATTTTTGGGCCAACCTCCTGCACACACAGACGGCGCTCACGCTGCGCTGGGCGCTGCTCTTCCGGCGCGGGATCGTGATCACCAGCGTGCCGTACCAGGTGGATTAGCTGGACTGGAAGAAAGGTGTCGTTCCATGAATATCATTGTTGTCGGCTGTGGTCGTCTGGGAGCGGACCTGGCTTACCGTCTTTCCCAGCGGCCGGATATTCGCATGGCCGTGGTGGACATCAATCCGCTGGCGTTCAACAAGCTGCCGGATGATTACAGAGGCCGCATCATCGAAGGTGATGCGCTCGCCCGGGATACGCTGGAGCGGGCCGGGATTGAGCACGCCGATGCCCTGGCCGCGGTGACCGACAGCGACGCGCTCAACGCGGTCGTCGGCCACGTTGCTCGCTCGGTGTTCAACGTTCCCGTCGTGGTCGCACGCAACTTTGACCCGGATACCCTCGAACTTTACGAGATCTTCGGCCTTCAAGTGGTCAGCGCGACCAGCTGGGGCTCGCAGCGGATTGAGGAGATGCTTCACCACGGTGAGATGCGCGCGGTGTTCTCCTCGGGCAACGGCGAGGTGGAGATCTACGAAGTGGTCGTTCCGGAACGCTGGCACGGGCGCCAGCTCCGGGAGCTGATCGACAGCGATGACGTGCTGCCCACGGCAGTCACGCGCGGCGGGCGCGCCTTCCTGCCTGCTTTTCACACGGTCCTGGAAAAGGGCGATATCCTGCAGGTCAGCGCGCTAATGGGCGGGATCGAGCGGCTGCGGAACCGATTGTTTGCCACCGAGGAGGGCTAGCATGTTTGTATTGATTGCAGGCGGCGGACGCACGGCCAGCCAGCTGGCGAAAATCCTGTTGAACCAGAACCATGAAATTCGCCTGATTGAGTCGCGTCGCGACATCCTGGGGCGCATCCACAAAGAACTTCCCACGGAGGTGATTGTGGAGGGTAAGCCGGAAGTCTCGGACGTGCTGGAGCAGGCCGGGATTGCCCGGGCGGACGTGGTGGCCGCGGCGACAACCTCGGATGAAGTCAACCTGGTGGTGTGCTACCTGGCGCAGCGCAAGTACAATGTCAAGCGCACCATCGCACGGGTGAACAACCCGCGCAACGCATGGCTGTTCAACGAGCTGTTCCACGTCAATGTCGCGGTGAACCAGGCGGAAATTATCACCAGCATCATCGAAGAGGAGATGTCGCTGGGCGATATGATGACCCTGATCAAGCTGCGCCGGGGCAATTACTCGCTGGTGGAGGAGAAAATCCCGCCGGGCGCGCCGGCCATCGGTGTGGCGATTAAGGATTTAAACCTGCCGGCTCGCTGTGTGATCGCCGGGATCATCCGCATGGGGGAGGTGATTGTTCCGCGCGGCATGACGGTCTTCGAGGAGGGTGACGAAGTGCTGGCAGTCACCGATCCGGAAGGCGCGCGCGAGCTGATGCAGCTGTTTGAGGGGAGAACGGCCTGAAAAAAGCCTGTCAGGGCGGCTTTTGGTTGACCGGGTCACCGCGATGCGGTATAATTGCCCGTCGCTATGTTTTACATTGTATTACCCTTCTGAAAGGAAAGAGTAGTTCATGAGCACCAAGAGGACTTACCAGCCGAAAATTCGCCGCCGCGTCCGCGTGCACGGTTTTCGGGCCAGAATGGCCACCAGCGATGGCCGCGAGGTGTTGAAGCGCCGCCGCCTTAAGGGCCGCCACCGCCTGTCGGTCACCAAGAACAACCACGTGAAGAAAGTGCGGTGGAGTTAATTTCGCTCATACCAGCCGGTCTGTTGCATCGGAACCCCGGTTGGCTGAATGCTTCAGGACAGGTTGATGGGTGAAACGCAGGTTTCGCCTGACCCGGTCTTCCGATATAAAGCGGGTGCGGCGTTGTGGAAAATCCTATGCCCACCCGCTTGTAGTGTTACTGGCCCATCCACATCCCGACGGCGAGACTGGTCTACGGCTAGGGGTGACAGCCAGCCGTTCCGTCGGCGGAGCCGTACAACGAAACAAGGCCAAGAGACGTCTGCGAGCTTCCCTCCAGGAGCTGCTGCCCGAAATCCAACCAGGTTGGGATTTGCTGTTTCTGGCACGCGCGCCGATCGTATCCGTTGATTATTCCCAGTTGAAAGAGGCTGTCCGCCAGTTGTTACACCGCGCTGGAGTTTTGGCGGTCAAAGGTGGTAACAATGAATGTGAATGAGTACCCGGATGAACCGCGCCTGCGTGATCTACCCTTTACGATCACGACCGCGCCACAGTGGGTACTGCTGGGACTCATCCGCCTGTACCAGAAGTTCGTGTCTCCATCTCTGGCACCCAACACCTGCAGGTTTTACCCCAGTTGTTCACACTACGGTTATCAGGCCATCTACCGGCACGGCGTGCTGCGGGGATTGCCGCTAACCATCTGGCGCATCCTGCGCTGCAACCCCTTCAATCCGGGTGGTTATGATCCGGTCCCGGAGCGGATCGGTCACGGGCACTCGGAAGTACAATCCTGATGAAAGAACCTGACAGCAGTACGCACGCAAAGCAGCTAATGAAAACTAAGAAACTCTATTCCCTGCTCTTGATCATCATCATCGCCAGCCTGTTGACCGGATGCGGCGCTCGGCTTGCAACCACCAGTTGGCCTGGCATATCGTCCCCGGACGGAGTGGTGTACGCCGCTTACGGTACGCGGATTTACGCCATCAACGGCGCCACGGGAGGGCTGATCTGGGCTTACCCGTCGGAACCCAACAACGCCCGGACTTTCTTCGCGGCCCCCGTGCAGTCGGATGGCCTGGTGATCGCCGGCGACTACCGCAATACCCTGGTGGCGCTGGATGCCGCCAGCGGGGCGGAGCGCTGGACCTTCACCGGGGCCTCAGGCCGCTGGGTCGCCAGCCCCTTCGTGGTCGAAGACACCATTCTGGCCCCCAACGCCGACCACAACCTGTATGCCCTGGACATGAACGGCAACGAAAAGTGGCGTTTTGCCACCTGCCAGGCGCTGTGGAGCCAGCCCTACTCGGACGGGGAGACCGTGTACCAGGCTTCGATGGACCACAACCTCTACGCGCTGGACCTGCATGACGGCAGCCTGCTCTGGTCGCTGGACCTGGGCGGCGCGGTGATCTACTCGCCCACAGTGGACGAGGAAGGTACCCTGTACGTGGCCACCCTGGGCAACGAGGTCATCGCGGTCAATCCGGAGGCCGGCAGTGTGAAATGGCGGGTCCAGCTGGAGCACTCGCTGTGGACCCAGCCGGCTCTTGCCGAGGGCAGCCTGTACCTGGGTGATCTGGACGGCAATGTGTACGCCCTGTCCGCCGCTGACGGCGCGCAGCGCTGGTCGCAGGACCTCGGCGAGGTCTCCGTCATCGGCCGGCCGACCGTTTCTGGCAGCAGTGTCGTCTTCGCCACCCAGAAAAACGGCCTTTTCGCCATGACCTTCGACGGCGCCCGCCAGTGGGTTTACCCGGGGGTTAATGGTACACTCTATAATGGTCCGATCACCAGCGAAGACCGTCTGGTGGTTGGCGTTGTCGGGGGGGATAACTTGCTGGTGGCACTGGAACCTTCCGGCGCCCTGGCCTGGACGTTCGCACTCCCGGAGTAAGCGCAGGTTACTATGTGGGACGCTCTCATCATCAACCCGTTTATTAACGTTTTGTTGTTCATCTACAACCTGATCGGGCAGAATTTTGGCATCGCCATCATTCTGTTCACGATCTTGATCCGCCTGATCACCCATCCGCTGATGGCAAAGCAGATCAAGGGCAGTCAGGCGGTGCAGGAGCTGAACAACAATCCGGAGTGGAAGAAGATTCAGGAGAAGTACAAGAACGACAGAGAAAAGCTGGCGCAGGAACAGATGCGGCTCTACAAAGAGCTGGGCATCAATCCCTTCGCCTCCTGTCTGCCGACCCTGATCCAATTCCCGATCATCATCGGCCTGTACCAGGCGATCATCCTTTCCCTGGCCAACACGCCGATTGAACTGTTCAACCTGACCCGGCGCGTGTACAGCGGTTTCCTGGACCTTTCCATGTTGATCCCGTTGAACAGCGATTTTCTGTGGATGGACCTCTCGCAGCCTGAGCGGATTTTCATTCCCGGTCTCAGCTTCGGTATTCCCCTGCTGACCATCATCGTGGTGGTCACCACCTGGGTGCAGCAGCGGCTGATCACGCCGCCCTCCACCAATCCGAAGGATCAGACCTCCCAGATGACCGGCATGATGAACATATACATGCCCTTCCTGATGGGCTGGATTGCTTATTCGCTGGCCTCGGGCCTGGCCATTTATTTCGTGACCTCCAACCTGATTGGGATCCTCCAGTACGCGCTGCTCGGCAAGGCAAACCTGAAGAACCTTTTGCCTTCGCGAAAAAACGCGACCGCAAAATGAATGGCACCGTGAGGCAATCGAATGAGTTTTGAGAAAACGACCCTTGAGATCATCGCACCAACCGTAGAAGAAGCCATCGATCGCGGACTGAGTCAGTTAGGTTTATCCTTCGATGCTGTGGATGTGGATATCCTGGACCAGGGCAGCCGCGGCCTGTTTGGGCTGGGCAGCCGCCAGGCCCGGGTGCGCCTGACCATCAAGCCCCCTGCTCCCCAGGTTGAACAGCAGCCTGTGGAGCAGGCGGCGGAGGCCCAGGCCCCGGCCGCTGCAGAGCCGAAACGTGAAACGAAGCCCGCTCAACCTGCCGCGGAAGCTCAGGAAGAGAAATCCGCCGCCAGCGAAGCCACCCGGGAAGCCCTGCGCGTGGCGCAGCAGGTGGTGACGGAGCTGCTGGAGAAAATGAAGGTCCGGGCGGACGTCAGCGCCACAGTGGTCGAGCCGGTGGACGAAAACGACGAAGAGCTGGTCATGGTCGAAATCCGTGGTGAAGACCTGAGCATCCTGATCGGCCGCCGCTCGGAGACGCTGAACGCGCTGCAGTACATCGCCAGCCTGATCGTCAGCAAGGAGCTGGGGCGCTGGGTTCCGATGAGCATCGACGTGCAGGGGTACCGCGCCCGCCGCGAGCGCCAGATCCGCATCCTGGCCCGCCGCATGGCCGAGCAGGCGCTGCACACCGGCCGCAAGCAGACTCTGGAGCCCATGCCAGCCAATGAGCGCCGCCTGGTGCACCTGGAGCTGCGCGATCATCCCGGCGTGTACACCGAAAGCACGGGTGATGAACCCAACCGCAAGGTGGTCATCCTGTTGAAGAAGAACACGCAGAACGAGTAATCCCCGGGGCCTTCCGTGTAAACGGCGGAAGGCCTTTTTAATCCCTCACAGGCCGTCCCGTGGAAGGGACCGGCCTGTTCGCCTTTGGGTATAATCATTCCAGAGGGCCGGTCAGCGCGCTCGAGAGGTGGCAGGATGCTGCCGGCCGGATGTGGTGGAACCAGAAAGGAAGAACGCATGAGCGCGGTTGACATCATTGTGAAGAAACGGGACGGGCTGGAGCTGACCCGGGAGGAGATCGAGTTCTTCGTGCGGGGGATTACCAGCGGAGAGATCCCTGACTACCAGGTGTCGGCGTGGGCAATGGCGGTCCTGCTCAACGGAATGAGCGCTCAGGAGACAACCGATTTGACCCTGGCCATGGCCCATTCCGGCACAGTGCTGGACCTGTCCGGGGTGGTGCCGCTGGCGGTGGACAAGCACTCCACCGGAGGCGTGGGAGACAAGACCACGCTGGTGGTCGAGCCGATCGTGGCTGCCTGCGGGCTGCCGGTGGGCAAGATGTCCGGCCGCGGGCTGGGATTCAGCGGCGGCACGCTGGATAAGCTCGAGTCCATCCCCGGCTTTCGCACGAATTTATCCCGTGAAGAATTCCTGGATCATTTGAAGCGCTACGGCATGGTGCTGACCGGTCAGACCGGCGAGCTGGCTCCAGCGGACGGCAAGCTGTACGCTCTTCGGGACGTGACCGGCACGGTACCCTCCATCCCGCTGATCGCTTCTTCCATCATGAGCAAGAAGATTGCCGCCGGGGCGCAGGCCATCCTGCTGGACGTCAAGGTCGGGCTGGGCGCCTTCATGCAGACGCTTGACTCGGCCAGTGAGCTGGCCCGCCTGATGGTCGCCATCGGCCAGCGCAGCGGCCGGCAGACCATCGCGCTGCTGTCGGATATGAACCAGCCGCTGGGGAACGCGGTGGGGAACGCGCTGGAAGTGCGCGAGGCGATCGACACGCTGCACGGCGGCGGGCCGGAGGACTTCCGCGAGCACTGCCTGGTGGCCGCCGCGCATATGCTCATGCTGGGCCGCAAGGCCGGCAGCCTGGACGAGGCCCGCGCAAAGGCTGAAGAGGCGCTCGTCAGCGGGCAGGCCTGGGGGCGGTTCAAGCAGCTGGTTCAGGCGCAGGGCGGCGACGTGCGCGTGGTGGAGGAACCCGACCGCCTTCCAGAAGCGCCGCTGAAGGAAATCGTTCCCGCCCCGCAGAGCGGCTACCTGGCTGTCATCAACGCCCGCGAGGTGGGCGAAACCTCGGTTCAGCTGGGGGCCGGGCGGGTCAAGAAAGGCGACCCGATCGATCCGGCGGTCGGGATTGTCGTCCACCGCAAGGTGGGGGACCGTGTGGAGCAGGGCCAGCCGCTGTTCACCGTGCACGCCAGCTCGCAGGAAAAGCTGGACGCAGCGGTCGAACGCCTGCTGGCGGCCCACCAGTTCTCAGCGGAGCCTGTGGAGCCGCTGCCGCTGTTCTACGGTGTGATTACGGAGCAGGACATTCTGCAGAAAGAGTAACGAATGGGCGAACCCACTCGAGACGTTTCACCAGACCGAAAAGCCGCCTACTATCTGGGCATGGGGCTGATGGGCATCGGCTTCCTGGTCTTCCTTTCCAACTTCTTTGTTGCCTTCGGCGGCGGGTTCCCGAGCATGGAAGGGATGATGGCCCGCGCTTTGATCGGCATGGGCTTAATCGTCTTCGGCGCATTTCTGCGCTCGATTGGAGCGCGCGGGCTGGCTGGATCCGGCGTTGTGCTCGACCCGCAGCAGGCGCGGCGAGACGTCGAGCCGTGGTCCCGCATGGCCGGGGGCATGCTGCAGGATGCGGTGGAAGAGGCCGGGCTGAAGGACGCCCTGGGGGCCGGACAGGCTGGCGGAGAGCTTCCCTTTGACGAAAAGCTGCGCCGCCTGGAGAAGCTGCGCCAGGACGGGCTGATCACCGAAAGCGAATACCGGCGCAAGCGCGAGGAGATTCTGGCCGAAGACTGGTAGCCAGCATCCAGGCCGCGGCCGGGGGAGGGGGGAGGAAACATGCCCTCAGAGCCGTTTGACATCCACCGGGCGATGGACCGTATCCGGGAGCGCATGCAGGCGTACCCGAAGGCGGCCATGTTTGAGCTGGCCGAGGAGGGCTACCGCTCGGTGTTTGAGATGCTGTTGGCCTGCATCATCTCCATTCGCACGCTGGATGAAGTCACCCTGATCCGGTCCCGGGCGCTGTTCGCTGCCGCGCGCACGCCGGAGCAGCTGGACGCGCTGGAGGTTGAGCAGATCGAAGCGCTGATCCGCCCCAGCCAGTTTTCAGAGCGAAAGGCCCGCCAGATGAAGGAGATCGCCGGGCTGGCGCTGCGAAACTACGGCGGCGAGCTGCCCTGCGAGGTTGAAGCGCTGACCGCCCTGCCGGGGGTGGGGATAAAGTGCGCGCACCTGGCCCTGGCGATCGCCTGCGGGATGCCCTTCATCGGCGTGGACGCTCACGTGCACCGGGTGGTCAACCGCTGGGGCTATATTCAAACACGCTCGCCGGAGATGACCACCCGGGCGCTGGAAGAGGTGCTGCCGAAAGAATACTGGGTGGAGATCAACCAGATCGGCATGCCCTTCGGGAAGCACATCTGCACCTGGCGTCGGCCGAAGTGCTCCACCTGCCCGGTGGAGAGCATGTGCCCGAGGGTTGGGGTGACGGCGCACCGCTGAACTATTGACTTCGCGCCGGGCATGTGTCATAATTTGGGCACTCTATACGCGAAAAGCGCTGATGGAAACGAGTACGCCTGCAAGGCGCTGACAGCGAGCCTGGAAATGGTGTGAGCCGGGCAAGACCCGCAGGCGGAAAATCCTTCCGGAGTTGCAATCTGAACGCGGGAGTTCCCGCCAGTAAGTGCGCCGGACTCGCCCACCGTTATCCGGGGCGCAGGCATCCACCGGTACGCCGGGTCGTGCCTGACCGAGTGCTCGCCTTTGGCGGGAAGTAGGGTGGTACCGCGAGATCTTGACTCTCGTCCCTGACAGGACGGGAGTTTTTATTTTGCAGCTACCTCAGCCGGTATGTAAGGAGATTTTATGTTTCGTCCTGTATCACCAAAGCTCAATTTGACCCTGTTGGAGGAAGGTGTTCTGCGCTACTGGAAGTCGCACGACATCTTCCACAAATCCCTGGCCCAGCGCGAGGGGAATGAAGAGTATGTCTTCTTTGAAGGCCCGCCGACCGCCAACGGCCGCCCCGGCGTGCACCATGTTCTGGCCCGGGCCTTCAAGGACATCTTCCCCCGCTACAAGACCATGCGCGGCTACCACGTCTCGCGGCGCGGCGGCTGGGATACGCACGGCCTGCCGGTGGAGATTGAAGTCGAGCGCAAGCTCGGGTTCACCAACAAGCAGCAGATCGAAGAGTACGGCATTGCGAAGTTCAACGCGCTGTGCCGCGAGTCGGCCTTTGAGTACATCCAGGAATGGGAGAAGCTCACCGACCGCATCGCCTACTGGGTCGACCTGGACGAAGCGTATATTACCTATACCAACGAGTACATTGAATCCGTCTGGTGGATTCTCAAGCAGCTGTGGGACAAGGATCTGCTCTACCAGGGCTTCAAAGTGGTCCCGTACTGCCCGCGCTGCGGCACGCCGCTCTCCGATCATGAGGTCGCCCAGGGCTACCGGCAGGCGGAAGACCCTTCGGTGTACGTGCGCATGCCGCTGGTCGACGAGCCGGACACCTCGCTGCTGGTGTGGACCACCACGCCGTGGACGCTGCCCGCGAACGTGTGCGTGGCCGCCGGCGCGGATGTCGACTATGTCCGCGTCGAGCGCACCCTGCCGGAAGGCGGCACCGAGAAGCTGATCCTGGCGGAAGCGCTGCTGGGCAGCGTGTTCGGCGAGGAGCCGGTGAAGGTGGTGGAGCGTCTCAAGGGCCGCCAGCTCAAAGGAAAGCGCTACCAGCCGCTGTTCACCTTCCTGCCCACCGAAAAGCCGGCGTACTACGTGGTGCTGGGCAGCTTCGTCAGCACCGAGGACGGCACCGGCCTGGTGCACATCGCTCCAGCCTTCGGCGCGGATGACATGAATGTCGGCCTGGAGAATGATCTGCCCATCCTGCAGACCGTGGCGGAGGACGGGACTTTCATCGCCGCCGTGCGCCCCTGGGCCGGTAAGTTCGTCAAGGATGCCGACCCCTTCATCATCCAGGACCTGGCAACCCGCGGACTGCTCTTCCGCGCGGGAACCTACACCCACACCTATCCTTTCTGCTGGCGCTGCGGCACCCCGCTGCTGTACTATGCCCGGCCGACCTGGTATATCCGCACCAGCCGCTTCAAGGAACGTCTTGTTGCACTGAACGAGGAGATCAACTGGTACCCGGGGCACATCAAGTACGGCCGCTTCGGCAACTGGCTGGAGAACAACGTCGACTGGGCGCTGGGGCGCGAGCGCTACTGGGGCACCCCGCTGCCCGTGTGGGAGTGCGACAGCTGCCACCGGCAGGATGCTGTCGGCTCGGTGGCGGAGCTGTCCGAGAAAGCCGGGCGCGACTTGACCGGGCTGGACATGCACCGGCCGTACGTCGATGAGATTACCTTCGCCTGCCCGGACTGCAGTGGGCTGATGCGCCGCGTGCCGGAGCTGATCGACGTGTGGTTCGACTCCGGTTCCATGCCGGTCGCACAGTGGCACTACCCCTTCGAAAATCTGGAGGAGTTCAAGGCTCATTTCCCGGCGGATTTCATCTGCGAGGCGGTGGACCAGACCCGTGGTTGGTTCTATTCGCTGCACGCCATCAGCACGCTGTTGTTTGACAGCGTCAGCTTCAAGAACGTGATCTGCCTGGGCCTGATCCTCGACGGCGAGGGACAGAAGATGTCCAAGTCGCGGGGAAACGTGGTCAGCCCGTGGGAGGTGATCAACGAAAACGGCGCGGATGCCATGCGCTGGTACCTGTACACCGCCAGCCCTCCGGGACAGGAACGTCGCTTCTCCTCGGACCTGGTGAGCGAGGTGGTGCGCAACTTTACCCTTACACTGTGGAACACCTACTCCTTCCTGGTGACCTACGCCAACCTGGACAAGTGGAAGCCGGATCCGAGCGTGAAGCCGGATTACAGCCCGCTGGACCGCTGGCTGCGCTCGAGCCTGCACGCGCTGGTGCGCGACGTGACCCAGGCGCTGGAGAATTACGACGTGCTGGGCGCCACCCGGCCGGTGGAAACCTTTGTCGACCAGCTTTCCAACTGGTACCTGCGCCGCTCGCGCCGCCGCTTCTGGAAGAGCGAGGCCGATACCGACAAGCAGGCCGCTTATGCCACGCTGTATGAGGCGCTGGTCACGCTGAGCAAGCTGCTCGCCCCGACCATGCCCTTCATGGCGGAGGAGCTTTACCAGAATCTGGTGCGCTCGGTGGACGAGAACGCGCCCATCTCGGTGCATCTGACCGACTGGCCTACGTACGACGAGAGCGTGATCGACGAGAAGCTCAACCGTGACATGGAGCTGGTGATGAAGCTGGCTTCGGTGGGTCATGCGGCGCGCAACAAGGCCAATCGCAAGGTCCGCCAGCCGCTGGCTGAGGCCGCTTTCTCGGTCGGCTCGGCGGACGAGGCCCGCGTGTTGGAGGATTACCACGACATCCTCGAGGATGAGCTGAACGTCAAGCACATTCGCCCGCTTTCCGCTGCCGGTGAAGCGGTGTCCTACTCGTTGAACCCACTGCCCAAGCAGCTGGGCCAGAAGTACGGCAAGCTGTTCCCCTCACTGCGCAAGGCTATCCTTGAGCAGGACCCGGAGACGGCGGCAAAGACGCTGCTGGAAGGCCAGCCGCTCAAGGTGTCGCTGGACGGCGAGGTATACGAGATCCTGCCGGAGGAAGTGGAAGTGCGCCTGCAGGCCCGCTCCGGGTTCGCGGTGGCTTCGGAAGGACCGTACCTGGCTGCGCTGGTCACCGACCTGACTCCCGAGCTGGTCCGCGAAGGCCTGGCCAGGGAAGTGGTCCGCCGGGTGCAGGACCTGCGTAAACAGGCCAACTTCGAGATCGCGGACCGCATCCGCTGCACCTACAGCGCGACGGAGGAGCTGGCTCGTGCCATCGAGGACTTCCGGGACTACATCATGTCTGAGACGTTGATGGTCGAGCTGCGGGCCGGCCAGCCCGAACCCGGCCAGGCAGCGGCGAGCGATACGTTCGACGGCGAGTCGCTGACCATCGGCATTCAGAAAGCCTGATCAAGTCCAAATACCGGCGCGGGTGGTTGATTGACTTCCCGCGCCGGATTATGAGGTCACCATGCTTGAAGCCATCCCCGCCGCGCCCGGAACCTATGTGCTGGCCGGGCGGCTGTCCCGACCGGTGGAACTACCGGTGGGCCGGCTGGGGATGGCTGCTTTCCAGCCGGGTGTACTGCTTTATGCCGGCTCCGCGCTGGGGCCGGGCGGGCTGAAAGCCAGGCTGAGGCATCACCTGGAGGGCAGCAGCCGCCCGCACTGGCACCTGGACTACCTGCGGCCATGGGTCCGCTGGGAGGCGGCCTGGTGGCATGCCGGCCCGGAGCGGCTGGAATGCCGTTGGCTGCAGGCGCTGGCCCGGTCGGGGGACGGCTGGACCTTTCCCGTGCGCGGGTTCGGCGCATCGGACTGCACCGGCGGCTGCCCGGCTCACCTGCTCTGGACACCGGAAAAGCTGACCTGGGACGGGCTTCACCGGGCGGTCCTGCAGGCGGCTCAGGCTTGCCAGTTCGTCCCCGGCAGAGCAGCGGGGTAGAACCTTCATGGCGAACAGGCAGACTAGCTGTTACAATACGGTACTTGAAGACTGCGCCGTCAGGAGGCTTGCTTTTTGAAGAATCTTATTCGCACGTACGGGCCTTTACTCCTCTTTTCCGGCCTGATCATCCTGGCCGACCAGCTGACCAAGAGCTGGGTCCGGGAGACACTCGACTTCGGAGCGCAGTGGGCGCCCTGGCCTGCACTGGCCGATTTTGTGCGCATCGTCAACTGGCAGAATACAGGCGTCGCCTTTGGCATGTTCCAGGGGCTGGGACCGGTCTTCGCCGTGCTATCGGCCATCGTTTCTGTGGCCATCCTGGTCTATTATCCCCGCGTGGCGCGCGAGGACTGGCTCCTGCGGCTGGCGCTGGGGCTTCAGCTGGCCGGGGCGGTGGGCAACCTGATCGACCGGGTGGCGCAGGGCTACGTGACTGATTTTATTTACATCGGCACCTTCCCGGTATTCAATATTGCCGACGCCAGCATTACGGTTGGCGTGGGGGTGCTGATCCTGGCGGTCTGGCTGCAGGAAAAGCGGGCTGCCGCCATGGTGGCGGAACCCGGCGAAGCGGATGAGGAAACGGGCGTTTCGACACACATCGAGGAAAACGGGTGAGCGGCGTAACCTTCGATTTTGTCTACAGCGGAACTGACAAAGAGCGGCTGGACCGGTATCTGGTCGGGCAGCTGCCGGATCAGTCACGCTCCCGGCTGCAAGCGCTGATCAAAGACGGCAAAGCAGTGGTGCGGGGCAAGGTGGTCACCAAGCCCGGGTACCTGTTGGAGCCGGGTGATGATATTCGCATAGCCATTCCGGAGCCGGAGCCAACCGACCTGGTGCCGGAGAAGATCCCCCTGGACATCGTCTATGAAGACGAGCGCCTGATGGTGGTGAATAAACCTGCCGGGATGGTGGTGCATCCGGCTGCCGGGCATGACACCGGCACGCTGGTCCACGCGGCGCTGGCCCATGCGCCTGAGATGGAAGGAATCGGGGGAGAGCGCCGGCCGGGGATTGTCCACCGCCTGGACAAGGACACATCCGGCCTGATCCTGCTGGCCAAGGACGACCGCACGCACCGCTGGCTGCAGGACCAGTTCCGCCAGCGGACGGTCAAGAAGGTGTACCTGGCGCTGGTAGACGGCGCTCCGCCGACGCCCTCCGGCCGCATCGAAGCGGCCATCGGGCGGGATACGAGCCAGCGCAAGCGTATGGCGATTGTGCCTGATAAGAAAGGCCGCGATGCGGTGACCGAGTACCTGACGCTGGAATCCATGGCCGAGCACACGCTGGTGGAGGCGCATCCGCTCACCGGCCGTACCCACCAGATCCGCCTGCACCTGGCTTTTGTGGGCTGTCCCATCGCCGGAGATAAAGTGTACGGCCGCCGCAAGCCCAGCCTGCCGCTGAAGCGGCACTTTCTGCACGCCGCCCGTCTGACGATCACACTGCCCGGCGAAAAGGAGCCGCGAACCTTTGAAGCGCCCCTGCCGCCGGATCTACTGCACGCATTGAATGCAGCCCGCAGCCGCTAAATCTATTCCCCACGTACGAGGATTCGAACATGGAAAAGGTCATCGATTTGCGCTCCGATACCGTCACCCAGCCCACGCCGGAAATGCGAACCGCGATGTCGCTTGCGGAAGTGGGGGACGATGTATACGGCGAAGACCCGACTGTCAACCGCCTGCAGCAGCTGGCTGCGGAGAAGATGGGCAAGGAGGCGGGACTGCTGGTCACCTCGGGCACCATGGGCAACCTGATCGCCACCCTGGTTCACTGCCAGCGCGGCGATGAGGCCATCATGGGTGATAAAAGCCACACCTTCCTGTTCGAAGTGGGCGGCATTTCGGCACTGGGAGGGGTGTTCCCGCACACGCTGCCCAACCAGCCGGACGGAACGCTGGAACTGGATGATATTCGCGACGCGGTGCGGGCCAAAGATGTCCACCATCCGACCTCCCGGCTGCTGATCCTGGAAAACACGCACAACCGCTGCGGCGGGGTGGTGCTCACCGCAGAGTACACCCGCCAGGCCGGGGAGCTGGCCCACGAGATGGGGATGAAATTTCACCTGGACGGCGCGAGAATCTTCAACGCGGCGGTGGCCACGGGCTGCACGCCGGCTGAGCTGGCCGCCCCGGCCGATTCGGTCACCTTCTGCCTGAGCAAGGGCCTGTGCGCGCCGGTCGGGTCGGTGCTGTGCGGCAGCGCCGAGTTCATCGAGAAGGCCCGGCGGCTGCGAAAAATGCTCGGCGGCGGGATGCGCCAGGCGGGCGTGCTGGCGGCCGCGGGCATCATTGCCATTGAGGATATCGCTCCGAAGCTGGAAGCCGATCACCGGCGGGCGGCGCGCCTGGCAGAAGGCATTCGCCAGATTCCGGGCCTGTACCTGCCGTTCGGGCAGCCGGCGTCCAACATGGTTTTCGTCGGGCTGGATTCTGAAACCGGCCTGACGGCGGCGGAACTGGCCGCGCGGCTGAAGCAGGAAGGCCTTCGGGTAGGCGTGGTCGCCCCGGACCGCTTCCGGCTGGTGTTCCACTACTGGATTAGCGACGAGGACGTCGACCGCGTCCTGGACGGGTTCCGCCGCGTGCTTACGGCTGCCTGATGTGCGCCTGCTCCGGCAGGCTGACCAGCTGCTCTTCCCAGTAGTTTTCCTGCGGCTCCACCTGGTTGCGGCCGCGGGCTTTTGCCCGATACAGGCGCTGGTCGGCCAGGTCGATCAGGCTGTAGGCGTCGCTGGCCTCCAGCGGGCACATGGCGATTCCCTGGCTGATGGTCGGGGCGGAGATAACGGTGCCGCTGCGGTCGGTCAGGTAGATCTGCCCGACGGACTTCTGCAGGCGGCGGGCGACTCGCACCGCCTCTTCGCCGGTGGCATTGGGCAGGGCGATGACAAACTCTTCGCCACCCCAGCGGCCAACCAGGTCGGTGGACTTGATGTGGCGGCGGATGGTCTCTGTTATCATCACCAGCACCTGATCGCCTACCAGGTGACCGTGCATGTCGTTGTATTTCTTGAACAGGTCGATATCCAGCATGATCACGCTGATCGGCTGGTTCTTCTTCAGGCACTCCTGGATCTTCTCATCCAGCGCTTTGATGAACACCCCGTGGTTCAGGCAGCCGGTCAGGCTGTCCAGGCGGGAGCGCCGTTCGACTTCCTCGTGGTGGTTGGCGTTGTCGATGGCCATGGCCGCCTGGTTGGACAGGTTGATCAGCAGGTCCATGTCCTCTTTGGTGAAGGCATTGCGCTCGTACGAGGCGACTGCGATGATCCCCAGCACGGTACCTCCGCTGATCAAGGGCGCGCCCATCCAGCTCAGGCTGGTGCGCGGTTTGCCCACAATAAACAGCGGCAGGTTGAGTTTCTGGTGCTCTCGGGGGACGTCATTCAGGTGCAGGGGCTTGGCGGTACGCACAACGTGCCCGGCCAGCGTGTTGCTGATGGACACCGTGGTCTTGGGGAAGAATTCGCCCTCGTCGTACAGCAGGGCCATGTACAGTGAATCCGGCGGGCGGAATAGGCCGACATAGTATGTATCCGCTTTCATCGCCTGCTGAATGGCGTTGCAGACCAGCTCGATTACTTCCTGGATTTCCAGCGAGGAGACCAGCGAGCCGGTTACCCGGGAAAGGAGCTCCAGGCGGTTGACCTGCCGGGCGATTGACCGCCGGGTGAGCATGGCGGTTTCGGTGATCACCGCCGCGGCGAGCGGGAACACCAGGTACTGCAGGGGAACATAGTCGATCCAGGGGAACAGCGGCCGCGCGAGCACCCACTGCGCGATGGAGATGATCACCGCGAAGACGTAGGTCGGCCAGCGCCCGGTCAGGATGACGGATCCGCTGGTGGTGAGCAGGGCCAGGAAGAACGCAAAGGCCCAGGGCTGAATGGGGTCAAGCCACAGCAGCAAGCCGATTGCCGCGGAATTAATCAGCGCGACCAGCCACCAGACGATGCGGTTGGTGCTGAAGTTGGGAAGCAAAATGTAGTAGTGGAACAGGGTGTACACGATCCCCGCCAGGGCGATTCCCGCATTGGTCAGCCGGGATTCGATGGGTGCCGGGAGACCGAGGGCGAAGGCAATCATCATGACGCACAGGATCACCGCCTGGACAACAACCGGGGTAACCAGTTGCCTTTGTTCCAGGTTGCTCAGTTGTAAGGCGCTGGATTGTGAGTTCATGGCTTGCTGCTTGTGTTGCTTGTGTGACCCCGTTCGGAGTTAGAATAGCATGCCCCGGGGCTTTTTTCAATAGAATTCCTCGAGGGATTACTGATATAATCAAATTTGTAAGGTAACTTCTTCCCTATTGAAGCCCTCGGTCTTGCTGGTATGGGGGTCAATGAGCCAGACGGCTTGCTAAATGGAAAAAGTTCGCGGATATGCCAAGCAGTGCATGGATCGTGCCAGATCAGCAACCAACCGGAGTATTTGACACGTTTTACGGCGAATTACGGGGGCAATTCTACCAGGCCTAACAATGTAAAGACAGGAGAAGGTATGGCGGAGTACATCACACTGGAGCAGATTGACCGCGCAGCAGAGCATATTCGCTCAAAGACCGGCTATCGACCTGAAGTGGGCATCATCCTGGGTTCCGGCCTCGGTTCCATCGCCGAAGCCGTCGAGAACCCGGACATCATTCCTTACAATGAAATCCCTGACTGGCCCGTGTCCACGGTGGTGGGTCACGCCGGCCGGCTGGTGATCGGCCAGCTGGAAGGCAAACCGGTCATGGTGATGCAGGGCCGGGTGCATTTCTATGAAGGCTACTCCATGCAGCAGGTGACCTTCCCGGTCCGCGTAATGCAGCGGCTGGGCGTCCAGACACTGATCGTTACCAACGCCGCCGGGGCGATTCACCCTGAATTTGTCCCCGGAGATATCATGTTGATTACAGACCATATCTCCCTGATCGCCATGACGGGGAACAACCCGCTGCACGGGGCCAATCTGGAGGAGTTCGGCGAGCGCTTCCCTGACATGAGCCAGCCCTACGACCGCCAGCTGCGCGAAACAGCCCGAAAAGTAGCTGAGCAGGCTGGAATTGATCTGCGGGAAGGCGTGTACATCGGCCTGAGTGGGCCTTCGTTCGAGTCCCCGGCAGACCTGCGCTTCCTGCGCATTATCGGGGCGGATGCTGTCGGCATGTCCACGGTGCCGGAAGTGATTGTGGCCCGGCACGGGAAGACCCGTGTGCTGGGGCTTTCAGGGATCACCAACAAAGCCAATCTGGATGGAAGCACCATCACCACTCACGAAGAGGTTTTAGAAGCGGGTAAATTAATCGGCCCCAAAATGGAGAAAATCGTTCGCGGAGTCATTGGACAGCTGCCTTAATGAAAGGGTTCCATGATCCCGGCGTGATGGGGTATGATTAATCGTCTATGGAAGACTGGCTCCCATTTCTGGAAAAGTACGAAATATTCATCTACATCATTGTGGGGGTGTTCAGTCTTTACTTCCTGAGCCAGGTACTTGATGCCTGGCGGGAATGGCGTGGGGCGATTTTTGGACTTGAACGGGAGAAAGCCCAGGGCAGGCTGGCGTTCCGGGCGACGATGCTGGTCATCCTGCTGCTGTTCGGCCTGACCGAATTCTACCTGGTCACCTTCATCGCCCCAACCTATCCCGGCGCTCATTCGCTGGCAACCCCCACGCTGGATATTATGGCAACGCCTGAGATGACCATCCCGGCTGCTGCCGCTCAATCGATTCCAACCCCCGAACCCACGCAAGCCTCGGACGTGGTCGATCCTCAGGTCGTTCGCACGGGCTGCCTGGAGGACCAGATCGAGTGGACCTACCCGGTGAACGGGGATGAGATTAAGGGGTTGATTGAGCCAATGGGAACAGTGAATGTTCCCAACCTCGGGTTCTACAAGTATGAGTACAGCCCGGCAGACGCAGAGAACTGGACCACCATCGCCGGAGGGGACCAACCCAAAGTTGATCAACCGCTAGGAGGTATCTGGAACACGGAACAAGTCGTGCCCGGAGATTACCAGCTCCGCCTGGTCGTCTACGATAATCAGAACAATCCCTTCCCGGCGTGCATCATCTCCGTGCGCATTCTGGGTTCCTGAAAAGAGCATCATGCCCAAAATCGAAATCCGTCCTGCCATCTCGACTGACATTCCAGAGCTTGTACAAATCAATCATCACGGGCAGACAGACTATGTCTGGCAGATGAACCGGGTTGTGAACGAGGGCGAAATCACCATCCAGTTCCGCGAGGTGCGCCTTCCGCGCTCGGTGCAGGTGGAGTATCCCTACCCTGCCTCGGCTCTGCTGGCCAACTGGAAGGACCGGGCCGGCCTGCTGGTGGCCTGCCTGGAAGGCCGGCAGGTCGGGTACATTGGCCTGAGCGATGACCATCACCCCTCCACCGCCTGGGTGACGGACCTGGTGGTCGCGCCGGAGTTCCGCCGGCAGGGGATCGCCACCGCGCTGCTGCTTGCGGCGCAGAACTGGGGGATCCAGCGCCGCCTGCGCGAGATGCAGCTGGGGGTGCAGTCGAAAAACTATCCCGCCATTCGCCTGGCCGTCAAACTCGGCTTTGACTTTTGCGGGTACAATGATCATTACTACTCCAGTCAGGACATCGCTTTATTCTTCACACGTTTCCTGTAATCATTATGGGTATTCTTCTGTCGCATTCTGATGTATAGCAGCGCACAGCAGTTCAGCCTCCTCGGTCCCATCCAGACCATCAGTGATATCCTCACCGCCGGTGTGGCGGTGACTGCCTTTTCGCTGCTGCTGTACGCGCTGACCTTCAACCTGCGCGACCGGGTGGCCCGCACCTTCGCGTTCATTATGATCTGCGTGGTGATCGTGTTCGCCGGGGAAGCCTTCGCTTCGACCGCGCCGCGGGCCATGTGGCTGGACTTCTGGCTGCGCGTGCAGTGGGTGGGGATCGCCCTCTTGCCGGCAGCCTATTTCCAGTTCTCCGATGCGCTGCTGGAGACCACAGGCCGGCCCAGCCGCGGACGGCGTCGACTGGCCATCCGCCTGGGTTACCTGATCTCCATCGGATTTATTGCCACATTGCCCTTCGGCGGGCTGGTGGGCAGCCTGGTGCCCGAAAATGAGCCGGCACCGTACCTGGAAGCGACAGCCATCACTGACCTGTTCGTCCTCTACTACCTGGGGATGATGCTGCTGGCGCTGATCAACTTCCTGCGGGCGTACCTGCGCACGGTCACCTCCGCCAGCCAGCGCCGCATGGTGTACCTGGTGGTCGGCGCCGTGGCTCCGGCCCTGGGTTCCTTCCCGTTCCTGCTGTTCACCACCGGATTCAGCGCCCGCCATCCGGTGCTGTTCTGGAGCGTGGTGGCCGGCAGCAACTTCCTGGTAAACGGCCTGCTGGTGGTTATGGCTTACGGCGTGGCCTTCTTCGGCGTTGCCTGGCCGGACCGGGTGGTTAAAAGCCGGTTGTTCCGCTGGATCCTGCGCGGTCCGGTCTCCGCCAGCCTGACGCTGGCCCTGACCACCATCATCCGCCGGACAAGCGGGCTGGAGTCGGCGCTGGTGCCGATTATCATGGTGGCCACCATCCTGCTCACCCAGCACCTGATCACGCTGCTGGCCCCGACCGCCGAGCGCTGGCTGTTCTACGGGCAGGATAAGGAAGACCTGCAGGTGGTCAAGTCGCTGGAAGACCGCCTGCTGACCCGCAACGACCTGCAGCAGTATCTGGAAATGATCCTGGCCGCGCTGTGCGACCGCCTTCAGGCACCTGGCGCATTTCTTGCATCCATTCAGCCAGAGGGATTGGAACAGGTGGTCCGTGTGGGCCGGGTGCGCTTCGATGACAGTGCAGTGTCGCAGGAAATCACCCGCCTGGTCCAGCAGAACGGCAGCCTGCCGGATCTTTTCCAGTGGGGAGAAACATATCTGATGCCCCTCTTTGACTCCGGGGAGGAGCCCGAAGAGGGGGAGGGGCGGGAGAATCTCCTGGGCATCCTGGGCGTCAGCGGCATCAACGTGGCCGAGGTCGATGAGGAGGAAGCCGAGGTCATCCGCGTTCTGGTCTCCCGGGCCTCGGAGGCGCTGCTGGACTACCGGCTGCAGGAGGAGGTTTTCGCCTCGCTGGAGAACCTTAACACCAAAGTCGAGACCATCCAGCGGCTGCGTGCGGCCGGGCAGTACAACCGGGCGCGGGTGTTTGAGGCGGACGGCCTGCCGGTAAACGGAGATGTGACCCAGTGGGTGAAAGACGCGCTCAGCCACTACTGGGGCGGACCGAAGCTGACCGAAAGCCCGCTGATGAAGCTGAAGGTGGTCACCCAGGCGATGGTGAAGCACGACGGAAACCCGGCCAATGCCCTGCGCGCCATCTTGAGAGAAGCGATTGAGAGTGTCCGGCCGGAAGGCGAACGACGCTTTACAGCAGAGTGGGTTTTGTATAATATATTAGAAATGAAATTCCTCGAAGGGAAAAAAGTACGTGAAATAGCCCGGCGGTTGGCAATGTCCGAAGCGGACTTATACCGCAAACAGAGAGTCGCTATCGAAGCGGTGGCAAAGGCGATTCTTGACATGGAGAGCCAGGTTCAGGACGAAACCCGGAGCATCCAGGGTCAGCCTTGAACCTTCCGTAGACCCTCTTATTCGTAACCGTTTACCATCCGGGAGGTAGGTAAAAAATGTTGTCCAAAAAAACGGAGATGAGCGATATCGAAGGGATGCTGGAACTCGATGAAGGGTGGTGGGCGTCGGTTCTAGCAGACGAAGAAGCCAGCTTGCCACCGCAAAAGGAGACGGCGAGTAAGCCAACCGCTGCTCAGGCTCCCGCGATCGACTGGGATTTTGTCCAGTCGTTATACGAACAGGATGAGATCATCTCCCTGTCCGTGCACGGGTACAATCGGGGGGGACTGCTCGTACAGGGAGAGGGGATTCAGGGGTTCGTGCCCATTTCTCACCTGGTCGAAATGCCTACCTCCGAGGATGAAGAAGAACGCCGCCAGGTCCTCTCCGGTTACGTCGGCCAGACGCTGCAGCTGAAAGTGATCGAGTGCGAACCCGCACAGGAGCGGATCGTGCTGTCTGAACGGGCTGCGCAGGCCGGTGAGGGCCGCCGGAAGATGCTGTTCAAGACCCTCACGCCCAACACCACCGTTTGCGGCGTGGTCACCAACGTCACCGACTTCGGTGTGTTTATTGATCTGGGCGGCGTGGAAGGGCTGATTCACGTCTCCGAGCTGTCCTGGGGCCGTGTTCAGCACCCCGGCGATGTGCTGCAGGTCGGGCAGAAGGTCGAGGTGCTGGTGCTGCAGGTATCCGAGGAAAACGCCCGCATCGCGCTCAGCCTGAAGCGGCTGCAGCCGAACCCCTGGGAAGCTCTGACACGCCGCTGCAAGCCGGGGGATGTGATTCCCGCGACCATCACCTCCATCACCCGGTTTGGCGCGTTCGCCCGCCTGGAAGAGGGCATTGAAGGCCTGATTCACATGTCCTCCATTCATCCGACACCGACCGCGCAGGATCTGCAGAAGATCTTCTCCATCGGTATGCCTGTCCAGGTTCGCATCCTGCACATTGACGCCGAACGGCGCCGCCTGGGACTGGGCCTGGTTCAAACCGAGGCAGAATGAGCACCCTGCCGGCGGACCGCAAGTCCAGCGAAAAGCCGCCCGCCGACCCTCAGGAAAAGCAACCGTCACGCGCCTGGCTGGATGGACTGGCGTCCTACTGGCTGCGCTTTGACCGCTTTGGCTGGGATTTCCTGGGCGTTTTCCTGCTGGTATTCAGCCTGCTGATCCTGCTGGGCATGACCCACCTGACGCAGGGCAGCTTCATATCTCCCCTGGCTCAGGTGGTCGAGGTCTGGCTGGGTTGGGGCGGTTATGCCTTGGCCGGGCTGCTGGCCATGCTGGGGGTCGCCCTGCTGCGCCGCGGCCCGGACGGCTCTCCGCAGCTCAGCCTTGGCCGAATTCTTGCCTGGGAAGGGGCGGCGTTCACCCTGCTGGCTCTGCTGGCCCTGATCGGCGGGCTGTCGGTCGAGCGGGCTGAGGCCGGACTGGACGGCGGCAAGATCGGCTGGGGCCTGGCCGACCTGCTGACCTCCTTCCTGCCGCCGCCCTGGATCACCATCCTTCTGGGGCTGCTGCTGGTGCTGTTTCTCTGGTATGCGGTGGGGCTGAGCGCTCGCGCCGGCGCCGTGATCCGGCGCTGGGTGGAGCGCGCGCTGCAGGAGGCGGAAGCCTGGCAGCCGGAGCCCTCCGCTCCAGCGGAGGCTTTGGATGGTCTTGTGAAGACGGCCCGGACGGCGGCACCCGCGGGCAGCACCGGTGAAGCTGAAGAAGAGCAGTCATCCGCCAGCACGCCGTATGTCCGTCCGGACAACCTGCCTCCCATTAATTTGCTGCTGGAAGAGCATTCTGCCAGCCAGGACCCCAACCAGATCCAGGCGGTCGGGCGGCAGATTGAGAAAACCCTGGCCGAGTTCGGCGTTCCTTCACGGGTGATCGGTTACCGGGTTGGCCCCACGGTCACCCAGTATGCCGTAGAGCCGGGCTATGTGGAAAAGACCGGCCCGGACGGCCAGGTGATCCATCAAAAGGTGCGCGTTCACCAGATTTCCAACCTGTCACGCGATCTGGCCAGAGCACTGGCGGCCGAGCGCCTGCGCATCGAAGCGCCGGTGCCCGGGCATGCCTATGTGGGTGTGGAGGTGCCCAACACGAAGACATCCGTGGTGCGCCTGCGCAGCCTGATCGATTCGGACGCCTTCCGCAAGGTCAATGCGCCGCTGGCCATTGCCCTGGGCAAGGACGTTTCGGGCAATCCGCTGGTCGCCGACCTGGCCAAGATGCCGCATCTGCTGGTAGCCGGCACCACCGGTTCGGGGAAGTCGGTGTGTATCGAGGCCATCACCACCTGCCTGGTGATGAACAACTCGCCGGAATCACTCCGCATGGCCATGCTGGACCCCAAGATGGTCGAGCTGGTGCGCTTCAACGGCCTGCCGCACCTGCTTGGCAGGGTGGAAACCAGGCTGGAGCGCATGCTGGCGGTGCTGCAGTGGGCGTTGAGCGAGATGGACCGCCGATACCGCCTGCTGGAAGAGGCAAAGGCGCGTGACCTGGACGCCTACAACCGCAAGATGGTTCGCCGCAAACAGGAGACGCTGCCCCGCATCGTGATCCTGGTGGACGAGCTGGCTGACTTGATGATGTCAGCTCCGGACCAGACCGAACACGCGCTGGTGCGCCTGGCGCAGATGGCCCGTGCGGTCGGCATTCACCTGGTGGTCGCCACACAGCGGCCCAGCACCGATGTGGTAACCGGCCTGATCAAGGCCAACTTCCCGGCCCGCATCGCTTTCACCGTGGCTTCGTCGGTGGATTCACGCGTGATTCTGGACACCAATGGCGCGGAGACCCTGCTCGGGCGAGGCGATATGCTCTACCTGGCGCCGGATGTCGGGCTGCCCCAGCGCGCCCAGGGTGTGCTGGTCAGCGATGAGGAAATTGAGCGGGTGGTCTCCTTCTGGGCGGAAAAGCACGAAGCGGAAGGCGAGCCGGCCGAAGCCCCCTGGGAAGGCCTGATGAAAGTCAGCGAGGACTCCGACCAGCTGGTGGAGCAGGCGGTGGCGCTGGTGCGCCGCACGCAGCGGGCGTCCGCCTCCTTCCTGCAGCGGCAGCTGCGCATCGGCTACCCGCGGGCAGCCCGGCTGCTGGATCAGCTGGAGGAAATGGGCGTGGTCGGGCCTGCCACCGTCGGGGGGAAGGAGCGGGAAGTGCTCCTGGATCCCGAGAACGGGGATGAAGATACCCCGGATGGAGAGGATGAGGGCTATAATTAGCCAGTGCCTGTTTCAGGCAGGTATTGGTGCTGTTTAGCGGTGAAATCGTTGATTACCATCAGGTGAGTATGGCCACAATCGAAGAAAAACAGAAACCGAAAACCTTTACGGACGGAATGCGGCTGCGCTTTTGTGACGTGTTGGAGAAAGCCGGCGCAGTCCTGAACGCCATGGGGCTGACGCCCAATATGGTCACCACAATTGGTCTGATCGGCAACATGGCTGCCGGCGTTCTGCTGGCGCTCGGGTATATTACCTGGGGCGGTATTGTGGCCCTGTTCGTGGTGCCGCTCGACGCGCTGGACGGCGCGGTGGCCCGCTATTCGGGATCGGTGACCCCGTACGGCGCTTTTCTGGATTCGGTCACCGACCGGTATTCGGAGATTTTCCTGTTCGGCGGGCTGCTGGTGTACTACTTTGGCCAGGACAATCTGCTGGCGATTGGGCTGGTGTTCGCGGCGTTGTGTGGATCGCTGATGGTGTCGTATGTCAAGGCCCGGGCGGAGGCTAACCACTTCGACGCGAATGTGGGCCTGCTCACCCGCCTGGAGCGCATGCTGATCCTGATCCCCAGCCTGGTGTTCAACCTGCCCATGGTGGCGCTGTGGATCATCGCTGTGCTGGCCAATGTGACCGCGCTGCAGCGTATTTTCTACGTGTACGGGCAGTACCGGGCGAGTAAAGGTAAATAGTCCCCGGCTGAGTGTTCCTGAGACCCCGGCGGTAACTGGAGGAGGGTTCCCTTGTTAATTGATCGTTACGGCATTCATTTTGGCGACCTGATCTACCTGCGCTTCTACGGGCTGATCATCATGCTCGGCGTTGTCGCCGCTGCGGCGCTGTCCTTCCGGCAGGCGCGCAAGTGGAACGAAAATACCGACATGGTGTACGACCTCCTCCCCTGGCTGCTGGTGTTTGGCGTGATCGGCGCGCGCATCTGGCATGTGCTGACGCCCTCCGCGGCCTCCGGCCTGACAGTGGGCTATTACCTGCAGAACCCGCTGCAGATCGTGATGATCTGGCGGGGCGGGCTGGGCATCCCCGGCGCAGTGATCGGCGGGGCGATCGCGCTGTTCTGGTACACCCGACGGCGCGGGGCCAGCTTTGCCCGCTGGGCGGACATTATCGCCCCCGGGCTGCTGCTGGCGCAGGCCATCGGCCGCTGGGGCAACTTCGTCAATCAGGAGCTGTACGGCGCGCCCTCCAGCCTGCCCTGGGCAATCTTTATCGAGCCGGCTTTCCGCATCCCGGGCTATGAAGGCGTCGCCTATTATCACCCGCTGTTCCTGTACGAGTCGCTCTGGAACCTGGTGAACATGGCCATCCTGCTGTGGGTCTCGGCCCGCTACCGCGAGCGCCTGAAACCCGGCGACGTCTTCCTGCTGTACCTGGTGCTGTACCCGGTCACCCGCTTCGTGCTCGAGTTCCTGCGGCTGGATCCTTCGCTGATCGGCAGCATCAACGCCAACCAGACTTCGATGGCGATCATCGCCCTGGCGGCGGCCGCCTTCCTGATCTGGCGGCACAGCCCGGGCAGAAACCGGGCTGCCGCGGTGGCTGAGAATGCGGAGGTCGTGACGGAGAATCCGTCTGAGGAGAATCTACCAGCCGATTAGGAAGGGCTCCCACTCGGCATACTCGCGAATGCGGTGCCCGAAGACATACTCCGCGGAGCGGGGCGGTTCGGCTGGCGGGCGGGACAGGCGCAGCCCGGCTTCCTGCAGGCTGCGGCCGCCTTTGCGATGATTGCAGGCCGAGCAGGCCGTGACGACATTGTCCCAGGTGTGCTTGCCGCCCATATGGCGGGGGATCACATGATCGATGGTCATGTGGCCTGAGCGCTTGCCGCAGTACTGGCAGGTGTAATTATCCCGGCGAAAGACTTCTCTACGGGTAAGTTTGACATGCGGGCGGGGCCGGTGAACCATATACTGCAGCCGGATGACGGATGGGAGCGGGAAAGTTCGATCGACCGTATGGACTTCACCGCGACCGTTGACCACCAGGGTGGCTTTCTCCGTGATGAGCAGCCCCAGCGCTCGCCGCATTTCACAGATGTGAATCGGCTCGTAATTGGCGTTCAAAACGAGAACAGACTGCATCGCGGTACCTGTCTCCTTCAAATACTGGTAGGATTATAGCACGGTGGGGGACCATGAAAAACTGGCGGGAGGACAGCATGAACGTCATCGTCGTTGGAGGAACCGGACTGATCGGCAGGGCGCTCACCCGCGGGCTGCTTTCCAGAGGGCACCGGGTGACTGTACTCACCCGCCGGGTGACGCCGGGCAGCCCGATGCCGGCGCTGAAATTCCTGCAGTGGGACGGGCGTACCAGTCACGGATGGGTCCAGGCTGTGGACGAGGCGGACGAGGTTGTTAACCTGGTGGGCAAGAGCCTGAACAGCTGGCCCTGGACGGCGGCGAAAAAAGACCAGTTCCGCTCCAGCCGGGTGGTGCCGGGGAGTGCGATCGTTGCGGCGCTGGCCCGGGCGGAGAAGCGACCCAGGGCGGTGCTGCAGGTTTCGGGTGTGGGCTATTACGGCTCGCAGGAGGACCCGGTGGATGAAAGCGCTTCGCCTGGCGAGGACCAGATCGCCCGGCTGGTGGTGGACTGGGAGCGCTCGACGCAGGCGGTGGAGGAGTACGGCGCCCGGCAGATCGTCACCCGCCTGGGGATCGTGCTGACCCGCGCGGGCGGGATCCTGCCCATCATGGCGCTGCCGTTCCGCCTGTATGCCGGCGGTCCGCTGGGGGCCGGGCGTCAGTGGGTGTCATGGATCCACGTCGAAGACCTGGTTTCCGCCATGCTGTTCCTGCTGGAAAACCCCGACGCGCAGGGCGTATACAACCTCTCGGCCCCCGGGCCGGTGACCAATGCGCAGTTCGGGCGCAGCCTGGCGCGCGCGCTCAACCGCCCGTACTGGTTCCAGACGCCGGCCTGGGCACTACGCCTGGTGCTCGGGGAGATGAGCATGATGGTGCTCAAAGGGCAGCCGGTGCTGCCCGCCCGCCTGACGAAGGCAGGGTTCCAGTTCCGCTACCCGGACATCGACAGCGCGCTGGAACAGATCTACAGCCAGCCGGGCTCTCGCTACCTGCTGCTGGAGGGCTAGCTGCGGGCTTATTCGCTAGGCAGGGCCGTGCGGAAGACGTTCAGGCCGATTTCCCGTGCCGCTTCCGGGTTGTCCTCTTCAAGCACAAGCGCCAGTGAGAGCGGGCTGCCCAGCCAGTTGGGAAGCGTCCCGGCCAGATACCAGGTGATGGTTCCCTGTTCGGTCCGTGCGGTGGCGACCGTCTCCCAGATGGGGATGTCCGGGTTGGCCAGCAGCAGGGCCGTTTCGGCCACGCCTTCCTGGGTGAACACGCTGGTGGACTGCCCGCCGGGACGAACCACCCAGCCCTCGGTGGGTGTCTGCACGGCCAGCACCAGCCGTGCCGGGGGCCGCACCCCCTGATTGCTGATGGTGGCAGCCGCCAGGGCCAGCTGCAGCGGGCTGACGCGAAGTTCGGTCTGCCCGACGGCGGCCAGCGCCGCGCTGGCGGGGGTTTGCGCAGCAGAGGGCGGCGCGGCAGGCATTTCGATTTCCGGAGCAGTGTAGAACCCCAACTGGCGGTGCAGATCCTGGAACTGGCTGCTGGAGATGGAGCGGCTGGCTGCCACCAGGGCGGCCGGGCAGCTGTTGACCAGGGCGGATGACCAGGTCGGCGGGTCCGAAACCGGACCTGAACAGGTGAGCACCTGATCTCCGGCCTGGTAGGACAGCTGGGCCGGCAGTGCAGGCAGGTCGGTCGTCGCCAGCACCCGCGCCAGGATGAAGGGGCCGATGGCCCCGCCCAGCGGATACATGCCCTGCGATGAGCGGTTGAGCAGCGGCGAGTCGGGGTCCTGAACCAGCTGCGGCCAGAGCTCTTCGAGCTGGTTGGGGTCGTAGGAGGGGTGCGAGGCGAGCGCCAGGATTTCGCCCGTGCGCGCATTGAGCACCACCGCCGCGCCAACCCGGTCTCCCAGCAGGTTGTCCAGCCGCTGCTGGTAATCCAGATCCAGGCTCAGGCGCACGGCCAGTCCTGCCGGCGGCTGGTTGTACAGCAGCTGGTGGGTCATGATCGAAGAGGAGGGGGTGCCATCCAGGCCGCGCAGGTAATCGTTCAGGCTGGCTTCCAGCCCGGCGCGCCCGTAGAGCAGGTTGGAGTAGCCGGTCACGTTGCCGAGCAGCGGGTAGACCGTGTTCCGGGTCAGCTCGCCGCGCTGGCCCTCGGTGAGCACGATGGGATTGTTCTGCCGGTCAAAAATGGGGCCGCGGGGAGAGTAGCGGTCGGCGATGAAGCGGCGGGGATTGTCCGGCCGGGCCTGCAGCACGCCGGACTGGAAGAAGGCCCACCAGCCGGCCGCCAGACTGACCAGGAAAATACCGGCCAGGATGCCGCTGTTCACCAGGGTAAAGGACCGGGCCTGGCTGAGCGGGGCCGGCTCCTCCTCACCGTGAGCGCTGCACACCAGCAGCAGGGCGAAGGCGAAGGAGGCCGTCAGCAGGGAGGAGCCGCCGTAGGAGACCAGCGGCAGCGTCACGCCGGTCAGCGGCAGCAGGCGAATGTTGCCGCTAATGATCAGCAGGCTCTGCACGGCAAACAGGACCGACACCCCGGCGGCCAGGTAGCGGCGGTAGTTGCTGCGGGCGTGCAGGGCGGTGAGCATTCCGCGCGAGACAAGCAGCGCGTAGAGGACCAGCAGCCCCGAGAGACCCAGAAAACCCGTCTCCTCGGCGATGGCGGCGGTGATGAAGTCAGAATGCGACAGGGGAACCAGACCGGGGCTGCCCAGGCCCGGGCCGGTGCCGAACACCGACCCGGAGGCGAGCGCAATCAGCGACTGGACGATCTGGTAGGAGCGGCCGGAGGCATCGATCCACGGGTTGAGCCAGGCGTTCACCCGCACGCGGATGACGTCGAAGGCGAAATAGCCGGCCACGCTGATGACCAGCATGATCACCGCAGCGATGATCAGGATGCGCCGCCGCCCGGAGGCGATGTAGACGATCAGCGTGTAAATGGATACCAGCAGGATGGCCGTGCCCAGATCGCGCTGGGCGGCCAGCAGCAAAGCCGCCGTACCGACCAGGATGACCGTCGGGGCCAAATGCTCGCTCAGGGTGAACACGGTGGGCAGGCGGTCGGCCAGATACGCGGCCAGGTAGATCACCAGCAGCAGCTTGAGCGGCTCGGACGGCTGGAAATAATACCCGCAGCACCCCAGCCACAGCCGCGGACCCTGCCCGCCCGGGTAGGTGCCGAAGACAATGGTCGCCGCGGTCAGCAACAGCCCGCCGACCAGCAGCAGGTACTTGTACCGCCGCAGCATCTGCAGGACCACCTGGAAGCGCATTCCCGCCCAGATCACTCCGACGGACAGCGCCAGCCAGACCGTCTGGCGGAAGCCGAATTCCGGGATCAGGCGGTAGATGGTGAGCAGGCCCCAGCCGCAGATCAGCGCCATGACGGGCAGCATGTAGGGGTCCCGGTCCGGCAGCCAGCGGATGGACTGGATGTGCAGGAAGGCAAACCCGGCCACCCACACCAAGAACCCAATCCAGTGCTCCCAGCGCAGGCTGGTGTTCCAGCCGTGGACGCGCACAGCCGGGGACAGGGTAAGGATGGCAGAGAACAGCAGCAGGAATACGGCCGCAAGGCTGAGCAGCCTTCCCTGCAGCTGATCTCGAGGTGTGGGTGCAAGTGAAAAGGGAAGCTTCACTACTTTATGTATTTTTCCAGCATCGGGGCGAGTTTTTCGCGCACCTCAGCCGGGACCTTTTCGATCGGGGTGATGAAGGCGTCACGCAGTGCGTGGTCGCAGTCGCAGTCCTGCTTGTTGGGGAGGAGCTTCAGCAGGTTGACGATGGTCGCCTTGGCTGTGGCGGTGTTCTGGGCCAGGGTTTCGATGACCATGTCCACGCTGACCGGGGCCTCCACATCGTGCCAGACGTCGTAATCTGTAATATGGGCCAGGACTGCATAGCACATCTCGGCTTCTCGGGCCAGGAAGGCCTCCGGGGCGGTCGTCATGCCGATAATGTCGATCGACCAGGAACGGAACAGATTAGACTCACCCCGGGTGGAGAAGCGCGGGCCTTCAATGGTGATGAAACTGCCGCGGGGATGCAGATTCGCTCCGGCGGCGCTGGCGGCCGCACGCAGCTGGTCGGACAGCGCCGGGCAGAAGGGCTGGGCGACACCGACATGCACCACCAGCCCATTCCCGAAGAAGCTGGACTCGCGGCGGCGGGTGAAGTCGATCAACTGGTCGGGAACAACGAAATGCCCCGGCTCGTAATCCTCGCGAAGGGAGCCGCAGGCGCTGATCCCGATCACATTTTTCACGCCCAGCATCTTGAGGGCGTAGATGTTGGCGCGATAGTTGACCTCGCTCGGGGAGATGAAATGCCCGATGCCGTGCCGGGCCAGGAAGGCCACCCGCATGCCTTCGATCGACCCGATGGTAATGGGCGAGCTGGTCGGCCCGAAGGGTGTCTCAATCTGGCGCTGTTCCACCTGCTCGAGCTGATCCATTTCGTACAGGCCTGAGCCGCCGATAACCCCAAGAATGGGCTGCTCCATCACTGGTTCCTCCATGCAATCGTACTTTGTCCGCGCGCGCCCGCCGTCCACAGGGGCGGCAGCGAAAACTTATCCAAATGTGACGTTGATATATACCTTGCCGCAGCGCAGTTCGTCATTCGAAATCAGAACCGTCTGCATGTACACGCGCTCATCATTCAAAAATGTACCGTTGGTGGACTGCAAGTCTTCCACCCACCACTGGTTATGATGATACACCAGGCGGGCGTGATGCAAGGAGACCGTCTCGTTCTCGAGCACAAAGTCGCAGGTGGCATCCCGCCCGACCAGCACTTCCGCCTTGTCGAAGGACTGGGCCTTTTCGGTTTCCCCTTCCTCCACCCGCAGGCGCAGGGTCGGCACGCGGCGTGAGGCGAGCAGCAGGGCCTGCTGGCGCTGGTCGCGCCAGATGGTGATCAATGCCCAGGCGATGAAAGCGTACAGGCTGATGACCAGCAGCAGCCGCAGGATGAGGACGATGGTGGCGCTCATGTGGGTGTCAGGTTCAGGTAAACAGGGGTGAAGTTGAGCCTTCCGCTTTTTGGGGTCCGGTGGGGGCGTCTTCGCCGTACACCAGGGTCACGCCGGCTAGCGAAATGACATCGCCCGGCTGCAGGCTGTAGCGGGTGATGCGCTCGTTGTTGACGTAGGTGCCGCCGGTGGAGTTGAGGTCAAACAGAATATAACTGCCGTTGGTCACCCGGATCTGTGCGTGACTGCGCGAAACGCGCGGGTCGTCGATGGTCAGGTGGTTGTCCGCGCGGCGGCCGATGTTGATCACCGGCTGGCGCAGGGGAAAGACCCGGTTCCCGTCCACGATCAGGAACGCGTTCTTCGGCAGCGGCCCGGAATCCCCGGCTGGCTGCTCCACCGGCATGGAAGCGGTCTGCTCCAGCGGGGAGGGCTTATAATCCGCGCTGATCTTGTACGCGTCTGTTTTCAGGCTGCTGTCGCTCAGCACGCGCAGGGTGGGGGGCTGCAGGAACTTGTACTTTTCTTCATCCGCCGCATTCTGGATGGCTGCCAGCAGGTCGTCAAGCAGGTCTGTTTGCCGGTTCCAGGCGGCAGCCCGTTCCGGATGCATGTAGATGATGAAGTCGTCAGGGGCGACAGCCTGGCCGTCCGGGCTGGTTTTCGCCTTCTCGTACAGCGCGTCAACCAGTTGCTGCGCCAGCGAGTTCGTGGAATGCCTGTTCTTGATCCAGGGCAGACGGCTCTCGAGGGCCGCTTGCAGCCGGGATTCAATTCGATCGAGCATTGACTTCATATTCTATAATTATAAGGCGAATGTGAAAGCCATGAAGGAACGCGGATTCAAGGAAGTCCCTCACACTGCTGACTGGGCGCTGCAGGTATGGGCGCCGGACCTCTCCGGGCTGTTTCATTCCGCCGCGCAGGGCATGGTTTCCCTGATGGGGGTGGAGCTCCATCCGGACTCCCTTTCGGCGCACTTCTTCAGCCTGAAGAACTCTGACCCGGAGAGCCTGCTGGTAGCCTTCCTCTCCGAGCTGCTGTTTATAACGCAGGAGCAAAACCAGGGTTTTGCTCACCTGGCGCTGGCGATCGACGGCCCTGTCCTGCATGCGGCGCTGTCGACCGCGCCGGTGATGCGCATCGACAAGGAGATCAAGGCGGTTACCTATCACAACCTCGACATCCACTGGGACGGAGACCGCTACACGGCGACGATCACGTTTGACGTCTGAGCGGAACACGATTCCGGGGAGGGACAGGGATGGAGCTGAAGGCAGTACGAAAGATTAGCGATTATGAATGGGAGATCCCGGTCGACTACCGGCCGGATATGCGCGTGCCGGTGCGACTGTTCGCCAGCCGGGATATGCTGGAAAGCAGCCTGGAGGACCTCTCGCTGGATCAAGCGGTGAACGCGGCCACCCTGCCAGGCCTGGTGGGGCATGTGGTGGTGATGCCCGACATGCACCAGGGGTACGGCTTCCCCATCGGCGGCGTGGCGGCGACCCGCTATCCGGACGGGGTGATCTCGCCGGGGGCCATCGGGTATGACATCAACTGCGGGGTGCGCCTGCTTGGCTCGCAGATCCGGCTGGAGGAAGCCGAACCATTCCTGGAGGACCTGGCCATTGCGCTGGACCATTACTGCCCCAGCGGGGTGGGCAAACAGGGTCACCTGTCGTTGACCCAGGCGGAGCTGGACGCGGTCTGCCGCGAGGGTTCGCGCTGGGCGTTGAAGAAGGGCATGGCCAGCGAGCAGGACCTGCGCCGGACGGAAGAGGAAGGCCGCATCGAAGGCGCGGACCCGGCCAAAATTAGCCAGCGCGCCCGGCAGCGCGGGATCAACCAGCTGGGTACGCTGGGCTCCGGCAACCATTTCATCGAAGTGGATGTGGTCGAGCAGGTCTTCGACCCGGAGGCGGCCGCGGTAATGGGTCTGGAAGAGGGTATGCTTACCCTGCTGATCCACTGCGGTTCGCGCGGGCTGGGTCACCAGGTGTGCAGCGACTATGTCCAGCTGCTGCAGCCGGCGGTCAAGCGCTACCAGATCAAGCTGCCCGACCGGGAGCTGGTCTGCGCGCCGATGAACTCGCCCGAGGGAGAGGACTACATGGCCGCCATGCGGGCGGCTGCCAACTTCGCCTTCTGCAACCGGCAGGTGCTGGCTCACTACGCCCGCCAGGCGTTCGAAGAAGTGCTGGCGGGAAAGGTCAAGAACTGGCATTTGCATCAGGTGTATGACCTGGCCCACAACATCGGCAAGGTGGAAACGCACCGGGTGGGCGGAGAGGATGTGCGTGTGTGCGTGCACCGCAAGGGGGCCACGCGGGCCTTCGGGCCGGGCGCTCCGGGAATCCCTGTTGAATACTCGAAGACGGGGCAGCCGGTGTTCGTCCCTGGCAGCATGGGCACGGCCTCCTGGGTGCTGGTGGGGACGGAAGGCAGTATGGAGCGGTCCTTTGGCTCGTCCTGCCATGGCGCCGGGCGGGTGATGAGCCGCTCGCGGGCGAAAAAAGAAGTGCGCGGCGAACGGCTGCGGAATGAGCTGCAGGCTGAGGGCATCCATATCCGCGCCGGGTCGATGGCCGGCCTGGCGGAGGAAGCCCCGCAGGCTTACAAAGACGTGGACGATGTGGTGAAGGCCGTGCAGGGCGCCGGGATTGCGAAAAAGGTCGCCCGTCTGCGCCCGGTGGTGGTGATCAAGGGTTAGTCCGCGTCTTCTTCACCCTCGGCCAGCGGCTGGCTGATGGGGGCGAAGCGCGCTCGGACCAGACCGGCCAGGTCGGCGGTGCCGATGCGAATGTTAAGGCCGCGCTGCCCGCCGGAGATGTGGATCTGGTCCTTGCTGCGGGCGCGCTCATCGATGACCACCTGAAAACCGCGGTTGATCAACGCCAGAGGCGAGATCCCTCCGGCCTGCAGCCCGGTCAGCTTCTCGGCTTCGGCCTGGGTAGGCAGCTGCAGCTTCTTTTCGCCCAGCGCAGACGCCAGGCGCTTGAGGTCCACGGCGGCATCCCCCGGCACGACTGCCAGGATGAGTTTTCCGGCCTTCTCGCGCTTCACCACGATGGTTTTGTAGACAATTTCGACGGGAACGCCAAGCCGGCGGGCGGTTTCCCTGGCCCCGAGTTTGACCGGCTCGGTTTCGAAGGCGGTGTAAGCGATCTTCTTCGCATCCAGCATACGGGTGACGTTGTTGGCCGGCATGGTCAGCTCCTCCGCAGGTAGATCGGGTTGGAGAAAATCCACCCGCGGCGCACGCCGCCGTAGCGCAGGTAGACTTCGGCGCGGTACACGCCCGGCTGCGAGGTGATGTAGGTGCAGCTCTCCTGGCCTTTCCAGGTCTGCACCACCTGGCCGTCGCAGATCAGGCGGCACTCGGCCGCGTAGGGCAGGTGGATTTGCAGGGTCGCGCTGCCCTCGAGGGCGGCCTCGTCTCCCATGATCGACAGGCCGCGCCTGTGCTGGGCGGTGAAGCGAAAGCCGTTGGTCGGGGCGGGCAGGTCGTAGCCGACGAAGGAGTGCCCTCGGCTAAGCGCATCCAACACCAGTGCGCGGTCGCGATCCGCATCGCCGCTCAGCGGCTCGTCCAGCAGCACGTGGTTATTGATGGACCTGAAATGGAACTGGTAAGGGAAGATGGTCCGCCGGAAGGGTCCGAGGTGGAAATCCAGCGCGTGGCCGTCGGACCCGCCGACCGCTACGACGCGCTTTCCGGCGGTGGTCAGCGAGTCCCACTGTTCCAGCGTTTCGGGCAGGGGACTGTGCGCCAGCCAGCGGGGGAAAAGGGTGTAGAAGAGGGCCAGCAGGCTGTTTCGCGAGACGCTCTTGATTTCGCTCAGGTTGTTCCACAGTTCAATACCGGTAAAGCCCTGCACCTGCCAGTCTAGCCAGGGAATGGCCGGCTCTTTGATCAGCGCCAGGGGATGCTCGTAGGGGTGCGCCAGATAGGTCAGCGCGCCGTCCATGCCGGCCTGATCGATGACCTGCTGGGGGCTGTGCGAGTAACCGGCCAGCTCCCGCCGGGCGCCGATCACCAGCAGGTGATTCTTCTGCGGGGTGGCCCAGGGATCGTGGATCTCTTCCCCGACCAGCAGAAGTACCCGTTTGCTTTTCCGCCGCACATATCCATCGACGCCTTTTACCAGGACGTTGTGGTCGGTGACAATGACGACATCCAGGCCGCTGTCCAGAGCGGCCCGGGCAATATCGGCATGGGTCCCGGTTCCGTCGGAATACCGGGTGTGATTGTGAAGGTTGACGATAATTTCATGCATTGTGGTTGACGAATCGGGTTTTTGGAAGGTATAATCTCCCTGTTCACATTCCAGGAGGTACTGCGTGGCAACCTATTTCGACATCGCCTTGATTATAACTTCCATCGCCCTGATCGCGAGCGTGATCTTGCAGAACAAGGGCGTTGGTCTGGGCGGCCTGACTGGCGCCGATACCGGTTCGGTGTTCACTCAGCGGCGGGGTTTAGAGAAGACCCTGTTTTACATCACCATCGGCCTGGCTGTCCTGTTCATCATTCTCACACTGGTGACCGTCGCATTGGGGTAAACTTCGCTGGAATTCTTTCATCTGAATCTCAAATCCAAGGTCATAAAGGGCGACTCACTTGGTTCGATAGGGGCTCGCCCTTTTGAGTTTAAATGCATATGAAAAAAGTTTCCTGGCAACTGGCAATCATCTTCCTGGCTGGATTGGTCGTGGGCATCCTGCTGCTGAGCGAGCAATCCGTCGAGTCCAATCCGATCACGACACCTGAGCCGGTGCGAGGGGGAAACTACACGGAAGCGCTTGTGGGATCCCTGCAGCGACTGAACCCGCTGCTGGACTATTACAACCAGACGGACCGTGACATCAACCGCCTGATCTTCAGCCAGCTGGTTCGCTTTGACGAGCGCGGGATTCCCAATCCCGAGCTGGCCGCCAACTGGGGCGTTTCTGAGGATGGCACCGTCTACAACCTGGTCCTGCAGGAAGGGGCCAAATGGCACGACGGCCAGCCCGTGACCGCGCAGGACGTGGTGTTCACGGTGGAGATGCTGCGTTCGGACAACGACGTGGTCCCGGCCGACCTGCAGGAGTTCTGGGACACAGTGGAAGTGGAAGCGCTGGACGAGACTCACCTGCAGTTCCGCCTGCCGGAGCCGTTCTCGCCGTTCATCGATTACCTGACCTTTGGCGTGATCCCCGAGCACCTGCTCGGTGACCAGACGTTTGATCAGATGATCGACGCCGGGTTCAACATCGAGCCGGTGGGCAGCGGACCGTACCGCTTCGGCGGCGTGATCGCTGATGACGGCGTGATCCAGGGCGTGCAGCTGGTGGCCTACGAGGACTACTTCGGCGAGAAGCCCTTCATCCAGGAGATCATCTTCCGCTTTTATCCGGACGGGCAGTCCGCGCTGCAGGCCTACCGCGAAGGGCTGGTGCAGGGCATCCAGTCGATCGGTGAGGATATCCTCCCGGACGTGCTGGCTGAGGAGGGTCTGTCCGTGTACACCGGCCGCCGCCCCGAGCTGGCACTGGTGATGTTCAACCTGAAGAACCCCGAATACGCCTTCCTCCAGGACTCCGACCTTCGGCAGGCGCTGCTGCAGGGCCTGAACCGACAGTACATGGTGGACCGGGTGCTGAACGGCCAGGCGATCATTGCCAACGGGGTGATCTTCCCCGAAACCTGGGCTTATTACGAGGAGACTCCGCAGGTAGCGTTTGACCGCGAGGCGGCCAAAGAAGCGCTGAGCCAGGCCGGCTACAAGATCGACGAGGAAACCGGCATCCGCTCGAAAGACGGCGTCGTGCTGCGCTTTACGCTGCTGCACCCGGACACCGACACGCACCGCCGGATCGCCGAAGTGATCCAGGACAACTGGCTGGAGCTGGGTGTGGACGTGGCCCTGCAGGCGGTTCCCTATGACGAGCTGATCAGCGATTACCTGGAGACGCGCAGCTTCCAGGCTGTGCTGGTGGACCTGAACCTGTCTCGCTCTCCAGATCCCGACCCCTATCCCTTCTGGGATCAGGTACAGGCGACCGGCGGCCAGAATTACAGCCAGTGGGACAACCGCATCGCCAGCGAATACCTGGAGCAGGCCCGCACAGAGACAGATATGGCCGAGCGCACACGCATCTACCGCAGCTTCCAGGTGGTGTTCGCCCGGGAAATGCCCGCGCTGCCGCTGTACTACCCGGTATATACTTATGCTGTGGATCGAGCCGTCGGCGGCGTGCAGATGGGACCGCTCTTCGACCCGAGCGACCGCTTCGCGACCGTGCTGGAGTGGCATCTGGCAACCAGAACGGGTGAAGCGGCTCAGGCGAAGGCCAGCCCGGCTCCATAACCACATCACCATCATTCAGCCGGAGGAGGGGATGACAGAAATTCAAGCCTTGAACAAGGATTGGGTGATTGCCCGCGCCGCGCTGGATGAGCTGGAGCGCTACCTGCTGTCCTCCTCGCTGTACTGGCCCGTGCCTGGCGCTCGGGCAAGGGCGGGGGATGTGCCGCGGTTTACCATCGGGAACCTGATGCTCAGCCTGAAGCGGCTGCAGGGCGTCGACTGGCCGCCGGAGATGCGTGAGGAACTCGACCGCATACAGGAGCATGTCACGCAGCTGCGTGAGCGCTGGAAGGCCCACTGGATCAAGAAGGCCGGTGAAGAGTTCCGGCAGAGGCTGGCCCGCTGGCAGGAAATGCTTAACGATCTGCGCAAGTCCGGCTCGCCATCCGCGGCGGAGTATGCCTATCAGGTTCGCCAGCGGGTGATCCTGGAGCTGCTGTGCGGGGAGCTGGAAGGCTCACTGGCGCAGGAGAAATCCGCTCTGGCAGCCACCGACGGCCTGCTGAGGGCCATGGTTCAATCCGCGCAGTTCGTCTGGGATGAAGCGGTCCGGGAAGCCTTCCCCGAGAAGTCGTTCTGGTTCCTTTACCGGCTTCCTCAGACATCATGAGCGCAGAGACTCCTCCCTACTTTACCGCCTCCGGTGACGACGGCACCACCGGCACGCTTGGCGGCGGGCGGGTGTCGAAATTTGATCTGCGCATCGAGACCATCGGCGCGCTGGACGAAGCCAACGCCGCGCTGGGGCTGGCGCGCAGCCTGTGCCAGACCGAAGCGGTCCGGGAAGCCATTCTCGCCGTGCAGCGGGACCTGTACCGGCTGATGGCTGAGACCTCCGCCGGGGCGGACACGGAAAAATACTCCCAGTCCATTTCCGCGGAGACAGTGCAGCGGCTGGAAGCGGAAGTGGAGCGCATCGGCAGCCAGGTGCAGATGCCTAACGAGTTCATCCTGCCAGGAGACACGCCCTCCGCCGCCGCGCTGGATCTGGCGCGCACGGTCGTGCGGCGGGCGGAGCGCTGGATGGCGCAGCTGCTGGCCAGCGGCGGTTCGCAGAACCGGTTCCTGCTGAGTTATCTGAACCGGCTGTCTTCCCTGTGCTTTGTATTAGAATTGTACGAAGTCCGCCACGGCGGGCGTCAAGATCCTACTTTAGCAAAGAACCAAACCTGATGACCGGTACACTCATCAACGTTGCCCTGGTGGTCGTCGGCAGCCTCCTGGGCATGCTTATTGGCGCGCGCTTATCGGAAGACCTCAAGCGGTCGGTGATATCCGTGCTGGGCCTGTTCTGCCTGGGATTTGGCATCAAGCTGTTCATCGAAACCCAGAACTCCATGGTAGTGGTGACCAGCCTGCTGATCGGGGTGCTGCTGGGCGAGTGGTGGCAGATCGAGAAGGGTATCCAGAACCTCGGGGTCTGGCTGGAGCACCGGCTCAACCGCAGCCACGAATCGGGCAGCGACGGCAGCCGCTTCGTTAAGGGATTTTTCGTCAGCTCGCTGCTGTTCTGCGTCGGTCCGATGGCCATCCTGGGGTCCATCCAGGACGGGCTGACCGGTGATTACCAGACCCTGGCGATCAAGGCCATCCTGGACGGCTTCGCCTCGCTGGCGTTTGCATCCAGTCTGGGGTTGGGGGTGATGTTCTCAGCTGGCCCCATTTTCATTTACCAGGGAGCCATTACGCTGCTGGCCGCTCAGGTAAACGCGCTGGTCACCGAAACCATGATGGTGGAGATCACTGCGGTCGGCGGCGTGCTGCTGATGGGTATCGCCGTTTCCAATCTGCTGGAAATTCGCCAGATCCGGGTGGGTAACTTCCTGCCGGCGCTTCTTGCGGCGCCGTTTATGGTGCTGGTGTTCCAGCATTTCGGGCTGTATTGAGCCAATCCCCGATGGTTATCTCCAGGGCCGGAGCAAAACCGGGTAGGCCTCCTGAGTCCGGGTAAAACCGGCTGCCTGGTAGAGCGCCAGCGAAGCCTGGTTGCTGCTCTGCGTGTTGACCGTGATGTAGGTGTGGCCCTGACCGGTGAAAAAGCGCAGCATATCCAGGAGCAGGTGCAGGCCGATGCCCTTGCCCTGCCAGTCGGGGTCCACGGCGATGCGGGCCAGGTGCGCTGAGACGCCGCTCTCGGTGCTGATCTGGTAGGCGACGATGCGCCGGTTCACCTCGACCACGGTTGAGTAGGCCGACTGGCCAAAAGCGTGGTGCAGCGAGTCCAGCGACAGCTGCCAGATATCTTCAAAACAGCGCTGATCCAGCTGAGCAACGGCAGGCAGGTCGGGGGGAATGAGCGGGCGAACCTGAAAACCGGCCGGGAGCGAGGTTTCACGGACGGGCTGGTCCTCCCAGGTGAGAACGACGATGTCCTGGTGATACTCGAACCCGTTTTTCAGCAGGATGTTGTTGAACCAGTTCTGCATGGCCAGGCTGGCAATCAGCTTCTTGCCGGGCAGGGTTTCCAGCTGGCAGATGGCCTGCTCCAGCAGCGCGCTGAACACCTCGCCGGGCTTGAACTGCGCTGAGCAGGCAAAGGCCCGGATCCAGTACACGCCAGGCGGGTCCGGCGGCAGGGCAAGCACAGCGGCGGGCCGCTCATCCCGGATCATCAACCAGTAGGGCTGCTGGCCGAGCCAGTCCAGCGCGTTTCGCCAGTCCAGGTGGCGGTGATTGTACAGCTCGAAGGAGATCAGGTTCAGCAGGTCCGCCGCATCCGCGGGTTCGGCAGGACGGTATGAAATGCCGCTTATTTTAACCCTAACCTTCTAAGAATGTTTTTCACGAAAAACCCGACCACAGGGCCGGCAATCCAGCCGCGCCGCTGGCGGTTGTCGATGGCGAACTGCATGTTCATCAGCCCTTCAACCGGCTGTTTGGATCGGAATTTGATCCCGGAGACGCGTTCCTGGATGTAGGAGCGCATATCATCCTCGCCGGCTTCCTTGAGCATCTCCACCGCCTGCTCGTACAGCTCAAGCGCGCGGTCGAACTCCTTCAGGTCTTCCAGCGCCATCCCCTGATTCGCCATCGCGGTCGCCTGGCGGATGGTGTCTCCGGCCTCAGCGAAGAGCCGGTCGGTGCCGGCGGCGGCGTCATAGGCCTGCTGCGGTTCGCCGGCCTTCAGAAAGGCGACGCAGCGGTTGTTGTCCATCTCGGCGGCCCGCAGGGGATCGCCGGCCGCCCGCAGCGCTTCTGCAGCCTGTTTATACTGATCGGCCGCTTCGAGGTACTTCTTGGCATCGTATGCCTGGTCAGCGGCCTGGATGAGGGTTTCAATATCAGTGTTCATGGGATTCTCGCTCCTGTGCTCCGGTCAGATCCAGCAGTGCCCGGGCCAGAGCCTGCAGGCGGTCCAGATCCATTCCCTGAATTCGCCGGGCGAACTCCAGATAGGGCTGGTTTTCCGGGTCGGCGATGAACCACTGCAGCTCCATGGGCAGCTGTAAAAAGCGGCCCACCGCGTCCCGCTCGGTGCGCCAGCGGCCCACTTCACCGGTCTGGTCGAACAGCGCCTCCGTGGGTATGCCGAGGGCCTCGGTGATCAGGTCCAGCTGCGGGACGGGGATTCCCTCGATGCCTTCTTCGTACTGGAAGAGGGTTTGCTCATCCAGATCGGTTTTCAGCGCCAGGTCCGAGAGTGACAGACCGGTCTTCGCGCGGGCTGCCTGCAGCGCGGCGCTGATTTCCAGATTGCGGGAGGTATAGCGCGCCTCCAGCCCGGTGAGGGTATCGGCGGAGGTGCGCTGTGAGAGCGGTGTGGTTCCCCAGAAATGCTGGAGCGGGACGTTTAAAAAGTAAGAAAAGGCTTCCAGCTGCGGCAGGGATGGAGCGCTCTGCCCGGTCTCGAAGGCCTGGTAATCCTCCAGGGGGATCTGCATCGCCTCCGCGCAGGCTTCCTGGCTCTTTCCGGCCGCGATGCGGGCGTCGTACATGAGTAACCCCAGTTTCCGGGTGCGAATATTCACGATCTTTAAGGATGTGCTCATGGTCCCCTTCCCTCAAGAACGAACCGCTGAATGATCAAACCAGTGCGCGCAGCTTTAGCGGCGGCGCTGTCCGTTGTTGAACATCGAGCCCAGGCTGGCGCCGAACACTTCCGGCCCCAGCTTGAACCCGGCCGCTTCCAGCCGCGGGGTGAAGAGCGGGCGGATGCCCGTCGGCTTGAGCTGGCCGATCACCTTGCCGTCGGGGTCGATACCGGTCTGCTCAAAGCGGAAGATCTCTGTCATGACCACCGTGTCGCCCTCCATACCGGCGATTTCGGTGATGGAGGTGACCTTACGAGAGCCGTCTTTCAAACGCGACTGCTGGATGACCAGGTCAATGGCGGAGGCAATCTGCTCGCGGATGACTTTGATGGGCATGTCCATGCCGGCCATCAGGCACATGGTCTCCAGGCGGGAGACCGCGTCACGCGGCGTGTTGGCGTGCAGGGTGGTCAGGGAGCCGTCGTGACCGGTGTTCATGGCCTGCAGCATGTCCAGGGCTTCGCCGCCGCGCACCTCGCCGATCACAATTCGGTCTGGGCGCATACGCAGCGAGTTGCGCACCAGATCGCGGATGGTCACCGCGTAGCGTCCGTCGATGTTGGCGGGCTTGGTCTCCATGCGCACCACATGGTCCTGCTGAAGCTGCAGCTCGGCGGCGTCCTCGATGGTAATGATGCGCTCGTTGGCCGGGATGTAGCTGGACAGCACGTTAAGCAGGGTGGTCTTGCCGGAGCCGGTACCGCCGGAGATGACGATGTTCAGCCGGGCGATGACGCAGGCGCGGATGAACTCGGCCATCATCGGCGTCAGTGAGCCGTATTCAATCAGCTGTTCAACGGTCAGCTTGCCCTTTTTGAACTTGCGGATGGTGATGGTCGGGCCATCAATGGTCACCGGGGGGATGGTCGCATTGACGCGCGAGCCGTCCGGCAGGCGGGCGTCGACGGTGGGCGAGTCGATGTCGATGCGGCGTCCCAGCGGGAAAATGATCTTTTCTATCAGCTGGACGATTTCCGCGTCGCTGTCGAAGGTGATGCCGGTCTTTTCGAGCTTGCCGTTGCGTTCAATGTAGACGCTGTTGCGCCCGTTGACCATCACCTCGCTGATGGTTGGATCATCCAGCAGGGGCTGGAGGACGCCAAATCCGAGCACCTCGGCAAGGATTTCGTTGAACAGCTCTTCTTTGAGCTGCATTGGAAGGTTCAGCCGCAGGGATTCGTAGCTCTGATGCAGGATCTGCCGCACCATCTCCTCGCGATTTTCCGTCGAGGGCTGCGTTTCCAACTCGCGGCCGATAATACCCAGCAGATGTGCTTTTAGTTTCTTAAGTTCGGCGGAGTGAATGGAAAGCGTCGTGTTGGTTGTCATGCTTCGTTGCCTGAATCAGGCTCCGCCTGAGGAGCCAGCCAGATGATCTGAGCGGTTTGCACTGCCAGGAAGGGCGCTTTGATGACGACCTTCCCTTCAGCGTCCATAACAACAGCATCGGTGATGGCGATGAACTGCTCGGAAGCATCCAGTTCATCTTTGGTTCGCTGGTCTGGACGTACATGCAGCAAGCCTTCAATGCGGTGAGTGGGAGTCTGCAGCACCACGGGAACTGGCTTTTTCTGAATGACCTGAGTGAAAATCTTGCCTTTTTCTTCAAAAATGGGCAGCATAAGTCTGCTGAGTCCTTTCTAGGCTTTTTCGGTTTCGGTGGGCGGCATTAAGTACCCCAGACCGGACCGGGTAACGATATGCTGCGGTGAGTGCGGATCGTCTTCGAGCTTCTGGCGCAGACGGGCAATGCTGACCCACAGAATTTCTTTGTCTTCACGGTACTGCTCGCCCCATACGGCGGTGAGCAGCTCCTCGGCGGAGAGCACACGGCCGACGTTGTGGGCGAACTGGATCAACAGGCGGTATTCGGTGGCCGATAGGTAGATCGGTTTGTCTCCCTTCCATACCTCCGCGCGGGCAAAATCAAGGCGCAGATTGCCGTGCGAGAAGTAGCGGTTTTGAATACCCTGGTCAGTGTTCTGCGCGCGGCGCAGCACGGCGCGCACCCGGGCGATCAATTCGGTCGCGGAGAAGGGCTTGACCACGTAGTCGTCCGCCCCGGCGTTCAGTCCGCGGACACGGTCATTCTCTTCACCGCGTGCGGTGAGCATGATGATGGGAACGTTGGAAAACTGGCGGATGCGCTCGCAGGTGCTGAACCCGTCCAGGTTCGGCATCATGACATCCAGCAGCACGAGGTCGGGCTGGGCGCTTGACATCATATCCAGCGCTTCTTCGCCGTTGGTGGCGGTGATGACCTCGTAGTCTTCCGCTTCCAGGTTAACTCGCAGGAGGTGCCTGTAGAGCTGTTCGTCGTCGACGACCAGGATCCTAGTGCTCATTTCTTGTCTTCCTTTCGCCTACCTCCGCCGGTTCATCAGGGTGCGAGGGCAGTTGGATGTGGAACGTGGTGCCCTGATCAACTTCGGAGGAAACTGTGATTTGACCTTGATGCGCATCGATAATCTGCTTAACGATAAACAGTCCCAGTCCAGAGCCGTGGACGTGGATGGAGTTCCCGGGCACGCGGTAGAACCGCTGGAACAGCTGGTTGAGGTGCTCCGCAGGGATGCCGGGCCCCTTGTCTTCGATTTCAATCAGCACGCCGTTCTCTGTACCGCTGACCCAGAAATAGACGGGTGAACCCGGAGCGTATTTTACCGCATTGGACACCAGGTTCTCAAACACCTGGGCCAGACGGCGCGAATCGCCGTGGATGATGGGCAGCGGCTGCTTGAATTTGGTTACGATCTTCAAATCCGGATGGTGCATCTGGCTGCGGGTGACCACGTCGTTGACCAGCGACTCGACGCGGATGGGCTGGAAGTCCATCTTCATATGCCCGGACTGCAGCCGCGCGGAGTCCAGCAGGTTCTCGATCAAGTCTTGCAGTCGGTCGGTCTCCTTGTCGATGATGGTCAGAAACTCCTGCTGGGTTTCCGGGTCCCAGCGGGTGTTGGGCCGCAGGAGCGTGGTGGTGTAGCCCTTGATGAACCCCAGCGGATTGCGGATCTCGTGGGATAGCGTGTGGATGAAATCTTCCTGCAGCTGGAAGAGCTGGTAGACCGAGTTGAGCTGGTCCAGGCTGCTGCGGAGCTGGTGGCGTTCCACCATGAGCGAGGTCTGCTGGGCGATGAAATGGGCCATCTTCTGGTCGCCCTCGAGATATTCCGGGCTGCCGAAGCGGATGAAGATGATCGCGCCCAGGGTTTTCCCGCCGCTGGTCAGCGGCAGGCCGTAGGTGAAGGGCCTCCGCAGCCGGTTTTCTTCCGCCATGTCCTCCGGCAGCTTGTAGACGACCCGGTTATCCTGCACGATTTCATTGGCGACCGCTTCACCCCAGGACACGTCCGCCTCGGCAGACTTGCCTCGCCCGGTCGCCCTGGCGAAACCGACCTCCAGCGCCCGGGTCTTCGGGTCCATCAGATACACCACGACGTTATCAAAGATAAAGTAAGGGCGGATATCTTTGATGATCGTCTCCAGGGCGGCGCGCCAGTCTCGGGTTTCGGCCGCCAGCTGGCTGATGGCGTACAGGTGTTCAGGTGTAATTGGACCTCGCGGGTAGGTGGGTACAGGGGTTGTCATTCGCTAATTCGCTTTCAAGAGGTGTCACGAACGGACTGCAGGCTGAAGGAAAACTGGCTGCCTTTACCAATGGTGGACTGCACTTCGACGACGGAGCCGTGGGCTTCGACGATCTTCTTGACCAGCGAAAGGCCCAGGCCGGTGCCGCCATAGCGGCGGGTGGAAGAGCTGTCCAGCTGGTGGAAAGGGGTGAAAATGGCTTCGAACTGGTCCTCGGGGATGCCAATCCCCGAATCGCGGACGGAGCAGCGCACTTTCCGGTTCACCGGCTCCACGGAGAGCTGCACAGTCCCGCCGGCGGGGGTGAACTTGATTGCGTTCTCCAGCAGCTGCTGGATGACCCAGGCGATCTTTTCGCTGTCACCTAGGACGATCTGGTCCGGCTCGCTGTTCAACAGCTGCAGGTCCACGCGCCGCTCCGCGGCGACCGGCTGGTAGCGGGCGTAGCAGGCCTGGGCCATCTGGGACAGGTTGAAGGTGGACTGGCGCAGGGTGATCTGCTGGTGTTCGGCGGTGGAAAACAGGATCAGGTCTTCGATCAGGCGCGCCAGCCGCCGGACGGCCTTGTCCATGGTGTTGAGCGCGCTATGCTGGTCCGGCGACACGGGACCGAGGTCGCCGCCTTTGAGCAGGTCCAGGTAACCGCGGACGTGTGTCAGCGGGGTGCGCAGCTCGTGGGAAATGTTGGCAACGAAGTTGGACTTCAGCTGGTCCAGCTCGGCGAGCCTGTTGTAAGCCTGCTGCAGCTCGGCGGTGCGTTCCTGGACGCGCCGCTCCAGCTGGCGGTTGGTTTCCTCCAGCGCGGCGCGCAGCTGGATGATCTGCTCGGTAATAGCTTCATCCAGCGTCACCCGGTCGATGGAACCCATCTCGACCAGGATCTGGCCCAGCAGCGGGGGATCATCCACCTGCCGGCGCAGCTCCTCCTGACGGTTCAATGCCAGCTCGAGCGCTTCCCGGGTGATCAGATTACGCTCAACCAGATATTCACCCAGCCGGGGGACAAGAACTTCGGGAGTCAGGGGTTTCGTCGGCATACGAGGCTCTACCTGCTCCTCCAGACCCACTCGCCGGCGACCATGGTGGCCTCCGGCCGCAGGTCATAGAGTCTATCCGGGGGCAGCTGGAAGGGATCTTCAGGCAGGACGATCAGGTCAGCTTTGTACCCGGGCACCAGCCGTCCCAGACGGTCTTCCAATCCGCCGGCGTAGGCCGCGCCGGTGGTGTAGGCGGCCAGCGCTTCTGCCAGGCGGATGCGCTGCTCAGGCCGCCAGCCGTCTTCACCTGGCTCACCGGACGGCAGCCGGCGGTGGACTGCGGCGTGCATGCCCAGGAAGGGGTTGGGCGGTTCGACGGGGGCATCAGACCCGAAAGCCAGGCGTGTTCCCTGGTCCAGCAGGGTGCGGAAGGCGTAGGCCAGCGCGGAGCGCTCGCCCCAGTACCGGTCGGCGGTGAACATGTCCGAGGTGGCATGGATGGGCTGCATGGAGGCAATCACGTCCAGCTGTGCCAGGCGCGAGACGTCCTGTGGGTGCAGCACCTGGACGTGCTCGATGCGGTGGCGCAGGGCCGGCAGCCCCTCGGACTGCTCGAAGGCCCGAAGCTGCGCGTAGGCTTCAATAACCTCGTGCACGGCCCGGTCACCGATGGCGTGCACCGCCAGGCTCAGCCCGCCGCGCACGGCGGTCTGGCCGGCTTCGAAAAGATGCTCTGAGTCCAGCATCAGCACCCCGGTGTTGTCCGGACTGCCATTGTAAGGCTGGAACATGGCCGCCGTCTGCGGCCCCAGCGCGCCGTCGGCGAAGAATTTGACCGGTCCGATGTGCAGGAAGTCGCTGCCGAAACCGCTGCGCAGGCCCAGTGCCGCAGCGTGCTCCAGATCCTCCGCCGGGATGCCCTTGACCACGCGCAGGCGCAGCTTGCCTTCCCGGTCCAGCTGCTGCAGGGCGATGAAGCAGTCCCGGCGGTCCAGGTCGTGGACGCCGGTCAGGCCGACCTGCCACAGGTTGGCCTGCGCCTGCTCAATTTGCCGGGAGATCTCGTCCGCGCTGGCAGCCGGCAGGTGTCCGGCGACCAGCTGCATGGCTTCTTCCAGCAGGATGCCGGTGGGGCGGCCGCTGGCATCACGCAGAAGCGACCCGTCCTCCGGGTCCGGGGTGGCGGCGGTGATGCCGGCCAGCTGCATTGCGGTGCGATTGGCCCAGGCGGCGTGAAGCGATTTGGCTGTTAGGTACACCGGGTGTCCGGGCGCGGCGGCTTCAAGCTCGTCCGCATCCCCGAACCCTTCCGGCCAGAGGTTCTGGTTCCAGCCGTGACCGAGAATCCAATCGCCGGGCTTTGCCGAGCGGGCGCGCTCCGCGACCCGGCGCAGGCATTCTTCCTTTGTGGCGGTCTCACAGTCAACCAGCTGCAGGCTGGCAGCGTAATGCTGAAGGTGCAGGTGTGCATCAATCAGGCCGGGCCACACCGTCCGTCCGCCAAGATCCTCCACCTCGGCGCCGTGCTGGCGCAGCGCCAGCACCTCATCATCAGAACCCATGGCGATAATAAGCCCTCGGTCGATCGCCAGGGCGGTGACCGCCGGACCAGCGGGTTCCGGGGTGTAGATCCTCGCATGATGAAGGATGCGCATTATTCTTCTCTCAGTAAATGGTTGAGCAGTGATTCCAGATCTTCGTCTGAGTAGTAATGGATAATCACCCGCCCGCCTTTCTTTGAGGGTTTCAGGTTGACCCGGGTTCCCAGGCGCTGCTGAAGACGCTCTTCCAGGTCGGTGACCTCGGGGGCGGGGGCAGGGGCAGGCTTACGCTCGGGGCGCTGGCCGTTGAGCTTGCGCACCAGTTCTTCCGTCTGGCGCACGTTCAGTTCGTTCTTGATCACCGTCGCCAGCGCGCTCTCCTGCGCGGCGGGCAGGTTCAGGCCCAGCAGCGCGCGGGCGTGACCTTCGCTGATCAGCCCTTTTTCCAATGCCTGGCGGGCTTTGGGCGCCAGCTTGAGCAGCCGCAGCGCGTTGGTGACGGCCACCCGGCTCTTGCCCACCCGGCGCGCAATATCTTCGTGCGACAGGCCGAAATCTTCGGCCAGCATGTTGTAGGCCGCGGCCGTCTCCAGCGGCGACAGGTCGGCGCGCTGCACGTTTTCGATCAGGGCCAGCTCCAGGCGCTGCTGCTCGGACGCGGTGCGAACGATGACCGGCACGGTTCGCAGGCCGGCCAACCTGGCCGCGCGCAGCCGCCGCTCGCCTGCGATCAGGGTGTACTCACCGGCCGCATCCGTGCGCGAGACTACCAGCGGCTGCAGGATGCCGTGCTCCTGGATGGAGGCGGCCAGCTCCTGCAGGTCGTCCTCGTTCATTTCCAGCCGGGGCTGCTGTGGATTGGGGACAATCCGTTCGACGGGAACCTGCAGGACAGAATCCTGGCCAGCAGTTAAGGAGTCGCCCGGTATGAGCGCTTCCAGCCCTTTACCCAATCCACTTTTGCGTGCCATAGACCTACTCTTCTATTTCTGGTATGAGTACCCCGTCCTTTTGTAGCAATTCTCGTGCCAGCTGGGCATAAGCTTTCGCCGCCGGTGATTCCGGCGCGTACAGCGAAATGGGCAGGCCGTAGGACGGGGCTTCAGCCACCCGGATGGAGCGGGGGATCACTGCGTCAAATACGTGGTCCGGGAAGAAGCGGCGCACCTCGTTGACCACGTCCACCGCCAGGCGGGTGCGGCCGTCGAACATTGTCAACACCACGCCGCGGACCGTGAGTTCGTTGAACATGGATGAGCGCACGCGCTCGATGGTCTGCGTCAGCTGCCCCAGGCCTTCCAGCGCCAGGTATTCGCACTGGACCGGAATGATCAGGCCGGTGCGGGCGGCCACCAGCCCGTTAATGGTCAGCAGGCTGAGCGATGGCGGGCAGTCGATCAGGATGTAATCGTAGCGGTTTTCCACCGCTGTGAGCACGCCGCGCAGCTGCCGCTCACGGTTGGGGACCTGGATCAACTCGACCTCCGCTCCGGCCAGCGCCGGGGAAGAGGGCAGCAGTGATATTTTCAACCGAGGGTTGTGCAATATCGCCGGGCCGATGGGGGTCTGGCCCATCAGAACTTCGTAAGTTCCGGCGCGGACGGTGCGCTTATCCACACCCAGCGAGGAGGTGGCGTTTGCCTGGGGGTCCAGGTCGACCAGCAGCACCCGCTGACCGTAATAACCCAGATAAGCTGCCAGATTAATGGCACTGGTCGTCTTCCCCACCCCGCCTTTCTGGTTAACGAGCGCGTAAATGTTGGCTGTAGGATCCATTATGGGAGTACTTCGATCAGGTTTGCTTTCACTTCGGAGGGAGTTGGAATGCCGGAGATCCCGGGGCGGGTGACGGAGATGCTGGCAAGTTGCGTGGCGAACCGGGCCGCCTCCCAGGGGTCACGGGTCTGGTACAGGCGGATGAAGAAGGCTGCCGCGAACACATCCCCCGCGCCGGTCGGGTCGACTTCCTTCACGGTCGGGGCGCGGAACTTGCGCACATCCCCGTTCCAGTAGAGGCGGGCGCCCTTCGCGCCTTCGGTGACGACCAGGATGCGGATGGAGGTCGCCAGCTCATCGATAATCCGCTCGTCCCCGGCCACGTCCTCGATGCTGAGCACCGCCGCGGAGGCCTGCTGCAGAACGAAGCTGGCTTCGGGCCATTCGGTAAAGCGCACCTCGCCTTGCTGGTTCCATTCCCGCAGCCAGCCCTGCAGGGTGAGGCCGATCAGGGCGTTCGGAAAGGCGCGAACCAGCTTGGGGTCCACTTCCTGGGCTACCGGGCCGAGGTGCACGATGGGGGCCGTTCGCCAGGTTTCAGGCACCATGGAAATGTCCAGGTCGCGGGCGCGGTAATGCAGCCGCTGCACGCGCCCGGTGGGGGTCTGGATGTTCTCGAACGTGGTGGTCTTCTCAGATGTGGCGGTGATGACCTGAACGCTGCGCAGCTCGTACGGCTCGCTGACCTCCGCGTGCGAGGTGACCACGCCCACGCGCATCCCCGCGGCCTGAGCCGTCAGCGCGGAATAGGTTGCCGTCCCGCCCAGCGTGGAGCCGGCGCCCGACGGCAGCAGGTCACGGGTAATGTGACCAATGATTAAGTAGTCGATTGGTTCGATCTTCACCACATCCAACATGTTGAAATTATAACTGATGGGAGACGGATTTCGGGGATGCGCTGTTGGGGCCGGCTATTCACCTGGGAGGGACTGGAGCACTTCATCCAGGCTGAGGTTTTCTTTCTCACCGCCGTGCACAGGTGTGGCGCAGTAGGGACAGATGTCCCAGGGAAGCTCCAGCAGCCGCCCGCATTTGGCGCAGGTCTTCTTCAGCAGGGTATGACAACCCGGGCAGACCAGCCAGTCCGGCTGGACACGGCGGCTGCAGCCGGGGCACAGCGCAGCGTCTTCCACTACCTGCAGCAGGGTTTCTTCTTCCAGGGTACGCTGGTACTCTTCTTCCAGGGTACGCGCCGGGCGAAGCAGCAAGTAAATCAGCAGACCGGGAAGGAAGAGCGCGGTGACCACCAGGACGGCCAGAATTCGGGCCAGCGGATCCCGCGTGCGCGAGCGAGCATCCCGGTAGGTCCAGACTACCAGGCTGATCCACAGCACGGCAGTGAAGGCCACGCCCAGCGCAGCTGCGATGAGCACATAACTGTTCATTTCGGACAGAATATTCGACATGGGGGCTCCAGCGGAATTATAGCATGGATGATCGTATGCGAAGAACCGGGCCAGCTTCAGGCTTGATCAGGAGTATTCCCTATAGTATAGTTTTCTTATTCCCATGATGCAAATAATCCCATCCTCGAGGAGGGCATGGATGAGAAAAAGCCGCGAAACGGTTGCCGCATACCGCATCACTGACCTGGACCGTGACGAACGGCCGCGCGAACGGCTGGAACGGCTCGGTCCGGGTGCGCTGACAACTGCCGAGCTGCTGGCCATCCTGCTGCGCGTGGGCGTACAGGGCGAGAATGCCGTGCAGGTCGGCCAGCGGCTGCTGGCACGCTTCAAGGGACTGCACGGGCTTCACCGGGCGTCTTTCCAGGAAGTGTGCAGCGAGAAGGGCATCGGCCCGGCCAAGGCGGCGCAGATCAAGGCGGCCATCGAGCTGGGCAACCGGCTGCGGCTGGAGGTGCCGGAGGATAAGCCGGTGATCAGCAACCCTGCCACCGCGGCGGCGCTGGTGCAGTACGAGATGAGCGCGCTGGACCATGAGGAACTGTGGGTGATGCTGCTGGACATCCGCAACCGGGTGCAGGATATTGAGCGCATTTACAAAGGCTCGCTGAACGCTTCCACCGTGCGGGTGGGGGAGCTGTTCAAGAAGGCCATCCAGACAAGCTCGGCCAGCATCCTGGTGGTGCACAATCACCCCAGCGGAGACCCGTCGGCCAGCCCGGAAGACATCGCTCTGACCCGGGCCATCGTGCAGGCCGGCAAGCTGCTGGACATCAACGTGCTGGACCACCTGATCATCGGGCAGGGCCGTTACGTTTCGATGAAAGAAAAGGGCCTGGGATATGTAAATTAAGATTGACAAACCGGGGGACCGGTGGTAAACTAGCGTCCGTTGGCGAGGTAGCTCAGTGGTAGAGCAGGGGACTCATAAGCCCTTGGTCGTGAGTTCGACCCTCACCCTCGCCACTGGGAATCCCTGCAGTGAGCGGGGATTTTTTATTTGCCCGCGCTTCTACCCGGCAGCCATCGGGCTTTAGGGAAAATCCTCCCGGGGATACGGATGTTCCCCATTGAACTCCGCTCTTTCCCGGCGCATAGTGAAGGCAGGCGTACAGGCGGCAAATCCCCAATGTCCGTCTCCTTTTTCATCTGCTGGCCGAGGGAAGGAGCGTGCGAATATGGATAAGGTATTGACCGAAGAGGTTCTCGAAACCGTGCCCGGGCTGGAGAACACGGCTTACACCGTTTCCCGGGGGATTCACGGCGCAGTGCTGTCAGGGGGAACGACGGTACGGGCTATCGCGGACTTTTTTCACGGCGTCTGGCTGGGTCATCCCCTTCACCCGCTGCTGACTGACCTGGTGGTTTCAACCTGGACACTGGGCGCGCTGATCGATTTATTCAACCTCAACCGCAGGGAAAGCCGCTTTGAGCAGGCGGCAGACCAGCTGATCACGCTCGGTGTGGCGGCGGCCGTCCCGACGGCGATCGCCGGTTTCACGGATTATTCCACCATCTCTCAGCGGGCAGTGAAGACTGGTATGATTCACGGGCTGCTGAACACGCTGAGCCTGATCCTGAACGTTGTATCCCTGACGCAGCGGCGCAAGGGAAACCGGAACAACGCAGTGATGCTGTCCTCGCTGGTTGCCGGGATGCTGACCTTTACAGCCTGGCTGGGCGGGGAGCTGAGCTACCGTTACCGGGTCGGGGTGAACAAAAACCAGACTCCGGACAGGCCGCAGGACTGGACGCCGGTGATGAGCGAATATGATCTGGCGGAGGGACAGGCGATCCGGCGGGAGGTGGACGGCCATCCGGTGCTGCTGTACCGCTACGGCGGGACTGTGTACGCGATCGGTGCGGTGTGCTCACACGAAGGCGGGCCGCTGGAGGAAGGCAGCTTTGACGGTTACTGCGTCGAGTGCCCCTGGCACCATTCGGTCTATGATGTGCGCGACGGCAGCGTGGTCCACGGGCCGAGCACTTATGCCCAACCCAATTACCAGGCCCGCATCTTGAACAGCCAGATTGAAATCCGCCTGCCGGTTTAGAAAACCATCCTCTGGCGGGGTCGCCGGGTCCTGCGTATCGAGGTGTCTTTCCCCGGGTTCATCAGCTTGACGATCCACCCCGGCGGGCATATAATTAGCGCCGCTAATTATTACCGTTGTGAAGTATGCGGTGGAAGGAGAATCATTGATCAACGAGCTGGATCCCCGGCTGGAGCAAGATGTACACCAGTTCGAAGAGCTGTACATGCGCCTGAGCTGGTTTACCCGGCGGCGGTTTGAGCAGGAGCTGGCCAGGTTCCGCATCACGGTTCCCCAGTTTATCGCCCTGCGCTGCCTGTTGGATCACCCGGATGGCTGCAGCATGAGCCATATGGCAGCGGCCCTGCACCAGGTGATGCCCACCATGAGCGGGATCGTCGACCGGCTGGTGGAGGCCGGCCTGGCGAGCCGCGAACTCGACCCGTCTGACCGGCGGGCGCTGCGGGTGAAGATCACCCCGAAGGGCGAGCAGCTGGTGGAAGAGATCCGGGCTTTCAAACGCGGCTGGTTCCGGCAGTTGATGGTGGAAATATCGCCTTCAGAGCGGTCCGCTGCGCTGGAACTGCTGCGAAAATATTTATCAGTAATTGAGAACCGGCAGATCGCTGCCATTGACGAGGAAGTTAATGTTTAAGAACCCAAAGGTGCTAACACTGTTTTTCACCATGGTGGTGATGATGCTCGGTTTCGGCATGATCATCCCCATCATGCCGTTTTATGTCGAGTATTTCGGCGCCAGCGGTTCTGGCCTGGGCGCGATGATGGCGGTTTTTTCCATCATGCAGTTTATTTTTTCCCCCATCTGGGGCTCGCTCTCGGACCGGGTTGGCCGCAAGAAGGTCCTGGTGATGGGTATTCTGGGGAATGCCATTTCCATGGCGCTGATGGGGATGGCCAGCAGCTTCCTGACGCTGTTTATCTTCCGCGGGCTGGGGGGCATCCTGTCCTCGGCCACCATGCCGACGGCGATGGCGTATATCAGCGACAGTACCACCGAAAAAGACCGCGGCAGCGGCATGGGTACCATCGGCGCCGCCATGGGTGTGGGCATGATCCTGGGGCCGGGGCTGGGCGGCTGGCTGGTGGGAGATTCGCTGGCCACGCCTTTCTTCCTGGCATCGGCCCTCTCGCTGCTTTCGATGGTGCTGGTGCTGATCCTGCTGCCCGAGTCGCTGCCCGCTGAGAAGCGCAGCCAGGTGGCGCATCGGGTCTCGGGGCCTAACCTGGCGATGCTGTGGAAGTCGCTCTTTGGCCCGCTGGGTTTCCTGCTGTTTTTGGCCTTCCTGGTGAATTTCGCCCTGGCCAATTTTGAAGGGATCTTCGGGCTGTATGCCGGCCACCAGTATAACTACGGGCCGGAACAGGTGGGAAGTGTGTTTACGGTCATTGGCCTGGTCAGCTCGATGGTGCAGCTGGCTCTGACCGGACCGGCCACGCGCCGGTTCGGCGAGCCGCTGGTGATCAAGCTCTCGCTGGTCGCCACGGCGGTGGGCTTCCTGGCCATGCTGACCGTTCGCACGGATGCTCTAATCGCACTCACCGTTGGGTTCTTCGTCTTCTCCAATGCCATGCTGCGGCCGGCGATTATGTCGCTGACCTCAAAGCTCTCTCAGGATGGGCAGGGCATGGCCATGGGGCTGAACAACGCCTTCCAGAGCCTGGGCCGGGTGGTCGGGCCGCTGTGGGCTGGCTTCCTGTTTGATTACAATATCAATTTGCCGTACTCCAGCGCGGCAGTCATTCTGCTGCTTGCCTTCGGCTTTGCGCTGTGGTCCATGCGACCCAGGCAGATGGAAATGAAATACGCCTTTGCCAGGGGCGGCACCGGTTCTTTCAGCGGGGACGACTAGACAGACAGGGAACGAAAACAGGCCCGGAGGAGTGCTCCTCCGGGCCTGATGCTGTATACCGGCTTACCGGATGCGGTGGGTGGGGACAGGCTGAGCCGGGTGGAACTGGTCTCCGTGCAGTAAGGTGACGGGTACGCCGGCGGAATCAACCGCCTGGCGGACCAGCCGGGAGAGGTCTTCGGCGGGCATCTCCACCCGGGCGTTGACCAGCAGCTGGACCTTCTCGCCGGGCAGGTCCGGGAGCGTGGCCAGCCAGTCGGCATGCGCCAGGGTGGTCAGGCTGGCCTTGTGGCGGACCGGGCCGGCTTCGACCAGCACCTTCAGATGACCCACTGCGGCCTGGCTGGCTGTCAGCCGGGACTGCAGGTCGGAGAGGATGCGGGCAATGACCTCGCGCCCGGAGGCGGGCGGCACGCTGAGCTCAAAGCGCTCATCCACCCAGGCCAGGCGGGCTTCCCCCTGGCCGTAGCGCTGGTAATCCATGTCCACGGTCCGGGTGGGCAGCGCGGACTGGCTGGATTCGATAAGGTCCAGCCATTCCTGCACTCCGGCTTCGGTGCGCGAGTCCTGCAGCCGGACCTGCTTGTCCGGGTAGGCCGCGCGGGCGGCGGCCAGCAGCTCTTCACGCTGAGCAGGGGGTAGCAGGTCGGCCTTGTTGATCACCAGCAGCGAAGCCTCGGCGATCTGCTGGTCGAAAATATAGTTCACATCGTCGTTGAAGGGCAGCTCCTCGCCGCTCAGGCGCAGCCGCAGCAGGCGGGAGTCGGTGAAGACGGAGAGGCTGGTCGGCTGGCTGCCGGTCCCCCGCAGCTCGAGCATGGGCTTGATCACGGTGGCGACCAGGTCGGCGCAGGATCCGACGGATTCGGCGAAGATCACGTCCGGTTTGATCGTGTTCGCCAGCTCATCGACACGGGCGGTGAAGTCATCGTAATTGCAACAGAAGCAGCCGCCCGATACCTCGACCGCCGGCAGCCCGGCCAGCTGGACGAAAGCAGTGTCCACCAGGTAGCGGCCCTGGTCGTTGGTGACGATGCCCACCCGCTGCCCGCGGGCCATAAGAAGTTTGGCCGCGTTGATGATCGCCGTGGTTTTACCCGAGCCGAGGAAACCTCCCACCAGATGAATGCGCACACTACACCTCGTTCTTCATATATTCTTTGATGGCGGCGACCAGGTCTGTGTGTGAGGGGATCAATGAAGAGAACTTGAGCTCGCCGTTAATCAGGATGGCCGGCAGGTTCCTGATGCCCATCTTCGTCAGGCGGGCGATGTTTTCCTTGCTGGTCATCTTGTACTCAACCATGTCCACCTGGCCGTCCAGGGCCTGCACGGCCCGCTGCGCGGCGGCCATCATGTAGCCGCAGGCGGCGCAGGAAGCAGAGTCCAGCGTGAACACCTCCATCAGCGGGCGCTCCAGATGGTCGTAATCCGGCAGCACCACGGAAGAGAGGTCCAGCTCGGCAGCCTTGTAGTTGGCCAGGATCTGGCGGGCTTTGTCCGGGTTGCGGATGGCATCGGCCGCGCCGATCAGGTTGTCCACCGGGGTGGCGTAGGGCAGGTCGCAGCCGGGGGAGACGATCAGGTTGTGATGGTCCAGTGAGTCGAGCAGATCGATGACGTACTGCATGCACTCCTGCTGGGTGCCGAGCAGCAGCCGGGAGGTCAGCGGGATGTTGCCTTCCAGGACGATGTTGTGCTCGTCGGTGATTACCTTGGCGGCGGTCATATTCACGTTCTCGTCCACGGCGATGCAGTCCGGTCCGGTCTTGCACATGGGGGCGATGTTCTTGGTGGCGTCACCGCACACGAAGAAGGCGGAGAAGGCCTTCTGATCGCGGATGTACTGGAACAGCCGGGTGAAGGGCTCGTGCATAAATCTGGCGAAGTGGCGGGGCGAGATCTGAGAGATCATGGGATCGACCACTGCGATCACGTCCATGCCAGCGTTTAGATAGCAGGAAGCCATCTGTGTGGCGACGCGGGTGGAATAGTCCATCAGATCACGCACGTAATCCGGGTTCTCGATCAGGTCCATAAAGATCTCGGTCCCGCGCAGGTGCGAGGCCAGGGTGAAGGGACCGGTGACCAGCCCGTACAGGGCGGTGTGCTCGCCCACGGCCTCTTTCATGCGGCGCATGACCGATAAAACACCTGGCAGACGGCCTTCGCTCTCCTGAGGAATGTGGTCCGGGATGACCATCGTGTCCTGCAGCGGGTGGGTGGCGACGGAGGGAGGACTGTCCTCCGCCCAGACCAGCTGGCAGCCCAGGATTTCGGCTTCGATCTGCAGGTCGAACATCACCGGCTGGCCGTCGGGGGTGTACAGCCGGTTGGCTTCCAGTAATGATTCAAACAGGGCGTCCGGGTTGACCAGCACTTCGCGGGCGGTGTATCCTTTCAACTTGCCCACGTGCACGCCGGCAAAGGGCACCCAGGGGACCGCCGGGGTTGGCTCATGGGCCAGGGTGCGCAGGATCAGCTCACGGCCCGACATCCCGTTCCGGTAATGCGCATCATTCGTCATAATCCAGTTCCTCCTCAGGGATAATCGAGTCTATTGTAGCAATAAATGACAACGTTGTCAATTTGTAGCCAGGCTTTCCCCGGGCGGATCGGCTGCAGAATCACACCATTTTTTCAGGAGAAAACGATCTGGCACGCGAAAAAACCAATACGGAATTACAGCTTTCGCAGGGTATAATAGAATTAACCCTGACAACGTGAACAGAGAGTAGAGTTTTGGCTGTTACGATCAAGGATGTCGCCCGGGCGGCTGGCTGCTCGATAAAGACGGTATCGCGAGTCGTGAATGACGAACCGTACGTGTCCGAGGCCACCCGCGCCCGCGTGCAGAAGGCCATCGACGAGCTGGGCTACGTGCCCAACATTTTTGCGCGCCGGTTCGCGCAGCAGCGTTCCTATACGCTGGGGGTGCTGCTGCATTCGGGCGGCTACAACCAGCAGGCCTGGCTCTCGTCGATCCTTGAAATCGGGTACGAGTATAATTACGACATCCTCCCGCAGTCCTATTTCCCGGCCTACAAGAAATCCCAGCAGAAGCTGGCCAGCCTGATCCATGAGCGGCGCATCGATGGACTGGTGACCACGCCTCCGTGCGATCTGGACGAATTCGTCCTCCAGCAGGTGACGCAGTCCGGCATCCCCCTGGTGCGCGTCAACCCCTACGACCGCTCAGGGGACCTGCCGTACGTCTCCGGTGACGACTTCCAGGGCGCGCGCATGCTGACCCAGCACCTGATGGACCTGGGCCACCGGCGGATCGCTTTCTTTCGCGGCCCGCTGAACCACCGCATGAGCGTCGACCGGTTTCACGGGTACCGGGCGGCGCTGGAGGAGGGCAGGCTTGAGTACCGGGCGGAATGGGTTCAGGATTCGCTGTTCAACTTCGACGGCGGGTATAATGCCACCCGGATGGTGATGCGCGGCGAGGACCGGCCGACGGCCATTTTCGCCGGGTCGGATGAGTCCGCTCAGGGAGCGCTGTTCGCCCTGCGGGAGATGGGCATCGAGGTTCCAGGGGAGGTCTCGGTGGCCGGATTCGATGACATGCCGCTGGCGGGCAACACCTGGCCGGGGATCACCACCGTGCAGATGCCTTACCGGAACATTGTCGAGCAGGCGGTGAACTTGCTGGTGGATGTGCTGAACAAAAAAGACAGCGGACTTCAGCAGGTCATCCTGCCCGGCAGGTTAATACTTCGAGGGTCGACAGGCCCTGTTCCAGACCCGCAGGGGTAACGGCCGCAGAAAGCAAGGAAAACCTTGTTACAATCATTATCCACTCTATTTGAGCAGTCATAATTATCCAATCCAAAAGGAGTAAAAATGAACCAAATTCTGAAAGGGATCTATGACGCCATTCTGGAAGGCGAGCGGGAAAACACGAAGAAGCAGGTTCAGGCGGCGCTGGAGCAAGGCGTGGAGGCCAGAACGATCCTCGACAAGATGATCGAGGCGATGGGTGAGGTAGGCCGGTTGTTTGAGGAAGGTGAATATTTCGTGCCCGAAATGCTGATCTCCGCCCGGTCGATGCAGGAAGGCCTGGGCGTGCTCAAGCCGCATCTGGCAGAAGCCGACGTGAAAGCGGTTGGCAAGGTTGTGGCGGGCACGGTCAAAGGCGACCTGCACGATATTGGCAAGAACCTGGTGGTGATGATGCTGGAAGGCGGCGGGTTTGAAGTGGTAGACCTGGGTTGCGACGTCAGCCCCGAGCAGTTCGTGCAGGCGGTGAAGGAAACCGGCGCGCAGATCGTCGCCATGTCGGCCCTGCTGACCACCACCATGCCGAACATGAAGGTCACCATCGACGCGCTCAAAGAGGCCGGGCTGCGCGACAAAGTGAAGGTCATGGTCGGCGGCGCTCCGCTGAATGCCCAGTACGCCGAGCAGATCGGGGCGGACGGTTACTCGCCGGACGCGCCGGGCGCGGTCAGGCTGGCTAAATCACTGCTCTAGCAGAACCTTATCGATTGTCCGGAAAGTACATCGAACTCACGTACTGATCCTGAAATTCAGGCTCGGTGGTGAGTTCGATGTACTGTATTTCACGGGTGAAGGCATCCGCCTCCTGGCGCAGCGCAGCGGAAAGCAGCATCTGCCGGGCGCCCATGCCGGCCGCGTTGCCGACCTGCTCGAAGCGCTCGAGCGGGAGGGGCGGAAAGAGGCCGATCTGCACCGCTGCACGAAGATCGATGTGCGTGCCGAACGCTCCGGCGACGATCCAGCGCTGCACATCTTCCGGCTGGATGCCGGCGTAGCGCAGCAGGATGTTGATGCCGGTGCGGATGGCGGCTTTGGCCAGCTGGATTTCGTGAACATCCCTGCGGGTGATGGCGATATCGCGGCCGTGACCGCTCTGGCTGGCCGGGACCAGGACGAAGCGCTTCTCGCCTGAGCCGGTCAGCACGCCACGGCGGTCGATCCGGCCGGTCTGGTGCAGGGCGGCGATGGCGCTGAGGATGCCCGAGCCGCAGATCCCAATGGGGGCCTCCGCGCCAATGGTCTGCACGACCAGCTCGCCATCCGGATTAACCAGCACGCGCTCGACAGCGCCGGGCACCGCACGGACCCCGTCGTTGATGTGCGCGCCTTCAAACGCCGGGCCGGAGGCGGTTGAGCAGGAGTAAATCGTGCCCCGGTGAATCAGGCTGATCTCGGTGTTGGTGCCGATATCCAGCAGCAGTGTGGACTCCTGCTCGCGGTAGGTGCGGGTGGCCAGCAGCGCGGCAGTGTGGTCAGCGCCGACGTAGCCGGCGATGTTGGGCGGCAGGTATACCCATGCTCCCGGCGAGAAATGCAGGCCAAGTTCGGCGGCCGGGAAGGATAAAGCGGACTGGACGACCGGCAGGTAGGGGGAAGCGCCCAGCGGCTCGACCGGCAGGCCGCAGAAGAAATGGTGGATGGCGGTGTTGCCGACCGCGACCACGTCCATGATCTGGCGGACATCAGCGCTGGCCTGGCGGCAGAGCGTCTCCGCGGCGGCCTGGACCGCGTCGACCAGGACGGACTGCAGCTGGCGGCGGTTATGCTCACCCCTGTTCGCATAGGCAATACGGCTGACCACATCTTCGCCGTAGGATATTTGCGGGTTCATGACGCCCAGGCTGCCCAGCGTAGCGCCGGTTTCAAGGTCCACCAGGTAGGCAGCGATCTTGGTCGAGCCAATGTCGAGCGCCAGGCCCAGCACGCGGTCCTGCGGGCTGCACCAGCCGACCAGGCCGGAAGTCTCCCGCCCGGGGCGCAGCGCCAGCCGGGCGGTCCAATCGTGTTCGCGCAGGTAGGTGCTCAGCCCGGCGATCAGCGCAGGGGTGGGGTCGAGCTTCGCGCAGCCAGCCTCGGCCGCGGCGTCGTTGATGCGGGTCAAGTCCGAGCGCAGGTCCGCCAGGCTCGGTTTGGGCAGCTGCAGGTCCAGCACGCGGACGGCGGGTGAGAAAGCGGTTCCCGCATCTTTTCCTTCCACCTGCAGCTGCTGTCCGCGGGCCAGCGAGGAGGGCGGCAGGTGCAGGCGCAGGTCGCTCAGGGCCTCGGTCTGGCAAGCAAGCCGGTAACCGGCGTTCAATTCTTCGCCAGAGAGGTGGTTGAGCTCGGTGGGTGTAGGGTCCGACACCCGCCCCTGGATGACCTGCACCCGGCACGTGCCGCAGATGCCCACGCCACTGCAGGCGGCCACAATTTCCACCCCGGCCTGCTGCGCGGCGGTGAGCAGGTTCACCCCGGCCGGCAGGGTGATCTTCCGGCCGACGGGTTGGAACACCAGGGTGACGGGTTCTTGGCCAGCGCTCGGGGTGGTGGTCGTCATTTCTGTTTCCTGTGGGGACAGCGCTCGCGGGCGGAGCAGTAATCGCAGGGGACGCCGCTTTTCAGGTCGCGCCCGATGCCCATGACAAACGATGCGGACTTGCGCGGGACCATCTGATAGCTCTCAGTCAGGCGGATCACGGTCGGGTCCGGGGAGAGGATGCGAAAGATGTCCTCCTGCCCGGTGTCCACCGGCCAGCCGATCAGTCCCGGAGAAAGCGGCGTGGTCGTGGAGAGGCCCTGATCGCAGGCCTGCTGCACCACCTGGTCCTGCAGGCAGCACTGCACCTGGTCGACGGCGGCGGAACCGAAGGCGTCCACCAGATAGGCCAGCGGCGCTTCCTGATGGATGTACTCCTGGATGTAATTGTCCAGCTCAGGGCCGACCGTCACCAGACCAACAGCCACCTGTTCGGCGGAGCTCAGTTCCTGCAGCACCAGGTCCCCCCGCAGGGTGAAGCCGCCGGCCAGGCGCAGGTGATTGTGCCTCACCGCTTCCACCGGCAGCACGGTGAGCCAGGTGCGCGGCTTGATCAATCCCATGCCGGTGGTGATGGCCTGTTCGGCAAGCGAGATCAGGGCAGGCCGGCGGGCGCGCACCGAGGCCGGATCGGCGCCCTGTGCGCGAAAGAGGTTGTCCACCTCCACCTGGATGGAATCGACGGGGAACGCCAGCGCGCCGGTCATGCCGCCTGCAGCCGCTTCAAGTTGATGGCAATCTGCTGGACGTGCTCTGGCGAGGTGCCGCAGCAGCCGCCGACCACACTGGCCCCGGCTTCGATCCACTCCGCCACGCGAGCGCCCATTTCTTCGGGGGTCACGCTGTAGGTGGTGTTTCCGGCGGCATCCGTTCCCGGCAGGCCGGCGTTGGGCTTGAACCAGATGGGCAGGTCGGTGGCTTCGCGCAGCTCGCGCAGCGCCTGCAGGTTCTCGTCCAGGCTGCGGCCGCAGTTGATCCCCAGTGCGTTTACGCCCAGCGGGCCGATCTCCGCGGCCATCTGCTTCGGGCGAACGCCCATCATGGTGCGGGTGCCGCGGTCGTAGCTGAACGAACAGATCAGGGGGATATTCTCATCCAGCTGGCGCACGGCCTGAACGGCCACGCGAGCTTCGGTCAGGTCGAACTGGGTTTCGATAACCAGCAGATCGACTCCGCCTTCCAGCAGGCAGCCGGCCTGTTCCCTGTAAGCGGCCAGGGCATCATCCTCCGAAAGCGTGCCAAAGGGCTGCAGCAGCTCGCCCAGCGGCCCCATCGAGCCGGCCACGAAGGCGTCCACGCCCTCAGCGGCCCTGCGCGCCAGCTCGACCGCGGCAAGGTTTAGCTCGCGGGTTTTGCCATCCAGCCCGGACTTCTTCTGCTGGAGCGACCGCGCGCCGAAGGTGTTGGTCAGTATCACGTTTGAGCCGGCGGCGATGAAGTCGCGGTGCAGCTGCAGCACGCCTTCGGGATTGTCCAGCACCCACAGGTCGGAAGGCTGGCCTTTGGGCAGGCCGCGCTTTTGCAAGTTGGTGCCGGTCGCGCCGTCGGAAACCAGCCTGGCGCCGCGCTCCAGCCAGGACAGAAAGGTGTTGTTGTTCATTGGCTCACCATGTTTTTTCAGGATTGGAAAAATCATACCATGGAACCGGGCATGCGCCGGCATATACCCGGCTGGCTGGCTGTTCAGGACTGGTCTTCTGATTCCCCGGCGGGCGGGTTATCGTCGAACTTGTTCAGCAGGCGTTTGAGCTCTTCCTCCCAGACATCGTCCAGCGGGTTGAATTCCAGCTCCTGAAAATCTTCTGACAGCCGGGCGAAGTAATCTTTGATGCCCAGCTGCGGGGCCTCCTGGTGGATCTCGTCGATCCGTTTCTCCACCAGCGCGGTCAGCTCCTGGCTCTTCGCTTCTAGATGGGAGATGTCGACGTTCATCCCCAGCAGGTAGTTGATCCGCTTCATCACGCCCACCCAGGCGGTGAAGTCATTGTCCAGGCGGATCATGCTGCTGGTTTCGGTCAGCGGGGTCAGGTCGTAGACCGGGACAAAGGCGTACAGGCCGATGAATTCCAGTCCGGCCTCGCCGGCCCGCTTGCACATGACCGCGCCGATGGTGGCCCCGCCGTGATAATCCGAAAGGTTGACGGCGATCCGCTGGACGACTTCTTTCAGTCCCGGCAGGCTGTAGTTGGCAGAGATGGAGCGCTCTTTATCGTAGGGCAGCTCGCCGAACACGCCGCCCAACCCGATGATGCGCCGCACCTTGAGTGTCCGGGCTGCATCCAGGATGGCGGCGATGTAACGTTCGACATCCATGTTGGGTTCGTCACCGATAAAAATCACCAGGCCCTTTTTCTCGTCCCCGGCGTAGTAAAAGTCGTTCGACTGGCCTTCCAGGCTTTTGGGGTAGCCGCTGACGTAGCGCACCACCGGACGCATCAGGTCGTGCGCCCCCGGCGTCTGAAAGAGGTAAAACCCGTCACCGCGAATCTGGCCGATGGGTTCCGCCCCCAGCTGCCGGACCAGAAAAGCCGGCAGTCCGGAAGAAACGGAACCGGCGTCAGCCCACTGCCGCCAGCCGACGATCATATTAATTTCATCCGATCTGGGATGCTTCCAGAGCTCGAGTGCATCCGCCATAATTCCTCCTCCTCATCCAATCGGGCCGCAGGGTTGGGGTCAGGCTCGACCCTGACCCGGCGCGGTCGAGGTCTGAAGATGTGCTGCTGTGCTGATTATGGCATGTTTGTGGAATCCGCTGCTCTCAGCAGTACCGGATCCAACCCCGGCGGCCTCTGGATACCTCGCGCACGGCGGTGATAATCCCCAGCGGCGCTTCATCCTTGGCCAGGTAACCCTGCACGCCTGTTTTCAGCAGTGAACGGATGTACTCTTCATCGGTATAAGCGCTGAGCACCAGAATTCTGGGGGGCTGGCTGTTCTTACTCAGGTGCTCGATCACCTGGGTTCCGTTCAATCCCGGCATGTCCATGTCCAGCAGCAGCAGGTCAGGCTGGTGTTTGGTGACCATCCGCACGGTTTCCACACCATCCGCCGCTTCGGCGACCACCTCTATGTCTTCTGCCGGCTTCAGCAGGCTTCGTATTCCGGAGCGGACAGCGGAATGATCGTCGGCGATTACCACGCGGATCTTCCTGGTCATTTTGTCATCTCCAACCTCGCCGCCGCAGCGGCCTGATTCCACTATAGCCCATTTCCGGTCAGGATGCACCCGGAAGAATACCGATGTGCGAAGAGGAATTACCCTACCCTTAGGGTGCAAGCATCATGCCAGGGAAATCCGGGCCGCTGCTGAGCCTCTGCCGGCCTGTTTCTGGACGGGAACCGGCAGAAATGATATACTTGCACCCGTACAAGTGAACATTCTCCAATGCGTATAAAGCTTTTCCTGCACAGGTTACTGATCTTTCATGGACGTTGAACTGTTCAACATCACCGGTTTGTCCCTGCGGGTCACCGGCCTGGCCTTATTGATCAGCTCACTGCTTGGCATTCCGGCCGGTGTGCTGCTGGGATTAAAAAATTTTCCCGGCCGGCGGCTGGTGATCGCGCTGATCTACACCGGGATGGGGTTCCCGCCGGTGGTGATCGGCCTGCTGGTCTACCTGCTGCTTTCTCGCAGCGGACCGCTGGGCAGCCTGCATTTGAGCTTCATCCCGCCGCTGTTCACTCCCGGGGCGATGGTCATCGCGCAGATCATTATTGCCTTTCCGCTGGTGGCCGGGTTCACCATGGCCGCGGTGATGGCAGTCGACCCGCAGCTGCGCCAGCAGGTACGCGCGCTCGGCGCAACCCAGGGACAGGCCGCGTGGGCGGTGCTCTCGGAGGCCCGCGTGGGGGTGGTTGTGTCGGTCGTGGCCGGTTTCGGCAGCATCATCTCGGAAGTGGGGGCGGTGATGCTGGTGGGCGGCAACATCGAAGGGAAGACCCGTGTGATGACCACTGCCATTGTGCTGGAAACCCGCAAGGGCAACTTCGAACTGGCCATCGCGCTGGGCCTGCTGCTGCTGGGGATGTCCTTCCTGGCCAACCTGGCGATGATGCGCCTGCAGGGAAGGAGCCTGCCGCAGTGAAGCCCCCGGTCTACCGTCTCACTGGCGTGGAAAAGCGCTACGGCCAGCGCTGCGTCCTGCGGGTGGAGCAGCTGGAGGTGGAGGCCGGGAGAATCCTGGCGCTGGTCGGCCCGAGCGGCGCAGGGAAGAGCACGCTGCTTCGGCTGCTCAACTTCCTCGAAAGGCCGGATGCCGGCCAGATTGAGTTTGAAGGCCAGCCCATCCCCAATAACGGTGAGGTGGACCTGAACCTGCTCCGCAAGGTGACCACTGTGTTTCAGCAGCCGCGCCTGCTGGACCGCAGTGTGGTCGACAACGTGCATTACGGCCTGCGGTTGAGAGGGATCAAGGACGCAAAGGCGGAAGTTGAGGCCGTGTTGGATCGTCTGGGCCTGAAACCCCTGGTTCACCAGCGCGCCCGGACGCTCTCGGGAGGTGAAGCCCAGCGGGTGGCTCTGGCCCGTGCGCTGGTGCTGCAGCCGGAGGTGCTGCTGCTGGACGAGCCAACCGCCAATCTGGACCCGTACCATGTGGGCCTGATCGAAGAGGTGATTACCGAGGCCAACCGCCAGCAGGGTACCACCATGGTACTGGTCACGCATAACATTTTCCAGGCGCGCCGTCTGGCGGACCGGGTGGCTTTCCTGTTGAACGGGTCCATTGTCGAAGTGGCGGAAAAAGAGGACTTCTTCACCTGGCCGCAGGACCCGCGCACGCAGGCCTTCATTCAGGGTGACATGGTGTATTAGCCGCCGGCAAGGCGGATACCATTCATGGAGGAAAAATGAAAAAAGCGCTTTGGATTCTGCTTGTGGGGCTGCTGCTGGTTTCCTGCGCTGCCCCCGCTCCCGCCGCTCAGCCGACCGAAGGGCCGGCCAATCCCGCATCGGCTGGGACCGGGCGGCTGATCCTGGCCACCACCACCAGCACTGACGACTCGGGCCTGCTGGACTACATCCTGCCGATCTTCGAAGAGGAGTACGGGGCGGAAGTGGAAGTTATTGCCGTCGGGACCGGGCAGGCGCTGGCCCTGGGGCAGGACGGCAACGCGGATGTGCTGCTGGTGCACTCGCGGGCGCGGGAACTGGAGTTTATGGACGCCGGTCACGGGGTTCGCCGTGAAGAGGTGATGTACAACGATTTCATCATCGTCGGCCCGGCGGAGGACCCGGCTGGCATTCGCGGGATGGCGGATGCGGCCGAGGCGATGAGGAAGATCAGCGAGAGCAGCGTGTTCATCTCCCGCGGTGATGAGTCCGGCACGCACACCAAGGAACTTTCAATCTGGAAAGCGGCTGAAATTGAACCCGCCGGAGACTGGTATCTGTCTGTGGGGCAAGGGATGGGCGATGTGCTCAACATGGCCTCCGAGCAGCAGGCCTACACACTGAGCGATCGGGCCACCTATCTGGCGCTGCGGGATAACCTGAACCTGGAAATTCTGGTTGAGGGCGATGAGCGCCTGTTCAATCCCTACGGCGTGATCGCGGTCAACCCTGACAAGGGTGAGCACATTCAGGCGGAACTGGCGAACCAGTTCATTGACTGGCTGATCTCTGTACCCACGCAGGAGATAATCGCTGAGTTTGGCATGGAGGAGTTCGGACAGTCGCTGTTTGTGCCGGATTCCCAACCCTGGAGGGATGCGAAGGGTTCCTGATAGAGCAGCACTTCTTCAAGTCAAGTTAAGAAAACAGCCGCCACAAAGGCGGCTGTTTTTAATTACCCCAGAGCTTTGCGCTTTTCTTCCAGTCTCTGCTCGAACCGTGACCGGTCGATGATCGCGCGCTCATGCTCTCCTTCGGCGATCTTTTCCACCTCGTCCCATGCCTCCACGCGGAAGAGCAGCCGGCGGCGGTCGACTTCGAGCAGCTCGGCCCGGGTGCGCACTTTCATCCCAACCGGCGTGGCGGCCAGGTGACGGATGTTGACCAGCGTACCGACCGAGGTCTGCTCCGAAGGCAGCTGCGGTTGAATGGTTTCATGCGCGGTGCGTTCCAGCATACTGACCAGCTGCGGCGTGGCCAGCACGGAAGGCAGATCAGGATTGAAGTGCGAGGCGGCGTTCTGCTCGCCAACGGTGTATTCCAGTTCTCCTATAAGGCCAACTTCAATGGTCATGCGTTCACCCCATCCATAATGAGTTTTCTCCTGCCGGTCCATTATAAATGATCCGCTGGCGGCTGCAGGAAGATAAGACAATCCGCCTGGCATTTCGCCAGGCGGTTCAAATCGAGGTTAGCTAAGAAGGTGCCGGATGCTGCACCCGGCTAGCCGCCGGTGGCAATCTGATCATGAAAGAGCTCTTCTTCGGTTTCCTTATCGATATGGATCCTGATACGCTCGCTTTCTTTGCGGCCGGACAAGATTTCCGGCTTTTCGCAGTCGTCTTCGAGGACCAGATCTTCGATCAAGAATGCGTACCTGCTTTTCTTCATTGCTGTCTCCTTTCATTACCATGTAACATACCGGGCCGAATGTACCTGGAAAAACACGATCCTATTAGCGAAGTAATCATCAAATACCGGAAACCGGTGGTAACCGGATGTCCGTTTCCGATGACCGTGACTGAAGTGATTGATTATCCTGCCGCAGGGTTGGACGGTTCGCCGCGAACCTGCTCAAACGGAATGCCTGGCCTGTGCGGATTGATGTACGCCCCCCTGTGAAAGTCCGCTGGCCGGCTGCTGAATCATCAGATCATTACCATATTATCAAAAAACATTAAGACAGGCAAGAAATTTCGACAAATTTTAAGGTTTTTCCTATATATCCCTGGACAGACTGGCCCTTACCCGACCAGTATCATCCCGTACACCCGGTAGCGAACCGGTTCTGCGATGATGCCCTCCCAGACCCTGGTCGGCCGTTCGCCCAGCAGCTGAAAGCCGGTCTTCTCGTAAAGGCGGCAGGCGGCTTTGTTCTGGTCGGTGGTGCCCAGGTGCACACCCGGCACGCCCAGCTCCCGCAGCTGAGACAGATAGCACTGCATCAGCATGCGCCCGGCGCCCATTCCCCGGTAGGCTTCGCAAAGGTTGATGTGCAGGTGAGCAGGATGAGAGGAGAGGTCTACCTCAGGCCATTCTCTGCGCCGGTCTGACCAGAACAGGCGGTTGAGGTAGCGGAAGGTCTTGATACCCAAGCGGTAATGGCCGCGGAGCAGCCGGCGCAGCACCGCGGGGGTCACCTGCCGGCGCTGGACCTCCTCCTTGCGCTGCGTATCGACGCACCCGGTCAGGAACCCGGCCACCTCGCCGGTTTCGCTGTCAACCGCTACCCAGCTGTGCTCCGGTTCGTAGTCGGTGTAGTAGGCGTAGAAGTAGTCGGTGAACAGGCGGCGGTCGTCCAGGTAGCGTTCAATGGGCGCGCCGAAGAAAGCCGTGTCCGCGGCAATGCGGTGGACGGCTTCGCAGTCGGAGGGCTGGTAGGGACGAACGGTGAGGGTTTTCATGGGGAAGGTGGGTCCTAGGTGAGGTGTCTGGCCTGGCTGGAAGGGGCTTTAGATCCTGCTCAGGCCTGGTAGGAACCGGCAGTGATCTCCCCGCCGTGACCGGTCCAGTCGGTGTGGAAATAGGTGTTGGCTGGCCGGTCGATCCGCTCGTAGGTGTGCGCGCCGAAATAATCCCGCTGAGCCTGGATCAGGTTGGCCGGGAGGCGTGCCGAGCGGTAGCCATCCAGGAAGGTCAGCGCACTGGCCATGGCGGGCACGGGTATGCCGTGCAGAACCGCCGCAGAGACCACACGCCGCCAGCCCGGCTGCGCCTGTGCGATCTCGGCATTGAAGTAGGGGTCCAGCAGCAGGTTGGACAGGCCGGGGTCTCGTTGATAGGCGGCCTCAATTTCCTTCAGGAAGGCCGAGCGGATGATGCATCCGGCACGCCACAGATGCGCGATGGAGCCGTAGTCCAGATCCCAGCTGTAATCCCCGGCTGCAGCCCGCATGAGCATGAACCCCTGCGTGTAGGAAATGATCTTGGCGGCGTACAGCGCGTCGAACAGGTCGGACAGGAAGGAATCAGCGTCCGGGATCTGATCGGGCTGCGGGCCGGTGATGCGTTTTGATGCGGCCACTCGCTCGTCCTTGAGAGCCGAAAGCGAGCGCGCCTGAACCGCCTCGGTGATCAGCGTCAGCGGCGTGCCAGTGTCCAGAGCGCTGATCGAGGCCCAGCGGCCGGTGCCTTTCTGGCCGGCGGAGTCCAGGATCTTCTCAATCAGCGGCTCGCCGTCATCGTCCTTGAAGGCCATGATATCGGCGGTGATCTCAATCAGGTACGAGTTCAGTTTATCCCGGTTCCATTCCGAGAACACACGGTGCATGTCAGGGTAGGAGAGGTTGAGCAGGCTGCGCATCAGATGGTAAGACTCGGCGATCAGCTGCATGTCGCCGTACTCGATCCCGTTGTGCACCATCTTGACGAAGTGTCCCGCGCCGTCGCTGCCGACCCAATCGCAGGCGGGCGTGCCGTCCTCCACCTTTGCGGCGATGCTCTGGAAGATGTCTTTGACATGCGGCCAGGCGTCCGGCGAGCCGCCGGGCATGATGGACGGCCCGTGGCGGGCGCCTTCTTCGCCGCCGGAGATGCCGGTTCCGATGTAGCGCAGGCCGCGCTCCTCGACCAGCCTGGTGCGGCGGATGGTGTCGAGGAAATGCGAGTTGCCGCCGTCGATGAGGATGTCGCCGGGACTGAGCAGCGGCAGCAGCTGTTCGATCATCTCGTCCACCGGACTGCCGGCCTTGATCATCATCATCACCCGCCGGGGCGGTTTCAGCGTGGTGACCAGCCCTTCCAGCGTGTGCGCGCCGCGGATGTTCGGGTGGCTGCCAGCGCCCTGGACAAAGTCATCGGTGACGTCCTGCGTGCGGTTATACACGCAGACGCGAAAATCGTGGTCGGCCATGTTCAGCGCCAGGTTCTGGCCCATGACCGCCAGACCGATCATTCCGATATCACAGGTTCGCTCTGTGCTGTCCATAGGGTTCCTTTCGTCTACAGATAATTGCGTTCATTTAAGACATTATTCGAATATCCCCGAGGTGGTGTGCGGGGCTCTGGATGAATGACTACTCCCTCCTAAATAAGTGTAGTAGAAATTCGGAATCGTTTTCCTCCAGTCCGGAGGTTTTTCGCTGCACTATCGTTGATAAATCATGTCATAATGAAGGCGGCGGACGATCGACCTCATGGGAACAGGGAGTAAAGGAGAGTGGCATGCAGGCTCAGGATCGACTGCACTGGTCCACGGAACAGGGGGAGGTGATTGAAAAGGACGGCATCCGCATCACCCCGGAATCCAGAAGCCTGACCATCCGCTGGCCGAACGGAGGGCTGGTGTGGAACCGGCCCTTGGCGGTGGTCGTGGATCGCGGCGGAACTACAGAACGCATCCCCATTGTTGACGTCACCCGCTGGATTGTGTGGGGAGCAGCAGGCTTTGCCGCCCTGGTGTTCCTGCTGGGTGGAATTCTGTCAAGGAGGAAGTGACGATGGAATCGGGAATGGGAAATGAACAGAGGCCGCTGGATATCGTCAGCCAGCGCATTACGGACACAATTGGCCGGTTGTTTGATATTGCCCGCCCCGGCGCGGTGTTCAGCGAGCCGGTGGAGGCGGAAGGCTACATCGCCATCACCGCCAAGGAGATCGTCACCGGGATGGGCATGGGCCTGGGCGCAGGCAGCGGTGAGGAACCGGCCGGGGAAGATGGCAAGCCCGGATCGGGCGGTGAAGGTGCCGGCGGTGGGGGCGGCGGTTATTCCTATGGCCGGCCCGTGGCGGTGATCTCCATCGGCCGGGATGGGGTGCAGGTGACGCCGGTCCTGGACGCCACCAAAATCGGGCTGGCCCTGCTGACCGCCTGGGGCGCCATCGCCATTACCACGATGCGCATGCGCCGCTTTTCCCGCAGGTCGCTCGGATAGCTGGATAGCTCTGGGCAGGGAATGAAAACCGCCCGAGATATTCTCGGGCGGTTGATATTTCCATCCAGTCGTCTCAGGCCAGGACCGGTTCGGCTTCCATCAGCTCCAGGAAGCGTTCGCGGTTAATGGTCTCGACCTCCAGCAGTTCGTCGGCGACGCGCTCGACGGCATTCCGCCGGGTGGAGATGATATTCTTCGCCTCCTCATAGCAGGAGTCCAGAATGTTCTTGACCGACTCGTCTATGGATTCGAAGGTCTTCTGCGCGGTGCGGGGCGCGGCGAGGGCGGCGTAACCCTGCGGCTGCGGGAACACCCGCAGCCCGGTGGCGGAGTCCATACCCAGGCGCATGACCATCTCCTCGGCCAGCTGTGTGGCCATCTGCAGGTCATTCGAGGCGCCGCTGGTGATGTCCTGGAAGAAAATCTCCTCCGCGGCACGCCCGCCCATCAGGCCGATGATGCGCGCCAGGATTTTGTTCTTGGACATCAACATCGTGTCCTGCTCGGGCAGCGACATGGTGTACCCGCCGGCCTGCCCTCGCGGGATGATGGTGATCTTGTAGACCGGGTCCGACAGGCGCGTTTCGTGGATAGCGACCGCATGGCCGGCCTCGTGGTAGGCCACGATGCGGCGCTCTTCATCGCTCATCACCCGGTTCTTGCGCTGCACGCCGCCGGCGATGTTCTTTTCCACGGCTTCTTCGAAGTCCTGCATGGTGATCGCCAGGTGGTTATTGCGCACGGCCAGAATGGCGGCCTCGTTGACGATGTTGGCCAGGTCCGCACCCACCAGACCGGGGGTGGCCTTGGCCACGTTCATCAGGTCCACGTCAGCGGCCAGCTTCTTGCCCTGCACGTGCACCTTGAGGATTTCTTCGCGGCCCTTCACATCCGGGCGGCCGACGGTGATGCGGCGGTCGAAGCGGCCGGGGCGCAGCAGCGCCGGGTCGAGCACGTCGACGCGGTTGGTCGCTGCCAGCACGATGATGCCTTCCTGTGAACCGAAGCCGTCCATTTCGACCAGCAGCTGGTTGAGTGTCTGGTCCTGTTCCGCTTCAGCGCCGCCGCCTGAGCCGTGACGCTCGCGCCCGACTGCGTCAATTTCGTCGATGAAGATGATGCAGGGGGCCTTGGCACGGGCTTTCTTGAACAGCGAGCGGATGCGGCTGGCGCCGACGCCGACGAAGACCTCAACGAACTCGGAACCGGACATGGCGAAGAAGGGCACACGGGCTTCACCGGCCAGGGCTTTTGCCAGCAGGGTCTTGCCGGTGCCCGGATCACCGACCAGCAGGATGCCGCGGGGCATCTTCGCGCCCATGTCGGCGTACTTATTGCCTTCCTTCAGAAAGGTGACAATGTCCTGGATCTCCTGGATGTTTTCTTCCATCCCGGCGACGTCGGAGAAGTTCAAATCGGGTATCTCGCCTTCGGTGAACTTCTTTTCGCCCATGGGGCCTTTGTTCAGTACGCGCAGGGCGACGAAGCCCATCACACCCACCATGGCCAGGCTGATCACGGTGCTCAGGGTGCGGCTGGCGATCAGTCCTTTGCTGCGGACGAACTCCAGCTTGATAGCAGAAAGATGCTCGCCTTCGAGGCCCAGATGATTGAGCTGCTCCAAAAGCGAGGAGGCGGTGTCGCGCATGCTCTTCTCGGTGCTGCCGTCCCGGTAGGTGATCAGCAGTTCACCGGTCTCGGTGGTGTCCTGGATGGTGACCACTTCACCGGCGCGGATGTCGTTGGCCAGGTCGGTCAGGGTGATGGGTTTGGGGGTGGTGAAGGTCGGCAGCCAGAGGGCGACACCGGTGATGATGAGGGCCGCGACCAGGATGGCAATGCGCAGTAATTTGTTTTCGATGAGGGAATTGTTGAGCGGACGGTTATTTTTCTTCATGTTCCTTACCTGCAAAAAACAGGCGCAGTCCACCTCTCGGAGAGAGCCTGTCGGATTTCTTCACTTAATCCTGTTAAGGGGTACGCGTTATAGTATATCAAAAATCTCACGAAATATATCCAGATAATAGATAAAAAGAGTAAAAATTACGGTATTGTAAAGCTGGCCAACTGATAATACCGGCCGGTCTGACAGGAGAGGAAGAACCAGATCCGGTCTAGGAACTCTCCTACGCGGCCTGAGGGAAAATCCTGATTGTGGAGCGGCGGCAACCGGCCTACGCTGAATTGATGACTGGCAGCAGACTAGGCCGGTCCAAAATCCGGCCCATAGGAGGGGATAAATGACGATGATCGGGTATGCGCTGTCGGCGGAGGAGCACCATCCCAACGACCTGGTGAGGTACGCCAGGATGGCCGAGGACGCCGGGTTTGAGTTTGTGTCTATTTCGGACCACTATCACCCCTGGATCAGCTTCACCGGGCACTCGCCCTTTGTCTGGTCGGTGCTGGGTGGAATCGCCCAGGCGACGGAGGGCATCATGGTCGGGACCGGGGTCACCTGCCCGACGGTGAGAATCCACCCGGCGGTGATCGCCCAGGCAGCGGCAACCGCCGGAGCCATGATGGAAGGCCGTTTCTTCCTGGGGCTGGGTACGGGCGAAGCGCTAAACGAGCATATTCTGGGAGACCCCTGGCCGCCGGCAGCGCTCCGCCTGGATATGCTGGAGGAGGCCGTTGAGATCATCCGCCTGCTGTGGGAAGGAAACGAGGCCAGCTACTGGGGAGAGTTTTACACCGTTGAAAATGCCCGCATCTATACCCTGCCGGAGCAGCTGCCGCCCATCTTCGTCGCAGCGTCCGGTGAGAAAACCGCGGCCATGGCCGGCGTGCTGAGTGACGGGCTGATCTGCACATCCCCTGACGAAGAGTTGATCCGGGCGTTCACGGAGAACGGCGGTAAGGGCAAGCCGGTGGTGGGGAAGATCACCATGTGCTGGGCGGAGACCGAGGAGGAAGCGCTGGACACCGCCTTCCAGTGGTGGCCGACCACGCTGGTACCCGGCGCGCTGAAAGCGGACCTGCCCACCCCGGATCACTTCGAGCAGGTAATCAAGCTGCTGAAGAAGGAAGATATTCGCGGCGAGTTCCCCATGGGGCCGGACCCCGGACCGTATCTGGAGGCGTTTGAGGAGTACCGGCGAGCCGGATTCACGCATATCTACTTCCATCAGGTGGGTAGACAGCAGGAGGAAGCGGTTCGCTTTCTGGTGGACCATGTGATGGAGAAGGCGCGCTGACGGGGCGGAACCCGGTCAGGCAGCGGTGATCTATTCGAGCAGGAGATCTGGTGTATGGCGAGCAATATTGTCGTCGTGGGCAGTTTGAATATGGACCTGGTGGTGCAGACGGAGCAGCTGCCCCGGCCCGGGATGTCGGTGATGGGCGGCAGAGTCACCAGATTTCCGGGCGGGCGGGGCGGCAATCAGGCGGTGGCGGCAGCCCGGCTGGGCGGTCAGGTGCTCATGATCGGCCGGGTGGGGCGGGATGAGAACGGCGAAGCCCTGATCCGCAGCCTGGAGGAGGAAGGGGTTGATACGGCCTTTATCTCCAGGGACCCGGAGACTCCCACCGGTGTCGCCATGATCACCGTCGACCTGTCCGGCCAGAGCACCGCTGTGATCAGTCCTGGCGCCAATTACCAGCTTCTGCCCGGCCTGCTGGCAGAGGCGCATGATGTGATCCGTAAAGCCGACGTGCTGCTGCTGCAGCTGGAAATCCCGATCGAAACGGTCGAGTACTGCGCCGAGCTGGCCCACCAAAACGGTGTGACTGTCGTGCTCAATGCTTCCCCGGCCAGGCCGCTGAGCCTGTCGCTGCTGAAGAATGTCGATTACCTGGTGATGAGCCAGATGGAAGCCGGCGTCCTGACCTCCAGCCCGGGAGACGGGCTGGAGGCCGCCACCGCGGCCGCGTCGGAGCTGGCTGAGACCGGCGTTCATGGCGTGGTGGTCACGCTGGGAAAGCGCGGTATCTACTACCACGTGGACGGCCAGCAGGGGCTATTGGCTCCGCCGGCGGTCAATGTGGTGGACCGGAACGGAACGGGGGTGGCCTTCCTGGGCGCGCTGGCGGTGGGGCTGGGCAGCGGGCTGCCTGCGCTCCAGTCACTGCGCTTTGCCAGCGCCGCCGGGGCGCTGACGGCCACCCGGCGCGGGCTGCGGTCAGCGCTGCCCAACCGCCAGCAGGTGGAAGAACTGCTGGGCGAACCCATCTTCGCCCGCGAAGAAGACGGCGGCGGGTAACTCGCAATACAGTCGCTAGGCCTGCTGGGCTGCCGGGTTGGAGAAGGGGTTGAAGGCCTGCTCCATCTGGCTGCGGAACTGCTTGGTGTACAGCTGGTAATATTTACCTCGCTTGCGCAGCAGCTCTGCGTGGGTGCCCATTTCGGCGATGGTCCCGTTTTCGATCACCAGGATGCGGTCGGCGCGCTTGATGGTCGAGAGGCGGTGGGCGATGACAAAGCTGGTGCGTCCCTGCATCAGCGTTTCCATGCCCTGCTGGATCAGCGACTCGGTCAGCGTGTCCACCGAGCTGGTGGCCTCATCCATGATGAAGATCTGCGGGTTGGACAGGATGGCCCTGGCCAGGCTGATCAGCTGCTTCTGGCCCACCGAGAGCAGGCTGCCGCCCTCGCCGACCTCCTCGTCATATCCCTTGCTGAAGGTGCGGATGAAGGTGTCCGCGCCGACCAGTTTTGCGGCGCGCTCCACTTCCTCGTCCGTCGCGTTCAGCCGCCCGTAGCGGATGTTTTCGCGGATGGAGCCGGAGAACAGGTGGGGGGTCTGGAGCACCATGCCAATGCGTGACTGGATGGCGTGCATGGACAGCTCGCGGTAATCCCGCCCGTCGATGCGGATGGTGCCGGAGACCGGTTCGTAGAAGCGGCAGACCAGATTCACGATGGTCGACTTGCCGCCGCCTGTAGGCCCCACCAGGGCGATGGTCTCTCCCTGTTTGACTTTCAGAGAGAAGTCCTTCAGCACCGACTGGCCGTCCTCGTACCCGAAGGAGACGTGGTCGAACTCGATGTCCCCGCGGATCTCGCCGGGATCGACGGAGTTGGGCTGGTCCTGAACACTGGGAACGGCGTCCAGGAGGGAGAAGATGCGCTCCGCCGAAGCGATGGACAGCTGCAGCTCTGCGAACACGCGGGCCAGGTCCTGGATGGGCCACATCATGGAGGTGACGTACGCCACGAAAGCCTGGATGCCGCCGATGGTCATGCCGCCGACTGTCGCCTGCAGGCCGCCGACGTAGACGACCGTGCCCAGCGCCAGTGCTGAGATCATCTGCACGCTGGGGAGGAAGAGCGCGCTCAGCCAGGCCGCCCGGTACGCCGAGCGGTACATGCTGCCGGTCAGCCCGTCGAACTCGCGCATATTCTCCGGCTCCCGGCCCAGGGCTTTGACCACGCGCACACCGGTGATATTCTCGTTGTAGGCGCCGGTGATCTTGGAGTTGAACTTGCGCACCTGGCGGTACTCGCGCAGGATGCGGCGCTGGAAGAACACCGCCACCACCAGCAGGATGGGGATGATGGCCAGCACGATCAGGGCCAGCCGCCAGTTAATGGCGAACATAAAGATCAGCGAGGTGCCGATGTTCATCACGCCCCAGGTGGAGTCGACGATGCCCCAGCTGACCATTTCCGAAACGCGGTCGCTGTCCGAGTTGACGCGGGCCATGATCCAGCCGACCGGGGTGCGGCTGTAGTAATTCAGTGACAGCGCCTGCAGGTGGTTGAACATCGACTGGCGCAGGTCGTAGCGGACGCGTTCGCCGAGCACGGCGGTCAGGTAGATGAAGCCGAACACCGCGACACACTGGACCACGATCAGCCCCCCGTACTGCAGCAGGATGGAGACCAGCGCTGAGCGGTTGCCGGGCACGATGCCCTGATCGATGATCTGCTTGCTCAGGTAGGTGAAGTAGGCGTCCAGAATTGAGACAACCACCACAGACAATAGGAAGCCCACCACCCACATCTTGTAGGGGGCGATCAGGGTCAGGATGCGGCGAAAAACCCGACCTTCAAAAGCGCCGCTAAATTCCTCTTCCTCGATATATTCGTCAGACACTGGAGATCTCCTTCTCGAGCTCGTCCTCGATGCGCGTCTGGATCTCGTAGATGCGCCGGTAAATCCCGTCCTGCTGGACCAGGTCCTCGTGCTTGCCGGACTGGACGATTCGTCCCTGGTCCATGACCAGGATCAGATCCGCGTTCATTATGCTCTGCACCCGGTGGGCGATGATGAAGGTGGTGCGGTTCTGCATCAGGGTCTGCAGCGCCCTGCGGATCTCCGCTTCCGTCTCGGTATCGACCGCGGAGGTCGAGTCGTCCAGGATCAAGATTCTCGGGTTTTTCAACAGCGTGCGGGCGATGGCGATGCGCTGTTTCTGCCCTCCGGAGACGGTCACGCCCTTTTCACCCACGATGGTCTGGTAGCCGTTGGGGAAGCTCATGATCACGTCGTGGATGGCGGCGGCACGTGCGGCCTGCTCCACTTCCTCCTGGCTCACTTCGCGGCCCACACCGTAGGTGATGTTCTCGCGGATGGAGCGGGAGAAGAGGAAAGGCTCCTGCTCGACGATACCGATGTGGCGGCGCAGCAGCTTGCGCGGATAGCGCTTCAGGCTGACCCCGTCCAGCAGGATGTCGCCTTCCTGGTATTCAAAGAAGCGCGGCAGCAGGTTGACCAGCGAGGTCTTCCCCGAGCCGGTTCCGCCCAGCAGGGCCACCACCTGCCCCGGGCAGACCTTGAAGCTGATATCGCGCAGCACAGCGTGCTCGGCTTCGTACTCGAAGCCCACATTGACGAACTCGATCTCGCCGTTGATGGTTTCCGGCTGGTAATCGCCTTCGTCCAGCGGTTCGCGGTCCTCGCGGATGATCTCGATCAGGCGGCCCAGCGAGACCAGACCGGTGGAGGTCTGGACGATCAGGCGGCCCAGGTTGCGGATGGGGAAGATGATCCAGACCAGCATGCCGGCGTAGGCCAGGTAGGTGCCCACAGAAATCTCGCCGTTGATGGCCATCAGCGCGCCGATCAGGTAGCCGGCCAGCATCTGCGCGCTGCACAGCAGGTCCGAGACCGGCCAGAACAGAGAGTGGATGCTCATCAGCTTCTTGCCGCGCCGGAACTTTTCCCAGTTTTCCTTCTCGAACTTGGTAATTTCGTATTCCTGGCGGGCGAAGGCTTTTACCACGCGTACTCCGGAGAGGTTCTCCTGCAGGATGGTGGTCAGCACGCCGTCCTGATTCTGGTAGTCCTCATAAGCTTTGGTGATCCGCTTGAAGAACTGCATCGAGACCACCAGCACAAGCGGGATGACGATGATGGACAGGAAGGCCAGCAGCGGGTGCAGGTTGAAGATGGCGATAAAGTTGATAACGAACAGCAGGATGATGCGTCCGACGCCGATCGCCTGATCGGAAAAGAAGCGGCGAATGGCGTCCACATCCGAAGTGACCCGCTGGATCAGCTCGCCCGTCTGCGTCTTGCTGTGATAGGCGAAGGTCAGGTGCTGGATGTGGTCGAACAGATAATTCCGCAGGCGCCGGGTGATTCCTTCGGCGGTTCGCGCCGCCAGCCGCCCGCTGAGGAAGGTGAAGGTGCCCTCGGTCAGCGCCAGCCCGACAAATGCCAGGGCGATCTGGACCAGGTTGATGGATTGTCCGGTCTCGACGAAGAAGTTGTCGATGAAGTAGCGCAGCAGCAGGTAGGTTCCGGTCTTCGCCGTGGCAGCCAGACCTATGCTCAGCGTGGCGCCCAGGTAGGACAGGCGGAATCCCGTCAGCAGCCGCCACAGGGACTTCAGCCGGCTGGGGGTGTTGATGTTCTTCAAATCGTAGGGATGAACCTGAGCATCGGTTGGCATAAAACAACTCCAGAGGGTTCAGCGGTGTGAGAAACGCGCTGGCCTTCAGTCCTGCAACTGACAATCGATCAATTATATGCCACAAAACGGGGCATGGCAATGAAGTTACTTGAACGCGAAGAAAACCGGCCCCGGAGGCTGCCAGTATACTGCCTGGTTTGCTCACCAGGCATGCGGGTGCGCCCCGGAGACCGGCTGGAAGAAACAGTCTTCCGAAGAGATGGTTTCTAGACGCGGCGCAAAATCCAGCTGGCCGGCAGATAAGTGATCAGAGCCAGCAGTATACCTGCCACCGCGAAGACCAGCGGCATCAGCGGTACGCCGAGGATTCCGGCGGGAACACCTTCAAGGTGGAAAGGTCCGAGGACAAAGAAAACGTGCCTGCCCCGAAAGCTGCCGACCAATCCAATTACGCCAGAGACAAAACCGATGGCGGCAAACAGGATGGCGGAGGTTACGACGTAGTTCCTCAGGCGCAGTACGCGTCCGCCTTTGATGGAAATGGCCTTGTTCATCGGATTGGTTCTCCTCCACGGTCGTTCGAGAGTCAACGCTCTTATCATACCGGGAGGAGCCAGGGGTTTAAACCCCCGTGAGATGGGATTGGCGCCTGTCCATCAGGCGGTCAGGAACCTGTCCAGAAGGGTAGTCTAAAGAGGCTGGCAGTGCGGGCAGATGTAACTGCTGGTGGCTCCGGTCTTGATCTTGGTGATCGGCGTCGAGCAGACCGGGCAGGGCTTGCCTTCTTTGTAGCCGATCAGGATGTCGTCCATGGTGAACCCGCCCGGTCGGCCCAGCAGGTCCACTTCGTAAAACGCGCCGCCTTTTTCCAGGCTGGTGGTCAGGCCTTTGCGGATGGCTGCGTGCAGTCCGCTGATCTGGTCAGGTGTCAGGGTGATGAGCTGGGTTAGCGGGTGCAGGCGGGCCTGAAAAAGGATGTCGTGGATGTAGGCATTGCCGATCCCGGCAATCTTGCTCTGGTCCAGCAAGTACGATTTCACCCGTGTGCGCTGCGTCTTCGCCGCTGCCGCCAGATCTTTAAGGGAGACGTCAAGGGCGTTGGGTCCCAGCCGGGCAGTCATCTCGTGGCGGTGGAGCTCATCTGGCCTGGTGAAATGCGCGTAGCCAAACCACCAGAAGTTGACCGACAGGGCCTCTCCATCGGTGAAATGAAAGACCAGGCGGCGCTTTTCAGGCAGCCTGTCCGGTTTGACTAGCAGGAGTTCTCCGCCCATGCCCAGGTTGAGCAGCAGCCTGCCGAGGTCCGTTTCGGTGAACAGCCATTTTCCTCGGCAGGTGGTTTTGCCCAGCTTCGCGCCGCACAGGCTGGCCTGGAACTCGGCGGCCGGGATGTTCAGGCATTTTGGCTGCAGCACCGTGATCTCCTGGATCACTTTGCCAGCCAGCAGCTCGGTCATTTGCGCGGCGCGGGAGGCAATTTCGGGCAGTTCGGGCATGGGCGGCTCCTAATTGATGTCAATCCAGAGGCGCAGGTGTAAGGGCTAATCTTTCTCGTACTCGTCATCCAGCACAGGCTTCTTCTGCGAGGGCAGCCAGGCGTCGATGGTCGCCCGGTACAGCGCCCGCTCGAAGAAGTCTCCGTTCGGCGAGAGGCCGTCATAACCCACCGAGAACAGGGCTTTCATCAGGGGGGTTAGCTGGAGCGCGTAATGGTTCATGCAGGCCTCCGGGTGAATGCCGGGCCAGGAATAGCAGGTCACCGTCCGGCGGCGGTTGCGGGAATCCACAGAAGCCGGTACGGTTTTGTCCCATTGCGGGTCATCCGGCTCGAAGATGTACTGGTTGAGGTCGCCCTGCGGGATGCCTTCAATCCCGCGCACAACCGGGGGATTGGCCTCCAGGATGTAGGGGTCCACCGCCAGGTCCACCACCACGGCGTGCTCGGGCAGGCAGGCGATCCATTCGTTGGGCACCACCGGTTTGGAAGTGTCGCGGCGCTGCGAGGCATCCACCAGCATGTCTACCTGCTTGAAGATCTCTTTCATCAGGTCTGGCTGAGAGGTCACGTTGCGGCCGACTGCCAGGGCGATCGCACCCGGGCCGTCCACCTGGATGTGCTCGTTGTTACGCTCGATGTTCCCCAGGTGGGTGGCAGCGTCGACGGCGTATTTGCCAACCATGCCGGTGCCCAGGACCAGTACGCGGATGGGCTTGCCGTCGGGCCGGAGCAGGTCTGGCCAGTCCCTTTCCAGCACGTCAAAGCCAGCCTCCAGCCCGTTCCAGGCGACCGCCTTCATGTTTTCCACCAGGCGGATGTTGTTGTCATCCACAATACTGTCCAGCGAGATGGCCCGGATGCCCAGATTGCGGATGTGGGCAAAGCGGCGCGGGCGGGTGGGGTAGTGCAGCATGGATAACAGGATGGTTCCCCGCGGGATTAATTCCATCTCTTCGCGTGAAGGCGATCGCAGTACCAGGACCACATCCTGGCTGAAGGCCTCCTCCCGGGTACCGATGCGGACGTGCGGGTTCCCCTTGATATAGTCATCCGCAGTGAAACCGGAACGAGAGCCATATCCTTCCTCGAGGGTCACAGTGACACCCAGTGTGGTCAGATACTGGATGAAATCCGGCAGAAACACCCGCCGTTCACCCGTTTCTTTCTTCATCCTGGGAAATCCTATGGTTTGAGGTAGGGTCATGGTTCAGTTCCTTCCTTTCTCTCAGGGGATATTGTGTTGGCAGAACAGGGAAGAACGGTCCACCCTGGCCCTGTATATGGCTCAGCGATGCGAGCAGTGCCGAAGGCCAGCGCCAGGACGGTGTATTTCGACACAGAATCTTCCCCTTCTCCCGCTTCGACCAATGCGGAGCAGTCTATCGGTGTCCAAATTGTCCATCCTGCAGTCGATGATGGAAGTTTGAATGAAGCGACAGGTAAAGTGTACCAAAAAATTTTTCGGGATTCAAAACACATGGGCCGCACAATCTCCCGGGAAAGGAAGAAATGCCGTCCATCATGTGAAGAAGCGCTATTTGACTGAGTTTCCCGGCGTGCTAAGATAGAAATAGGCACCAGCATAAGAGGAAGGAGCGAAATGAACAGTGAACTTCCGCTGCGTCTGATGATCCCCGGCCCGGTTTCGGTTGCCCCCGAAGTTCAGGCCGCGATGGGCGCTCCGGTCCAGCCGCATTATGGACCGCGCTTTCGCAGCCTGTATTTTGAGACCCTGGAACGGCTAAAAGACCTCTTCCATACCAGCGGAGAGGTCTTTTTATTGTCCGGGTCGGGCACGGCAGGCATTGACGCCTGTTTCGGTAGCGCCTTTCATCGCGGCGAGACGGTGATTGTAGCCAGCAACGGGTTCTTCGGCCTGCGCCTGATTGACATTGCACAGCGGCGGGGTCTGAATGTGATCCCGGTGTGGGGAGAGGAAGGCCAGCCGCTGGAGGTCGAACCGGTGCTGGAAGCGCTGCAGGCCCATCCTGAGGCTCGCGGCGTGGCGGCGGTGCACCTGGAAACCTCGACCACCATCCTGAACCCGATCGGCCAGCTGGGCAAGGCCCTGAGGGGGAAGGATGTGCTGTTTGTGGTTGACGCAGTCTCCTCACTCGGCGGGATCGAATTCCGGATGGAGGAATGGGGGGTCGATCTGGCTGCCTCGGCGACGCAGAAATGCCTGGGCGCGCCGCCGGGACTGTCCCCGGTAGCCGTCAGCCAGCGGGCCTGGGAACGCATCACCCGGCAGCCGGAAGACGCCGGCTGGTTCACCGACCTGCGCATGTGGAAAAAGTACATGGTGGAGTGGGGCGACTGGCACCCGACGCCGGTCACCATGAACAGCAATCTGGTGACCGCGCTGAACGTGGCCCTGCGCATGCTGGCGGAGGAGGGGATTGAAGCCCGGCTGGAGCGCTACCGGCAGCTGGCGCTGCAGCTGCGCGCCGGTCTGGAGCGAATAGGGCTGGAGCCGTACACCCCGGTTGAGCGGATGAACGCGGTGCTCACCGCTGCCTGGACGCCGGTGCCGTCGGGCCGGCTGGTGTCCTTCCTGGAGCAGGAGTGCCGGATCAAAATCTCCTCCGGCCTGGGAGCGATGAAGGAACAGCTGATCCGCATCGGGCATATGTCACCGGTGGTGACCGCGCAGGATATCGATGACGTGATCGACGGGCTGGAGCGCTGCCTGGCCAGCGAAATGGCCGGCAAAGCGGAGATGCAGCGCCAGGCCTGAGATTCCTCCGCTGGAACGATAACCTGATCCAATTCCGGGGAATATGGTGGTCACATTTTTATTGTCATCCCCCTCGAGATGGTCTATAATTTAGTCACTATACTCGTTCCGGAAGGAGGATTTTCCCCGTGGCCAGCGTAACCTATGAACACGTCTGGAAGAAGTTTGGTGACTTTGTCGCCCTGCATGATCTGAACATTGAAATCGCAGACAAGGAATTTCTCGTTTTGGTAGGGCCGTCTGGCTGCGGAAAGACGACCGCGCTTCGCTGCCTGGCCGGCCTCGAAGAAGTCACCGACGGCAAGGTTTACATCGGCGATCGTGTCGTCAATGATATTCCTCCGAAGGACCGGGATATCGCCATGGTCTTCCAGTCATACGCGCTCTACCCGCATATGACGGTGTATGACAACATGGCATTTGGCCTGAAGCTGCGCAAGCTTCCCAAGCAGGAAATCCAGCGGCGGGTGGAAACGGCAGCGGAAATCCTGGGCATTGAGCAGCTGCTCAAGCGGCGCCCGCGCGAGCTATCCGGCGGCCAGCGGCAGCGTGTTGCGGTCGGCCGGGCCATCGTGCGCGAACCGCAGGTGTTCCTCTTCGACGAGCCGCTCTCCAACCTGGACGCCAAGCTGAGGGTGCAAACCCGCTCGCAGATTTCCAAGCTGCACCAGAACCTGGCCACCACATTCATCTACGTGACCCACGACCAGACGGAGGCTATGACCATGGCCACCCGCATCGCGGTGATGAATAAGGGCAAGCTGCAGCAGCTGGATACCCCGCAGGAGCTGTACGACCGGCCGGCCAACATGTTCGTGGCCGGGTTCATCGGCTCTCCGGCGATGAACTTCTTCCCGGCTCGCATCCGCCGCGACGACGGCGCGGTGTATGTGGACGCGGACGAGTTCGCGGTGCGGATCCCCGATCACAAGGCGGGGGTCTACATGCCTTATGACGGCAAAGAGGTGATCTTCGGCATACGGCCGGAGGACATTCACAATCCGGATTTCGCTCCGGCGAACATCAACTCGGCGCCTGTTGAAGCCAAGGTCGATGTCACGGAACTTATGGGCAATGAAATCTTCCTCTACCTGGTGAGCGGGAAAAATAATTATGTCGCCCGTGTCGATCCGCGCTCGCGGTACAATATTGGCGAGCAAGTCCGGCTGCTCTTCAACATGGACAACTTCCATATCTTTGATCCGAGCCTGGACGCGGAGAACCCGGTCGCGATCCGGTAGCCCATATTCGAGATTAGACTCGAAGCGTAGCGCAAGGATCAACACTTGCGCTACGTTTATGATAGACAGAATCTCAGGAGGTTAGTATGTACAAGGTTGTGCTCGTGCGACACGGCGAGAGCGATTGGAACAAGCAGAACCGCTTTACCGGTTGGACAGACGTGGACCTTTCCGAAAAGGGGATTGAGGAAGCAAAGCAGGCGGCCAAACAGCTGAAGGAAGCCGGCTACACTTTCGACCTGGCCTTCACCTCGGTTCTCAAGCGCGCCATCCGCACGCTGTGGATCATCATGGATGAGATGGACCTGATGTGGATCCCTGTCCGCCGCAGCTGGCGTCTGAATGAGCGCCATTACGGCGCTCTGCAGGGGCTGAACAAGGCCGAGACAGCGGCGAAGTTCGGCGAACAGCAGGTCAAGATCTGGCGGCGCAGCTACGATGTGCAGCCCCCGGCGCTGGAGAAAACC
>DGEO01000037.1:9701-16177 GCA_002385985.1 Anaerolineaceae bacterium UBA3924 | reverse complement strand
TGTATAAGAGACAGCCATTACGGCGCTCTGCAGGGGCTGAACAAGGCCGAGACAGCGGCGAAGTTCGGCGAACAGCAGGTCAAGATCTGGCGGCGCAGCTACGATGTGCAGCCCCCGGCGCTGGAGAAAACCGACGAACGCTGGCCCGGCCATGATCCTCGCTACAAGGACGTCCCGGAAAACGAGCTGCCGCTGACCGAGTGCCTGAAGGACACCGTCGCCCGCTTCATGCCGTACTGGTACGATGAGATCGTGCCGGAGATCAAGGCCGGGAAGCGGGTGATCATCGCCGCTCACGGCAACAGCCTGCGCGCGCTGGTCAAGCACCTGGACAACGTCTCCGATCAGGACATCACCGAGCTGAACATCCCCACCGGTGTGCCGCTGGTGTACGAGCTGGACGAGGACCTCAAGCCCATCCAGCACTACTACCTGGGCGATCCGGAAGCGGTCAAGAAGGCCATGGAAGCCGTCGCCAACCAGGGCAAGGCAAAGTAAAGGCGACTTGCCATCGCAGGAATGAAAACGGGCCGCAGAAGCGGCCCGTTGTTGTTTCCCCGTCCAGATTTACCTGCGTGCCAGCCTGCGTCCTGCCAGGGCCAGGATCAGCCCGCCGATTGCGGTGAACAGCCCCACCAGGATGAAGCCGTCCTGCCAGAAGCGCAGGGGGAACAGGCGGATCAGGGTGTCTGAATAGTAGAACAGCCAGGTGTCACCCTCGAAGAAGATCCGGTGAAAAGCGGTGAACAGCTGCTGGAAGCTGATTAGCACGAAGACCAGAATCGCGGCGATCAGCCCCAGGGTGACCCAGCCGCCGTTGGAGACTGCCTGCCAGAAGTCGGCCATCCAGCCGGTTCGCCAGGCGATCAGCCCGAGGATCGCCAGCCCCGCCAGCAGCAGCGGCCATACAACCAGCATCAGCTGGACCAGGTTCTTGACGTCCAGCATGTGGCCCACCTCGCGCTGGTTGAACAACGGCTGGCCGTCCGGGAAGCGCAGGTCGCCCAGAAATTCGGGGCCGGCGTCATTGTACAGGTAGTCCAGCGCGAAGCGGGACCAGTACAGGCGGTCCTCAGTGGTGAACCCGTAGGGGTCAGCCGGAAAGCCGGGCAGGTTGTATTCCAGGTTGAGGTACAGCGGGCTCATCACCAGGCGGATGGAGGTCATCATCAACACCAGGGGGATGGCCAGGGATATCAGTCCCAGCAGGATGGGGCGAAGGGTTCTCACTGCATTTCCTCCATGTCGCCGGTTAGGAAGAAGTCGAGGATCATTGCGTTGGTGATCCATTCCACCGGGGCGTAATCGTCGGTGAAGACCGGTCCGGACTGCGAAACCGGCTGCAGGTTGGTCAGGGCGGTGGCCATGGCTTCCAGCAGCAGCCGCGGAGTGTCCGGCCGGGCCAGCAGGGTATCGAAGTTGGCTCTGAGGTTGGCCGGTTCGGTCGGGGTTCGGGTGGCAAAGAGGATGGTGTTGAAGGAATCCGGCACGTCAACCACATGCAGGCTGGGGAACACGGTCAGGATGGTGGCGCTGAGCGCGTTCACCAGCCGGCGGTCTTCGACCCCGCGGCCCACGTTGAGCACCATGACGCCGTCTTCACTCAGGTGGTCATAGACGCTCTGGAAGAACTCTCGAGTGGTCAGGTGCCAGGGGATATACGGCGGGCGGTAGGCGTCGACGCTGATCACCTGGTAGGTGGCGTCGCTGTTTTCCAGCCCCCAGCGGCCGTCCTGGATGATGACGTTCAGGTTGGGTAAGTCCATGGCGAAGTACTGCCGGCCGACTTCCACGATCTCCGGATCGATCTCGATGCCGTCGATCGCAATCTCCGGGAAAACGGCTGCAGCCTGGCGGGCGGTCGTTCCGGCGGCCAGGCCGACGATGGCCATGCGCTCGATGGCAGCCGGTTCGAAAGGCGCCGGGTTGAAAAACGGCGCGACCAGCACCTGCTCCCAGGGGCCGTAATAGTTGAGCACCTCTGGATGGTAGACCGAGTGGATGCCCTGCCCCTCGTTGAGGCGCAGCAGCCAGTAGTCATCCTGCTGCAGCACCTGGATGTAGTTGTAGGCGGACTCCGTTTCGTACACCAGGCCAGGTGTGGCCTTATCCATCCCGCGCAGCCCGACCAGACCCAGAACCAGCACGATGACCGGCGCCCAGAAGTAGCGGAAGGCGTCGCGCCAGGAGACGGTCAGCCCCAGACCGACCAGGGCGGTCACCAGCAGGATGGCGCTGATGATCAGGAAGGAGCGGTAGGTGCCCACCAGCGGAACCAGGATGAGCACGGGCAGGAATGTGCCCACGAAAGAACCCAGGGTGGAGATGGCGTAGATCTTCCCCGCGGTGCTGCCAACCGGCCGGGGTGACTGCAGCGCCAGACGCACGGCGAAAGGTGAGATGGTGCCCAGCAGGACCACCGGGGCGATGAACAGGACCATCACCGAGAGGAAAGACCCGGCCAGCACACCGAGCTGCAGCTGGTCGAAGGCGTCCGCGGCCAGGCGCAGCACGGGTCGGGAGATCAGCGGGGTGGCGGCGATGGCCAGCGCGGCCCAGATCTGAATCAGAAAGAAGGTGCGGTAGCTGGGCGAACGGTCAGCCCATAAACCGCCGAGGTAGTTCCCGGCGGTGATGTAGATCAGAATCAGCCCGATGATGCTGGCCCAGACCAAATTGCTGGTGCCAAAGTAATTGCCCAGCAGGCGGGAGGCGAGCATCTCCAGGGCGAGGCTGGTCATTCCAGAGATGAAGACGGCAGCAGTGAGGGATTTCCGCATGGTTCGATTATACCGCCAGGTCTCGAGTGACGGCGGGCCGGGCTGACTGTATAATGAGTTGAGAGCAGTCCCAAGGAGGTCGCATGAAACTGGTAAGCGTGTCAGAAATGCGAGCGATCGAATTCCAGGCCAACGAACGCGGGGTCACATACGCGGAGATGATGCAGCGGGCCGGTAAAGGAGTGGCTCAGGTGGTGCAGCGGATCTTCGCCGGGGATGACGATGTGACGGCCGTGGCGCTGGTCGGGCCGGGAAACAACGGCGGAGACGCGCTGGTGGCGCTGACCGAGCTGGCTACTGGCGGCTGGCACGTTCGGGCGTACCTGCTCAAGGCCAGGCCGGACGACCCGCTGCTGGAATCGCTGACCGCTGTGGGCGGCGAATGGACCACCGCTGAAGACGATTTGAATTACCAGCAGCTGACCGCCTGGCTGGTGGATGCAGACCTGCTGCTCGACGGCCTGCTGGGCACGGGCGTGGAGCTGCCTTTACGCCCGAATGCCGCCCGGCTGCTGGAGGCAGCCCGGTCTGTGGACCCGCTGCCTTTCACCGTCGCGATCGACTGCCCCTCCGGAGTCAACTGCGATACGGGCGAGGTCGCCAGCCAGACCATTCCCGCGGATGTCACCGTGTGCATGGAGGCGGTGAAAGCCGGGCTGCTCGCTTTTCCTGCCTTCAACGTGATCGGTGGGCTGGAGGTCGTTCCGCTGGACCTGCCGGTAAGCTTGCCCGCCGCGGAAGCTGTGGAGACACATGTGGTCACCGGGGAGCTGGTGCGCCGGTGGATGCCGGAACGGCCACTGGACGCCCACAAGGGCAGCTTTGGCACCGCAACTCTGGTGGTCGGCTCGGTCAACTACACCGGAGCGGCCTGGCTGGCCGGCAGCGCGGCTTACCGGGTGGGGGCCGGGCTGGTGCAGATGGCGGTGGCCGAACCGCTGCACGCGTCGCTGGCCAGCCAGCTGCCCGAAGCCATCTGGCTGCTGCTGCCCCACGAGGTGGGGGTGATTTCTGACAGTGCGGTTGATCTGGTCTGTGAGAACCTGAACCGCACCACCGCGATGCTGCTGGGCAGCGGCTGGGGCACCGAAGATACCACGACGCGCTTCCTGGAACGGCTGCTGGCCGAGTCCGCCAGCCACACTCGCAGGACGGGGCTGGGGTTCGTCAGCGAGCCGGCCCGGGAAGCGAAAGCAGGGGCAGGGCTGCCGCCCCTGATTATCGATGCAGACGGGCTGCGGATGCTGGCGAGAATCAAAGACTGGCCGCAGGTCCTGCCGGCGGGTTCCATTCTCACCCCGCACCCCGGCGAAATGTCGGCGCTGACCGGCCTGCCGGTGGACGTAATCCAGAAAGACCGGCTGCGGCTGGCACGCCAGTACGCCCGGGAGTGGAAGCAGGTGCTGGTGCTTAAAGGCGCGCTGACGGTCGTCGCTGATCCGGAAGGCCGGGCGGCTGTCATCCCGGTGGCTACGCCGGCGCTGGCGCGAGCCGGCACGGGCGATGTGCTGGCAGGGATCATCACCGGGCTGCGGGCACAGGGGCTGCCTCCGTTTGAAGCCGCGCAGGCCGGAGCCTGGATCCATGCTCAGGCCGGGCTGCTGGCCCGGGACCGGCATGGCAACAGCGCGTCGGTGCTGGCCAGAGATGTCCTCAACCAGATCCAGGTGGTGATGGCGGAGCTGTATCTTCAGTAAGAAAAAAGGCTGCCATCCCGGATGGCAGCCTTTACTTCCAGATGACTGGAACTATCCCCGGGCGAGCTCGTCGCCTTTGTCTTCCAGCTCATCGGCTTTCTGCTCGATCTCGTCGGTAATTTCCTCGACGTGCTCGGCGGCGGTGTCTTTCACCTCTTCCGCAAACTGTTCGATATCACCCATAGCCCCCTGTCCGCCGCGCTGCTTTTCGATGATCATCTGCCCGCGGCGCTGCACTTCTTCGGCCTGCGAGCGGGCTTTCGCCAGCAGGTCTTCAGCCTTGCGGATGGCTTCCTGGGCGGCCACTTCGGCCTGCTTGTAGGCTTCTTCGACCGTTTCACTGGTGCGTTCGCGGATCACGATGGCCTTGTCCTTAATCAGGGTCCGGGTTTCCTCACCCGACTGCGGCGCGAGCAGTAAAGATGCCGCGGCTCCTGCCAACCCGCCGATGATAAACCCCATCAAAAATGAACCGAAATTATCCCGGTCTGACATAGGTTGTCTCCTTTCATGCCTGGCTATCGCCGGAAGATCCGAATGAAATCACGCATTCCGCGGAAACCGGCGAGGGCAGAGTTGACCTTGATGATCGGTTCCACCAGATTGTCGCTCATGAAAGCGGTGGTGCCTCGCACGGTGTTGACGGTTTCGTTCATGGCCTGCAGCATGGGCTTGATCTCATTCTGGAGCAGGTTGATCAAGGTGGCCAGCTGGACGACCAGCACAACCGCCGACAGCATCAAGAGCAGCAGGATCAAGGCCATGAAAATGATGAAGATGTCACGCACTTCGGCAGTGGTGGCGGGGTCTGCCAGAATTAGCATGACAAATCCAAAGATCAGCAGGCCAGCGATGATGACCCCGGCGGCGATTAAACCCCATTTTCTTTTCGAACCGCCTTCGTCCTGCTCCGGAGGAGCTGGCAGGCTTTGATACTGTGGAGTTGTGCTTGTATTTGTTTCCATTGGTTATTAAAGAGTGAGTTTTCACCGCTCCGCAGCTGGAGAGCAAAAACCATAATTATCCCCGTTTGCTTCGTTCAGTTTATTATTAACCCTACCAGCCTGGTTTGTCAACCAGATTCCTCGACCAACTGAGGAGGTCTGCTCCTGAGCGGGCGGTTTGATTCTTCACCCCCTTCATGTTATACTCACCTGTTGCGCTGCTGCCGGCAGGGGAGATATTTCGCACAGGTGGTCTATCGATGGGAGCGGATTCGGTTGAGGAAGGCATGCTGAAGATTCGGGAACTGCTGCAGGGAAGGCGGAAAGAAACGCCGTCGAATGAGCCGGACGACCGCCAGCCGTACCTGATTGTGGGGCTGGGTAACCCGGGCCGCGAGTACCGCGACACCCGGCACAATATTGGTTTCATGGTGATCGACCGCCTGGCCGAAACCGAAAACATCTCTCTGTCGCGGGTCCAGAACAAGGCCATCGTGGGCAGCGGCACGGTGGCCGGCGCGCGGGTGATCCTGGCCAAGCCGCAGACCTATATGAACCTCTCCGGCGATGCCATCGCGCCGCTGGTGCGCTTCTACAAGGTGCCGCAGGCGAACTTCCTGCTGATCCACGACGACCTCGACCTGCCCTTTGGGACCATCCGGCTTCGTCCGGGCGGCGGGCCGGGCGGGCAGAAGGGCGTGGCTTCCACCATCAATAAGCTGGGCACGCGAGACTTCGCCCGTATGCGCCTGGGTATCGGGCGTCCTCCGGGGCGAATGGACCCCGCGGCCTACGTGCTGCAGGAGTTCCACCAGCAGGATAAGGAGATACTGGACCAGGTCATCGAGCAGGCGGTGAAAGCGGCGCGAGTTTTCATTCAGGACGGCCTGGATGCGGCCATGAACCAGTTCAACGGGCCGGTTAACGCATGAATCCTCTGGACGAGATCCGTGCTCTGCCCGCCTACCAGCGCCTGCTGGAGGACATTCGGGCCGGCCTACCGCTGGTCGGATTGGGGCTGCTGCGTTCCGTGCGGCTGCCGCTGACTGTGGCAC
>DGEO01000037.1:7242-9454 GCA_002385985.1 Anaerolineaceae bacterium UBA3924 | reverse complement strand
GACCTCCCGCGGCTCAACTTCCCGGAACCGAACCCGCTGTTCTACGAGCAGGCCGCCTGGGGCACGGTCACCCGGCGGGACCGGCTGCAGTCGCTCACGCTGCTGGCGCGCTATCACATGCTGGGTGTTCCCAGGCCGGACCGCCCGCCGCTGATCGTCGGTCCGCTGCGGGCGCTGATGACCCGCACCCTGCCCCGGCGTGATTTCATCAAAGCCAGCCGGCTGCTGAAGGTTAACCAGGTCATTGCGCCGGACGAACTGCTGCGCTCCTGGGTGAGCATCGGCTACCAGGCTTCGGACACCGTTCTGGCCCCGGGGCAGTTCGCCCGCCGCGGCGGGATTCTGGACATCTGGCCGCCCGCTGAGACCCATCCCGTGCGGCTGGACTTCTTCGGCGATGAGCTCGATACCATCCGCCGCTTCGACCCGGCCACGCAGCGCACGATCGCAAAGCTGGATCAGCTGCTGGTCACTCCAGCCAGCGAGTACCTGCCCGGGCGGGCGGAGGAATTGGGCAGACCGGCCGGCGTCCTGGATGAGTTTTACCTGCCCATGCTGTACGCCACCCCGGCCAGCCTGCTGGACTATCTCCCCCGGAACGCGCTGGTGATCGTGGATGATGTCGAGCTGCTACAGGGCATCGCCACCGGCATCGAGGAGCAGGCTATCAAGCTGCGCAGCGAGAGCATCCAGCAGGGGACTTTGCCAGAGGACTTCCCGGTCCCGTACCTGAGCTGGTCGGAGCTGCTGGATTCACTCAACAGCCACACCTGGATGGAGCTGGGCTACGGCACATCGGCTGAGGAGGAAGAGCCGGGTCCTCTGGCGCGGGTGTTCGCGCCGGGACCGCGGTTTGCGGGGCAGCTCAAGCCGTTTATGGACCACATGGAGCAGCTCTGCCGCCGCGGCGACCAGTTCCTGCTGGTCTCCCGGCAGATCGGCCGGCTGCGCGAGCTGTGGGCAGAGCGGGATGAAATCGGCGGGCTGACCTGCCATCCCGTGTTTCTGGAAGGCACGCTGAGCGAAGGCTGGACGCTGTCCCGGCCGGGCGGCCGGCAGTTCCACCTGCTGACTGACAGCGAAGTGTTCGGCTGGGACCGTCCGCAGCCCCGCCGGCGGGCCAGACCCATCGCAGAGCCGCCGGAATCTTCCTACGCGGACCTGAAGCCGGGTGACTACGTGGTTCACGTGGACTACGGCATCGGCCGCTACGTCGGGTTGGTGCAGCGCACGCTCGAGTCCATCACCCGCGAGTTCCTGGTGGTGGAGTACGCGGCCGGAGATCAGCTGTTTGTGCCCGTGCACCAGGCGGACCGGTTGAGCCGCTACATCGGGCCGGATGCTTCGCCGCCGGCAATGACCCGGCTGGGAACCGCTGACTGGTCGCAGACCAAGCAGAAAGTCCGCGAAGCTGTCTTTGATGTGGCCGAGGAGCTGCTCGAGCTGTACGCAAAGCGGCAGGTGGCAAAGGGACATGCCTTCAGCCCGGACACGGTCTGGCAGCAGGAGCTGGAAGCCAGCTTCCCGTATATTGAGACCGAGGATCAGGCGGAAGCCATTCGGGCGGTGAAGCAGGATATGGAATCCCCGCGGCCCATGGACCGCCTGTTGTGCGGCGATGTGGGCTACGGCAAGACTGAGGTCGCCCTGCGGGCGGCGTTCAAGGCGGTGATGGACGGCAAGCAGGTGGCGCTGCTGGTACCCACCACTGTGCTCGCCCAGCAGCATTTCGAGACCTTCCGCCAGCGCCTGGCGCCCTTCCCGGTGGAAGTGGAGATGCTCAGCCGCTTCCGCACCCCGAAGGAGCAGGATGCCATCCTGAAGCGCCTGGAGCGGGGCGAGGTGGACATTATCATCGGCACGCATCGCCTGATCCAGCCTGATGTGCAGTTCAAGGACCTGGGCTTGCTGATCATTGACGAAGAACAGCGCTTCGGTGTGACCCACAAGGAATACTTCAAGAAGCTGCGCACCGAAATCGACGTGCTCACGCTGACTGCCACACCCATCCCCCGCACGCTGTACATGGCGCTTACCGGGGTGCGGGATATTTCGGTGATCAACACACCGCCGTCGGAACGCCTGCCGATCATTACTCACATCGGGCCGTACAGCCCAAGGCTGGTGCGCCAGGCTATCCTGCGGGAGATGGAACGCGGCGGCCAGGTGTTCTTCGTGCACAACCGGGTGCAGACTATCCGGGCCATGGAGC
>DGEO01000037.1:5023-6981 GCA_002385985.1 Anaerolineaceae bacterium UBA3924 | reverse complement strand
ACCTCCATCATCGAGTCGGGGCTGGATATTCCCAACGCCAACACGCTCATCGTCGACCGGGGAGATGCGTTCGGATTGGCGCAGCTTTACCAGCTGCGAGGACGGGTCGGCCGCGGCGCACACCGGGCCTACGCTTATTTCTTCCGCCACAACCGCAAGGCGCCGACGCCGGAAGGACAGGAGCGCCTGGAGACCATCGCGGAGAACACCCAGCTGGGGGCCGGGTACTCGATTGCCATGCGCGATCTGGAAATGCGCGGCGCCGGCGAGCTGCTGGGCACCCGCCAGCACGGTGTGATCGCCAGCGTGGGCTTCCATCTGTACACCCGGCTGCTGGGCCAGGCTGTGACTCAGCTGCGCCAGGTGAGCGGACTGGGCGGCGCGGACACCCGGAAGCTGGGGATCAAGGAACTGCGTGCGGCGGTGAGTGTCGATCTGCCGCTGTCGATCGGTATACCGACTGATTACATTGAGGACACCCGCGTCCGTCTGAGCCTTTACCGGCGCATCGCCGACCTGAACAACGACGATGAAGTCGAAGCGCTGAAGCAGGAGTTCCACGACCGCTTTGGTCCGCTGCCGCCCGAGGTGGAGAACCTGTTCTTCCAGATCCGGGTCAAGCTGCTGGCGGAGAAAGCCGGTCTGGCTTCGGTTTCCGTGGAGGGGGACCAGCTGGTCCTGCGCTTCCCGCCGCTGCCGGAGGGAATTACCACGCGGGATTTGCCCCCGCTTTCCGGCGGCGCAAGGGCAGGAAAGAATGCCTACTGGGTGCAGATGGAGAAACTCGGGCCGGACTGGCAGGGGCGGCTGATCGAGATGCTGGCGGAAGTCGCAGGCATCTGGCAGGCGCAGCACTGATTTTTAAGAAAACGGACGTCCATTCCTGTTTACCCCTTTATTGAACATATATTCTATGCTAGAATGGAATCCGTGATGGCTCGCTCAGCGCATCAGTGGATTGACGGATAGAAGGAAGTGCGTATGGAATTCGAACTGCATGCTCCGTACCAGCCGACTGGAGACCAGCCTGAAGCCATTCGCCAGCTGGTCGAAGGGGTGAATCGCGGCATGAGACACCAGGTGCTCCTGGGTGCAACCGGCACGGGCAAGACCTTCACCATGGCAAACGTCATCCAGCAGCTGCAGCGACCCGCGCTTGTGATGGCGCACAACAAGACCCTGGCTGCCCAGCTCTACGCGGAGTTCAAGGAGTTCTTCCCGAACAACGCGGTGGAGTATTTTGTCTCCTACTACGACTATTACCAGCCGGAGGCCTACGTCCCGCGTCACGATCTGTATATCGAGAAAGAAACGCAGATCAATGATGAGATCGACCGGCTCCGCCTGGCTGCCACGACCGCGCTGATGTCCCGCCGGGACGTTATCATTGTCGCGTCAGTTTCGTGTATCTACGGTCTGGGTGACCCGACCGCTTACAACAAGGTGGTCATCAAGCTCAAGGTGGGGGAGATCTACCGGCGGAATGCGCTCCTGCGCCAGCTGATCGACAGCCAGTACCAGCGCAACGACATGGAGCAGAAGCCCGGCGTGTTCCGCGTGCGCGGCGATACGCTGGAGGTCTTCCCGGCTTACGAGGACAAGATCGCCTACCGGATCACCTTCTTCGGGGATGAGGTGGAGCGCATCCTGATGGTTAATGCGGTGACCGGGGAAATCCTGGGCGAGCCGACTGAGATCGATATCTACCCCGCCAAGCACTATATCGCCGAGGAAGACCGGCTAAAGATCGCCATCCATGACATCGAGAAGGAGCTGGAAGAACGGCTGGCGTACTTCCGGGCGGAGGGCAAGCTGCTGGAGGCCCAGCGGCTGGAGCAGCGCACCCGCTACGACCTTGAGATGCTGCGCGAGGTGGGGTACTGCTCGGGCATCGAGAACTATTCCCGCCCGCTTGACCAGCGCCCTCCGGGTTCACCTCCCTGGACGCTGATGGATTA
>DGEO01000037.1:0-4804 GCA_002385985.1 Anaerolineaceae bacterium UBA3924 | reverse complement strand
CAGATCCGGGGCATGTACCACGGCGACCTGTCGCGCAAGTCGACGCTGGTCGAGTTCGGTTTCCGCCTGCCCTCAGCCCTGGACAACCGCCCGCTGACCTTCGAAGAGTTCGAAGAGCGCATGGGGCAGACTATCTACACCTCCGCCACGCCGGGGCCGTATGAACTGGCGAAGGCGGAGCAGATCGCCGAGCAGGTCATCCGTCCCACGGGTCTGCTGGATCCCGAGGTAGAGGTGCGGCCGACCAAAGGGCAGATCGACGACCTTATCGGTGAGATCCGCAAGCGGGTGGAGGTCGGCGAGCGCGTGCTGGTGACCACGCTCACCAAGCGCATGGCCGAAGACCTGGCGGATTATCTGATGGAGCTGGGGATTAAGGTGCATTACCTGCACTCTGAAGTGGACACGCTGGAGCGTGTGGGCATCCTGCGCGACCTGCGCATGGGCGTGTTCGATGTGGTAGTGGGCATTAACCTGCTGCGCGAGGGGCTGGACCTGCCGGAGGTATCCCTGGTAGCCATTCTGGACGCGGACAAGGAAGGCTTCCTGCGCTCCAGCACGGCGCTGATCCAGACCATCGGACGGGCAGCGCGCAATGTGATGGGCCGGGTGATCATGTACGCGGACAAGGTCACCGACGCGATGAAACAGGCCATCGACGAAACCAACCGCCGCCGCGCCAAGCAGGCCGCTTACAATGAGAAGCATGGCATCGAACCGGCCAGCGTGATCAAGGGAATTCACGATATTACCGAACGGCTGTCCGCCAGCCATGCGCTGGCTGAGGGCGCCGGTGAGTACAAGACCAGCGCCGAAGCACTCACCCTGCCGAAGCGCGACCTGCAGCGGTTGATTGCCGAGATGGAGAAGGAAATGAAGCAGGCGGCCAAGGATCTGGAGTTCGAGCGCGCGGCCGCGCTGCGCGACCAGATCTACGAACTGCGCGGGCTTCTGGCGGAGGATTCCAAGCTTCCACCATGGGAGCGTGCCAGGCTGCTCTCCGGAGAACTGGAGATCCACTGAGAATCAAGCAGGACCTGCCCGGGCAGGTCCTGTTCATTTCTAGTAATAATCAAAGTCAATTTTGAAGCCGTTGAACTTGCCGGTCGGCTCGTTCCATTCGGTGCGTACATTGGTCACAAAGGCGGCCGGAGGGCCTTTCCACAGGTCTTTGAGCAGCTGGTGCACCCTGTCCTGCGGCCCTTCCGCGCGAACCTCCACTTCGTTGTTTGGAGTGTTTCTGACCCAGCCGTTGAGCTGGTACTCCTGTGCCCGGCGGAGCACAAAAAACCGGAAGCTGACACCCTGAACACGACCTTCGACAAATGCATGCAAGTGGACCTGGTTTGTATCGTTCATTACAACCTCCTGAAACAGGAGAGATTGTCAGTTAATCCTTCCAGCGCAGGGATAAGGGGATGATCAGCGGCGGCAGCAGCACCAGCAGTGAGAGAGCCAGATAGGGGCCGAACGCGGTGGTATCAGCCGCGTTCGAGGCCTGAGAGGTTTCTCCAAACATTTCGCTCTGCCAGCGCGATTCCAGCTCCTCCAGAGAGATTTCCAGCCCGGTTTGCACGCCTGCTTCGCAGCTAAGCCCGTTTTCATAGGCCGCCAGGGTGCGGGCAATGCCGCTGCTTCCGTGGTTCCGGTATATATAACGCATGAATGATTCTGCTTCGGCATAGGCCAGGTAGACGTTGTGCTCCTCCGAGGGGAAGCGGCTGCACAGGGTTTCCAGCGGGATGAGCGTGCGCTCCTGCGAAGCGGTGAGCAGCATGCGCTCGTACTCCGGGTTGGGGTACAGCTCGGCCAGGGAGGCCAGGCCCTCTGCGAACCAGGCGGGAACGTTGGCGTAGTTACGCGGCGCCGCGCGGCGCAGGACGAGGTGCATGATCTCATGCGGGGCCTGGCGCTCCAGCTCCAGGCGCTGCTCCGCGCCGGGCAAGACCGACAGCAGGGCAGCGTCCGCCTGATCGCTGGCCAGGCCGCCGGCCCAGTCCGGCATGCTGGTCCCGGGGATGGACTGCAGGGCTGCTGTTCCCGGATAGATGTACACGCGGATGGGATCCTGAATGTCGACAGGGAGAATCTGCAGCGCATTATCCAGGCCGGCGGCGGCGGCGTTTAATGCCGCCTGGCCGAATCCGGTGTCGCCTTCCTGCCAGAAGACCTGGATCTGGTCGTTTTCCAGCATCTGCCATTCGAAGCGGTTATCGCTGTACTCGAAGGAATATTCCGGGCTGCTTACCTTGCTGCCATCCGACAGCGAGGCCCGGAACTGGTATTTGACGGTGCCGAAGGGCGGGAAGGGGCTTACGTCCAGCGGGTGGACGTACACGCCGGGCTGACCCGCAGGGGGCAGCGGCAGCTCGATTACCTCCAGATCACCGTCGCCGGGCTGCAGGTGAAGGAACAGGCTCTGGATCGACCTGTGATCGGTCAGCGGTACTGTAAACGTGGCCTGCTCACCGAAGACATAATCCACCGCCGGCGTGCCGAAGATGGATTGGGACTGCGTTACAGGCGCAGCCCCCAGGATGAGGAAGCTGCAGATGAAGATGATTGCGATCGTCCAGCGGTGGGTGAGCATCATGAGCTGCGGTGTTGTGCAGGCGCTGGATTCAAATGAACCGGGTTATTCCTCTTCGTCTTCCTCGCCGGCGAAGATGTCCAGCTCATCTTCGCCTTCTTCGTATTCCTCGTCGTCCTCTTCAGGCGTATCGATGTCGAAGATGGTGAAATCACCCAGTCCTTCGTTGAACAGCAGGTTGTCAAGCGCCTGTTCGATGATATCCGCCTCTTCGTCATCCCCGGCCTGTTCCAGCATATTCTCCAGAATGGATTTCACGTTGGAGCCGCCGATCTGCGAGAGCGCCCAGATGGCTGTGGCTCGCACCTCCTCATCCTCGACGCCTTCTTCCAGCAAATCGATGAGGACCTTCCGCGCGGCCTTGAGCTCCAGATTGCCAGCGGCACGGATGGCTTCAATGCGCACCACTTCTTCCGGATGGTCCAGCGACTCAAGGACATACGGTTTCCAGGCCTGATCCAGCGAGCGGCCCATGGCGAACAGCGCGGAGGCGATCCAGCTGGGGTCATCGTGGTTGAACGCCCTGGTGATCTCTGGTGCGACTTCAGCGCGGCTGGAATACCCCAGCGACTCGAGCGCACTCCGCCGGATCAGGTCACTTTCACCGTAAAGCAGTGCATTAATCAGGCCATCTTCGATGGTGTGCAGCAGCGAATTTGGAATTTCTTCCAATTCTCCGAGATAGACATACTTGCCCAGCGCGTTGGCTGCGATGGCCCGCACCTGCAGGTTTTCATCCCGGTCGAGCAGGTCGAGCAGTTTGGGGACCAGATGAGGGTCTTCCGTCTCCCACAGCAGGCGAATGGCGCCCTGACGCACTTCGGGATCCTCGTCATCCAGCGCGAAACGGGCGAGTTCGTCGTACGACACCAGCGTGTCGCCTTCCATAATGGTTTCCAGGTCCTGCAGCAGGCTGGCCCGGCGATGGCCGGGCACCTGGTGCCAGACCTCCTTCAGCTGGCGGAAGTCCTCCGCGCCAATGTCCGAAAACCGGTGCAGCATCGCCGGCGGGAAGGGTTTGCTGGTGTCGAGCAGTGACTCAATGATTTCCTGGAACGGAACGTTCCTGTTCGATGAAGTTGTCATCTGGTACGTATGCTTTCTATGGCCTGATCCTGGTTCGCTCAGGGCAGCACGACCGGGTTGATGATGTCCTGGGCGGTGATAAAGATCATCAGCAGCAGGAGGGCGGCAAACCCGACCATGTGGAAGACATTCTCAAAGCGCGGCGGAATGCGCTTGCCGGTGATGATCTCCGGCAGGGTCAGCAGAATGCGGCCTCCATCCAGGGCGGGGATGGGCAGCAGGTTGGTCAGACCGAGCGCCACGGAAATGGTGGCCAGCAGGAGCAGCGTGTTCAGCGGGATGCCGCTGCCAGCGTCAGGAGTCTCTTCGTCAGCTTCGCGGGCCTGCGAAAACACGTCATAAATGCCCACCGGACCCATCACCCGGGCCTGTTCGGGCTGGATTTCACCGCGAGCGAGCATCACCGGCATGGTGAACAGGGTGCGGGCCTGCTCGTAGGTCACGGCCACCCCGGTCGGGAGAGCCTGGAAGAACGTCGCATTTGTGACCGGGTTGCTCATCACGATGCCGGTCGGGCCTTGATTCTCAGGATGTTCGGAGCGCGGCACCAGGGTGGTGGTGTACTCCTCCTCACCGCGCAGCAGGGTCATGGTGATTTCCGTATCCAGGCTGGCGTGGATGAGTGAAGAAAGTTCGCTGGTGCTGTTAACGGGCTCATCGCCCACACTGAGGACAATGTCACCAGGCTGGATGCCGGCCGCGGCGGCGGGTGAGCCTTCATTGACCTCAACGATCTGGACTGTGTCCAGGTCCGGGATTCCGATCTGGGTGAAGAACAGCGTGAAAAGAAGGATACCGGTAATGATATTCATAAACGGCCCGCCGAGGAATACGGAGAGCCGCACCCAGGGATTGGCTCTCATCAAGCCGTCGGGCACGTTGGGGTCCTCTTCGCCTTTGGGGCGCACAAACGCACCGAAGGGGATCCAGTTCAGGGTGAAATCCGTTCCCCCGAGGGTAAAGAGCTTGACCATGCGGGGAGGAAACCCGAAGCCAAACTCCTCTACTTCGATTTTGAGCAGCCGGGCTGCCAGGTAGTGGCCGAACTCGTGCAGGAAGATCAGCACACCCAGCGCCAGGACAAATTCTAAGATTGTGATCATCAGGTTCATATTCACCCGTTTTCTC
>DGEO01000018.1 GCA_002385985.1 Anaerolineaceae bacterium UBA3924 | reverse complement strand
GCAGCGCACCCTGCTGCTGTTCCGGCGGCGGTAAGCGCCTGTGAAACTGCCCCGCACGGCCGGCGTTAAAAACCGTGATAGAATCCTGCGGTGATGAAAAGCCTCTTCACCCAGTCTGAAGAAGAAACGCTCATTTATGACAGCGCCCGGCAGCTGCCCCCCGCGCTGGAAGAGCTGAAAGAAGTGCTGCGCTACCGCAACCTGGTGTACCAGCTGGTGCGCCGGGATGTGGTCTCGCGCTACAAACGCTCGGTGCTCGGCGTGGCCTGGACCATGCTCAACCCGCTGGGCATGATGATCGTGCTCACGCTGGTCTTTTCCCAGCTGTTTAACTCCATCGAAGGCTACGCTGCCTACGTGCTCTCCGGCCTGGTGGCCTGGAACTTCTTCTCGCAGACCACCAGCGCGGCCATCGCCAGCCTGGTCTGGGGCGGCGATTTCTTCCGCCGCATCTACACCCCCCATTCGGTGTTCGCCATCTCTTCCATCGGCACCGGGCTGGTGAATCTGGTCCTCTCTCTGGTCCCGCTGCTGGCGGTGATGCTGGTGGTGGGCGTGGCCATTCGCCCGGCCATCATCCTGAGCCTGCTGCCCATGCTGCTGCTGGCCTGCTTCTCGCTGGGCATCGGCCTGCTGATTTCCAGCCTGGCCATCTACTTCCCCGACGTGGTGGAGATGTACCAGATCATCCTGACCGCCTGGTTCTACCTGACGCCCATCGTCTATCCCTTCGATGTGCTGCCCGAACAGGTGCAGGTCCTGATGAACTACAACCCCATGTACTGGCTGGTGCGCCTGTTCCGCATTACCATCTATGAAGGCCGCGTGCCCACCGCCCCCGAACTGTTCCCGGCGATGATCCTCTCGCTGATCGTCCTGGGCCTGGGCTGGTGGGTCTTCGCCAGGAAATCCGATGAATTCGCCTATCGTACATAACCCCCTCACCCAGCCCTCCACGGCCTCCAACGGAGACACGCGCCCGGTCATCGAACTGGAGCACGTCACCGTGCGCTACCGCGTGCCCAAAGAGCAGGTGCGTACCTTTAAAGAGTACGCCATCCGCCGGGTGCAGGGCAAAGTCGGCCACCAGGAGTTTCTGGCGCTCAACGACGTCAGCCTGACGGTCAACAGGGGCGAGGTCTTCGGGCTGGTGGGCGCCAACGGGGCCGGCAAGACCACCCTGCTGCGCCTGGTGGCCCGGGTGATGCGCCCCAGCGCCGGGCGGGTGCGCGTGGTCGGCCGGGTGGCGCCCCTGCTGGCCATGGGCGCCGGCTTCCACAATGAGCTGACCGGCCGGGAGAACGTCTACCTGAACGGCGCGCTGCTCGGCTTCACCCGCGCCGAGATGGACGAGAAGTTCAAGCGCATCGTCGACTTCGCCGAGCTGTGGGACTTCATCGACGCCCCGCTGCGCACCTACTCCTCCGGCATGGTCGCCCGGCTGGGCTTCGCCGTGGCCACCGACACCATGCCCGAGATCCTGATCGTCGACGAGGTGCTCTCGGTGGGCGACAGCGCTTTCCAGCAGAAGAGCCTTGCGCGCATCAACTCCTTCCGCGACAACGGCGCTTCGATCCTGCTCGTCTCGCACACCATGGACATGATCCGCCAGATGTGCCAGCGCGTGGCCTGGCTTGACCAGGGCCAGCTGCGGATGATGGGCGGCCCGGATGAGGTGGTGGACGCCTATCTGGCTCACTCCCTGTGATCCCTGCCCGCGATGAATAAAACAGCCCGCCGGAAGCGGCAGGCTGTTTCGTCTGTAGATCACACTTACAGATCAAACACCTTCTTGACCCGTTCTTTGATCCTGAGGATGCGGTCCGAGCCGGACAGCCCCATGCGGTTGTAGTACGGGAAAAAGGACTTGCGGAAGAGATGGTAGACCAGCTGCCGGATGCGCAGGGTCTCCACCGGGGTGAAGTGCGCCGGGAAGGCCGCGGTCTGGGCCTGCGCCGCCTGGAGGGCATTCTCCAGCTCCACGCGGTAGCGCCACCCTTCGATGAGCTCAAGCTGCAGCCGGATGGTTTCCATCGCCATGGCCGCCGCGGACCAGCCCCCGTCGACGCTGTAGAATGAAGGATGCCTCCTGTGGTGCACCTGGATGGTGTGGTCCAGGATTTCGCACATCCGCCGGCCCATATCCTCCAGGCGGAAGTTCTCCACCACCCGTTCCCTGCCGGCCCGGCCCATCGTGGCGATCCGCTCCGGGTTGGCCAGCAGGTCTTCCAGCACGGCGGCGTAGCGCTCAACCTCCTCTTCCGGGTCATCCGACCGGCAGACCAGGTAGCCGCACTCGGGGGTGACCAGCTCTTTCTGGCCGCCGACATCTGCGCCCACCACGCACATGCCCGAAGCCATGGCTTCAAACAGCACCAGGGCGATGCCCTCCCGCAGCGAGGGCAGGAAGAGAATGTCGCTGGCCTGCATCAGTTCCACCATGCGCGGGCGGGGAACCGCTCCCAGCAGGCTGACGCGCTCTTCCAGTCCGTTTTCCTGCACGAACGAGCGCAGCCAGGGCAGGTCCGGCCCATCCCCGGCGACCAGCACATGAAAACGATCGTGGCTGGCGGCCACCCGCTGAATCACCCGGGCGAACACGCGCGGCTGCTTCTCAATGTCGATGCGCGCGGCGTACAGGATCACCGGCAGGTCTTCGGCCAGGCCCATCCCGGCGCGCACCCGCCGGCGGTTTTCAGGCGAAGGGGCGAACAGATCGGTGTCCACGTTGACATAGCAGGTCTCAATCTTGCGCGCGTCCGCCCCGCGCTCCACCAGCCAGTCCTTCAGGTACAGAGAAGAAACCCCGATGGTGTCCAGGTAATGCTGGAAGGTCAGCGTCAGCCGCGGATACCCGCCGCTCTTCCAGTCTTCCGCCTCGGCGTGGTTGAAATCCAGCACCGGAAGATCGGGGAACTGGGCGCGGATGAACGGCAGCAGCAGGTACCCCAGCTCGCAGTTGGTGATCATCACCGCGTCAAAACGCCGGGACTGGATGAAATAGCGCAGGAAGCGGGGATAGTCGCGCAGGCGCAGGAAGTTGGGCAGCGAAAAAATGTCCCCGGTATAGTGGCCGTACTCGTAGGCCCATTCGTTCTCCGACGGTTTGGTGGTGACCACCGACACGTCCCAGCCCTGTCCGGTCAGGTACTTGACCAGCTCGATGTTGAACTTGTCCGCCCCTCCGGTCACCATCCAGGGGATCAGCAGCAGCAGCCGCTTGCGATCTTTGGCCAGAGCGTTCTCGCAGGGAATCTCCTCGGGGATGGGCTCGTTCTCCGCCGACTCGACCGGGTCAATTTCCGGGAAATAGCCCTCATACAGCCGGGGATAGCGCTCCTTGAGCACCTCGCGGAACTCAGCCAGGCGCTTCGGCTGCCAGGCCTCCCATTTCTCACTGTGGTTCTCGCGCGTGCGGTACCACTTGAAGTATTCCGGAATGGTCTGCCCCCAGAAACCGGCGTTGGCCAGCTTGCACCACAGGTCCCAGTCCTCCAGCCCGGTGCGCATGTCTTCGTTGAAGCCGCCGGTTTTTTCGAACACCTCCCGGCGCAGCATGGAGGCGTAATCCACCACATTTTCCTGAAGAATCTCCCTCCCGCTGCAGAAGCCCCGATGCCAGAGGTAGTTATTGGCCCCAAAAGCCACCGACCAGCCCTGCACAAAGTACCATTCCGGGTAAGACAGCAGGAACCAGAACCATTTTTCCAGGGTGGTTGGCTCGAGCA
>DGEO01000019.1 GCA_002385985.1 Anaerolineaceae bacterium UBA3924 | reverse complement strand
CCTGCCCGCCCCGGGCCGGACAGGAGACGCCCTGTCCCTGCCGCTCTTCGCCGACGCCCGCTTCACCGCCTGGGTGCTGGCCAACCAGGTCGGAGCGGACGGCAGCCTGGCGCTCTCCGGGCAGGTCGAAGGCAGGACCGACAGCAGCTGGATGGCGCTGGTCCGTGACGGGCAGCTGACCGGCTTTCTCCAGGTGGGCAGCCAGGCTTTCCTGCTGCGCCCCGGCGCGGACGGACAGACTGTGGTCGAGGAGGTGGACACCTCCGCCTTCCCTGACGAGCAGGAGATGGACCTGCCCCTGCCGGACGGATACGATCCGAGCTCGAATTTGAACATGCCCCCGCCGGAAACCACCGGAACAGAAATCACCATTGACCTGCTGGTGGTTTACACCCCGGCGGCCCGCCAGGCCGCGGGCGGCGAGACGGCCATGCAGGACTGGATCGCGCTGGGGGTCTACGCGGCCAATGAAAGTTACGCCAACAGCGGCATCACCCAGCGGGTGCGGCTGGTCGGCGCCCGCGAGGTGGCTTACACTGGCGACCGGGCGCCCGACGACGGCAGTAAATGGACGCGCATGCTGACCGAACTGACCCGGGATGGGGACGGTGTGCTGGACGAGGTCCACCAGCTGCGCGAACAGTACGGCGCGGATCTGGTCACGCTGGTCACCGAGGTGAACTACGGCTCCTGCGGCATCGCCTGGGTGCTGCAGGAGTACGCGCTGAGCACGTTCTCCGAGTCAGCCTTCAGCGTGGTGGACCGGGGCTGCATGCTGCCCAATTATTCGCTGGCCCACGAGCTGGGCCACCTGATGGGCGCCACCCACGATGCGGCCAGCGCCGGCGGCGGGCAGGGCTTCTTCCCCTATTCGTACGGCTACCAGGCGCCCAACCGCTCCTTCCGCACCATCATGGCCTACAACTGCCCGGGCTCCTGCCCGCGGGTGAATTACTGGTCCAACCCGGACGGGCGCTACAACGGCCAGCCGACCGGGGTCGCCGGGCAGGCGGACAACCGGCGGACGCTCAACGCCACCGCCGCCTACGTGGCCGCCTTCCGGCCCACCCGGGCCGACTGGACCCCGATGGAGCTGACGGCCACCCCGCTGCCTCACGGCATTGAGCTGACCTGGTCAGCCGGCGGTCCGGCGGGCACGCTGATTGAGCGCTCGGTGGAGGGCAGCAAGGACTGGCAGGCGGTGGCCACGCTGCCGGCCGGCGTGGTGAGCTACCTGGACACGGCGGTCACGCCGGGCAAGGTGTACGTCTACCGCGTGCGCGCGGCAGCCTACGGCTGGGTTTCGCCCAGCTCCAATGAGGACGCGGCGGCGGTGCTGGCGATGAACAAGGCCGCCCTGCCGGAGCGGCTGTTCCTGCCGGCGATTGGAAATTAGCTCTCCTTCCCGCCCGGGACGGTGAGGATCACGCTTCCCCGATGGGGGAGGTAGAATGACCGAATGAGGCCTGGCTGGCGGAGCTGTGTGCTTTCCGCCGCCAGGCCGCACTGTGTTCGGCGGAATGAGGATGAACGTCAGTCAGAATGGGGACGTTTTATTCAAGAATCCTTGGCAGTTAGTAGTAGAATCGAATACGGTGCGAATTTTGGCTTTCCCCCGTACTGGTCGTTCAACCCAATCCAATCATTTCCCCAAAGGATATTGAATGCGAGACGAAGATCCCAGAATTGTCGAATTGCGCGCCAGGCGCGAACAGGCTCGCATGGGCGGTGGTCCAGAGCGCATCGCCAAGCAGCATGCCAAAGGCAAGCTGACTGCCCGCGAGCGGATTGACCTGCTGCTGGACCGCGGCAGTTTTCAAGAGATCGCCCCGTTTGTCACCTCGCGTGACGAGGATGATTCCTCCAGCTACGGCGACGGGGTGGTGACGGGCTTCGGCCAGGTTGACGGCCGGCAGGTGTACGTCTACGCCCAGGATTTCACCGTGCAGGGCGGCGCGCTGGGCGAGATGCACAGCCAGAAGATCTGCCGGGTGATGGATCTGGCCGCCAAGACCGGCGCGCCGGTGGTCGGTCTGATCGACTCGGGCGGGGCGCGCATTCAGGAAGGCTCGCGCAGCCTGAACGGCTACGGCGAGATCTTCCGCCGCAACGCCCAGTATTCGGGCATCGTGCCGCAGATCAGCGTGATTCTCGGCCCCTGCGCCGGCGGCGCGGCCTATTCCCCGGCTCTGACTGACCTGATCGTCATGGTCGACCAGACTTCGTACATGTTCCTCACCGGTCCGGACGTGATCCGCTCGGTCACCGGCGAGGAAATTGATTTCGAGAACCTGGGCGGCGCGGGCGTGCATCTGGGCATCAGCGGGCTGGCTCACCTGACCGCTCCCTCCGAGCAGGAAGCGCTGGCGCTGGTGCGCAGCGTGCTCGGCTACCTGCCGTCCAACAACATGGAAAATCCGCCTCAGCGCGAGTACAGCGGCCCGGCTGCTGACCGTGACGAGGCGCTCAACAGCATCATCCCCGCGGACCCGTCGGCGGCCTACTCGATGCGCGAGGTGATCGACCGCGTGGTGGATCCCGGCTCGCTGATCGAGCTGCAGCCCACCTTCGCCCGCAACGCCATCGTCGGGCTGGCCCGAATCGCCGGCATGCCGGTGGGCATCGTGGCCAACGAGCCGGCGGTGGTGGCCGGGGTGATGGATATCGATTCCTCGGACAAGATTACCCGCTTCGTGCGCTTCTGCGACGCCTTCAACGTGCCCCTGGTCACCTTTGTGGACACGCCGGGCTTCCTCCCCGGTGTGGACCAGGAACACCGCGGCATCATCCGCCACGGCGCCAAGGTGCTGTATGCCTACTCCGAGGCGACCGTGCCCAAGATCAGCGTGGTCACCCGCAAGGCCTACGGCGGCGCGTACATCGTGATGAGCAGCCGCTCGCTGGACGGCGACCTGGCCTTCGGCTGGCCGAGCGCGGAAATTGCCGTGATGGGCCCTGAAGGCGCGGTCAACATCCTGTACCGCAAGCAGATCGCCGAAGCCGAGGACAAGGCGGCGGAGCGCTCCCGGCTGGTGCAGGAATACCGCACCAATCTCCTCAACCCCTACCGGGCCGCCAGCCTGGGTTATCTGGACGATGTGATCGAGCCAGCCGAAACCCGCGCCAGGATCGTGGCCGGATTGAAAGCACTGCGCGACAAGCAGGTCACTCCGCTGCCGCGCAAGCACGGGAATATGCCGGTTTAGGAGTTGGTGGATGTCCGATATTGTTGCTGCATTATGGATCACTTTGATCGGCATGGGGCTGGTGTTCGTCGCCATCTTGTTCCTGTGGGGCATGATGGCCCTGATGGGCCGCATCCCCGACGGGGCGGAGGAAGAGGAACCCGCTCCTGAAGCTGAAGAAGAAGCCGCGGCCCCTGCCCTGGCGGAAGCCCCGGCTGAGGCGGAGGATGCGGATCGCCGCCGCAAGGCAGCCGCCGCAGGCGTCGCCGTGGCCCTGGCGAAAGCCCAGGCCGTACCGCCGCTGGCTGTGGCCGTCGCCGCCGCCGCTGTGGCCGCCGCCCGGGAACGGGCCGCTGCCTCCGCCGCGGAAGGATTGGACGGGCGCGTCAGTCCCTGGCAGACCGCGATGCGGTCCAGCCGGTTTTCTCAGCGCAATCATGTTTATAACCGCAAGACACGAGGATAGCCATGAAACTACAAGTGAAGATTGACGAACAGGTTTACACAGTGGAAGTTGGCGATCTGAACGCCCGGCCGGTTATCGCCACCGTGGACGGCGAGCGCTTTGAAGTCTGGCCGGAAGAAATCGCGGCTGCCGTGCCTGCCCCGGCTCCGGCTGCTGCTCCTGCGCCNNAAGAGACAGGGTTTACACAGTGGAAGTTGGCGATCTGAACGCCCGGCCGGTTATCGCCACCGTGGACGGCGAGCGCTTTGAAGTCTGGCCGGAAGAAATCGCGGCTGCCGTGCCTGCCCCGGCTCCGGCTGCTGCTCCTGCGCCTGCTCCCGCCCCGGCGCCTGCTCCGGCGAAGCCTGCCGCTCCGGCCGCTGCGCCTGCCGCCGGCGCCAAAGCGGTGACCGCCCCCATCCCCGGTGTGATCAACGCCGTCAAGGTCAAGGCTGGCGATCAGGTCAAGGCCGGCGACGAGCTGTTCGTGCTCGAGGCGATGAAGATGAACAACTCCATCCGCGCCCCGAAGGCTGGCACGGTGGCGAATGTTTATGTGAATGTCGGTGAACAGGTCAAGCACGGCCAGCCGCTGATGGACTACGCCGACTAGGAGCGGCGGAGCATGGATCTATCCACTGTTTTGGAGTTTGTACTCAAGGGTATTACCGCCTTCACCTGGCAGAACGCCGTGATGATCATCGTGGGGTTCGTGCTCATCGGGCTGGCGGTGATCAAAGAGTACGAGCCAGTGCTGCTGCTCCCCATCGGGGTCGGCTGTATTCTGGCGAATATCGGCATGGCGGTCGGGGGCGAAAACTTCCTGACCATCATCTACAACGCCGGTATCGCGACCGAGCTGTTTCCGCTGCTGATCTTCATCGGCGTGGGGGCGATGATCGACTTCCGGCCGCTGCTGGCCCAGCCCAGCCTGGTACTGCTGGGCGC
>DGEO01000029.1:5637-12540 GCA_002385985.1 Anaerolineaceae bacterium UBA3924 | reverse complement strand
CCCATGGGGGTGCCCCCCTTCCCAGTGAAGGACCTGGGAGCCAGCAGCTCAGCCGCTATGGGAAGGGGGGTAGGGGGGATGGGTGGAAGACAACCTCTATACCTGAGGGGAGGAGGTATCCCCATGGAGGCAGGTGGGGGATGGGTGAATGACACCTCCCTCTACGAAGGGGGCCGGGGGGATGGCCCCTCCCCCGCTCCAGACCCCGTTCGACCCCGCGGCGCGTTTCCGGTATAATACGCCCATCACCCTTGTTCCTTATCTGGAGCCATTTTGATCGCCAAAATCCGTGCCCTCTTCTTTGCCGTCATTCGCCTGTTCGTGCCCCAGCCGGTGCGCCGCAAGATGCGGCAGTGGCTGCGTGCCGCCTTCGGCTTTCGCGCCCGCCGAAAGCTGCAGGAGCACCGCGCCGCGCTGGCCGGCATCCTGGCCGAGAATCAGGGCAAACCGCTGATCATCATCGCCCCGTCGCTCGACTGGGACGTGCAGCTCTTCCAGCGCCCGCAGCAGATCGCCCTGGCGCTGGCCCGCCAGGGGGCGCTGGTCTTCTACATGCAGCCCAAGCCGGACCTGAAGCAGCCGCCCTTCCTGCAGTACCGCCCGGGTATGTACCTGTGCAACGTCTACCACGAAGCCTTCCAGGTAATCCCCTGCCCGCTGGTCTACGTGCTCACCTGGAACAGCGACTTCCTCTCCTGCTTTGACCGCCCCCGGGCCATCTACGACTACGTCGACGACGTGAACGTGTTCTACGGCGACCACAATGCCATCGTCGCCGGGCACAAACGCCTGCTGGCCAAGGCCGAGTTCGTCATGGCCACCGCCGAGAAGCTCTATGAGGAAGCCTCGCAGCACCGCCCGGACGTGCTCTTCTCGCCCAACGGTGTGGAGATCGAGCATTTCTGCCGCTACACCCTGCAGGCCCCGCCCGTCCCCGAGGACATGCAGCCCGTGCTGGAGCGCCGCCACCCGGTGATCGGCTACTACGGCGCGCTGGCCCGCTGGTTCGACTACGACCTGCTCAGGCGGCTCTCCGCCCTGCGCCCCGATTACGAGTTCGTGCTCATCGGCCCGGACTACGACGGCACGCTCAACCCCACCGGCATCCTCAAACTGCCCAACGTGCACTGGCTGGGCGTCAAGAAGTACACCGAGCTGCCCGATTACCTGTACTACTTCGACGTGGCCACCATCCCCTTCCAGATCAACGACATCACCCACGCCACCTCGCCGCTCAAGCTGTTTGAATACATGGCCGGCGGCAAGCCGGTGGTGATCACCCCCATGCACGAGTCCATGCGCTACCCCGGCGTGCTGGTGGGGGCCACGCCCGAAGAGTTCGCCGCCCAGCTGGACCGTGCCCTGGAGCTGCGCTCCGACCCCGACCACCAGCGCACGCTGCGCGAAGTGGCCGAGGCCAACACCTGGGACGAGCGCGCCCGCCAGCTGCTGCAGGCCGTGGCCGGCCATCGCCAGGCCTGATCCCGCGGGGCCGCATGAGCCAGCCCTACAACTGCCCTGACTGCGGCGCCGTCCACCCGGACGGCAGCACCTGCCCGGAGGTCTTCGGGCGCCTGCTGGCCCTGGAGATGACCGACCCCGGCTTCGGGCAGGTGCACCTGTTCACCGTGGCCTGCTACATGATCCAGCACAACGGCTACTCCGACCCGGCGCTGGTCTGGATGGAGCGCCAGCTGCGCGACCACCTGGCCGGTACCCCGGCCGCAGAGATTCGCCGCCGGTCCGCGCAGGAAGTCAGCCAGGCGGAGCGCAAATGGAAGGTGACCCGCCAGCCCGGTGACCGCCCTCTGCCGCGCGTGGCCTGGTCGCGCACCATCGCCGATGCGGACCGCGCCGCCGGGGACCCGGCCGCCTACCAGGCCGCCGTCACCGCATGGGCGCGGGCCGTGGTGGAGGAAATGCGCCCCCTGCTGCCTCGTTAGCCACCCCCCATGCACAGCGCCGCCGATTCCCCCGACTTTTCTGACCTGCTCATCCGCCCCTTCCGTCCGGAAGACCAGGCCGCGGCCCGCCAGTTGATCCTGGCCGGCCTGGAAGAGCGCTGGGGCAAACTCGACCCCTCCCTCAACCCCGATCTGGAGGACATCGCCGCATCCTACGCGGAGGGGCTGTTCCTGGTGGCCTTCCTCGGCGGGCGGCTGGTGGGCACCGGTGCGGTGCTGCGCCGCGGCGAGGAGGCCTGGGTCTGCCGCATGTCGGTGGCGGCGGAGCTGCGCCGGCGCGGCCTCGGCCGCCAGATTCTGGAGCGGCTGGCGGAGCAGGCCCGCGCCTGGGGCTGCTCCTTTCTGCGCCTGGAGACCACCGCCACCTGGCGGGACGCGGCCGCCTTCTACCTCAGCCAGGGCTTTCAGCCGGTCGAAGAGCGCGGCGGCGACATTTACTTCGAAAAACCCCTGACCGCATAGGCTTCCCCATTCCAGAAACAGCCTGATCCAGCGTCTGCCGCGGTTTTCACCTTCCGGATGCCCCCGCCCGGGAACCAAATACGGGCCGCAAGCGTCCTTAATCCATGACATCGGGTCATGTTCGCATCTGGGAGGAGTCATGAAACGCTTACTGGTCCTGTTCATCACCCTGGCCATCCTGGCCGCCAGCTTCCCCCCGCAGGCCGTCGCCGCGCAGGCTTCCTGCGGCCGCACCTACACGGTTCAAAAAGGGGACTACCTGTCTAAAATCGCCCGCCAGTGCGGGGTGACCACCACCGCGCTGCTGCAGGCCAATCCGTCCATCTCGGACTGGAACCTGATCTACCCCGGCCAGGTGCTCAACATCCCTCAGCCGGGCGATCCGCTGCCTTCCACCGTCACGGGCGGCTCCACCTACATCGTCCAGCCGGGTGACACGCTCAGCCGCATCGCCCGCCGCTTCTCGGTGACCGTGGAGGCCATCCAGAAGGCCAATCCGTCCATCACCAACCCGAACCGCATCTACTCCGGCCAGCGCATTGTGCTGCCTTCCGGCGCGGCTCAGGTGCCCACCGTCTCCATCACCCCGGTGAGCGGCAAGGCTGGCAGCACCATCACCCTGGCAGCGGTCGGCTTCCGCCCCAACATCGAGGTGCAGATCCTCTTCGGCGCGGATGAGAACGCCAGCGAGGTAATCGGCACCTTCTCCACCGACGCCCGCGGCGCGCTCCTGCGCTCGATCAACGTGCCCTCCTCGGCCGCGGCGGACAAGAGCTACGTCTTCGTGGTCCGCTCCACGCAGAACACCTCTGAACGGGCCGTCTCCAACCCCTTCTCCACGGGCAAATCCAGCCAGCCCTCGGGCACGCAGACCTACGTCGTCCAGCGCGGCGACTACCTGCGCCTGATCGCCGCGAAATTCGACACCTCCGTGGCCGCCATCCTGATCGCCAACCCGTCCATCACCAACCCCAACCGCATCGACGTCGGGCAGCGCCTGAGCATCCCGGCCGGCAAGAAGGACGCCGTGGTGGCGGTGACCCCGCTGAGCGGCGCGGCCGGCAGCCAGGTGTACGTGGTGGCGGGCGGCTTCCCGGCCAACCAGAACGTGGACCTGGAGCTGGGCCTGGAAGGCCAGTCCGCCAGCGTGATTGTGGACGGGCGCACCGACTCGAGCGGCTACGTGCTCAAGCTGATGACCATCCCCTCCGGCGCCCGCGCCGGTGAGCGCTGGACCGCCCGGGTGCGCACCACCGACCTGGCCGCAGGCACCAGCGCCGTCTCGGGTGTGTTCACGGTGAAATAATTCCTGTCCCCTCATCGCTGCCTCCCCGTCTCCCCCCGGAAGGAGACGGGGAGGTCTTTTTTTCACCCGAACGGGGGATTTTGCACACCTTCTCAGGGCGCCTGGATTGACGAATTTGATCTATAAAGGGTAATATTAACCGGAAAAGTGTTCAACCCCCAAGGAGGACCAATGGCTGAAGTCTACGACGATTCATCCACCCGCCGCGACATTGTCTTCCAGGACCCGCCCTGGGCCGCTCACCTGTTCGGCTCCCCGCGCTGGGCCTGGCTGTGGCTCCTGCCGCGCCTGTACGTGGGCTATTCCTGGCTGGAGAGCGGCTGGGGCAAAATCAACAACCCCGCCTGGACCACCGGCGAGCCGCTGCGCGGCTTCTGGGCCAATGCGGCCGCCATCCCCGAATCGGGTCGCCCGGCCATCGCCTTCGACTGGTACCGGGCATTTATCCAGACGCTGCTGGATTCCGGCTCCTATACCTGGTTTGCCGACCTGATCATGATCGGCGAGGTGCTGGTGGGCATCGCCCTGATCCTGGGCGCCTTCACCGGGATCGCTGCCGCCGCCGGCGGCTTCATGAACTGGAATTTCATGATGGCCGGCACGGCTTCCATCAACCCGCTGCTCTTCCTGCTCTCTGTCTTTTTGATCCTGGCCTGGAAGAACGCCGGCTGGATCGGCCTGGACCGCTGGCTGCTGCCGATGTTTGGCACGCCCTGGAAGCCAGGCAGGGTCTTTGCCAGGCAAAGGGCCTGATCGGGCCTTCGCCCGTTTTCAATTCGCGCCGCCCGTCTCGCCTAGCCCAGCAGGACTTCGACGTACTGGTCGATGACCCGTTCCAGATCGAAGGCCTGCTCGGCCCGGCGGCGGGCGGCGCTGCGGAACTCCTCCCCGCCGGCCAGCACCTCGCGGGCGGCCTCCACCAGCGGCCCCATCACGGGCGGCTCCAGCGCCCAGTAATTGCTTCCGTAGGGGGCCAGACGGCCGGCGTCGCCCTGCACCAGCTCGGGCAGCGAGCCGGTGGCAAAACCCGTCACCGGCAGCCCGCAGGCCATCGCCTCGATGACCGCGTTCGGGCAGGCGGCGTTGATGTCCGCCGAAAAGAGCAAATGCGCCGAGCGGTCCGCCGCGGGGATCTGCTCGCGCGGCAGCACCCCGGCCCAGGTCAGCATCAGGTCACCGGCCCACGCGCGGGCGGCCTGGCGCAGCGGCTCGGGCACCTGCCCGGCCACCACCAGCTCCACCGGCCGGTCCAGGCAGGTGTCCAGCCCGCGGGCCAGCTGGATGGCGTTTTCCAGCCCCTGCTCGTTGCCCCCGCCGAAGTGACCCTCCACCAGCAGCAGGCGCACCCGGTCGTTCGGGCGCTCTTCGGGGCCGTCCGGGCGGAAGGCCTGCAGGTCCACGCCGTTGTAAATCACCCGCCCCGGCGCGGGGACGGGGCCGTAGACCGTCTGCCACCAGTTGAGCGCGAACTGGCTCTGGTAGACCACCCGGTCGGCCAGCCAGCGGCGGGTGAGGGCCAGCAGCCGGTTGCCGTACTCCGAGCGCAGCGCATGCTTCCAGCCGGTGCGCCTGCGCCGGTGGACCCAGTTCATCCCGTCCAGGCGCTGCACCACGCGGAGGCCGCGGCGCCGGGCCGCGATCAGCTCGCCCAGGTGGCGGCGCGTCCCGGCGATCACCAGCACCGCCGCGCAGCCTTCTTTCGGGATGCGGTCGTAAACCGGGATGCCGCGCTTTTCCAGCCCGGCGCTGAAGCGGGCGCGGAAGGATGCCGGCCCGCCCAGGCCTTCCAGCCGGGGCAGAATGGCGATGCCTTCAGCCATCAGCGCTCCAGTTCATTCCGGGGGTCGAAATCCAGCAGGGCCTGCAGGATGCGCCCGGCCGCGTGCCCGTCGCCGAAGGGGTTGGCCGCCTGAGCCATCTGGCGGTAGGCCTCCGGGTCGCTCAGCAGGCGCTGGGCCTCGCGCAGGATGCGCTGCGCATCGGTGCCAACCAGCTTGAGCACCCCGGCCTCCACGCCTTCGGGCCGCTCGGTGACCTCGCGCAGCACCAGCGTGGGCTTGCCCAGCCCGGTGGCCTCCTCCTGGATGCCGCCCGAATCGGTCAGCACCAGCGCGGCCCGCTGCATCAGGTGCACCATGGGTAAATAATCCAGCGGCGGCAGCAGGGTGATGTTGGGCACCCCGCCGAGCATGCGGTGAGCCGGCTCCTGCACGTTGGGGTTGAGGTGCACCGGGTAAACCAGCCGCAGGTCGGGATCCGACTCGGCCAGCGCCTTCAAGGCGGCAAAAATGTTCTCCAGCGGCCGGCCGAAGTTCTCGCGGCGGTGGGCGGTGACCAGCACCAGCCGGCGGCCGGGCTCGTCCAGCCCGATCCTGCGCACCAGCTCGTCGACCTCGGGCGGGGCGGGCTGGCGGATGATCTCGTGCAGCGCGTCGATGACGGTGTTGCCCGTCACCGCGATGCGCCAGTCGGGCACGCCCTCCGAAAGCAGGTTCTGGCGGGCGTGCGCGGTGGGGGCGAAGTGCAGATCGGCCACCACGCCGGCGATGCGGCGGTTAATTTCTTCCGGAAACGGCTGCCAGCGGTCGCGGGTGCGCAGTCCGGCCTCCACGTGGCCCACGCGCACCTTGCGGTAAAAGCCCAGCAGCGCGGCGGTCATCACCGTGGTGGTGTCGCCCTGCACCAGGATCCAGTCCGGCTGTTCGTCCTCCAGCACCGGGTCCAGGTGGGTGAGGATGGAGGCGGTCAGCTCGGCCAGCGACTGGTTGGGGCGCATCAGGTCCAGGTCGATATCGGGCTGCACGCCGAAGACCTCCAGCACCTGGTCGAGCATCTGGCGGTGCTGCGCGGTGACGCACACGCGGGACAGCACCCGGTCGCACCCGGCCAGCGCCTTCACCACCGGGGCCATCTTGACCGCTTCGGGGCGGGTGCCAAAAATGGAAAGCACGCGCAGCGGGCGGTTCATGCCTGCTCCTTTCGCACGCCCAGTTTGTACATCGTGAAGCCGGCCGCCTGCCAGCTGCCGGCGTCCCAGCCGTTGACGCAGTCGATGGCCACCCGCGCCGGAGTGCGGGCCGCCACATCCGCCGGGACGAGCTCTTTCAGCTGTGTGTGGCCCACCAGCAGCACCAGCGCGTCGGCATCCGCCAGGGCCTCATCCAGGCTGGC
>DGEO01000029.1:1187-5358 GCA_002385985.1 Anaerolineaceae bacterium UBA3924 | reverse complement strand
GCCCCCGAGTCGCGCAGGCAGTGCACCACCTCGAAGACCGGGCTCTCTCGCAGGTCGTCCACGTCGGGCTTGTAGGCCGCGCCCAGCACGGCCACACGCCGGCCGCGCAGCCCGCCCAGCCCGCGAGCGATCAACCGGCAGACGAAATGCGGTTGATCGTCGTTGACCTGCCGGGCGGTGCGGATCAGCGGGGTCAGGTCCGGAGCGGCTTCCACCAGGAACCAGGGGTCCACGCTGATGCAGTGCCCGCCCACCCCGGGGCCGGGGCGCAGGATCTGCACGCGCGGGTGTAAATTGGCGATGTCCACCGCCTCCCACACATCCACGCCGAAGCGGTCGGCCAGGCGGGAGAACTCGTTGGCCAGGGCGATGTTGACATCCCGGAAGGTGTTCTCCATCAGCTTGACCATCTCGGCGGTGGTGGCGTCGGTCAGCAGGATCTGCCCGCGCACGAAGGTGGCATACAGGTCGCGCCCGGCCTCGGCCGACTCGGGCGTGATGCCGCCGATCACCCGGGCATTCTCGATCAGCTCGCGCAGGATCTGCCCGGGCAGCACCCGCTCGGGCGAGTAGGCCAGAAAAAAGTCCTGCCCGGCCTTCAGCCCGGAGCGCTCCAGGATGGGGGCCACCAGGTCCAGTGTGGTGCGCGGCGGGGAAGTGGACTCGAGCACCACCAGATTGCCGGGCCGCAGGTGCGGCACGATGGCCTCGGTGGCGGCGGTCACCGCGCTCATGTCGGCGCGTTTATATCCCTCTTCAGCGGCGCCCGCCTGGAAGGGGGTGGGCACGGCGATTATGAATGCGTCCGCGGAGACGGGCTTGTCGCAGATGGTCAGGCTGCCGGATTTCAGCGCCGCCTGCACCAGGGTGCGCAGCCCCGGCTCGTAGAGGTGCAGCTGGCCGTTTTGCAGGCCGCGCACCACCCGGGGGTTGCTGTCCACGCCGGTAACCTTCAGACCGTGAGTGGCGAAGGTGCTGGCAGTGGGCAGGCCGATGTACCCCAGCCCCAGGACGCAGATCGATTGAAACTTCACGCGGGCTCCTTAAGTAGAAATTCAGCAGTCGAATTATGCCACATTTGTGCACAGTTGTCAGGGACGAAGATGGCGGGGACAGATCCCGCCAGACCCATCATGCAGTTCCGCTCGTTTGCCCCTTCCACTACGTAATGGATGTATTGGGTTGGAGACACCTCACCCTTTCCTTTAGGCAAGGGAGGCGTCCCGTGGTACCCCCCGCTGCGAGCGCAAGCCCCCCATAACACGGGGATGATATCCCCAACAAGGGGAATGATATAATCACCGCGGTCATGATCACCGTCTTCATCCTCGTTACCGCCTGCCTGGCCCTGCTGACCGGCCTGGGGCTGCCGCTGGCCCGGCGGCTGGACCAGCCCGTCCCCGAGACGCTCTTCGCCGCCTTCCTGGCGGGCTGGGGGCTGGCCATCGCCGGGCTGCAGATCTGGCACCTGGCCCTTCCGGCCAACGGTCTGGCGCTGGCCGCGCTGGCTGCCGCCTCGCTGGCCGGCTGGGCGCTTTATGCCCGCCCGCTGGCGGCCTGGCTTCGCGCCCAAAAATCAGCGCCGCGGAGGACGCAGGTGCTGGTGGGCGGGCTGGGCCTGCTGATCCTGGGGCTGCTGGTCAACCAGGCGCTGCACTCGCCCTCTTCCTACGACCACGGGCTGTATCACCTGCCGATGGTGCGCTGGCTGCAGGCTTACCGGATTGTGCCCGGGCTGGGCAACCTGCACCACCGCTTCGCTTTTAACAACGCCTCCTTCCTGCTGGTGGCCGCGCTGGATTCCGGCCCCTGGCGCGGGCTGACCTATTACACCGCCACCACCGCCATCTACGCCGCGCTGGCCCTGCGCGGCCTGCTGGGGGCTTACCGCGCCGCCCGGGGCAGCCGCAGCCAGCGCGAGGCGCTCTATGCCCTGCTGCTGCCGGTGACGCTGTGGATGGCCTTCCGGCCGGAGTTTGAGTTCGCCGGCTATTCCACCGATGCGGCGGTGTTCTTCCTGCAGGCCGCGCTGGCCGCCGAGCTGCTCCATGCCTTCGAGGCGGCTGACCGGCCCCGCCCGTCGCGCGCCGTCACGCTGGCGCTGCTGGTTTTCAGCGCGGCGGTGGGGCTGGCCGTGAAGGCCAGTTTCGCCGTCTTCGGGCTGGGGATGGGGCTGGCCGCGCTGTGGACCTGGGCCGGCGGTCCGCGCCCCACCCGGCGAGAGGCCGTCTCGGCGCTGAGCCGCGCCGTCACGCTGGCGCTGCTGGTGCTGGTGCCCTGGCTGGCGCGTCACGCCCTGCTGAGCGGATACCTGCTCTACCCGCTCACCACCTTCCGCCTGGAGCTGCCCTGGATGATGCCGGCCGCCATGGCCGACCCGATCGCCGGGGTGATCAGCGAGTGGGCCAGGCACGGCTATCACATGCCCGTAGGTACGCCCTTCCAGGAGTGGTTTGTCTGGTGGCTGCCCCGCCAGATGATCGAGTTTCGCCAGTCGGTTCCGCTGGCCGCGGGGCTGCTGCTGCTTTCACTGGTGCTGGGCCGCCTGCCGAAGGCCCGCGGGATCCAGCGGCGCGGTCCGCTGGCGCTGCTGATCATCACCGCCGCCGGGCTGGCCTTCTGGTTCACGGCCGCGCCCTCGCTGCGCTTCTCCGCCGCGCTGCCCTGGCTGCTGCCGCTGATCCCCCTGGTGATGCTGGTGGACCAGCTGCGCGAGCTTGAGTGGCTGCCGGCCCCCGAGGCGCTGCCCCTGCTGGCGCTGCTGCTGGTGATTCTCTGGCTGCAGCCGCGGCCCACCCGCAACCTCTCTCGCGCCTGGTTTATTGTCCCCCCGACCGAGTTTGAGCTGGCCGCCCGGCAGCGCATGTACGATCCGCTGCGTTCGGCCGTCACCAACAGCGGGCTGACCGTCTACCTGGCGGCCGACGAGCACGAGGAGCTGTGCTTCGACCAGCCGCTGCCGTGCACCCGCGTCAATGACTTCGATCCCCGCCTGTCCCTGCTGCATCCCGGGCAGTTGGGCGATGGCTTTTATATGGATCTTCGACCATAATGGATTTGCGACCATGACTTTCCCTGAACGCCCCCTGAAACTCTCCATCATCATGCCCTGCTACAACGAGCGGCGCACCATCGCGGCCATCGTGGAGAAAGTGCTCTCGGTGGACACCGGCCTGGAGCGCGAGCTGGTCATCGTGGACGACGGCTCGACCGACGGCACCCGCGAGTACCTGCAGACCCTGGCCGCCTGCCCGGAGATCAAGGTGATCTTCCAGCCCGAGAACCGCGGCAAGGGCTTTGCCCTGCGGACCGGCTTCTCCGCCGCCAGCGGGGACATCCTGCTGATCCAGGACGCCGACCTGGAGTACGACCCGCGCGAGTACCCCAAGCTGATCGGGCCGATTGTGGAGGGCAAGGCCGACGTGGTCTACGGTTCGCGCTTTATCGGCAGCGACCCGCACCGGGTTCTGTACTTCTGGCACTCGCTGGGCAATCGGTTCCTGACGCTGCTCTCGAACCTGTTCACCAATTTGAACCTCTCGGATATGGAGGTGTGCTACAAGGCCTTCCGCCGCGAGGTGCTGGAGCGCATCACGCTGGAGGAGGACGGGTTTGGCTTCGAGCCGGAGTTCACCGCCAAGGTGGCCCGGCTGAACGTGCGCATCTACGAGACGGGCGTGTCGTACTACGGCCGGACGTACGCGGACGGGAAGAAGATCAACTGGCGCGACGGCTTCCGCGCGGTGTATGTGATTTTGAAGTACGGGGTGTTCAGGAGGTAGGGGGAAGCAAGTTGCTAGTCTGAGACCCCCATATAGGTGTCAGGAATTACATCGTGTGGAAATGGTTTCTTCGTAAGTCCTTTATCCACATCCATTTCCGTAAAGAGCATCCTCTCATAACAACTTATTTCTAGAACTAACTCACCATATAATGGTGGGGTAATTTCCCCCCTTTTCCATAGATAAGTAGCCGTTTGTTCTCGAACCTGGTTGCTGGGGCTTTACTCATGTTATGACATTACTAGCATGCGGTTAAAGCGCATTGCGCGCCACAAGTGCCTCTATACGATATCAGTGGCAGGTTAGGAGCCGTCATCCCCAGGGTTTTTCTTCCGGTAAAGAGGCTGTCAGCAGGGGATTGACCTATCACTTCCCCATGAGATAAAAAA
>DGEO01000029.1:0-993 GCA_002385985.1 Anaerolineaceae bacterium UBA3924 | reverse complement strand
AAAAACCTTCCCCGGACCTCAGCGATCCGGGGAAGGGGCGAATTACTTCGACTTGAACAGATCGCCGGTTTTGACGGCCTTCCACCGGTCCGGTGGATTGCCGCAGATACCTCCGCCCTTACCCGGCCGGGTGATGCGGAAATTGACAAACACAGCGGTGGCGTCGTACTGGCCGTCGGTGGTCGCCATCCACACACCGACGTAGGTCGGGCCGGGCGAACCGGCGTGGGTGAAGGCGCCCAGCTTCTTATTGTTCCACCGCAGCATGATCTGGCTGCCCTGGCGGAAGGCTTTCATGTGGTCGTCAGGGAGGGCTGGCCTTCCGTCTGGGCTTTCAGGTAGTCCCGGCCTTTGTCGGTGATCTCCCAGATGCCGCGGGGCGAGTCGCTGCGCAGGTAACCCTCATTCTTGAGGTTATTCCTCGTCCAGTGCACCAGGTTCTCCCAGCGGACATCCCGCCCGGAAGGAAGGATGTCGAAATCAGCCGGTTTGAGGATGTCTGCCATGATCTCGCATACCCGCTTGAGCACCACGGCGCATTCAGCCCGTCCGCCCAGATCCACCAGGGCCTGCAGAAGGGGTATTTCGTACGCTTTTTGTGGGGTAATCGCCCCGGTTCCTGCGGCAGGCCGGTCAATCTGGGCTGACTGTTCAGGAAAGACCTGCTGCCACTGCTGCTGTAGGTCACTCAGGGTTTTGCATAGCTTTTGAACCTGCTCCAGCCGCCGCTGTTCGCGCTGGATGGCCTGGGTGTCTCCGCTGGTGAAGGCCTCGATGCCGGCCTGGCGGATTCTTGTCTGTTCTTCCCTAATGATGCGGTGCAGTCTTTGGAATGCTCTGTCTGCCTGCATAGCCCTGTCCGCTCTCCTTCCCCATGACATTCAGCCCGCCCCCCTTCAGGGGGCAGGAGTGAGCGCGCTGTACCGGTAGTCTATACAGATAATCACCAGAGGGATACATCCATTATAACCCGTTCCCCCCTTAACCCAAAAG
>DGEO01000041.1:48365-53190 GCA_002385985.1 Anaerolineaceae bacterium UBA3924 | reverse complement strand
AGATGTGTATAAGAGACATGGCTCGACTGCGAGCCGGCAGCCGCCAGAACCCTGATATCACCATTCAGTAATCATCAGGTTCAGGTAACGAAAGCCCCCGCACATTAGCGGGGGCTGTTTTCATTTCAGGAGCAAAGACTGGCGTCAGGGGCCCGGGTCCAGGCTGATGCGGTAGGGGGCAGCCTGGCGGGTGAAGCGCGTGGCTCCGTTGATCACGAGCACGGCCTCATCCAGATCGCTGCCGAAGGCCAGCGGAAGCTCCAGACGGTTGTTCTCGTCCAGCTCCAGGTACTGCACCGAGGTCTGCCCGTCTTTCTCGATGATCAGCGCCAGACTGTACCGCTGGGGCAGCCGGTTCTGGATGCGCACCCAGCCCTCCGCCTCCCAGCCGTCCAGGCCGGTTTCGAAATCAGTAGAGTAACCTATGGCGGGGATGGAAATATCGTCCAGCAGGAAACCCTCGCCGTTGACAGCTGCGTCTGTGACGTATTCAAAGCGGACCATCACCTCCCTCCCGGTATAGGCGGTCAGGTCCACCGTCTCCTCCACCCAGCCGCCGGTTTCGCCGTTATAGCCGCAGCCGTAGCTGTTGCCGGAGGGATTGTCGTAGGTACAGGACGGGGTCTTGATGATTTCCCAGGTCTTTCCGCCGTCGGTCGAGGCTGTCAGATAGAGGTAGTCGTAATCCGTTTCCAGGTCGAACCACATGCGGAAGGTCATCTCCACCGGATCGGTTATGGGGGTCAGGTTGAAGGTGCGGGTCAGGGTCATGTTGGACTCATCGCCCTTGTTGGACCAGACCGCATACTTGCCCGAATAGGGATCCTCCGGCAGCACGCCGATTTCATGTGTACCTTCGAAGCGCAGCGTGACCGGACCGTCACAGGACAGGTGGATGTAATCCGCGCCGAACTGCCGCACCGACCCGGTCTCCCAGGCGCCGCTGCAGTCCGAGAAGTATTCGCTCACGCTGGCCTGAGGCGCATCGGGGTAGATGCCGTAAGCGTAGCGGCCGTCTCCGACTGCCGGATCCTGGATGAAGTTGGCCAGCGTCCAGTCGAGGATCAGGTCCTCGGCGGTGATGGGCTGGCCGGTGAGCGGATCTACCTCTCCCAGGTCGGCGAGCACCGCATCAATGCTGTCCAGCCCGTTATCGGGGTGAGCGACCACCGCCTTGGTGGCCTCCTCGCCGAAGCGGTCCAGGAAGTACGTCACGAAAAGGAACGAGGCCCCGTAGTGCGCCGTGGTGGCGTTCGAATCGTCAGGCCAGTCGTTCAGCTGCAGGTCCGGATTGCGCATGAAATAATAGTCCAGCCCGCCGGGGTCGTACCCATTCAAGAAGGAGGCCAGCTCGGAGAATCCTTCATTCAGCCAGGACTCCTCGTTGCGGTCACGGTACCAGTGGATCATGTGCTGGAATTCATGCGCCAGCACGCCGTAGGTGAACTCTTCGTCCAGACTGATGTTGTCCGCATTGAGCAGGAACATTTCCCGGGCGTTCGAGTAGGGGTGCACGCTGGGCGGGACGGCGTCCGCAGAGGAGAAGTAACCCGCCAGGGTGACGCCCAGGTTGCGCGCCAGCAGGATGTTCAGGTGCGGATCGTTATCGATGCCCGGGGTCCACTCGCTGCCGAAAAACTCACGGTTGCGGGGATAAATCTCGTTCTCGAAGGTCTCGGCCAGGTTGGCCAGTGCTCGCTCGCTGTACTCCACGCCCTGCTCGATCCAGAAATACATGTGATCGGTCTTGTAGCGCAGCACGGCGTCGACCAGAAAGTTCTCGTTGGTGTCGACGTTGCTGGCCCAGAAGGTCTGGGTGTCGCCGACAGCGTACTCGGGCGGAGTGGGAACGAAGGGGACAACCTCCTCCACGCCGCCCAGGCGTTGGGCCAGCTCAACCGGGTCGCTGTTGGGGACAATGGCTTCTTCCAGTGTGATCAGGGTTTCCAGCGCGCCATTGACATCCTCCGCGGTGGGGGTGCCCTGAGGCATTTCCGGCAGCGGTTCGGCTTCCCGGGTGATTACCTGCGGGAATGGGTCGACCTCAATGTCTCCCCGATTGTCATCCCGGTCGTTGTCGAACGACCATTCGAAATTGAACCCATCCTCTGGAATCAGGCTGTATCCCCAGACGGGGATGAAACAGCAGCAGCAAGTGGCGATGAACACCACACCGAGCACCATAAGCACACGCATCAGGTATGTCCCTCCTGCTCCCGGTTTCGCTCATTATAACCCGGGCACTGCTGCGCAGGCCGGTTATGGTCATCTACCTTTGGCTGAGTGCAGCGGCCCGTCGCACGGGGCTATCGGATATACGGATTATTCAGCTTTTCGTCGCGGACGGTAGTCTCGGGCCCGTGCCCGCTGAGCAGCTGCGTTTCATCCGGCAGGGTGAAAATCTGCTCGCGGATGCTCTGCACCAGCGCCAGTTCGCTGCCGCCGGGCAGGTCGGTGCGGCCCACGCCGTCCTGGAAGATCAGGTCACCGCAGAAAACGGTATTGATCTCCCGCGCGTAAAAGACCACGTGCCCGGGCGTGTGCCCCGGTGTGTGCCGGACCTGGATCTCCGCGCCGCCCAGCCGGAGGAGCTGGCCGTGGGCCAGCTCCATGTTGGGCTGCGCTTTGATATCCAGGCGCATGCCAAACATATTTGCTCCCCCGTGATGCTGCCAGAGGCGCAGGTCGGCCGGGTGCAGAGCCATCGGCAGGCTTTCGCCAAAGGTGTCGACCAGTTCCTGCGTGCCGGCGATGTGGTCATAGTGCGCGTGCGTGAACCAGATACCCGCCAGCGTCCAGCCATTCTGGCGCAGCGTCTGGGCGACCTCCGCAATGCCGAAGGAGGGGTCGATCACCACCGCCTGCCCGGACTCGGGTTCAGCCAGCAGGTAGGTGTTATTTTCCAGAGGACCGAGGATATAGGTGTGAATAATGAGCGTCATGGTTCATTCGCCAGAGAAGGAATGTCCTTGGAGCGCGGAGCGGTACCTCGCACCAGGCGGGGCAGCGCCACCAGATTCAGGATGAACATAGCGCCAATCAAGACCAGCGCGGCCGGGTACATCGAGTCCGGCTGGCGGTCGTACAGGAAGCCGGCCAGCGGCGGGGAGAGGATCATGGCGGCGGCGTTCATGGTTTCCAGCAGGCCGAAGGCAAGACCGGTCTCGCTGGCACGGATCAACGGGCGGCTGAGCGCCAGGGACATGGTCCGGGCCAGCCGGTAGCCGCCGAAAAAGAAGAACCCGATCCCGAAGAGAAAGGCAGTCTCACCCTTCCACATCAACGCGGCGAAAATGGCTACCAGCGGTTGGGCGGCGGTGAAGCCGATCGCCGCCGGAAGGTGCCCCAGGGCAAGCGCCAGAGCCATGTTCCCCAGGCTGCCGGCGGTTCCCAGCATCCCGATGGTGTTCAGATCCAGGCCGCGCTGGTTCTGCAGGAAGTTCGGCGTGAGAGGCTGCGAGAAGTACAGCGCGAACAGCGTGAGAAAGGTGAGGCCCATCAGGACGAAGAACCGGCGGTTGCGCAGCAGGGTGGAGGTTTCCGCCTCCGCGCCGGGCTGGGATTCGATTCGCGAAGGGCGCGCCTGAAGGATGACCAGCGTGGACAGCACGAATATACACGCCGAAATGGCGTATACAATGCGCAGGCCGTACTCCTCCCCCAGCCAGCCGCCGGCGACCGGGCCGAGGATGGCCCCGGCGTTGAAGGCAGCGGATACGGTTGCCAGGGTGCGCTCGGTGGCCCAGGTTCCGCGCACCGATGCGGCGTAGCTGTACAGCGGGGCTACTACCGATGAGGTCAGGCCGTAGGTTAGCAGGCCGGCGACGAAAAAGGGCAGCGACCCGGCCAGCGCCATCATCGCGGCGGCGCACGTGCCCAGCAGCCAGGTGGCCCACATCACTGGCCGGGGCCCGATGCGGTCCGCCAGATGGCCGGCGGGCGCTTGCGCGATGGCCATGGTGATGCCCGCCGCACCCAGGATGGCGCCGATCAGCAGCGGGTCCGCGCCCAGCTGCTCCAGGTAAATGGGCTGGAAGATGAGGAACATGCCCTCACCGATGCCCCAGGTGAACATGGCTATGACGAGCAGGCGAAGATCGCGGGTCACTCCAGATGTGGCCTTTCAGGGTGTTGTCGTGGTTGGCTGGTTCGCTCCTGCTCGCTGGCCGCGACCCGGCGGATGAAATCGGCCGCTCTGGCGAACACCTGCTCGCGCTCAGGCTCCCGGGTGATCACGTGGCTGCTGTTGTTCACCCAGAACATCTCCTTATCGCCGGTACCCAGGCGGTCGTAGATTAGCTGCATGTGAGCCGGGTCAACCACCTGATCCTCCCGGGAATGCGCCAGGAGCACGGGGATTTTTACCAGAGGCAGGGCGGCGCGTAATTCTACCAGCAAATCGCGCATTTCGGCGATGGCGATGGTGGGGTAGTAAGGGTATTCCACATGGGTGGCCGCCGCGTCCGTGCTGCGCCAGGCGGCATCGCCCTTCTGCACGCGCGGCATCACACGGCTGAGCGGGCGAATGAAGTTCAGCCGCCAGTCGCGGGGCAGATCGTAGGGAGTGGACATGGCCACCGCCCCGGCCAGCGGATAGCGCGACGCGCTGAGCAGGGTCAGCGCCCCGCCCATCGAGAGACCGGCCATAAAGACGGTATCCGCCAGCCCGCGCAGCAGCGCCAGGCCGTCCTCGATCGAGGCCAGCCAGTCCCACCAGCGCACGCGGGTCAGGTCGTCGGGACGGGTGCCGTGCCCTGCCAGGCGGATCCCCAGCACGGTGAAGCCCTCCCCGGCCAGGTACTCGCCCATCCAGCGCATCTCGTTG
>DGEO01000041.1:22544-48065 GCA_002385985.1 Anaerolineaceae bacterium UBA3924 | reverse complement strand
GAAGGGCTCTGCTCCGCGCATGAGAAACGGTTGAGACATGCTCTCTCCTACAGCTGGATCAGTTCACGCGGCAGACTGGTGAGGGTTTCCGCCCCATCGCCAGTGATGACCACGTTGTCCTCAATGCGCACGCCGCCGCGCCCGGGCAGGTAGATGCCTGGCTCGACGGTAAAGGCCATGCCTTCCTCGAGTATTTGCTGGTTTTCGGCGAAGATGTAGGGCGCTTCGTGCCCCTCCATGCCGATGCCGTGCCCGGTGCGGTGGATGAAATACGGCCCGTAACCGGCCTTTTCAATTTCCTGCCGGGCAGCCAGGTCCACCTGACCGGCAGGAATGCCCCCGCGTGCAGCCTGCCGGCCGGCTTCGTTGGCGGCCTTCACAATTTCTGCGATGCGGCGGAACTCCCCGTCCGGCTCTCCCAGTGAAAAGGTGCGCGTGATGTCGGAGATGTAGCCCTGGCAGCTGGCTCCCCAGTCAAAGAGGACCAGATCGCCCCGCTTCAGGCGGCGGTCAGAGGGAGTGGAATGCGGGTTGGCGGAGTTTTCCCCGAAGGCGACGATGGGGCTGAAGGGCAGTTCGCTGTCAGAGCCGGCCCGCAGCAGCTGCACCACCAGTTCTCCGGCAAGCTCGGCCTCACTGATGCCTTCTTTGACGGCCGGCAGGGTGGCCTGCAGCGCGTCTTCAGCGATACGGGCTGCCTGACGCATGGCCTCGACTTCCTCCCGATCCTTGGCAATGCGCAGGTTGCTCAGGCTGAAGTCAGCGGCTTCGAAATTCGACCCGGGGGCGGACTTCTGCAGGTAGCTGAGCTCGAGGAAGCGCATACGGGTGGCCTCAACGCCCACGCGCACGCCGTTCAGGTGGGCTGCCTGCACCGCCTGGCGAAAAGCGTTCTCCCAGGTGGCCGGGTTGTCTGCATAGGGGAAGGCGCGCAGCGGCAGGCGGGCATGTTCCAGCCGGCTGGCTTCCAGCTCGGGCAGCACCATGACCGGCTCGCCCGAGGCGGGGATGAGCAGCACCACAGGGCGTTCCATCAGGTGGAAGTGCAGGCCGGTCAGGTAGACCAGTGAGGGCCCGGGGTTCAGTGCCAGCGCGTCCAGCCCTTCAAAACGCATCAAACGCAGTACTTTATTCAGGCGATCAGTGCTCATGAAAGGATTCTCCTTCCCTGATTATAATTTTTCCCGCGATTCTCGGGGAACAGTCAGAAATCAAGCTCCTTGACAGACGGATAAGTCTCGGTTACAATCTCGTCACCCTCAAGAAAGGGGCCTGTAGCGCAGCTGGGAGCGCGCCTCAATCGCACTGAGGAGGTCAGGGGTTCGAATCCCCTCAGGTCCACTGGCGATTGAGCAGTGCTCAAGAGACCAAACAATAACGAATATGGGCCCATAGCGCAGTTGGGAGCGCGTCTCAATGGCATTGAGAAGGTCGGGGGTTCGAATCCCCCTGGGTCCACACAAGACGAGAGTTGAAGCAGCGCTGGCGAACCGATACTCTCGTTTTTGTTTCAAAGCCATCGCAGAAGTAGTAAGCCATCTGCCAGCGAGTCCGGGAGGGTGAGAGCCGGACGAAGTGCCCGCAGAGCACAACAGGCTGAACTCGTCTGCGGCCGGTCGGAGGGCCGGCAGGCTGTACCGGTGAAAAGCGCAGTAGCCGGTTCCGGGGTTCGCCCGTTAGCGCGAAAATGAGCGGTCCGGGTTTCGGCCCGGGCAAGCAGGGTGGTACCGCGGAGCACAGCCTTCGTCCCTATGGGAGCGAAGGCTTTTTTATTTGAGAACGTTGACAGCGGCTTTATCCAGGGTTTTTCTTTTTTTCAGGAGAAGGCGATGACTGACTCAAACCATCATTATCATCCCAACAAAATCGAACCGCGCTGGCAGCAGCGCTGGGAGCAGGACGGCCTGTACCATGCGGACGTGGACCCGTCCCGGCCCAAGCACTATGCCCTGACCATGCTGCCCTACCCGTCCGGCGACCTGCACATCGGCCACTGGTATGCTATGACCCCGTCGGACGCCCGGGCGCGGTTCATGCGCATGCAGGGGTACAATGTGCTCTTCCCCATGGGGTTTGACGCCTTCGGGCTGCCGGCCGAAAACGCGGCCATCAAGAACAATATCCATCCCAAGGACTGGACCTACCGCAATATCGACCGCATGCGCGGGCAGCTGCGCAGCATGGGGACCATGATCGACTGGCGGCGGGAGATTATCTCCGCGGACCCGGAGTACTACCACTGGACGCAGTGGTTTTTCATCCAGCTGTATAAGCACGGGCTGGCGTACCGCAAGAAGTCCCCGGTGGACTGGTGCCCGAACTGCAACACCACCCTGGCCCGCGAGCAGGTCTGGGGTGAGGACCGCCACTGCGAGCGCTGCGGCACGCCGGTGATCAAGCGCAACCTGGACCAGTGGTTCTTCAAGACCACTCAGTACGCCGAAGAGCTGCTGAACTACGAAGGCATGGACTGGCCCGAGCGGGTTCGCGTGCTGCAGACCAACTGGATCGGGCGCTCGGAAGGTGCGTCGGTGCTGTTCCAGACCGAAGACGAGGACATCATCGAGGTCTTCACCACCCGGCCGGACACGCTGTGGGGCGCGACCTTCATGGTGCTGGCCCCGGAGCACCCGCTGGTGGAGAAGCTGACCAGCCCCGAACAGAAGGCCGAGGTCGAAGCCTACATCGCCCAGGCGCAGCGCCAGTCGGATATTCAGCGCGAGGCCGCGGACCGCGAAAAAACCGGTGTTTTCACCGGCGGGTATGCCATCAACCCGGTCAACGGGCAGCGCATCCCGGTCTGGATCGCCGACTACGTGCTGATGACCTACGGTACGGGCGCGATCATGGCCGTGCCCGCCCATGACGAACGCGACTTCGCTTTCGCGGTCAAATACGGCCTGCCGATCATCCCGGTGATCGCCCGCCCGGACGGGATCAGCAAGAGCCTGGTCTTCCCCGGATCGTATGAGGCCGGGCTGGACGAGAAGCTGCAGGCAGCAGGGATTGAGCATTATTCCGCGCCGGTGGGCGAGTCGGGTGAAGGTCTGTTCGTCACCCTGCGTGACGAGCAGGTGGACGAGTACGTCTCGCTGGTGCGCCAGTCGCTGAAGCCCGGCTACTGGTGCGAGATTGTGGGCAGTCGCTGGCTGTTCATCTTCCCCGACGGCGTGCGTGAACTGGATTCCGTGCAGGCCGACCGCGAAATCCTGGCGCGCTGCAAGGAGCTGTCACCGGCGGTCAGCCAGTTCCGCACTACCATGGAGATGGTCAACAGCCTGCCGTTCTACCGGGACGTGCTGTTCCACCCGGAATACGGGACCATGATCCATTCCGGAGAGTTCAGCGGCACGCCGGGCAGCGAGGCCAAAAAGCGGGTGACCGGGTACCTGGAATCCCGCGGGCAGGGCAAGCTGGCGGTCAACTACCGCCTGCGCGACTGGCTGATCTCGCGTCAGCGCTACTGGGGCGCGCCTATCCCCATCATCTACTGCGAAAAGTGCGGTGTGGTGGCGGTGCCGGAGGACCAGCTGCCGGTGCTGCTGCCGGACGATGTGGAGTGGAAGCCGACCGGCGAATCCCCGCTGAAGCTGCACCCCACCTGGAAGCACACCACCTGCCCGAACTGCGGCGGCCAGGCAGAGCGCGAGACGGATACCATGGACACCTTCATGGACTCCTCCTGGTATCACCTGCGCTACCTGAGCCCGCATTATGACAAAGGCCCGGTGGATCCGAAGGAATACAACTACTGGATGCCGGTGGACACCTATACGGGCGGCATCGAGCACGCCACCATGCACCTGATCTACACCCGATTCTTCCACAAGGCGCTGCGCGACATCGGCGTCACCAAAGGTGACGAGCCGATGATCCAGCTGCGCAACCAGGGCATGGTGCTGGGCGAGGACTCGGAGAAGATGTCCAAGAGCCGCGGCAACGTGATCGCTCCGGACGAGCTGGTCAAGGCGTACGGGGCCGACACGGTGCGCGCCTACCTGATGTTCTTCGCCCGCTGGGACCTGGGCGCTCCCTGGTCCAACTCCGGCATCGACGGCACCTCCCGCTGGCTGCGCCGCCTGTGGACCACGGTGGTGGAGCCGGGTGAGCCGGCTGCCGAGCCGGATCCGGAGGCGGTGCGCGTGCTGCGCCGCAAGGTGCACCAGGCGCTGCGCTCGGTCACCAACGACTTCAGGGACTTCCAGTTCAACACCATCATCTCCACCCTGATGGAACTGCTGAACGAGATGGGCCGCCTGCGCGACAAGGTCAACGGCTCCCCGGCCTGGGAGGAAGCGCTGGACATTTACCTGCGCATGCTGGCGCCGGTCGCCCCGCACATCACCGAGGAGCTGTGGAGCCGCCTTGGCAAGCCTTACTCGATCCACAACCAGCCCTGGCCGGAGGTGGACGAGGAAGCTGCCGCCGATGAGGAGATCACCCTGGTAGTGCAGGTCAACGGCAAGGTTCGCGACCGCATCCAGGTGCCGGTGGACATCTCCGAGGATGCGGCCAAAGAAAAGGCGCTGGCCAGCGAAACGGTTCAGAAGATCCTGAGCGGCCGTCCGCCGCGAAAGGTGATCTACGTGCCCGGCCGCCTGGTCAACATCGTCGGATAACGAATCAAGACTGCTCCCCCGCCCTTCAGGCGGGGGAGATTTTTATCAGTCCGGATATACTAATCTCATCCTTAAATGCTCTGGAGCCGCGCCATGCGTTTCGATGAATTGAACTGGATGGATGTGGAAGAATACCTGAAACAGGACGACCGCCTGATCTTTGTGCTGGGGGCCACGGAACAGCACGGGTATCTCAGCCTGACCACCGACACGAAAATCCCCCTGGCGCTGGCGGATGCGGCCAGCGCGCAGACCGGCGTGCTGGTGGCGCCGCCGTTCCCTTACGGGATTTCTCCCTACTTTGGCGCCTATCCCGGAACGCTCAGCCTGCGCCTGACGGTCTATGTGGAGGTGATCGCCGACCTGGTTCGCTCGGTGTACGGGTACGGTTTTCGCCGGCTGCTGTTCATTAACGGGCATGGCGGCAACGACCCGGCCCGCGGGCGGTTGAATGAGCTGGTCAACGAGCTGCCCGGCCTGCGCGCAGCCTTCTACTCCTGGTGGAACTCGCACAGCGTCACGGCAGTGGCACAGAAGTATGACCTCAAGTCGTATCACGCCGGCTGGATCGAGGCCTATCCCTTCACCCGGGTGACCGACCTGCCGGAAGAGCCCAAGCTGCCGGTTTCCTACCAGGGCCAGCCTGACGCAAAGCGCATCCGCGAAATCTTCGGCGACGGGGTGTTCGGCGGCCCTTACCAGGTGGACCCGGCTATCAACCAGGAGGTGTTCACCGCCGCGCTGGAGGATATCCTCCATCTACTGCTGTTTCAGTGAACCGCGCCGGTTATAAATCCATGAGAAGCGGTAATAGAATTGCAACAATATTAAAAAAGTTGTGTATAATATGTTAACATCTTCTGCCATACCTTTTTTCGCTGTTATCGCGTTTTATGATCATTGGCTGAGGATATGAGTTGGATGTCTGGGTTTTCCTCCCGTCGAGGGAGTTTGTGACAGCTTAGAATACGAAGACGATGCGAGCATGGGAGCCTGACAATCGAGAGGGGACCTGGAACGGAAGGCGAAGGCCTTTTCTATGGACATTGTTCCACCCGACCGGTGTTGTGGCCGTGGGGTTGATCTTGAGCACAACCGTTTGAGTTCAATCCTTACCGGAAACGGTTCGTATATCTGGGAGCGTATTTGACAGTCTACGACTGTCAGGGCTGGCAATCCAGATACAAAGACTCAAATCCTGCAGCCGAGGTCGCAGCGACAGACCTACGGCTGTTTTTATGGAAAGAAAGATTACCGCGCTGAAGGCGCAGAAAAAGAATCCCAATCGCGTCAGCGTTTACCTGGACGGTGAGTATGCCTTCGGGTTGGCGAAGATTGTGGCCGCCTGGCTGCAGGTCGGCCAGGTGCTGACAGATGAGAAAATCGACCAGCTGCAGGCTAAGGACGCGGAAGAAGTCGCCTACCAGCGCGCGCTGCGCTTCCTGAGCTACCGTCCTCGCTCTGAATCCGAGGTGCGGGAGAAGCTGGTCAAGCTGGGGTTCGAGCAGCAGGTGATCGACGCGGTGATCCAGCGCCTGATCGACAGCCGGTTTCTGGGGGACCAGGAGTTCGCCCAGACCTGGGTGGAGAACCGCTCCACCTTCCGGCCGCGCAGCCGCAGGGTTCTGGCCCTCGAGCTGCGCCAGAAGGGTGTGGAAGAAGAGATCATCCAGGAAGCGCTGCATGAGAACGTGGACGATCAGGAACTGGCCTATAAAGCCGCCATTCAGTACAGCAGGCGGCTGGAAGGCCTCGAATGGGAAGATTTTCGCAAGCGCCTGAGTGGATTCCTCGGCAGGCGCGGCTTCAGCTATGGGACAATCGCTCCGGTGGTGAAGCAGCTGTGGTCGGAAATGCACTCCGGCGAGGGGAATGATGCAACTTGGTGATAAAGGAATGAAAAATGGGGCTCTTTGAAAACATCATTTTTTGGATCGTGCTGGTCCTGCTGGAAATAGCAGCGGCAGCCGTGATCGGGTACTTTGTGATCCGATCCCTGTCTGAGCAGCTGCGCCGGGATCAGCAGTTGAAAGCGGAGACCATCCTGGCCGAAGCGCGCGAGAAGGCCAAGGAAATTGAGCTGGAAGCCAAGGATAAGTCTCTGCAAATTCTTCAGGAGGCGGAGAACGACATCAACCGCCGCAGAATGGAACTTTCCAGGGAGGAGGATCGCTTACAGAAGCGGCGCGCCGAGCTGGATCAGCGCAGCGACCGATTCGAGCAGCGCGAGCAGGCCCTGAACAAGCGCCAGAGCGCGCTGGACCGCCGCGCAAATGAAGTGGAGAAAATGGCCCAGCAGCAGCTCGAAGAGCTGCAGCGCGTGGCCCGAATGACCATGGAAGAAGCGCGCTCTCTGCTGCTGCAGGAGGCGGAGAAGGAAGCCCGCAACGACATGGCGCGCATCATCCGCCAGATCGAAACGGAAGCCCGCATGGAAGGCGAGCGGCGCGCCCGCGAGCTGGTGGCGGATGCCATCCAGCGGGTTGCCTCGGACCAGGTGGCGGAGGTGACCACTTCGGTCATCATGCTGCCCAACGAGGAGATGAAGGGCCGCATCGTCGGCCGCAACGGCCGCAACATCCGCGCCTTCGAGCAGGCCGCCGGTGTGGACGTGATCGTGGACGACACGCCCGAAGCGGTGGCAATCTCCTGCTTCGACCCGGTGCGGCGTGAGGTGGCGCGGCGAGCGCTCGAGCGGCTGATCACCGACGGGCGCATCCATCCGGCGCACATCGAGAAGGTTCTGGATGAAGAGCAGCGCGAGGTCGAGAAAGTCGTGGCCGAAGCCGGCGAGCAGGCAGCCTTCGACGCCGGCGTTCCGGGGCTGCACCCGGAAGTGACCAGGGTGCTGGGCCGGCTGAAGTTCCGCACCTCCTACGGGCAGAACCAGCTGGCGCACGCGGTGGAAACCGCCAAACTGGCTGCCGTGCTGGCGGCGGAGCTGGGCGCCAACACCGAAATCTGCCGGGCAGGCGGCCTGCTGCATGACCTGGGCAAGGCCATGGACCACAACACCGATGGCACGCACGCCATGATCGGCGCGGAATTTGCCCGCCGGCACGGGGTTAATCCCAAGGTGGTCAACATTATTGCCTCGCACCACCACGAGGTGGAGCAGGAATCGGTGGAGGCGGTAATCGTCGAGGCGGCGGACGCCATCTCCGGCGCTCGCCCGGGCGCCCGCCGGGAAGACCTGGAGCAGTACATCAAACGGCTGCGGGCGCTGGAGGATATCGCCAACTCGTTCAAGGGCGTCCAGCAGTCCTACGCCATCCAGGCCGGGCGCGAGGTGCGCATCCTGGTCAAGCCGGAGGATGTGGACGACCTGGCGGCCACCCGGCTGGCGCGGGATGTCGCCAAGAGCATCGAGGAAACCATGCAGTACCCGGGCCAGATCAAGGTCACCGTTATTCGCGAGACCCGGGCGGTCGATTACGCCAAGTAAGACCTTATGAGGGATAAAGGCAGGGCTGAGCAGCCGCTCAGCCCTGTTTCTTTTTCAGCTCGGGGGCCGGCCGCAATCCGTCCACCAGGTGCATGATCGCCAGCACCGGGTGATTGGTCAGCATGCGCGGCCCGGAATAGCGCATCACTGCCTTCACCTGCTGGCGCATTTCCGGCCTGTAGCAGTGGACCTTGCAGTTGGCGCAGGTGGGTTTTTCCGCCTGGAAGGGGCATCTCTTCAGGCGCTCGCAGGCGTAATCATACAGCGCCTGGCAGTCGGGGCACATGGTCGCCGAGCCATGCTTGTGGCGGCAGTAATAGGCGATCATGGTCTCCATGGTGGTGCGTTCGCGGTAAAGGCGGTCGGTAAAGATCGCAGGCATGATAATCTCCGAATCTGGATGGTAATGACCCATTATGTCATGATTGGGGCGACCCGGATTATAACACGCGGCCTCGCCTGACCGGGCGCTGGAACATGGCTTATAATCTAATTATTAACTTACCCCACCTCCAGAGGACGAGCGATGAAACAATTACTCCAGAGCCTGCGCAGCGGCGAGACGATGGTCGCGGATGTGCCGGTGCCCAGACCGGGGCCGGGGATGGCGCTGGTGCGCAACGCCGCCTCGCTGGTTTCCGCCGGGACCGAACGCACCCTGGTGGAGTTTGCTGAAAAAAGCCTGCTGGGCAAGGCGCAGTCGCGGCCTGATCTGGTGCGTCAGGTGCTGGACAAGGCCCGCCGGGAGGGGATCGTTGGGACGGTTTCGGCGGCTTTCAACCGGCTGGACCAGCCTACGACACTGGGGTATTCTTCCGCGGGCACCATCGTGGAGGTGGGACCGGGGCTGGCGGGTTTCCATCCCGGCGACCGGGTGGCCTGCGCCGGCGGCGGGTATGCGGTACATGCGGAGTACGTGGTCGTGCCGCAGAACCTGATGGTGAAGCTGCCCGATGAGGTTGATTTTGAATCAGCAGCCTTCACCACGCTGGCTGCCATCGCCATGCAGGGGTTTCGCCTTGCGGAGCTGCAGCTCGGCGAGCGCGCGGCCGTCATCGGACTGGGCCTGCTCGGGCTGCTGACCGTCAGCATCGCCCGGGCGGCCGGCTGCCAGGTGTTCGGGGTGGACCTGGACCCCCGGCGCATCGCGCTGGCGCAGGAAATGGGCGCAAAAGCAGTCAGCCGGGATGTGGCCGAAGCTGCCGGCCGCGCCTTCACGCAGGACCGCGGCTTCGACGCGGTGCTGGTGTGCGCCGATTCCCGCTCGGCGGACCCCATGGAGCTGGCCGGAGCGCTGGCGTGCGACCGGGCGAAGGTGGTCGCGGTGGGCGCGGTCGACCTGCACCTGCCGCGAAAAGTGTATTACGAGAAAGAGCTGCAGGTGATTGTCTCGCGCTCTTACGGGCCGGGAAGATACGACCCGGACTACGAGGAAGGCGGGCGGGATTATCCCTACGGCTACGTGCGCTGGACGGAAAACCGCAACATGCAGGCCGCCGTCGAGCTGATGGCTTCCGGTGACCTGAACCTGCAGCCGCTGATCAGCCACCGCTTCCCCATCGACCAGGCAGAAGCGGCCTATCAACTGATCACCCGCAAGACGGATGAACCTTTCCTGGGCGTGCTGCTGACCTATCCCCACCCGGTGGAGGTGGAAGCCGGCCGGAAGGTGGTCAATCCTGCCGCCAGCGGGCAGACCCGCCCGACGGACCGGCTGGGAATCGGGGTGCTGGGAGCGGGCAATTACGCCAACGCCGTCTTTTTGCCGTCGGTGAAGGCGGTGGGGCTTGGCACCCGAGTGGGGATCGCTTCAGCTTCGGGGGTCAGCGCACGGCTGGCATCCCAGAAGTACGGCTTCAACTACGCCACCACGGATGAGGAAGCGCTGCTGGCCGATCCGGAGATCAATGTGCTGGCCGTGCTTACCCGCCACCAGCACCACGCCCGGCAGATTCTGGCCGCGCTGCAGAACGGCAAGCATGTCTTCTGCGAGAAACCGCTGGCGATCACGCAGGCGGAGCTGGATGAGATAAGCGGGATGCTTATGCAGGAAGGGCTGCCGCTGCTGACCGTCGGCTTCAACCGCCGCTTTGCTCCTCTGGCCGTTCGCATGAAGGAATACCTGCAGGCGGGCAGCGAACCGCTGGTGGCACACTACCGGGTCAACGCCGGCTATCTGCCGGACAGCCACTGGCTGCACGATCCGGAGCAGGGCGGGGGGCGGATCATCGGCGAGGGCTGCCATTTCGTCGATTTTCTGACCTTCCTGGTGGGTTCGCCGCCGGTATCGGTGCGGGCGCACGGGCTGCCGGACAACGGCCGCTACCACGAGGACAACGTGGTGATGACCTTCACCTTCGCGGACGGCTCGGTCGGGACGGTAAGCTACCTGGCCAACGGGGACAAAAGCTTCCCCAAGGAGCGGGTGGAGGTGTTCAAAGGCGGGGCTGTGGCCGTGTTGAACGATTTCCGCTCGCTGGAGCTGGTCCGGGGCGGCAGACGGGAGGCGCCGGGCCGTGGAATGGGTCAGGACAAAGGCCACCGCGGGCTGTGGAAGGCTTTCCTGGAGGCCGTCCAGCGGGGCGGGCCGCCGCCCATCTCCTACATGGATCTGCTGGGCGTCACCCAGGCGACATTCGCGGCCGTGGAATCGCTGCGCAGCGGGCAGGAGCGGACCATCCGGCTGCCCGGCCAGGCCGAGTTGAGCGTGGATCAGGATGGGCTTGCGTAATTCTGACCGCCTGACCGCCAGACTGGGCCTGGGCTGGCAGGCGGCGCGCCAGCTGGGGCTGGAAGCTTCCGGCCTGGCGGCTGCCTACCGGATCGGGCTGCGGCTGGGCCTGTGGCGGCGGCTGACTCCGCCGGGCGGGCGGCCGCTGGCAGCGGAGCCGCTGCAGTGGAATCCGGTTTTTCGCCCGGTGGACACCGAGCGGATCCGCGATGTGCTCACGCCGCTTGCCGGCCGGCTGGTGGAAGCAGCGGATGAAATTGTGGCCGGCAGAGTCCGTTTGTACGGCGGCCCGGCGGTCGAGCTGTGCCTGGCCCCGCCGAATGCGGACCTGCACTGGACGGCGGCCGAACGCGCCGTGGAAGGGGATATCAAGGACATCTGGGAGCCGGCCCGCTTCGGCTGGGTCTTCACTCTGGTGCAGGCCTATCACCTGACCGGCAGCCTGCGCTATCCGCAGGCGTTCTGGAGGCAGTTTGAGACCTTCCAGCGTCACAATCCGCCCAACATGGGACCGAACTGGGCTTCCGGGCAGGAGGTGGCGCTGCGGCTGATGGCGCTGGCCTTCGCGCTGCAGCATTTTCCGCTCGAGCCGGCGCAGGAGCAGGCCATCCTCAGGGCGATCGTCGAGCACGCGCGGCGCATCCCGCCCACGCTGCTGTACGCCCGCGCTCAGCGCAACAATCACCTGCTCACCGAGTCGGCCGGGCTGCTGACCGCCGGCTGCCTGCTGGCCGGCCACCCGGAAGCGGCCAGCTGGAAGCGGCTGGGCTGGACCTGGTTCGACCGCGGGCTGCTCGACCAGCTGGAGCCGGACGGTACTTACGCACAGCACAGCACGAACTACCACCGGGTGATGCTGCATGCCGCCCTGTGGGTGAATGCCTTGGTGCAGGGCGATCCTGACCTGGTCTGGCCTGAGACTGTCCGAGAGCGGCTGGCTGCCAGTGTCCGCTGGCTGGCGCAGCGCATGGACCCTTCCGGCCGGGCCGCGAACCTGGGCCACAACGACGGAGCCAACTGGCTGCCGCCCGGCGGGCTGGAGCACGGAGACTACCGTCCGGTGCTTCAGGCGGCCGGCCGGGCCTTTCTGGCGGAAAGCCCGCTGCCCGCCGGGCCGTGGGACGCGCTCAGCCTGTACCTTGGCCTGCCGGATGCGCCGCGCTCTACGGAACTTCTTCCGGCAGCTCGCCCGGAATCCGGCCGGCTGGGGGATGGGGACTCGTGGGCGATCCTGCGGGCGGTGAAGTTCCACCACCGCCCGGCCCACGCTGACCAGCTGCATGTGGACCTGTGGTGGCGCGGGCAGAACGTGCTGCTGGATGCGGGTACATACCGCTACAACGCCGCTCCCCCCTGGGAGAACGCCCTGGCCGGCACGGATGTGCACAACACCGTGTGCGTGGAGGACAGCGACCAGATGCTCCGGGCGGGCAAGTTCCTCTGGCTGGACTGGGCTCAGGCCCGTTGGGTGACCGCAGAGCCGCAGCCGGGAGAACGGCTGACCGCCGAACACGATGGGTACCGCCGAATGGGGATTATTCACCGGCGCAGCCTGGAACGGGTAAGCGCCGGTCACTGGCGGGTGGCAGACTGGCTACTGCCCCTGGATGCCGGAAAACAGCCGGGCGGGTCGATTTCCTGCAGCCTGCAGTGGCTGCTGCCAGACGGGGAATGGCTGTGGCTGGGGGAGGCGCTGCGAGTGACCCTGCCGCCGGGCCCGGTTCAGGTGAAGGTGACCGTGGTCAGCGGAAAGCGGGAGGAAGATCTGCTGGTCCGCGGCGGGGAGCGCCTGATGGGCATCAGCCCGATTAAACCCTGCCGGGGCTGGTACAGCCCGACCTACAGCGTGAAGCTGCCGGCCCTGTCCTACCGCGTGCGGGTCAGCGGAACGCTGCCCATCCAGCTACAGACCGATATTCTGCTGGGCGAGTCGTAAAGGGAAGCCCGTTTTCATCGCCCATGGATTAGAATGACTGCATGCACATCCTGCTGATTCACCAGGCCTTCGCCGCTCTCGACGAAGCCGGGGGCACCCGGCACATTGAAATTGCCCGGCATCTAGCCAGCCAGGGCCACCGGGTGACTGTGCTGGCCAGCCCGGTCAGCTATCTGACCGGCAGGGTCCGTTCCGGGCGGCAGGCCTGGGTGCAGAAAGAATATGTCGAGACGGGCATCACGGTCCTGCGCACCTACACTTATTCCGCCCTGCACCGCAGTTTCCTGCACCGGCTGCTGAGCTTTTTCAGCTTCATGCTGTCCTCGTTCCTGGTGGGGCTGCGTGTCAAGCAGGTGGATCTGGTCTGGGGGACCTCGCCGCCGATTTTCCAGGGCGTCACCGCCTGGCTGCTGGCCCGGCTGAAAGGCGCGCGATTTCTGTTTGAGGTCCGTGACCTGTGGCCGGCCTTCGCCATCGCCGTCGGTGTGCTGCGCAATCCGGTGCTGATCCGCCTGTCGCTGTGGCTGGAAAGCTTCCTCTACCGCCGCGCGGACCGGCTGGTGGTGAACTCGCCCGGGTTTATCCCGCACGTCTCCGGGCGGGGCGCAAACTGGGTGGAGCTGGTGGCCAACGGCGCCGACCCGGAGATGTTTGCTCCGGACTGCCGTGGGGAGACCTTCCGCCGGGATCACGGGCTGGAGAATGCCTTTGTGGCCCTGTATGCCGGGGCGCATGGTTTATCCAACGACCTGGGCGTGGTGCTCGACGCGGCGGACCGGCTGCGCGGGCGGCAGGACATCCGCTTCGTCTTCGTCGGTGACGGCAAGGAGAAGGCGGCGCTGCAGTCAAAGGCTGAACAGAAAGGCCTGGAAAACGTGCTTTTTGTGCCCTCCCAGCCCAAGAACCGGATGAGCGCTGTGCTGGCCGCCGCTGATGCCTGCATTGCTATCCTGAAGCCGCTGGAGATGTACAAGACCACCTATCCCAACAAGGTGTTCGACTACATGGCCGCCGGGCGGCCCGTTGTGCTGGCCATCGACGGCGTGATCCGCCAGGTGGTCGAGCAGGCGGGGGCAGGGGTGGCAGTGCCGCCGGGCGATGCGCAGGCCCTGGCGGATGCGGTCGCCTTTCTTGCGGATAATCCGCAGAAGGCCCGGGAAATGGGCGCGGCCGGCCGCCTGGCGGTGGAGCGGAGCTTTAACAGGTGGCAGCAGGCGGCTCAGATGGGTGCGATCATGGAAGAGATGGTGGCGAAGGGACGCTGAACCGGCCGGGAAACCGGCCCTTTGCAGAAAAAGTCTGATACCTCGCTGTCGCTGTCTTGTAATACGTGAATTTTCACCCCTTTTTTCCAAAATTCAGTACAATTGGTGCAGGTGGGTTCTTATTCTTTCAGCAGCCCTTGTTTCTGTAGACATCCTCATACGTCTCGCAGCATAACTGATCCAACCTGGAGGCCCGCATGGATGAATTGATGATCTCTCTGTCACGCTGGCAGTTCGGCGTCACGACGGTATATCATTTTTTCTTTGTCCCGCTGACGATCGGTCTGTCAGTCCTGGTGGCCATCATGGAGACGCTGTATGTGCGCACCCGCCAGGCGCACTACCGCACCATGGCGAAGTTCTGGGGGAAGCTGTTCGTGATCAACTTCACCCTGGGGGTGGTCACCGGCATCGTGCTTGAGTTTCAGTTCGGCATGAACTGGTCGGAGTATGCGCGCTTTGTCGGTGATATCTTCGGCGCGCCGCTGGCCATCGAGGCCCTGCTGGCCTTTTTCCTCGAGTCCGTGTTCCTGGGGCTGTGGATTTTCGGCTGGGACCGCCTGCCGCGAGGGCTGCACCTGCTGTCCATCTGGCTGGTAGCGCTGGGGTCCTCCATCTCCGCCTTCTGGATCCTGGCGGCCAACTCCTTCATGCAGCACCCGGTCGGCTTCGTTGAGGAAGGCGGCCGGCTGGTGATGCAGCGTTTCTCTGATCTGATCACCAATCCCTACCTGTGGGGCCAGTTCCCGCACACCATTTTCTCCGGCTTTACCACGGCAGCGTTCTTCGTGATGGGCATCAGTGCCTATCACCTGATCCGGAAGAGCAGGATCGACGTTTTCCGCCCGTCCTTTTCCATAGCTGCCGTGTTTGGCGTGATATCCGTTGCCATGGTAATCCTGATCGGGCACAACCAGGCCCAGCGGATGGTTCGCCTGCAGCCGATGAAAATGGCCGCGGCCGAAGCCCTGTGGGAGACAGAGAACCCGGCTTCCTTCTCGCTTATCTCCATTGTGGATGAAGAGAACCAGCGGGATGTGTTCTCGATCCGCATACCCCGCCTGCTCAGCGTGATGGCCTACAACCGGCTGGAGGGCGAGGTGCGCGGCATCCGCGACCTGCAGCAGGAGGCGGAGGAGCTGCACGGGCCGGGACGCTACTATCCCAGCGTCACCGTGTCCTACTGGACTTTCCGTATCATGGTGGGGTCGGGGATGGCCATGTTGGCGCTGGTGCTGTACGCCCTCTACCGGGTGATGCGCGGGCACCTGCCGGATAAGTTCACCCTGCTTAAGTACTTTACCCCGGCGCTTCTCCTGCCATATCTGGCTAACACCTCTGGATGGATTCTGACCGAGTTCGGCCGCCAGCCCTGGGTGGTGTACGGCTACCTGAAGACCGTTGACGCCGCCTCGCCGGCGGTCTCCGCGCCCATGGTGGCGGTTTCGCTGGCGGTGTTTACCCTGATCTACGGGCTGCTGATGGGCGTGGACGTGTACCTGCTGGCGAAGTACACCAAAATTGTCCCCGCGCCGGAAAAGGGCCTCAACGGCAAGGAAAAAAAGACTGAGTCCCTTGAGATGCAATTGATGTAGGAGCCGCCATGGACCTCAACACACTCTGGTTTATCTTGATCGCCGTCCTGTTCACCGGCTATTTCGTCCTCGAAGGGTTTGATTTTGGCGTCGGGATCCTGCTGCCGTTCCTGGGGAAAAACGATACACAGCGCAGGATGATCATCAACACCATCGGGCCGCACTGGGACGGCAACGAGGTGTGGCTGCTGACCGCCGGCGGAGCCATGTTTGCGGCCTTCCCCGGCTGGTACGCCACCATGTTCAGCGGCTACTACCTTCCGCTGCTGTTGATCCTGCTGGCGCTGATTGTTCGCGGCGTGGCTTTCGAGTTCCGCAGTCTGGAGGAAAGCCCGAAGTGGCGCAGCTTCTGGGACTGGATGATCTTCACTGGCAGCTTTCTGCCGGCGCTGCTGTGGGGTGTGGCCTTTGCCAGCTTCGTCCAGGGCGTGCCCATTGACGCCAGCCACAATTTCGCCGGGAGCTTCTTTGATATCCTCACCCCATACTCCCTGCTTGGCGGGCTGGTCTCACTGTGCGGGCTGACTGCGCACGGCGCGGTTTTTCTGTCGCTGAAGACCGTCGAGCCGATCTGTGACCGCGCCCGCGAATGGGCGTTCAAAGCCTGGATCCCGGCGGCTGTGTTCCTCGGTCTGTTCACCGTCCTGACCTACCTGGTGACAGATATCTACTCTCGTGTGGGCATCAATCCTGGCCCGATCCCGATCGGAGCGCTGGCGACGTTCCTGGCGGCGGGCTACTTCATCCGCAAGCAGCAGGACGGCTGGGCGTTCGGCATGACCGCGGCGGCTATTCTCTTCGCCGTGGCCACCATCTTCCTGTTCAACTACCCCAATGTGCTCTACAGTACGCTGGACCCGGCCAACCATCTGACCATTTACAACAGCGCTTCGGGTCAGGTGACGCTGCGGACAATGACCATCATCGCCCTGATCTTTGTGCCCATCGTGCTGGCATATCAGGGATGGACCTACTGGATCTTCCGCAAACGGGTGACGGCTGACAGGGAAAGTCTTCACTACTGATCCGGGCAAGCCTGTGGTATGGTTAGGGGCGGCAGCGGCTTCCCCATCCGCCGGGCCAATCTCTGACAGGAGTGAAACCCATGGAAAAAGCAGTGGAAAAGATCGTAGTGACAGCTGAAAAAGCGCCCGTGGCTATCGGTCCCTATTCGGCGGCCATCCGGGTGGGTGATTTCGTCTACACCTCCGGCCAGCTGGGGCTGGACCCGGCCAGCGGGAACCTGGTGGAAGGCGGCGTGGAGGCGGAAACCCGTCAGGCGCTCGAGAACCTGAAAGCGGTGCTCGAAGCGGCTGGCGCCGGGCTGAAGGATGTGGTCAAGACCACCGTGTTCCTGCGGGATATGGGCGACTTCGCAAAAATGAACGCCATTTATGCCGGGTTCTTTATTGAAAAACCGCCGGCCCGTTCGGCCGTCCAGGTCGCGGCGCTGCCCAAAGGTGGCGCGGTCGAGATCGAGGCCGTGGCCTTCGCGCCGGTGAAAGACTAGACTCGATTGATCCAAAGACAGCCCCGACCGGGATTCGCAGCGCAGAGTCCGGGTCGGGGCTTCGGCGTGTCTCGTCGAGGGAAGGTGCAGAGAAACCCGTTTTGTGGTAAATTTAGCCTTAATTAACGCCCGACGCGCTGACCAGATAATTTTCATGCCACTGACTTCGATCATTATCCCCTGTTACAACGAGGCGGCGACCATTCGCCTCTTGCTGGAGGCCATTCGCTGCCAGACCTATCCGCTGGCCGACCTGGAGGTGATCATCGCCGACGGGATGTCCAGCGATGGGACGAAGCAGATTGTCAGTGAGTACCAGCGGCAGTTTCCCGAGATGACCATTCGCTGGGTGGAAAACCCGAAGCGGATCATCCCCGCAGCACTGAACGCTGCGCTGCGCGCCGCCCGCGGCGAGTGGGTGGTCCGGCTGGACGCGCATTCAGTGCCCGCGCCGGATTATGTAGAGCGCTGCGTGAATGGCCTGCGCAGCGGCATCGGAGACAACGTCGGCGGCGTGTGGGATATTCGCCCGGGCGGTCCGGGCTGGATCGCGCAGTCCATCGCGGTGGCGGCGGCGCACCCGCTGGGCGCGGGTGATGCCCGCTACCGCTACACCAGCCAGGCCGGAGAGGTGGACACGGTCCCCTTCGGCAGCTACCGGCGCGACCTGTTTGAGCGGATCGGCTTTTTTGACGAGACGCTGCTGACCAACGAGGATTACGAGCTCAACGTGCGGCTGCGTAAGAGCGGCGGGCGGATCTATCTGGACCCGGCGATCCGCACGGTCTATTTTGCCCGGCCCAACCTGTCTGCGCTGGCGAAGCAGTACTGGCGCTACGGTTTCTGGAAGCAGCGCATGCTCAGGCGCTACGCCGAAACCCTCCGCTGGCGGCAGGCACTGCCGCCCCTTTTTGTGCTCAGCCTGGTGGTTCTGCTGGCGCTGGGCATCTTCTTCCCGGTTTTCCGGTGGCTGCTGGCGGCGGAACTTGCCGTGTATCTGACCGTGTTACTCGCGGCGGGATTGGCCGCAGCGGTGCGAAAAAAGCAGGCATTTCTGATGATTGGCCTGCCACTTGCACTGATTACCATGCATATTTCCTGGGGAGCAGGCTTCCTGGCAAGCCTGCTGGTTTCCAGGTAGACCTGTAATCTGGTTCGGACGGCATCATGGCAACACTCCAAATGCCCCAAAAGCCCACGTGGCGGCTGCGTACGCCTGAGCGAAGAGCGCTGCTCTTCATCGGGGATTCGGTCGCGTCGCTGCTGGCGCTGCTCATCGCTCTGTATATCTGGGGCAGCAGCGATTACCTGAAATTCTCCCTGGAATTCCTGCGGGTGCGCACCGATTTCTGGATCTACTTGCTGCCGTTCCTCTGGATTCTGATGATGACCGAGCTGTACGATGTGCGAAGGGCGGGGAACCGCAAAGAAACCTTCCAGGGAATCGCCACAGCGGCGGCAGTCTGGTTCATCCTGTACATGATTGTCTTCTTCATCGCCACCAAGGGCACGCTGCCCCGCAGAAGCGTGGCGGCCTTCATCATCGCAGCTTCCTCGCTGACGCTGGCCTGGCGCTTGATCTACATCAACGTGTTCACCGCACCGGCCTTCATGCGCCGGGTGATCATTGTTGGCGCCGGGCGGGCCGGCTGCGAGATGGTCAGGGTGGTCAAAGGCATCTGGCCGCCGCCGTTTTTCCTGGTGGGCCTGGTGGATGATGACCCGGAGAAAATCGGAACCCGGGTGGAAGACGTGCCCGTGCTGGGCGGCGGGGACAAACTGTTTGACCTGATCCGCCAGTATCAGGTGACTGACCTGGTCTTCGCCATATCGGGCCCCATGAACCCGGACATGTTCCAGGCGCTGCTGGACGCGGAGGAGCAGGGGATTGAGGTCACCTCGATGCCGGCGCTGTATGAGGAGCTGCTCGGCCGGGTGCCCATCTTCCTGCTGCACTCCGACTGGGTGCTGCGCTCCTTCATCGACCAGTCCCACACCAACGGCATGTACGAAGTGGCCAAACGGCTGATGGACATTGTCGGCGGGCTGGTGGGCGTGCTGCTGCTTCTGCCCCTGCTGCCGTTCATCACCATCGGTATTCTGCTGGACAGCGGCCGGCCGGTGTTCTACACGCAGGAGCGGCTTGGGAAGAACAACCGCCTGTACCGCATCCTCAAGTTCCGCACCATGTATCAGGACGCCGAGAAGGACGGCAAACCCCGACCGGCTGTGGAAAACGACGAGCGTGTGACCCGCATGGGCCGCTTCCTGCGCAAGAGCCATCTGGACGAACTGCCGCAGTTCCTGAACGTGCTGCGCGGCGACATGAGCCTGGTCGGCCCGAGGGCGGAACGGCCTTCGCTGGTGGCTGAGCTGCAGCACAGCATTCCCTTTTACCGTGCCCGCCTGTTCGTCAAGCCCGGACTGACCGGTTGGGCGCAGGTCAACTTTGGCTACGCCTCTGACGCCGCCGCCAACGCGGTCAAGCTGGAGTACGACCTGTATTACATCAAGCACCGCAACCTGCTGCTGGATCTGGTCATCCTGATCCGCACCGTGGGAACGGTGGTCGGGCTGCGAGGACAATGAGATGAAAGTGCATCCGACGATGCGCAACCGGTACGTGCTGCTGGGCGACATGCTGCTGATCATTGTCGCCGTGCTGGGCAGTTACGCGCTCTATATTGAGTGGGGCGCGCGCTTCTTTGACAACCTGCCTTCGGCACTGTACATGGTGGGCGTATCCCTGGTTATCAAGCCGGTGGTCTATTACCTGTTCGGCCTGTATCGGCGCATCTGGATCTATGCCAGCATGCAGGAGGTCAAGCTGATCGTCGCGGCGGTCACGGCCGCCTCGGTGTTTGTGTCGCTGGCCATGGTGCTGCTGCGAATCGCCAACGCCTTCGCGGGCTTCCCCCGGGCGGTCCTGGTGATCGACTGGCTGCTGTCACTGTTCATGGTCGGCGGGCTGCGCTTCTCCCTGCGCCTGCTGGCCGAAACCCGCAACCAGCCGGTATACAACGGGCAGTCCAAACGGGTGCTGGTCATCGGCGCCGGCGATGCCGGCGCGCTGGTGGTCCGCGAGCTGGAAAAGAACCCCCAGCTGAACATGACCCCGGTCGGGTTCCTCGATGACAACCCCTCCAAAATCAAGCAAATCATCCACGGCATCCCGGTCATTGGCCCGGTCAGCCAGCTGGCCGCAGTTCTGGATAAGCACCACATTCAGGAGGTGATTATCGCCATCCCGAGCGCGCCGGGCCGGGTGGTGCGCCTGGTCACAGACGTATGCCGGGTGAAGGGCGTGCCCTTCCGCACCATTCCGGGCATCTACGAGCTGCTGGGCGGCAAGGTGTCGGTCAGCCGGCTGCGCGAAGTGGACATCACCGACCTGCTGCGGCGGCAGCCGGCCCAGATCCAGGACGATCTGGTCGGGGCCACGCTGAGCGGCCGTGTGGTGCTGGTCACCGGCGCGGGCGGGTCGATTGGCCGCGAGCTGTGCCGCCAGATTGCCCGCTGGGGTCCTTCCGAGCTGATCCTGCTGGGACACGGGGAGAACAGCATCTTCGAATCGCTGCTGGAGCTGAGGGAGAGCTTCCCGCTGCTGCCCATGCACCCGGTGATCGCCGACGTGCGCGACGAGCCAAGGCTGCGCAATGTGTTCAAGGCGCACCGGCCGGAGGTTGTCTTCCACGCCGCCGCGCACAAGCACGTCCCCATGATGGAAATGAACGTCGAGGAGGCCATCACCAACAACATCCTCGGCACGCGAAATCTGGTGGAGGTCGCGCTCGAGACCGGCGTGCAGCGGCTGGTGATGATCTCGTCCGACAAGGCCATCCGCCCGGTGAACATTATGGGCGCCACAAAGCGCATGGCCGAGATGATCGTGCTGGACGGCGCGCGCCGCTCCGGGCGGGCTTTTTCAGTGGTGAGGTTCGGCAATGTGCTGGGCAGCCGCGGCAGCGTGGTGCCCATCTTTAAGCGCCAGATCGCTGCCGGCGGACCGATCACCATCACCCATCCGGACATGCGACGCTATTTCATGACCATTCCCGAGGCCGTCTATCTGGTGCTGCAGGCGGCCAGTATGGGGAAGGGCATGGAGACCTTTGTGTTGAACATGGGCGAGCAGGTTCGCATCCTCGACCTGGCCGAGGACCTGATCCGTCTTTCCGGCCTGGAGCCGGGCAAGGATATTGAAATTGTCTTCACCGGCGTGCGGCCGGGAGAGAAGCTGAGCGAAGACCTGTTCGAAGAGGGCAACTTCGAGAAGACCGATCACCCCGACGTGTTCCGCCTGGAAAACCAGGCCGTTTTGCAGGGTGAGGAGCTGCAGAACGCGATTGACGAACTGGTCAAACTGGCCCGGCAGGGGGAGGGGCAGGTGGCCGTCAACCTGCTGGATTCGCTCATCCCGGGGTCCGCGGTGCGCAGCACGCCCCCGCCCGGCATCACCTCCATCGACTAGCCATGCCCATTCTGACCGAATCCCAGTGGGATGATTTTGTCTGCTCCCGGCCGGAAGCGCACCTGCTCCAATCGGCGGCCTGGGGAGAGACCAAGGCTGCTTTCGGCTGGCAGCCGGCGCGGGTGTGCGCCGGATCAACCGGGGCGCAGATCCTGTTCCGGCGTCTGCCGCTCGGGTTCACCATTGCTTATTTGCCCCGCGGGCCGATCGGCCTGGACTGGGCTGGCCTGTGGCCGGAGGTGCACGCTCTCTGCCGCCGCATGCGGGCCATTTTCCTCAAGGTGGAGCCGGACCTGTGGGAGCCGGACGCTCCCGCGATGGACCGGATGCCCGGCTTTATCCCCGCGGACCCCATCCAGCCGCGCAGCACGGTGCTGATCTCGCTCGATGGCGGGGAGGAAGACTGGCTGGCGCGCATGAAGCAGAAGACGCGCTACAACATTCGCCTGGCGGAGCGAAAAGGCGTGCAGGTACGCGAATCGACGGACACAGCCGCGTTTTACCGGCTGATGCAGCTCACCGGTGAGCGGGACGGCTTCGGTATTCACTCACAGGCCTACTACCAGAAAGCGCTCGACACTTTCCGCCCGCGCGGGCAGGCAGCGCTGATGATGGCCTACTATGAAGACCAGCCGCTGGCCGGGTTGATGGTCTTCGCGCATGGAGAGCGGGCCTATTACCTGTACGGAGCCTCCAGCGACGCGGAGCGCAACCGCATGCCCACCTACCTGCTGCAGTTTGAAGCCATGCGCTGGGCCGCCGCGAAGGGCTGCCGCAGCTACGACTTGTACGGCATCCCGGACGGGGACGAGGAGGAGCTGGAGCGCAGCTTTACCGAACGCAATGACGGGCTGTGGGGCGTGTACCGCTTCAAGCGCGGGTTTGGCGGTCAGGTGGCGCGCTCGGTGGGCGCCTGGGATTATGTCTACCAGCCGCTGCTGTACCGCCTGTACCGGCTGTACATGCGCCGCCGGAGGGAGGCTGCCTGATGCTCGACGCGGAGCGCTGGAACGCCTTCGTCAGCGAGCTGCCGGGAGCGCACCTGCTGCAGTCCTGGCAGTGGGGCCAGGTCAAGAGCGCCCACGGCTGGACGCCGATACCGCGGATTTGGGACACGGACGGCCGCAGGGCGGCTGCGCTGGTGCTGGAGCGGACGGTGCGCCCGGCCGGGCTTCCGCTGGCGCTGCGGGTGCTGTATGTGCCGCGCGGTCCGCTGCTGGACTGGTCCGACGCGGACCTGCGCCGGACGGTGCTGGAGGATATGATCGACCTGGCTCGCCAGCGCAGGGCCATCTTCATTAAGATGGACCCGGAGCTGGTGCTGGGGGCGGGCGTCCCCGGTTCTCCGGACGACTGCCCCAATCCGCAGGCCGCTGAGGTGACGGAGGAACTGACCCGGCGCGGCTGGCGCATTTCGGATGAGCAGATCCAGTTCCGCAACACGGTGCAGATCGACCTGCGCGGCGAGGAGGCGGACTGGCTGGCGCGCATGAAGCAGAAGACGCGCTACAACATCCGTCTGGCCGAGCGTAAAGGTGTGGCGGTGCGCATAGCCGAAGAGAAGGAGCTGCCGCTCTTCTACCGCATGTACGCGGAGACCGCCGTCCGCGACGGTTTTGTCATCCGGCCGGAGGAATATTACCTGGGCGTGTGGCGGACCTTCATGCAGGCAGGCATGGCGCAGCCGCTGCTGGCGGAGGTGGAGGGCGAGCCGGTGGCCGGGCTGGTGCTGTTCTGGTTCGCCGGGCGGGCCTGGTACCTGTACGGCATGTCACGCGACGTGCATCGCGAGAAAATGCCCAATTACTTGCTGCAGTGGGAGGCCATGCGTCTGGCGAAGGCCCAGGGCTGCCAGATGTATGATCTTTGGGGCGCACCGGACCGCTTCGACGAGAGCGACTCCATGTGGGGCGTCTTCCGCTTCAAGGAAGGCCTGGGCGGAACGGTGGCGCGCACACCGGGCGCATGGGATTTCCCCACCCGCCCGGTGCTGTACACGCTCTATACCCGCATCCTGCCGCGGCTGCTGGATCTGATGCGCCGGCGAGGGCAGGAGCGCATCCGGCAGGAGGTGACGGGATGATCCCGCGGGTGCGCGTTGCCCACCTGCCCACGCCGCTGGAAGCCATGCCCCGGCTGAGCGCCGCCCTGCACGGTCCGCGGCTGTGGGTCAAGCGCGATGACCTGACCGGGCTGGCCTTCGGCGGCAACAAGACCCGCAAGCTGGAGTTCGTCCTGGCGGAGGCGCAGAGCCACGGCGCGCGCACGCTGATCACCACCGGGGCGGCCCAGTCCAACCACTGCCGCCAGACGGCCGCGCTGGCCCGCCGCTTCGGCCTGGACTGCATTCTGGTGCTTTCCGGCGATCCGGAGCAGGTCCCGAGCGGCAACCTGCTGTTGGATCACCTGCTCGGCGCGGAAATCGTCTGGGCGCGGCGCGACGAGCGTGACGCGGTGCTGCGGCAGACCTTCGAAGAGGCCTGGGCAGCCGGGCGCCGCCCGCACCTGATCCCGCTGGGTGCGTCGGACGAGATTGGCGCGCTGGGTTACGTCTTCGCGCTGGACGAGCTGATCAGGCAGGGCGAAACCTTTGACTGGATCATCGTGCCCAGTTCATCGGGAGGTACTCAGGCCGGCCTGGTGCTGGGCGCGCGGCGAGCCAATTTATCAAGCCGCATCCTGGGGATCAGCATCGACCATCCGGCCGGCGAGCTGCAGCAAACCGTGGCGGCGCTGGCCAGCGAGGCTAGTGAACGATTCGGGCCGCGGATCCTTTTTGACCCCGCGGAGGTTCTAGTCAACGATCAGTACCTGGGCGGGGGCTACGGCGTGCTTGGTGAACCGGAAATCGAAGCCATCCGCCTGTTTGCCCGTGAGGAAGGCCTGTTCCTGGACCCGGTATACACCGGGCGGGCGGCTGCCGCGCTGATCGGCCTGATCCGTGAAGGGTTCTTTAAAGAAACTGACCGGGTGCTGTTCTGGCACACCGGGGGCGCGACGGCATTATTCGCGGACCCCTACGCCCGCCAGCTGGTTTAGGGCCGCCAGGCCGGGGCGAAATCGAAGCTTTCGTCGGTGGTCAGGCGCTTGCGGTTGGCCCCGTTGATTCCGGCCAGGTAGATGTCGTGGTTGGTGCCTTCCGGCCAGGATTCGAAGGCAATCCAGGCGCCGTCCGGTGAAATGCTCGGGTAGGCCACCGGGGCGATATCGGGATGCCCGCGGCCGGGGATGCGCCGGGTTTCAACTACTTCCCGGTCTTCGATCTTGTAGGCCACCAGCCAGGGGATGGAGGGTGAGGTGCTTGACTGGCTGGCAAAGAGGAACGCGCCGTCGGGCGTCCAGACCGGCCAGTGATGGTTAACCTCGACATCCGGGCTGAACTGCGCCTGGAACTCACCCCGCCGGCCCATCAGCCAGATCTGGTTGAACTGGAACTTACGAATGAAGGCGATCTGGGTGCCGTCCGGGGAGAAGGAGGCTTGCAGGTCGGCGTAGCGGCCGTCGGTCAGCTGAGTCAGGGTCTCATCGGCCAGGTTGTAGGCCATGATCTGCGAGTTCGTGCCCCGCAGGGTGGTGAAGACAATCTGGGTACCGTCCGGGGACCAGACCGGGTAGAAATCGCCTGCCGGTGAAGCCGGCAGCGGGAGCGGCTCCGGCTCAGTGCGGGGGTTCAGGTCCCAGACGTAGATCTGAGCGCCTTCGTAAATTTCCCGTTTGGAGGCACAGGGCGAAATGAAGGCCAGCAGTTCGCCGTCGGGCGACCAGGCCGGCAGGCAGGCGCCGTCGGTCATGTGTGTCAGCTGAACCTGGTTTGAACCGTCGGCGTTCATGATCCAGATCTGCATGGTCCCGCTGCGGTTCGAAGTAAAGGCGATCTGGCTTTCGCCCCCGCCGAACGGCGTCGGCAGCGCGCCCGGCTGCGGGGTGACAGATGGGGTGGTCTCGACGA
>DGEO01000041.1:15850-22311 GCA_002385985.1 Anaerolineaceae bacterium UBA3924 | reverse complement strand
GGCTGGGTGGCCCCGGACGCCGCCAGCGAGGGCAGCAGGCCCGACCGGCCGGCCATATACAGGATGGTGACCAGCGCCACCAGCACGATCACACCGGCAGCGGGCAGCAGGACGCGGCGCTCGCGAACCACCTGCAGCGGGCTGGAAGCCGGGCGCGGCTCGCTGGGCTTGTCCGGGATCGGCTGGCTGGAATAGCTCACCCCCAGACCGGGCTTTTCGCCGGGCGGCGGGGTGATGAAGATCTTCTCATCCGGATCCCGGCTGAGCGAGACCGCCGCCAAAAGGGCTTTTTTCATTTCCTCGGCGGACTCGAACCGGTTTTCCGGCTCCAGCTCCAGGGCCTGTTCGATGACGGCGGCCAGCTTGCGGTTGATCCTGGGATTGAGGACCTTCAGGCTGGTGAGCTTTGCTTTGCCGGTGGCCCGTGCCAGCGCGTCTTCCGGAATGGTGCCGGACAGCGCCGCGTACAGCGTGGCGCCCAGGGAGTAAATATCCGAGCGCGGATCGGTCGGGGCGGTGCCGTACTGCTCGGGCGGGGAGTAGCCGGGGGTCATGGCCCGGGCGCCGCTCTGAGTCTGCTGCGAGCCCATCACCACCTTGGCCAGGCCAAAATCGACCAGCACCACCTCACCTTCCGGGGTGATCTTGATGTTGCCGGGCTTGATATCGCGGTGGATGACCTGGGGGCGGCGGGTGTGCAGGTAGGTCAGCGCGTCGCAGATGGCGGCTCCCACCAGGGCGGCTTCGCGCTCGGTGAGCGGTCCGCTGCGCTCAATGCGGTCGCGCAGGTCTTCGCCCTCGATGTAATCCATGATCAGGTACTGGCCCTGACCGGGAATAATAAAATAATCCCCTACCCGGGGAAGGTTGGGGTGGCGAAGACTGGCCAGAATGTTGGCTTCACGCTGGAACTGGCGGGCGTACTCATCGCTGAGGAACAGGTTTTCCTTAACCGCCACATCGATGTTCAGATTCTCGTCCAGGGCGTGATAAACAGCCCCCATCCCACCCTGTCCCAGGACAGATTGGATGCGGTATCGGCGGTTAAGAACTGTGCCGGGTGCGAGGGCCATGCTGTTTTTGATTCTACCTGACTCGGATTGTTTTTGCAACGAAATGGACTTTACAGGTAAGACAGGTGACCGGCGGAAAATCGCCGGTAAAGACATGCTATAATCGATATCCAAACCAATCTTGATCAACATGAATCTGCCCAACCTCGACATCCAGACCGCCGTTAAGACGGCTTTTATCCTCGCCCTGGTGGGCGTGGTTTTCTGCATGCTGATGGGCTTCCGTACCATCCGCGCCGGGCAGCGGCTGCTCTTTTTCCGCAAGCGCCGCGATATGGTGATGCGCGGCTGGCGCCTGATCACCTTCGGTGTTTTTCTCGGCTTCGGCGCTTATCTGGTGAACAATTATGCCGAGCCGGTAGTTTATCGCTTTTACCCGCCTTCGCCGACGGTGACCAACACGCCAACGATCACGCTGACGCCGACGATCACGCTGACGCCCACCATCACCCTGACCCCAACCATCACCGATACGCCCTCAGTGACGCCCACCCCGATGGTTCCCCTGGAGATCCAGCAGGAGTTCGAGCCGACGCTGGTGGTCAACCCGGATGCGCTCTTCAGCCCGCTGGTCTTCAGCCGCGCGGTATCGGACGAGGTGACCCCGACGGGCATCGCCATCGATCCGCAGGTGGAGTTTGAGCATCCGGTCAGCAAGCTGTACGGCGTGTTTAGCTTCGACCAGATGAAACCGGGCAGCCAGTTCACCGCACTATGGTACCGGTTGTCGGATATGAAGCTGATCTGCTACGAGACCTACCCGTGGGGCGAGGCGACCGGCGGGTACAGCTACACCGAGTGCGAGCCGGGCGTGCAGGAGTGGCAGCCGGGCGAGTACGAAGTGCAGCTGTTCGTCGGCTATACTCCCTTTGTGAACGGGTTCTTTACGATACTCGGTGATCCGCCCACGCCGACGCCGACTCAGCGGCCGACCAGCACCTCGACGCCGACACCGACCGCGACGTCTTCGCCGACCATCACGCGTACTCCGACAGCGACCGGCACGGCCACCATCACCCCGACCAGCACACCGTCGCGCACACCGACGCCATCACGGACTCCGCCGCCGACTTCGACGCAGCGGCCCACGCTGACCCCGCGGCCGACGGATACGCGCTGGCCGACTCACACGCTGACCCCGTCTCCGACCAGACCGCGGTAACCTAGACGCTGCGGAGTCTGGTGGGGCCGGGGATCGCGGCTGCCGCCTCGGCGGCCACCCGGGCGTTGTTGAACAGCAGCCCCAGGTTGGCCTGCAGGCTGGCGCCACCGCTCAGGTGTGCGACCCGGTCCAGCAGGAAGGGAGTCACCGCCGGGCCGTGGATGTGCTTTTCTCCGGCCTCGCGCAGGGCCTGGTCGATCCAGCTTTCCACCTGGCGGGCAGGCAGGGCCACTTCCTCCGGCGGGGGGACGACCAGCAGCACCGCGCCTTCCACACCGCTCTGCCAGTGTGCCAGCGCGATCTGAGCGGCTTCCTGCGGGGTTTCCACCCGCAGGTTGACTTGCAGGCCGGACTCGCGGCTGTAGAAAGCGGGAAATTCGTCGGTCTGTAAGCCGATGACCGGCACGCCCTGCGTTTCCAGCACTTCCAGGGTCGCGGGCAGGTCGAGGATGGACTTGGCCCCGCTGCACACCACCAGTACCGGGGTGCGGCCCAGCTCCGGCAGGTCGGCGGAGACGTCCATTCCCCCGCCGCGGTGCACGCCGCCGATGCCGCCGGTGGCGAACACGCGAATCCCGGCCTGGTGCGCGGCTACCAGCGTGCCGGAGACCGTCGTCCCCCCGGATTCTCCCCGGGCAATGGCCAGGCCGAAGTCGCGGCGGCTGATCTTGCGCAGGCCGTCCATCCGGCTGAGCTGCTCCAGCTGCTCGGTGGTCAGGCCAATGTGCACCTTGCCGGCAAGCAGGGCGATGGTCGCCGGCGTGGCGCCGTGCTGAAAAACCTGCGATTCCATCTCCCTTGCAGCCCGCAGGTTTTCGGGCCGGGGCAGGCCGTGGGTGAGGACGGCCGTTTCCAGGGCGACCACCGGCAGGCCCAGCTGGCGCGCACGGGCGACGGCGGGGCTGATGACGTAGTTAGGGGGTAAGTAGTTCATGGCGTATCCAATCAGCTGCGGGTAAAGTCGATCGGTGAGGTTGATTCTATAATAAGGTCACCGGATGGACCACGCTGATCCGCCGCTCAATCCCGGCAGGCTGCCTGCCGGACAGGGAAGGTTCCATGCTGCGTTCGCTTTTTGTCTTTCTCTCCAAACAGCACTGGGCACAACGACTGATCACCCGCTGGGGGTTTGCCTGGCGGCTGGCATCGCGCTTTGTCGCCGGAGAAACGCTCGAAGAAGCCATGCAGGCGGTCGAGGGGCTGGCCCGTGACGGGATCAACGCCAGCCTGGACCATCTCGGCGAGCACACCACCAGTCTGGAGGAAGCCCGCCAGGCGGTGAGCGAAATCCTGCGCATCCTGAATGAAATCCAACGCCGCGGCCTGCCGGCGAACGTCTCCATCAAGCTCAGCCAGATCGGGGCGCTGCTCGACTCAGAGGAGTGCTATCAGAATCTGGTGACCATTCTGGAGAATGCCCGGGCGCGTGACAACTTCGTCCGTGTGGATATGGAGGATTCGCACCTGACGCAGCTCACCCTGGACCTGTTCCTGCGGGCGCTGGCAGACGGGTACGACAATGCGGGCATTGTGCTGCAGTCCTACCTGTACCGGACGGATGCCGACCTGGAGCGCGTTATGGCGCAGGGGGCGCGCGTCCGCATGGTCAAGGGAGCGTATCTGGAGCCGCGCAGCCTGGCTTATCCTTCCAAGAAGGAAGTCAACGCCGCCTTTGACCGGCAGGTCGAGCGGCTGCTCGGAGCCACTCAAAAGGCTGGCTGCCCGGCCCTGAGCAGCGACGGGCGGGTGCCGCCGGTGCTGGCTGTCGCCAGCCACGATCCGAAGCGGGTTGAGTTTGCCCGGCAGACGGCCGCCCGCCTGGAGATCCCGGCAGAAGCGCTGGAGTTTCAGATGCTGTACGGCATCCGGCGCGACCTGCAGCAGCAGCTGGCGAAAGACGGTTACCCGGTGCGGGTTTACGTTCCCTTCGGTACCCGCTGGTATCCCTACCTGATGCGGCGGCTGGGCGAGCGGCCGGCCAACCTGTGGTTCACCCTGTCCAATTTCTTCAGAAAGTGAGCAAAACCGCATGTCCACTGATCCCGGCACTCCTGCACCCCTGGCCCTGGTGACCGGCGCCGCCGTCCGGATCGGCAGAGCGCTGGCCGAGGCGCTTTCCCGGCGCGGCTACGCCATCGGGCTGCACTACAACCGGTCCGCTGCGCAGGCCGAAGCGCTGGCGGAGGAAATCTGCGCCGGCGGGGGTGAGGCGGTGCTGCTGCAGGCCGACCTGCGCGACCCGGACCAGATCGCGCAGATGTTTGCCAGGGTTGACGGGCAGCCTCATCCGCTGAAGGTGCTGGTCAACTCCGCTTCGGTTATGCCTGCCGGCCGCCTGCTCGAGACCGGCGTTGACCTGTGGGACAGCACGCTGAACCTCAACCTGCGCGCCCCCTGGCTGTGCGCCCGGGAGGCGGCTGTCCGGATGGGTGAAGGCGGAGTGATCATCAACATCACCGACACGGGCTGGAACAAGACCTGGTCGAGCATGGGCGCATACACCATCAGCAAGGCCGGGCTGGAAGCGCTCACCCGGCTTCTGGCTCGCGAACTGGCCCCCGGGATCCGTGTGAACGCTGTGGCCCCGGGCCTGATCCTGAAAGCGGAAGATGTACCGGATGAGACCTGGGAGAAGCTGGTGGACCGGCTGCCGCTGAAAACTCAGGGGAAGCCGGAGTTTGTAGCCGAGGCGGTGCTGTTCCTGATCGATCATCCCTATATCACCGGCCACACCCTTGTCGTGGACGGCGGTTACCAGTTAAAGTAATCGATATGCAGCAATCATCGGGTTTTCTTTCCGCAGTTGTCCAGGTCACCCGTCCTGTTTACCTGCTGGGCGGGTTTGTACTGTATGCGCTGGGCGCAGGTGTGGCCCGGTTTCTGGGCCAGCCGGTTTTCTGGGACCTGTACTGGCTGGGACAGGTCTGTGTCACCATGCTGCAGCTGAGCGGCTACCTGCTGGAAGCCTATTTCACCTCACCGCCTGACGAAATCGCCCGCCAGACCCACAGGGTGAAGGAGGATGGATCTCCGGCGGCGTTCATCCTGCGCTCCACCTACCTGATGGCGGCAGCCTCCACTCTGACGGCCGCCGCGGTGGCGACGTTTGTGCTCATTTCCGGCGGGCGGGTGAACGAAATGAGCCTGGTCTTCCTGGGTGTGCTTCTCGCGCTGGTGATCGCCTACGCCGTCCCGCCGCTGGAGCTGGCCCGAAAGGGTTTTGGCGCCATCATCCAGGCAGCTTTTCTGGTCAACGTGGTTCCCGCGCTGGCCTACGTGCTGCAGACCGGCGAGCTGCACCGCCTGCTGGGCATGCTGACCTTCCCGCTGGTGGCGCTGTACCTGGCCATGGCGCTGGCCTTTTCGCTGCCCAGTTATTACAACGATCTCAAGCACAACCGCCGCAGCCTGATGGTCAACACGGGCTGGCAGCGCGGCATGGTGATGCACAACGTCATGGTGCTGACGGCCTACTTCCTGCTCAGCCTGGCGATGGCGCTGGGCCTGCCCTGGTCGCTGGCCTGGCCGGCCATGCTCACCATGCCGGTCGGGCTGTACCAGCTGCTGCAGATGTGGCAGATCGGCCAGGGAGCGAAGCCGCGCTGGCGAATCCTGCGCCTGACTGCCGCGGCCAGTCTGGGCCTGATGGCTTACCTGATGACTTTTTCACTGTGGGTGAGATAAGCGATGCCTGAATTTCTGGAACTGCTGCCTCCGGGGAAGGCGCTGGAAAAGCTGCTGGCGCACCTGCCGGAACCGAAGCTGGCCAGCGAGCGGGTGCCGGTCGCGGAAGCGCTCGGCCGGGTAACGGCGGAGGACATTTTCGCCCCCGAACCGCTGCCGGGGTTTGACCGCTCCACAGTGGACGGGTACGCCGTACGCGCCCGGGACACCTACGGCGCCAGCGACACGCTTCCGGCCTACCTGATGCTGGCGGCCGAGGTGCCCATGGGAGGGAAGCCGGATTTTCTCCTCCAGCCGGGGCAGGCGGCGCTGATTCACACCGGCGGGATGCTGCCGGAGGGCGCGGACGCAGTCGTCATGCTCGAGCACACCCAGCAGGCCCGGGAGGGTGAAATTGAGGTGCTGCGGGCGGTGGCGGTGGCGGAGAACATCCTGCGCCAGGGGGAGGATGTGGCCGCCGGAGCGCTGGTGCTGCCGGCAGGGACGCTGCTGCGCCCGGCGGAAATTGGCGGCCTGTGCGCGCTGGGGCTGAGCACGGTCAC
>DGEO01000041.1:3267-15663 GCA_002385985.1 Anaerolineaceae bacterium UBA3924 | reverse complement strand
TATTCGCTGAGCGCGCTCGTAGAGCAGGCCGGCGGTCTTCCGGCGCGCTACGGCATTGTCCCCGACCGGGCGGAAGCCATGGAGCAGGTGATCACCCGCGCCCTGGCGGAAAATGACGCTGTGGTGATCACCGCCGGGTCGTCGGCCAGCACCCGGGACCTGACCGCGGACGCCATCCAGCGCATGGGAGAGCCGGGCGTGCTGGTGCACGGGGTCAATGTGCGCCCCGGCAAGCCGACCATTCTGGGCGTGTGCGCAGGCAAGCCGGTCATCGGGCTGCCGGGCAACCCGGTCAGCGCGCTGGTCATCGCCCACCTGTTCGTGCGGCCGGTAATTCGGCGGTTGAGCGGGTTGAAGGCAAGGCCCAGGGATCCGGTGGTGTTCGGGAGACTGGCGGTCAACCTGCCCTCGGTCGCCGGCCGGGAGGACTACCTGCCGGTGACGCTGTCTCCGGATGAATCGGCCGGGTACCGGGTGGAGCCGGTGTATTTCAAGAGCAACCTGATCTTCACCCTGGCTAAGGCGGACGGGCTGCTGCACATCCCGGCCGCGGTCACCGGCTATGAGGCCGGGGCCACGGTGCGGGTGCTGTTAATTTGAGTTTGTGGGGGAGGTCGTCTTATGTCGGTATACCTGCAGGATATTCCCCTGGACCAGGCGAAACAGCGCTTCGCTGAAGCCCTGACCGCCGCCGGGCTGGGGGGCGTATTAGGAGTGGAAGAGATTCCGGTCGATGAGAACGCGGTGGGCCGGGTGACGGCGCAGGCGGTGTTTGCCCGGCTGTCCTCGCCGCATTATCACGCGTCGGCCATGGACGGGTTCGCGGTGCGCGCCGAAGAAATCGCCGGGGCGATGCCCACCCGGCCGGTGACGCTCTCTGCCGACGGGCAGACGGCAGTCTATCTGGACACGGGTGATCCGCTGCCCGAATGGGCGGACACGGTCATCCCCATCGAGCAGGTGGAGCCGCTTGACGAGCGGGACCAGCCGGCCGCGGACCCGCGCCGACCGGCCCGCATCCGGGTGCGCTTGGCGCTGCCGCCCTGGTCGCATGTGCGCCTGCTTGGCGAAGATGTGGTCGCCACGCAGCTGGTGCTGGCCGCCGGGCAGGTGCTGCGCCCGGTGGACCTGGGCGTGCTGGCGGCCAGCGGGTATTCGGCTGTCTCGGTCGCCCGGCGTCCGCGGGTGGCGATCATCCCCACCGGCAGCGAGCTGGTTCCCTTCGACCGCACCCCGCAGCGCGGGGAGATCCTGGAGTACAACTCGGTGGTGCTTGCGGCACAGGTCAATCAGTGGGGCGGGCTGGCCAGCCGGCAGGCTATCGTCTCCGACGAGTTCGAGTCGCTGACCCGGGCCGTGCAGCAGGCCGCGGATGAGCACGACCTGGTGCTGGTCAACGCCGGTTCGTCCGCCGGGTCGGAGGATTTCACCTCTAAGGTGATCGAAAAACTGGGGCAGGTGCTGGTGCACGGTGTGGCCGTGCGGCCGGGACACCCGGTGATCCTGGGCTTTGTGCGCAGGTCCAAACCGGCCGCGGGAGAACCGGCTCTCACCCCGGTGATCGGCGTTCCGGGGTACCCGGTTTCGGCCGCGCTGACCGGCGAAATTTTCGTCGAGCCGCTTCTGGCCCGCTGGACGGGCCGCCAGCCGGCTGAGCCGCAGGAGGTGGAAGCGGTGCTGACTCGCAAGGTCACCTCGCCCGCCGGTGATGAAGATTACATGCGGGTGGTCGTCGGGCAGGTGGGGAAGCGGCTGCTGGCCGCGCCGCTCAGCCGCGGGGCCGGGGTGATCACCTCGCTGGCCCGGGCGGACGGCATCACCATCCTGCCAAGCGGTGTGCAGGGGCTGGAGGCGGGTTCGCCAGTGCGGGTGCGGCTGTACCGCTCACACGCCGAGCTGCGGCAGACTATCTTTGCCATCGGCTCACACGATATGACCCTCGACCTGCTGGCGCAGTTTCTGGCCGAGCGCGGCCGCAGGCTGGTTTCGGCCAACGTGGGCAGCCAGGGTGGGCTGGTGGCACTCCGGCGCGGTGAAGCTCACCTGGCCGGATCGCACCTGCTGGACCCGGAGACCGGCGAGTACAATCTCACCTACCTGCGGCAGTACCTGCCTGAGACCCCGGTCCGGCTGGTGACCTGGGTATTCCGCGAGCAGGGTCTGCTGGTGGCGAAGGGCAATCCAAAGGGACTGAAGGGCCTGGCAGACCTGGCTCGTCCGGATGTGCGCTTCATCAACCGGCAGCGCGGCGCTGGCACGCGGGTGATGCTGGATTACCAGCTGCGCCAGCTGGGGATTGATCCCGGTCAGGTGCGCGGCTACGAGCAGGAGGAGTACACTCACCTGGCGGTGGCTGCGGCGGTGGCTTCCGGCCGGGCGGACGCCGGGCTGGGTGTGACGGCGGCCGCGCAGGCGCTGGACATCGATTTTGTCCCGCTCTTCAAAGAGCGCTACGATCTGGTGATCCCCTGCGAACACCTGACGGGCGGCCTGCTTGATCCGCTGTTTGACCTGATGCTCGACGAGCGCTTCCGCGCCGCGGTTGCGGCTCTGCCCGGTTACGACGTCTACGCAATGGGCGAGGTTGTGCTGGACTGTATCGCCTGAGGCGCGGCGGCCTGTCCGGGCGCGAACTGGCCTATAATGGGGTAAAGGACCAATGGAGGGAAATATGCCGATACCAAGCGGCGTGCCTGCGCCTGATTTCAAGCTGAAGGACCAGAACGGAATGCCGCACCGCCTTCAGGAATACCTGGGAAAGCCAGTGGTGCTGTACTTTTATCCAAAGGATGACACGCCCGGCTGCACCAAAGAGGCCTGCAGCTTCCGTGATGCATTCGCCGAGTATAAAGAAGCTGGCGTGGTGGTGCTGGGCGTCAGCCCGGACGACTCGGAATCCCACAGGAAGTTTGCCACCAAGTACAACCTGCCCTTCACCCTGCTGGCCGACGAAGGCCACCAGGTGGCGGAGCTGTACGGCGTGTGGGGGAAAAAGAAGAGATTCGGGCGGGAGTACGAAGGCATCCACCGCACCACGTTCCTGATCAACGAAAGCGGCATTATCCAGCAAGTTTTTGAGGACGTGAAACCGGAGAATCACAGCCAGGAAGTGCTGGCAGCGCTGCAGAAATCCGGATAACCAAAAACGCCCGGGCTGCTCACAGGCCCGGGCGAAATTGACTCGGATTGAATTGCTAATCCGCGGCGATGGTTGTGGGGGTTTTCTCTGAGGGGGTCAGTTGTAGGAGGAAGTTTGCCTGGTCGTCTTTGCAGGCGAGCAGCTGAGCCAGATTGACATTCCCCAGATATTCCACAATATTGTCCTGAAGCGTCTTCCACATGCACTGCGTGCTGCAGGCTTCGGAGCGCGGGCAGGAATCTGAGCTGTCCAGACAGGGTGTGAGAACAATGGGCCCTTCAAGCACTTCGGCGATGCGCAGCACAGTAATTTTCTCAGCAGGGGGATTGATGCGCAGGCCACCGCGAGGGCCGGGTGAGGCTTTGATCAACCCGGACTGCATGAGGGTGTGTGCGATCTGGTGTAAGAAGGGCAGGGGGATCTGAAGCTTCTTGGCCAGTTGCGCGCTGGGCTGGGGGCGTCCTTCTGTATCGGCAGCCAAAGCGATCATCAACTGCAGCCCGTAGTCCAGGCGACGGCTGATTTTGAACATTGTTGCACCTCAAGGGGAGTATTGTTACGATCAAGGATAAAACACAATAAGAATTCGGTAAAGTGACAAATAACGCCCGAATAGGTGACAATCATCTTAATATCGACTAAATGAATACACAATCGGAGTCGTCTCCACCCGGGTGGATTGGAGGGCCGCTGTTCCACCAGAGTGGACCTTTGAGTACAATTAAGGCATGCTCAAGAAAATCCAACTCAGGATTCCCGTGCAGTGGCTGGTTCCGCTGCTGGTGTTTCTGGCAGCTGCCGCTCTGGCTGCCGGGCTGCGCGAACTGGGCCGCTCTCGGTCTGACAGCCCGCTGCTGACCCTTTTCATCATCGCTCTGCCGGTGCTGGCCGCTGCGGCGGCGGTCTACCTGGTGCGGATCCGGGAGGAACGAATTCACCTGGATCGGCGCCGGGACTGGCTGGAAAAGCAGCTGCGCGGGACGATGCAGCTGAACCACCTGCTGGTGAACGCCCGCCACGAGAACGAGCTGATCGAGCAGTCGCTGCCGGTGTTCGCCGGGATGACCGGGGCGTTCGCGGCCTCCTTTGTCCCCATCGACGAGTGGGGGCAGCCGCTGCCGGTGCACACCTACGGGAACCTGCCCGCGCCCGTGCTGCGCGGCTGGGCGGAGCACCTGGCGGCCACCTCTGCCAGCCAGCAGTGCCGGCAGTGTGAGGCGCGGGCCTCCATTCATTCCGGCCCGTGCCCGCTGCGCTCCAACCCGCTGGCGAACCCATACGATATTCACTGCTTCCCCGCCTGGCGGGGCGAGCGTATGATTGGTATGCTGAACCTGTATGTGCAGACAGGCCGTGTCTTTCAGCCTGAGCAGCGCGAGAACATCGAGAGCCTGCTGCAAGAAATGGCGCTGGCGGTCGAAATCCTGCGGCTGCGCAACCAGGAAGTGGCCACTCTGCGCAACATCAACCTGCTGCGCTCGCCGGACTCCGAGCTTTCGACGCTGCTTGAGAGAATGATCACCGGCGTGCGTGAGGCCATGGGGCTGGACGGGGTGTATCTGGAAGTCCTGCCGGAAGGGGACCGCCATCCGGGGCTGAAGCTCAGGAGCGGCGGGCCGGTGTGGAGTGACTCCTCGGAGCCGGAGGAGATCTGCCAGCGGTTGTATCAGGACCCCGTGGCGGCGGAGCAAATCACCTCCTCGCGAAAAATGGCCACGCTGGTGGCCGTGCCGCTGCGGCTGCCCGAAGGACAGGTGCTGGGCGCTATGCTCGGCGGAACCCGGCTGCCGGGTCCGCTCGGCCCCCGGCAGATGGCCTTGCTGTACACGGTCGCCACACAGGCGGCGTTCCTGGTGGAGGCCGAGCGCTCCCGCCAGACGCTGGAGCTGCGCATCACCCTGCAGGAGCGCAGCCGCCTGGCGCGAGAGATCCACGACAGCCTGGCGCAGACACTGGCGTTCTTGAAGCTGAACGCCCGGCAGATGCAGTCTCAGCTGGACCGGCGGGATTATGAAAAGCTGCGCAAGAGCCTGGAAGAGAGCTACATCACCCTGTCCGAGGCGTACATCGAGGCCCGCCAGGCCATCGAGCAGCTTCGGCTGGAGCCGGACCAGAAGGAGTCCTCCTGGCTGGAGCAGCTGTGCACGGATTTTGAATCGGTCAGCGGGCTGGTGGTCGAGCGGGATTTTGAATGGGAAACCAGCGAGATCAGCCCGGAAATACAGGTTCAGCTCATGCGGGTGGTGCAGGAAGCGCTGAACAATGTGCGCAAGCACGCCAAAGCCAGCCGGGTACGGGTGGCCTGTCTGCGCCGCAGGGACGAACTGCTGCTGGAAATTGAGGATGACGGGCAGGGCTTTTCGGTCTACGAGGTTCCGCTGCCGTCTCGCCACGGCCTGCGCGGTATGCAGGAGCGGGCGGAACTGATCGGGGCCGATATTCAGGTCGAAAGCAAACCGGGCAAGGGAACGCTGGTGCGGCTGCGCCTGCCCGTGCAGCTCAAGGAGGTTGCTTCATGAGTGTTCAACCGCTGCGCTTGCTGGTGGTCGACGATCACGCGCTGTTTCGCCGAGGGCTGATCGGCCTGCTCGAAGAGATGCCCGAGTTTCGTGTGGTAGGCCAGGCCAGCGACGGGCTGGAAGCCCTGCCGATGATCGAGCAGCTAAAGCCGGACATTGTGCTGCTGGACGTGAACATGCCCCGGATGGACGGCATCGCCACGGCGGAAGCGGTGCGCAAGCGCAGGCTGCCGGTGAAGATCCTGATGCTGACCATCTCGCAGCATGAGGAGGACCTGCTCAGCGGAATCCGCGCCGGGGTGGACGGTTACCTGCTTAAAAATGCGGAGCCTGAGGAGCTGCGCAAAGCTCTGCTGGGCATCGCCGAGGGGCAGGGCGCGCTCTCGCCGGAGGTCACCGGCCCGGTGTTGAAAGCCCTGGCGGCCCGTTCAACGCTTCCGGCTGCTCAGCTGCTCAGCGATCGCGAGGTCGAGGTGCTCCACTGCCTGGCGAACGGCCTTACCACCAGCGAAATCTCCTCCCGGCTGTTTATCTCAGAGAACACGGTGAAAACACACGTCCGCCACATCCTGGAGAAGCTGGAGGCCTCCAACCGCACCGAGGCGGTGCGTAAAGGCATGCAGCTGGGCCTGATCCAGAACGAACATTGAACGGCTGCCGATGGACATTCTTGACCCCGCCCTTGGCGGGGTCTTTTGATTCCGGGTGAAGGGGAAATCACCCATTTTGCGGACCTGAAATCCTCCGCATTTGGCGCAGGTGAGGAGGATTAATTGTGACTGAATTGGTTATATTTAGCCTGTAAGTTGTCAGGCCGGCAGGTCAACCAGACCGAGTAGAGGTATTCATGAATCCGAATCCAAGGAAAATTCTGATTGCTTCAGGCAATTCCCTGTTCGGGAAAGGGTTGATGGGCCTGATCGCCCAGCGCTGGAAAAAGGACCCTCCTGAGATCAGGCTGTCCAGGCAGATGGCTGAAACGCTGGAAATGATGGAAAGCTGGCAGCCGGACCTGGTCATCGTGGATTACGACGATACGACCATCGATCGGGGCGAGTTTCTGCGGTCGTTTGTCTCGGGCGACCAGCCCATGCAGGTGATGCTGGTCTCGCTGCAGGCCAGCGGGGCGGTAGTGGTGTACGACCGGCGTACGCTGACCCCTGCCCAGGCGGAGGATTGGTTGAGTGTTCCCTGGGTATCGCCCGAGGAGCCTGACGTGTCAAAAGAGCAAAGGAGTTCGACCATGCGCCATTTTGTCATCGCCGGGATTTTGATCGTGCTGGTGGCAACGATTGTCTACCTCTTGCTGAACACAATCGGCATCCTGCCAGCGCCAGCGAGTGTTGAGGCGGGGCCGATCGACCAGTTATTCACTGCCCATTTCCTTGCCATCGCTGTCCTGTTTGCGCTTATTACGGTCCTCATGGTTTACAGCATGATCGTGTTCCGCCAGCGAAAGGGGGACAACACGCCGGGCAGGAACATCAAAGGCTCCACCCGGCTGGAGATCTTCTGGACCCTGATCCCGCTGGTGGTGGTATTGTATTTTTCCTATCTGGGATCGGCCACGCTGGACCGGACGAACGCGCAGGCGCCGGACGCGCTGGAAGTGGACGTGCTTGGCGGGCAGTGGTACTGGTCCTTTACCTATCCGGACTGGGACATCACCACCAACGAGCTGTGGCTGCCGGTGGACCGGCCGGTGCTCTTCCGCCTGCGCTCCGCGGACGTGATCCATTCCTTCTGGGTGCCGGAGTGGCGCGTCAAGCAGGATTTGCTGCCTGGCGAGAACTTCGTGCGCGAGTTGAGGGTCACACCGACAGAGGAAGGGCAGTTCCAGCTGCTGTGCGCGGAAATGTGCGGCGTGCGGCATGCCTACATGGTCAGCCCGGTGTATGTGGTCTCTCAGGATGAGTTCAACACCTGGGTGAATGAACAGACTCAGGCGATTGACCTGGACCCGGCTGCCCGCGGCCAGAAATGGGCGCAAGATGCCGGGTGCTTCTCCTGTCACTCCATCGACGGCTCGGACAGCATCGGCCCGACCTGGCTGGGGCTGTACGACAGCGAGCGGGAGCTGGTGAGCGGAGAAACCGTCGAAGTGGATGACGATTATCTCTTCACCGCGATTGTCGATCCGGATGTGCATGTGGCCGAGGGGTTCCGCCCGGGAGTGATGCCGCAGGATTATGAGACTCGCCTGACTGAGGAGCAAATCGAAGACATCATCGAGTTTATCGAGTCGCTTGAGTAGCCAGTACCTGAAGGAGTTGTTATGAAAACAGGTATTCTGTCCATTGGTCTGGTGAGGGGGCTGCTGTTCCAGGCCGCCGGCTTTCTTGCAGGCGTGGCGGTGGTGACGGTAATCCGCCTGGCCTTCGGCATGGGCTTCAGCGCGGAACCGGCCATCGTCCTGGGCGCGTTTTTCAGCGCCATCGGGTTCATGATCGGCGTGGGAGCCTTTTCCGGCTGGTTCGCCAATGCGCTGGGGAAGCCGGCCATCCCGCCGGAAGAGGTCGAAGAGCCGTCCGGCTTTAAGCGCTACCTGGGGGTCAGCTACGATCACAAGGTGATCGGCGTGCAGTACGGCATGCTGACCATCGCAGCGCTGTTCCTCGGGGGCAGCTTCGCGCTGATTTTCCGCTCTGAGCTGGTCGCCCCGGGGATGCAGTTGATCGGCCTGCAGCAGTTCAACACGCTGATCGGCCTGCATGGCATGGTGGCCATCGTCGGCATGCTGCTGGGCGGCGCGGCGCTGGGGAACTTTCTGGTGCCCCTGCTGATCGGGGCGAAGGATATGGCCTTCCCGCGGTTGAACGCGTTTGCCTTCTGGCTGGCGGTGCCGGCGGTGGTGCTGGTGCTCAGCTCCATGGCGGCAGGCGGGTTCGACACCGGCTGGACCGCCTACCCCCCGCTGAGCATTTTCGCCAACATGGGTATGCAGTTGTTTTTCGCCGGGGTGGTGGTTTTCGGCTGGTCCTCCGTGCTGGGAGCGCTGAACATCGTAGCCACCGTGCTTCGCATGCGCGCGCCGGGCATGAGCCTGTTCCGCATGCCCATCTTCGTCTGGGGTTCGCTGGCGACCTCGATCATCGCCATGACGGCGACCCAGCTGATCGGCCTCTCGTTCCAGCTGGTGATGTTTGAGCGGCTGTTCGGCATGGGCTTCTTCAACCCGGCCAACGGCGGAAACCCGATCCTCTTCCAGCACCTGTTCTGGTTCTACTCGCACCCGGCGGTCTACATTTTTGTGCTCCCCGGGTTTGCCGTGATCAGCGAGCTGCTGCCCGTCTTTGCCCGCAAGCCGCTGTTCGGCTACCGCTGGGTGGCCATGTCCTCGCTGGGCATCGCGCTGGTCGGGTTTCTTGTCTGGGCGCACCACATGTTCACCTCAGGTATGGAGGAGTACCTGCGGGTGCCCTTCATGTACACCACGCTGCTGGTTGCGGTGCCGACCGGAGTAAAGTTCTTCAGCTGGACGGGAACGCTGTGGGAGGGCAAGATCCGTTTCACCGTGCCGATGCTGTTCGTGCTGGGGGCAATGAACGTGTTCCTGCTCGGCGGCCTGACCGGCCCCATCCTGGGCACCATTCCCACCGACCTGCACCTGCACGACAGCTACTTCGTGGTCGGGCACTTCCATAACACCATGTTCGGCGGGTTTGTCTTCCCGTTCATCGCCGCGGTGCATTACTGGTTCCCGAAGATCACCGGCCGCAAGATGAGTGATCTGCTGGGCCGGATTACCTTCTTCATCCTGCTGCCGTCGTTCTGGATCCAGACGCTGGGCCAGATGCAGGTCGGGCTATTGGGCATGCGCCGCCGGGTGGCCGATTATGACACCCTGCCTGAATTCCAGACAACTCATATTTTTATCACCGTGGCGGGTTTCCTGGTGGGGCTGGCTTTCGTCATCTTCATGTACAACGTGATACGCAGCGCCATGAAGGGCGAGGTGGCTGTTGGCAACGTGTGGGAATCGCGCTCTCCGGAGTGGGAGCTGCTGCCCAACCCCGCACCCAAGCACAACTATCCCCAGCCGCTGGTGGTCACCGGGGATCCATATGATTACTCGCTCACAGACACCGAATATGTTGAACTGGTGCCTGTGGCCGGAGCGACAGATTAGAAAGGAGCGCAGGCATGCATCCCAACGGTAGAGATCATAAGGCCGGTGGCCTGCAGCGCGGTGTGATGGTGCTGGTGGTACTGGCCGTGCTCACTGCGATCGAGTATTTTGCGGCGACCATGGAGTGGCCGGTGCTGCTGCTGTGGATCATCGCGTTGGGGAAGGCCGGGACCGTGCTGTGGTTCTTTATGCATATTGGCAAGCTGTTTTTGGGTGAAGAAGAGGAGACCGGCTCATGAGCGTGCAACCCTATCCGGCAGAGACCCATCCTGTGGATGCCCATCCCGTGGAAAATCTTCGCCACCGCGAACGGACCAACCGGCTCGGCCTGTGGCTGTTCATCCTCTCGGACAGCTTTGTCTTCGGCGCGTTGCTGTTCACCCGCTTCTACCTGCTGGGGAACAACCGCCCGGAGCTGATCCAGTGGCTGGGTCTGGTGGTGACGGTGGTGCTGCTGGCGTCCAGCTTCTTTATGAACCGGGCTGAGGTGCAGATGTCGCTGGGCAACCGCCAGGGCTTCCTGCGCAACACGCTGGTCACCATTGTGCTGGGCAGCCTGTTCCTTATCGGCGTGGTGGGGGTCGAGTGGCAGGTGGCTCACTTCGGACCGGCCGACGGCGCCCAGGGGGCGATCTTCTACACCATGACCGGCTTTCACGCCTTCCATGTGTTCACCGGGGTGATTTTCCTCAGCCTGGTGTACCGCAACGCGAAGAAGGGGCTGTATTCGGCCGAGCATCACTGGCCAGTGGAGGCCGCGGCGGTGTACTGGCACTTCGTCGACCTGGTGTGGATCTTCTTCTACCCGGCGCTGTACCTGATCGGCACGGCGCTGTAAGGAGGATGGATGAAGCGGTTCAGCCTGTGGCTCGTTCTGGGGATTGTCGCTGCCGCCGTGGTCGGGATCACCCTGGCGATGAGCCGGCCGTACCAGTACAAAGGCTCGCTGATCGAGCCGCCCATGCCGGCGCCTGACTTTTCGCTGCGCCAGGGGACGGGCGAGACGTTCACCCTGAGCGAGCAGAAAGGCTCGGTGGCGCTGCTCTTTTTCGGCTACACCGCCTGCCCGGACGTGTGCCCGCTGACCCTTGCGGAGATGAAGCGCGTGAAATCTGAGCTGGGCCGGCTGGCCGATCAGGTGGAGGTTGTCTTTATCACCGTCGACCCCGAACGGGACACGCCGGAGCGCATGAGCCAGTATGTGGCCGGGTTTGATGAGAAGTTCATCGGTCTTTCCGGCACGGAGGAAGAGCTGGCGCCGGTCTACAAGGGATACGGCGTCTACCGGGCCAAACGCGAAACCGGCAGCGCGGCCGGCTACCTGATGGATCACACAGCCGTGGTCTACCTGATCGACCCCGACAGCAACCTGCGCCTGACCTATGCCTACGGCACGCCTCCGGAGGCAATCGCGGCGGACATTCGCCAGGTGCTGAAGAATGCGAGGTAAGTGATGAGCACCACCGCACGATCGCTGGGACTGCGCCTGCTTTTGTGCCTGGTTATTGCCTTCGGGGCGGGCCTCGTGGTCAATGAAACCGCCTACCTGCTGACCAGCGGCCCGGACCAGGAACCCCGCGAGTATGTGCTCGAGATTCCTGCGGGCACCGCGGAGCGGCTGGAAGCCGGCCAGGTGGTGACCTCGCTGCCCGGCAATTTGACCTTCGTCGAGGGGGATGTGCTGGTGGTCAAGAACCACGACACCATCGGTCACCAGCTGGGGCCGATCTGGGTGCCGCCGGGAGCTGAAGGCCGCATGACCATGGACCGGCCCATGGAGTACACCGTGGCCTGTTCCTTCCAGGCGGACAACCGGCTGGGGTTGAAGGTGGAGCCAAGGGTCAACACGCAGGACCGCCTGTTCGGGGTGCTGTCCTTCGGTCTGCCCTCCGGCGTGCTGGGCTGGCTGTTCTCAATCATCCTGAAGCCGGTCAAAGGGATGGAGGGGTGATGACCAGCGAGCTGCTTCGCCCGCGCTGGATCGTGACCACACTGCTGGTGGTCGCCGCGGTGGCGCTGATGTTGCGGCTGGGGCTGTGGCAGCTGGACCGGCTGGAGCAGCGCCGTGCGCTCAACAGCCGCCTGGAGGTGGCGCTGAACGCGCCGCCGCTGGACATGAATGAAGACGTGCCGGCCGTCGAGGACCTGCCCGATTATGAATACCGCACCGTGGTGGTCAGCGGCCGCTTTGATGCCGATCAGTCAGTGTTGCTGCGCAATCAGATCTGGGAGGGCAGGCTGGGCTATCACCTGTTCACCCCGCTGCTGATCGACGGAACCGGCCGGGCGGTCTGGGTCAACCGAGGCTGGGTGCCGCAAGAGCAGGGGCTGGACGTACCGGCGCCGGAAGGCACGGTGACCCTGACCGGCATGCTGCGCAGAGAGCCAGCCCGGCAGAGCATCGGCGGGCCGCCCGCGGACCGGCCGGCGGAGGGTGAGACCCGGATCAACGCCTGGAACCGGATCGACCTGGCCGGGATGGCGGAGCAGACGGATCTGGATCTGCTGCCGGTGTACATTCAGCAGGCGCCGGTCGAGGGGCAGGGCCAGCCTCCTTATGCCAGCCTGCCGGAAATTGAGATCACCGAAGGCTCGCATCTCGGGTACGC
>DGEO01000041.1:0-3101 GCA_002385985.1 Anaerolineaceae bacterium UBA3924 | reverse complement strand
GGAATAACCGAATGGGTGAAGCGGGGGTAATGGACAGGGAAGTGAAGAGAGACGCCTTCAGGGCCGGTGAGTGGATATGGCTGCGCCGGGCGGTGATGGCCGGGGTGATCCTCACCTTCGCCATGATTACGCTGGGGTACGTGCTGCGCACCAATTCCGGGGCGGTCTGCCCGGACTGGCCGACCTGCTATGGGCAGTGGGGGCTGCCCGCAGACTTTATGGCTCTGGTTGAGGTGGTTCACCGCTATCTGGCCGCGCTGTCCGTCGCGCTGGCCGGACTGACCGCCGTCTGGACGGCGATCCGGTTCTCCGGTCGGACCGTGCTGAAGCTCGCTCTGGCTGCGGCCGCGCTGCTGATGCTGGTTCAGGTGCCGGTCGGGGCCGGGCTGATCCTCTCCCGCGAGGCTGCCTGGCTGCCTGCGGTGCATCTGGCCCTGGGCCTGCTGGCGCTGGCGGCACAGGTTTTCGCTGTCACGCTGGCATTTTCCGCCCGGTATGAAAAGCCTCGCCTGGATGCGCGTGCACTGTTCTTCCGGCTGGCGCTGGTGACCGGGGCTGGCATTCTGGCGCTGATGATCAGCGGTGTGCTGGTGGCTGATCTGGAAATCAGCAGCGCCTGCGCAGGCTGGCCGCTGTGCGGCGGCGGGCTGCCTGCTTCCAAAGCGGGCTGGCTGGCGTTCGGCCACCGCCTGCTGACCTCCGCGGCCGCTGCGCTGGTAATCGCACTGCTGGTGCAGGCCTGGCGACGCTACCGCCAGCAGCAGGTCGTTCTGACCTCCTCTACAGCTTTGTTTGTGCTGCTGGCCGGGCAAGTGTTTATCGGGGCGATCAAGGTCAGCCGCGGGTTTCCGCTTGAGCTGGTCGGGCTGCATGCCGCGCTCACGGCCGGGCTGTGGGCAGCGCTGTTTGTGATTATCGCGGCCGCGCTGGTTTATCCGCCCTCCGCTGTGCCGGTTTCCGCTGCGAATGGACTGCGGCGCAAGCTGGGGGATTTCTTCATGCTTTCCAAGCCTGTGATCGTAGCCCTGCTGCTGGTGACCACCTACGCGGGCATGGTTGTCGGCGGGGGAGGGCTGCCCCCGGCCGGGCTGACGCTGTGGACGATGCTGGGCGGCGCGCTGGCTGCCGGCGGGGCCAGCGCCCTGAACCAGTACATCGACCGTGAGATTGACGGCGCGATGCAGCGCACCGCGAAGCGGCCGCTGCCCTCCGGCCGCCTGACTCCGGCGGAAGCGCTGGCGTTCGGTACAGCCGCCTGCCTGGTTTCGTTCTTCCTGCTGGCCGGGATGGTCAATTTGCTAGCGGCGCTGCTCTCGCTGGCGGGTATGGTGTACTACGTGCTGATCTACAGCCTGTGGCTCAAACACGCCACGGTGCAGAACATCGTCATCGGCGGCGGCGCCGGGGCGATTCCGCCGCTGGTGGGCTGGGCCGCCGCGGCCGGCAGCCTGAACATTCCTTCCCTCTTCCTGTTCGCGCTGGTTTTCCTGTGGACGCCGCCGCATTTCTGGGCGCTGGCGCTGGTGCGGAAGAAGGACTATGCCAGGGCTGGCGTTCCCATGCTGCCCGTCATTCAGGGCGAGCGCAAGACCCGAAAACAAATTTTCATCTACACCCTGGAGCTGGTGGGCCTGACGCTGGTCATGCCGCTGGTGGGACTGGGCGGCGCGATCTACGTGGTTTCTGCCGTCGTGCTGGGATTGTGGCTGGTGGGAGCCGCCTGGCAGGTGCTGCGCCGGCCGGGGAACAAGGTCGCCTGGAAAATGTACCGCTACTCCTCCATGTACCTGGCCTTCATCTTCCTGGCCCTGGTGCTGGACGTGCTGATTTGAGCGGCTTCAGTCATTAAGCTGTGCACGCTCCAGCGAACAGGCTGGAGCGTGTTTTTTCCTGCCAGGCCGTCCGTCCGGCGTTATGGATTTGTTTTCAGCTCAGGGGTGGTGAGTCTCTACTGCACCCGGACCAGGACGCGGCCGTCCTGCCAGAGCTCTTCCAGCTGGTAGTAATCGCGCTGTTCCGGTGAGAACAGGTGCAGCACGATGTCACCGAAATCGACCACCAGCCAGCCGGTCGCGGCCTTCCCCTGGGTTTTGCTGTGAATTTTGAACTTGTTTCGGGCCGTGTCTACCGCGGTCTCCGCCAGGCTGTCGAGCATGCGCTCGCTGGTGCCTGTCGTGATGATAAAGTAATCCGCGAACGAGGCCACTTCTTGAATATCGAGCAACAGGATATCTTCAGCTTTCTTTTCTTCCAGCGCAGTCACAATGGCTCGAGCGACTTCTAAAGTTTCCAGAATTCACCTCACTGTTTTGGGTTTGGTTAAACATAACATAATTCTATAAAAATTGTGTTATCGAACCCCGGTGAGTTTTGGAAATCAGGCGAGGAAGGATCTATTTCTCGACCAGTCTTTTCCCCATTTTCGCGGTGGCCAGGGGGACGTAGGTCGCGCCTTTCTGGCTGAGATCGCTGCGGAAGAGGACGACCTGTTCCACGCAGACGCTGCCCAGGTTCTTGTGGGGATATTTAAGGATCAGGTCGCTGATCTTGCGCACGTCTTCCGGCGAAGCGTTCTGGTTGACCCGGCCCAGGGTCAGGTGCGGAGAGAAGGGGCGGCCGTCCGGCGAGTAACCCAGGCGCAGAGCCTCCGCTTCGATGGCCCGCTGCAGATGGTCCAGCTCTCTGGGGGCCTGAACCCCGACCCAGATCACCCGGGGACGGCGAATGCTGGGGAAGGTACCCAATCCGCCGATGGTGAACTCGAAGCAGGACCGGCGGGCGGCTTCCGCTGCCATGATCTTGGCCAGGAACTCCAGATTGGTCGGTGATGTGTCTCCCAGGAACTTGAGGGTCAGGTGAATATTGTTGGCTGGAACCCAGCGAATGACCGGCGGTAAGGAACGCTGCAGCTTTTCGCTCAGCTCTCCGAGGCGAGCGCGAACTTCTGCCGGCAGTTCAATGGCAATGAAGGCACGGATAGCGGTCATGGAAGAAACAACCCCCAGGAGTATGCGGATATGGGTTATTGTTTGCGTCGGTTGGAGAGGAATCCCCCGTTACAGTCAGTATAGCCAGTGGAGGAGGCAAAGTCAAGCCAGTGG
>DGEO01000032.1:29574-31023 GCA_002385985.1 Anaerolineaceae bacterium UBA3924 | reverse complement strand
TGTTTTTTCCAAGCAAGAGCAGGAATGCGAGATTCGCCTTTGTCTCGTGGGCTCGGAGATGTGTAAAAGACACAGGATCTGCTGCCCGCCAGGCAGCTCGCTGAGCCTGCGGCGAACCTCGTCCGCCGCACTGGAGGGACACAGCACATGGACGTTCGGGCCGGCGTCCAGGGTGAAGCAGGCTGGCAGGCCGGATTTTCGCCAGGCAGGGACTTCCTTAATGATCCGCAGTGTGGCCGGCTCCCAGTACATCAGCGGCGGGTTGGAGGTCATCATGACTGCATGCATCAGGTTGCTGTCCAGCTCGATGATGGCGGCCAGCCGGTCAAAATCCCTTGCATGGATCGCCGAGCGGCAGATCTCCAGACGGCGGGGGGCATCGGCGACCCGGGCGGGCTGCAGCGGGCTGGTATCCGCCAGCGCATGACCTGCCGTGGACCCCACGCTTTTATGCCCGGCTTCCACCACCGCGATCAAATCTACCAGGTCCCAGTGCTCCGGTGGGGCGATGGAAACCGCATAGCTGCTCTGATCGTCATCCCCGGCGTGCCATTCCACGAAACCGGCGGGGATGGAGCGGCTGGCCGAACCCGATCCGCGGCGGGCCAGGCGGGATAATTCCAGTTCGCCCAGGTCCAGGCCGAGTGCTGTCGATGCGGCCAGGCTGAGCGCGGCGAAGGCAGCTGCGGATGAGGCGATCCCCGCGCCGGTCGGGAAGTTGTTTTCCGAGCGCACCTGGGCGGGTTTGAAAACCCCGGCCATCCGCCGGACGCAGTCCAGAAAGTCCGAAACACGCTGCAGCTCGGGGCCGGCCAGCAGGCGGCCGTTCAGTTCTACCATGTCCCCTGGCAATTCATCGGAAAAGGAGACCTCGGTCGTGGTGGTCAACCCGGCCAGGTTCATGGAAATGGAGCCGTTGGCGGGCAGCCGCAGGTGCTGGTCGCGGTTCCCCCAGTACTTGATGAAGGCAATGTTGGGATGGGCAAGGGCGGTCGCTGTGGCCATGACCAGATGATACCATCACTCGGTGGCCGGAGGGCAGGGCTAAATGTCTGCGGTAAACAGAAAGCTGCCCGGCTCTGACCGGGCAGCGCGGAAACGATTGATCTTCATATCTGCGGGTGAACAGTGATGAGTCTTGCCTAAATCCAGCCCGCCAGCAGCGCGATGATCGCAATGATGAGCAGCAAACCAATGATTCCCGATCCAGAATACCCCCAGCCTCGGCTGTAGGGGAATACGGGCAGCGATCCGATCAGTAACAGTATTAACAGGATTATTAAAATCGTACCCAGCATGGGCTTTCTCCTTTCCTGATCCCAGAACGGCCTTTACCAGATAATGAACGTCTGGCCGTTTGAATCCAGTATAGGGACCGGCGGGATCAGCAGCAAGTCGGAAGAGCCCCATGGAGAGGTAGGGAGGTCCCTACCTCGACTGCGTATAGCC
>DGEO01000032.1:25333-29226 GCA_002385985.1 Anaerolineaceae bacterium UBA3924 | reverse complement strand
GGCAACCATGCAGCCAGTCACGCCCTTATGGACCATCACTGCACAGGCAGTTCCCATCTGGGTGGCCATGACACGGTCGGCGGCCGAAGGAACACCGCCGCGCTGCAGGTATCCTAATATGGTCACGCGGGTCTCCAGCCCGGTGAACCTACGCAGCTGGTGGGCCAGGTGCATCGTGTTGCCGGCGGCCTGCTCTTCCAGCGCTTCCAGGCGTCTGGTCACCTGTTCCTCGTCTTTCCCTTTGCGCAGTTTGCGGTTGATTTCTCGGGCGTGCTCAAAGAACCGCCGGTTGTCCTGAGAGATCGCGCCTTCCGACACGGCCACAATGCTGAAGCGCTTGCCTTCCTTGAGCCGGTTGAGGATTGCACCGGCGACTGCCTCCTCGTCGTAGGCGATTTCTGGAATGAGAATCACATCTGCCCCGCCGGCCAGACCGGCAGCCAGTGTCAGCCAGCCGGTTTCCCGCCCCATAACCTCGACGATGATAATGCGGTGGTGGCTGTAAGCCGTGCTGTGCAGGCGGTCGATCGCTTCCGCCGCGACGCTGGTGGCGCTGTAATATCCGATCGTGGCGTCGGTTTCGACGATGTCGTTGTCGATGGTCAGCGGCATGGTCAGCACCCTGACGCCACGCTGTGAGAGTTTATAGGCGGACTCCTGAGCTTCCTTACCACCAAGGATCACCAGTGCATCCAGCCTGTTCTGCTTGATGTTCTTCTGAATGGTTTCCGTTGCGTCGACAACCTGGTTGTCCAGGTGGACGCTTTCTGGGCGGTCGCGGCTGGTGCCCAGAATGGTGCCCCCGGTGGTGAGAATACCGGACAGGGCATCACCGCCCAGCGGAATGGTGTCATTGGTCGCCAGGCCGAGAAATCCGTCCTGAAAGCCGATCAGCTCATACCCGCCGAGGCTCTGCAGGGTTTTCCCGATGGCTCGGATGGTCGGGTTCGTTCCCGGGCAGTCTCCTCCTACCGTAGCGATGCCGATCCTTTTGGCCATTTTCTTCTCCTCTGTGAAATCCAGAAAGCAGGAGTATGTTCGATGTTACCGACTGGGGGATGTTTATTCTTCCGTTACCTGCAGCGGGAGCTGCCAGTCGATTTCCGGCAGCCCGGCCTCACGCAGCGCCTGGTTGGTTTTAGAGAAATGGCGGCAGCCGAAAAAACCCCGGCTGGCGGACAGGGGGGAGGGATGCGGTGCGGTCAGGACGACATGGCGGTCGTTGGTCACCAGGCCGGCTTTCCTGATGGCGAAGTTACCCCACAGCAGGAACACCACCCGGCTGTCCTTCTGGTTGACACTCCGAAAAACGGCATCCGTGAAGACTTCCCAGCCTCTGTTCTGGTGTGAGGCCGGCTGGTGCGCCCGGACAGTCAGGACTGCGTTGAGCAGGAGCACTCCCTGCTTTGCCCAATTAACCAGATAGCCGTGAGAGGGGATCTTGAACCCGACATCATCGCGCAGCTCCCGGTAGATGTTGCGCAGCGACGGCGGCGGGCGTACACCTGGCCGGACGGAAAAGGCCATGCCGTGCGCCTGGTTGACATCGTGATAGGGGTCCTGCCCCAGGATCATCACCCTCACCTGATCGTAGGGGGTGTATTTCAGGGCGTTGAAGACGTCGTTTTCCGGCGGAAAGACTGTATAGCGCTCCCGCTCAGCGTCCACGAAGCGAACGAGCTGCCGGTAATAGGTCTTTTCCGTCTCCTCGCCAACGATGGGCTGCCATGATTCCGGAAGCGGTGGAACCATCCTTCCTCCCCGGGCAGTGGTGTCTTGCATCAGTATAGCATGGGGAAGGCCGGGAATAGAGAACCGGCCGCGTACGGGCGGCCGGTTCCTCCTGAAAGGGATATCAGAATATCCAGATCAGGATCAGAATGGGCAGGGCAAGGATGAAGAGCAGTACCAGGCCCGCGACGAGCAGCCCGCCGACAACGCCGACGATGCTGACGACCAGACCGAACACAGCCGTGACCAGGCCAATGACCAGGCCGATCGCGCCGGTGATTAAACCGATGATAAATTCCAGCAGTCCCATCATTTCCTCCTTAGGCGCAGGTTTTGCCTGTATTTCGTAGATACTCGTTATCAACCTTCCATCCATATACGCGGCCGGCGAAAAAAGGTTTCACCGGCCCGTCCGACTGGTCATTTCCCTCGAGGAATCAAGTACAATCAAACCAACATAACTTCCAGAGGGAGAATGCGATGCAGTACAGAATCGAAGGGACTGTGATGCAAATGCTCGAGGTTCAGTTGAACCAGGGCGAAGCCATCTACACTGAATCGGGCGGGATGGCCTGGATGAGTGACGGAATAGAGATGAGCACCAACACTCGCGGCGGCCTGCTCTCCGGGCTGGGCCGGGCCATGGCCGGGGAATCCCTGTTCATGACCACCTACACCAACACCCGCGGGCAGGGGCGGATCGTCTTCACGCCGGAAGCGCCGGGAAAGGTCATCGCGCTCAATTTAAATGCCGGCCAGACCGTGATCTGCCAGAAGGACGCCTTCATGTGCGCGCAGAACAGCGTTTCGCTGGAGATCCACTTCCGCAAGCGCCTTGGGGCGGGACTGTTCGGCGGGGAAGGTTTCATCCTGCAGAAGGTGACCGGTCCGGGGGTGGTCTTCTTTGAAATCCCCGGCGAGGTGGTCAGTTACAACCTGGCGGCCGGTGAACGGCTGCTGATCGACCCGGGGCACATTGCGATGTTTGAGCCGACGGTGGACTACGACATTACCATGGTTCGCGGAATCCGGAACATCTTCTTCTCCGGTGAGGGCCTGTTCCTGGCCACGCTGACCGGCCCCGGGCGGGTCTGGCTGCAGACCATGCCGTTGTCCAACCTGGCGGCCAAGATCGGTCAGTACATTCCTTCGAAGAGCAGCTAGCTGACGCAGTGAGCTGGGCACAGGGACCGCGGATCACAGCCGCGGTCCTTTTTCACTGCAGTTTGAAGAATCAGCCCGCATCCGGTTTGTACTTTTCTCGAGGAATATGCTAAGGTAAAGAATCGGATCGCTGGTCTGTTCGCGATCAAAAATGATGCATACCGTCTTACTGAAAGAAAGGAAACCAAGATGGCCGATATTGAACGATCTGCACAGGCAATCTGGCACGGTGACCTGCTCCATGGAAATGGAACCGTCGGCACCGCCAGCAAGGTGGTCGTAGATATTCCGATGCGCTTCAACACCCGCTTCGAACACGAACCCGGAACCAACCCTGAGGAGTTCATCGCCGCGGCGCACGCGTCCTGCTACTCGATGGCCTTTTCCGCTTACCTGGCCCGCCAGGGACATGCCCCGGAACGGCTGGAAACCACCGCGCACATCACCCTCGCCAAGCAGCGGGACGGGTTTTCCATCACGAAATCCCGGATCGAAGTGCGCGGCTGGGTGGACGGCCTGACAGAAGAACAGTTCCAGCAGATGGCCCGCGAGGCGGACAAGGGCTGCCCGGTCTCGAACCTGCTGCGCAACGGGCTGGAGATTGAAATCCACGCCTCACTGGGCAAGTAAATCATTCGTCTGGAGGGGCTGTTGCCTGAGAAAGTCATCATCCGCCAGTGGAGTGATTTTTCAATTGAGTTTCAGGCCACCGGGGAACAGGATGACAACTTCAAGCCGGTGGAGCACCTGCACGAGCTGACCCCGTTCGGTATGCTGCTTGCCGGTCTGGGCTCCTGCACCACCATCCTGCTGCTCTCATATGCTCAGAACCATGAGCTGGACCTGCACATGGTGGAAGGCTTTCTGGAATACCAGCCGGACGAGGAGCGCGGGACCGGGTGGGAGAAGATCAGTATGCGGCTCAGGTTCGAAGGGGACCTGTCCCCGGAGGATGAAAAGCGGCTGTTCGTTGTGGCAGAGCAGTGCCCGATCGAGCG
>DGEO01000032.1:11635-24973 GCA_002385985.1 Anaerolineaceae bacterium UBA3924 | reverse complement strand
AAGCTTGAACACCCATGTAATAGTCTGCTGCCGGCTATTGGACCCGGCTGTTTGGAGAACAACTGTGCGTTGGGATCGACTAATCCAATGACCAATGGGGGATTGGTTTTTTCATCCGGTGTGCTACAATCACGATAATTGGTTATGAGGTATGCATATGGTCTTCAAAATCGGTGATCTGGCTCCTGATTTCACCCTGCCTTCCACCCTGGACAAGGAGATTGCACTATCCGACTACCGCGGCAAGGCCGTGGTGCTCGCCTTTGTCCCCGCAGCCTTCACACCCATATGAACGAGCCAGATCCCGTCGTACGAGGCTGATCTGGCCAAGTTCGAGGGATTGAATGCTCAGGTTCTGGGCATCACGGTAGATCAGGTTCCCACATTGAAGGCGTGGGCCGAAAGCATGGGCGGCATCAGCTTCCCGCTGCTCAGCGATTTCTGGCCCCACGGTGAGGTCTCAAAGAAATATGGCGTGCTGCGCGAAGAGGGTGTCTCGGAGCGGGCGGTGTTCGTGATTGACCGGCACGGCTGCATCCAGTACCAGGACATTCACGACATCGACGACCTGCCCGATAACGAGGAGATTTTCAAAGTCCTCCGGCAGATCGAACCGGAAGCCGCGGCTGCCCTCCCGCAGGTTGTAGAGAAGAAACAGGAGATCCCCGAACACTCCATAGTTATGTACTGCACGCGCTGGTGCCCGGACTGCGAAAAGGCCCGGGCCTGGTTCGCGAAAAAGGGCCTGGAAGTGTTCGAAATCAGCGTGGACGAGGACAAGAAGGCCGCCCAGAAGGTGCGCGAATGGGCGGATGGCAATCTGACCACGCCCACGATTGACTTTGACGGCATCATTATCGTCGACTACCAGGAGGATGAGCTGGAGCGAGCCCTGCTCCAGCGGCCGGACGTGCGCAAAGCAAAATAACGGGCCAGCCTGGAGGGGGATGAACCCGCCAGTCGTGCTATGATTAAGACAAATCCCATCCGTTATGTCACGCGATCGATGGGGGCAGCATGGCGGTGATAACCATATCAAGGCAGATGGGCAGCCTGGGGAGTGAAGTCGCCCGGGCGGTGGCCGGTCAGCTGGGCTACCGGCTGCTGTGGCGGGAGTTGATCAACCAGGCAGCCATCCGCTGCGGCAGCCCGGAAATGGCGCTGGTGGTAATCGACGAGCTGAACCTGATGAAAATACCTGCCGGCCGGCAGGATTTCGAGCGCTATCTCACCGCGGTCTCGACCGTGGTGCACGAGGCGGCTGAGGAAGGGAATGTGGTCATCGTCGGCCGGGCCGGCCAGGTGCTGCTGCATGGTTTCACCGGGGCGCTGCATGTGCGCGCGGTGGCACCGTTCGAGCTGCGGGTGGAGCGTGTAGCCAGATACCGGGGGATCTCAATGGATGCCGCCCGGGAGCTGGTGGCGACCAGCGACCGCAACCGCAAAGAATATCTGGAGCGCTGGCACCAGGTGGACTGGGCCGATCCGGAGCTGTACGATCTGGTCTTGAACACCGGGCGAATGGAGGTGGACTCCTGCGCCCGGATCATCTGTTATGCCCTTGCCTGTCAGGAATGACGGCGGATGTCATCTCACGCAACTCGAGGAGCATTCGTTTGAGTAATTCGAATAAGAGCCGGCCGAGGTTTGCCCATCCGGCTGAAGAATCCTTCGCGCAGATCCTGGATTTCTACGGAATTGAGTGGGAGTACGAACCGAAGACTTTTCCGCTGGCCTGGAACGAAAATGGAGAGGTGACTGAAGCCTTCACACCGGATTTCTACCTGCCGCAGCAGTGCCTGTACATCGAGCTGACCACGCTCCGGCCTCAGCTGGCCACGCACAAGAACCGCAAGCTGCGCCGCATGCAGGAGCTGTACCCCGATGTGAAGATCAAGCTGCTCAAACGCCGGGATCTGCGCAATATGCTGGAAAAATACGGCCTGCGGGATCAGGCCGATCCAATTCGTGGAACCAGGGCTCAGACGAGGGATGAATGACGAGGGAGTACCAGGGCGATCCAACGATGCCAGTGCACGCTGATATCAGCGAGGTGTTGTTCACCGAAGCTGAAATTCAGGCCAAAGTGAAGGAGCTGGGACGGCAAATCTCGGAAGACTACCGGGGGAAGACCCCGATCGTTGTCGGCGTGTTGAAAGGGGTGCTGTTCCTGCTGTCTGACCTGCTTCGGTCCATCGACTGTCAGGTGGAACTGGACGTGCTGGCGGTCTCCAGCTACTCACCGGAAACGCGCAACCAGGGGTATGTGCGTATTATCAAGGACCTGGAAATGCCCATCCAGGGGCGGCATGTGCTGTTTGTCGAGGATGTCATCGACACCGGACTGACCCTGAACTTCCTGCTCAACTCACTGCGCACCCGTGAACCGGCCAGCCTGGAAGTGTGCGTGCTGTTCGACCGCCGCTCCCGGCGTCTGATCGATATTCCGCTGAAGTACCGGGGTTTTGAGCTTCCGGAGCGCTTCGTAGTTGGGTACGGGCTGGATTATCGCGAGAAGTACCGCCACCTGCCTTATGTCGGCGTGCTGAAAGCTGTGGCGCTGGATTAAAAACAAAGGACCCCGGTCGTTCACAGGGTCCTTTGAAAGAAACAGGGGTCCCAAGTAACCTTCGCATCTCCTCTTTCTGGCAATTGGCCTTACCCCAGTTCAGGATCTCGGGCAGTGCGCAATGCTGTTCGGGCATCTCTCGCCATTCGACTTCTTTGGCACAACCGCTTGTACCTAACTTGCAGGTACTCGTCAAACCGCAGAAGCTTCAACATATTGAGAGTTGTGATCCACTCAACTGTTGAGCAAATTATTGGACCGCTCCAGACATTTGCCAAGCGTTGAATGGCATCCCTTTGGAGGTGCTTCCAATTTCTTGGAACGCCCTGCAATTTCATTATAGGAATATTTACTTGCAGAGTCAATAACTATTATGACAAACCGGGCAGATTATTCCTATCCGGAAATGGCCCGGGAGGTCAGGGGGTGGAAGAAACTGGTCCGGATTAATTCCCTACCTCGAGAGTCAAATTTGACTATCGATGCTATAATGCCTTCGAAGGATTAACCAGATCTCTGGATTACTGCTGAAAAGAGGTTTCATCATCCTGAAATGAAAAAGTTTAGGGTCGCTCTCCTGGCAAACTTGAAGAAGAACGCCCCTCATTGGGAGGGAATGTCGCCAGACCAGTGGGATGATCTGGATTCCGAAGAAACCGTAATCGCCATCGTCGAGGCCATACGAGCGGGCGGGCATGAATGCGAGTTTATCGAAGCCGATCGATCACTGGTGGATAAAGTCCGGGCTTACAGGCCGGACATTTGTTTTAACATCGCCGAAGGGCACTGCGGCGACGCCAGAGAGGCGCAGGTGCCAGCCATTCTAGAACATCTTGGCATCCCGTACACGGGGTCCAAAGTGCTGACCATGGCGCTGACACTGGACAAGCCCATGACCAAACGAATTCTGGTCTGGCATGACCTGCCTACGCCGGATTTTCAGGTCTTTGAGCGCGTGGATGAGCCGCTGCTTCCGGAGATGTACCGCTTCCCGCTGTTCGTCAAACCCTCCCGTGAGGGAACGGGCATGGGGGTGAGCGCTCACTCTGTGGTCCACACCGAAGAGGAACTGCGGGAGCAGGTGGACTATATCCTGAAGAAATACCACCAGCCCGCCCTGGTGGAGCATTTCATCAAAGGACGGGAGGTGACTGTCGGGCTGGTCGGCAATCTGGAAGGACCGGTGGCCCGCCGGCTGCCGCAGGACCCGAAGGAGCCGCGCGTACAGGCCGGTTTACGCTTCTTCCCGCCGATGGAGGTTGACCTGCAGCCGTACCTGGAGACCGATGCGGTATACAGCAACCGTTTGAAGGTGGATATTCCGGAGAAGCTGAACTACATCGTCCCTGCCCGGCTGGAAGAGGAAATGATCGAGGAGCTGAACTGGCTGGCGGCGGCCGTGTTCCGCGTCACCGGCGCGCTGGATGTGGCCCGGGTGGATTTCCGCCTGGCGGAGGATGAAAACTGGAAGCCGTACATCCTGGAGATCAACCCGCTGCCCGGTCTCAATCCCTACATCTCCGACATTATTCTGGAGGCAAAGGCGGATGGGATGGGCCACACCGAGCTGGTGAACATGATCCTGAACACCGCGCTGAAGCGGTACGGGATGATCTAACTCGGCGGGGAGTTCGGACCGGTAAGAGAAGTATTGACAGCCTTCTGTATCCGCTGCCAGCGAACGATCGCTTCAGCCCCCTGATCTCTGGTCAGCGGGAGCCGGCTGTACCGGGCGGCGATGAACAGCTCGGAGAGGGATTCGAAATCCTCACTGGCCCGCGGGTAAGCGGCGGAAAGCAGGCGAGTATATTCACGGGGAGTGGCCGGGGAAGGTCTGGCCACTCCCTTTTGCGCCATCCAGGATGTCATGGCCAGGTAAACCATCAGGATCTGCTGGCGGGGGGCCAGCCGGTCCAGGATCAGCGTGCGTCCGGCCAGGTTAGCGATGGCGGCGGCGCTCCGCCCGCGCAGCTGGCTCCATCCCTCCGCGATTCCGTGCCCGGCCCCCTGCCCGGTCTGGCGCAGCCACTGGAAGATCGCCCGCCACAGGCTCATCACCCAGCGGAGCGGGCCGAAGCGCACCTCACCCAGCCTTGCCCCGGAATACTGGCGAAAGTAATGCCGCAGGGAAAAGAAGACCACGGCGAAGAAGATTGCCCAGAAGGCGATGGAGCGAACCACCTCCCACCAGGGCAGGTCAATCCGGGCGCCGGCAGGCGGCAGCCGGCCGGGGTCGAAATCCTGCCAGCCGGGCGGAAGGCCGTTCAAGCCGAAAAGCCGCGAGAGCAGCAGGATCAGCCAGATGACGGGCAGGGCAATCAGATACTGCAGAACCAGGCCGATGGCGGTGACAATGGTCAGCAGCCATTCCAGCAGCATCAGCAGGCTGATGGAATACCCGGTGGGCAGCAGCAGCGCCAGCAGGGTGATCCCCAGGATCAGCCCGGCGGCGATGCGCATCCAGCGGGGGAGGATCCCCGGGTAGCGGGGTATGTTGTTGAGGAACCAGCGGGCGTTGAGCACGGAATACTGGGCGTGCGCGATCAGCAGCATCCCCAGCGAGAAGTAGACCAGGAAGACCAGCGTGAAGAACGGTGACCGCGGCGCAGTGGACGAGGGCAGGAAGGCCAGGTCGAAGCTGAGCAGGGTGGTCAGGATCAGCAGGATGGTCCCGATAACAAACACCTGGCTGATCAGCTGGCGACGGGTTTTCTCCCGGTCCCGGACCGCAGTACCCTGGCGCTCCAGCTCCCACTGCTCCTCGTTTTCCTCCAGCTCGTACAGCAGCTCGGCGAAGCTGGTGGCGGTCAGCCAGACCAGCAGGCTGAACCCCAGTGCTGCCAGATACTGCTGGTCAAAGAAGGCCTGGAAGAAGGAGGATCCCCGGGACTGCATTGACGCCAGCAGGCCGGCAGGACCTTCGATGAGGACCAGCAGGATGCGGATCAGCAGCCCCAGCAGGACCCACTCGGCCGCCCTCCAGACGTACTCTCCGGTGCCGGCCGGTGATGCCTGCTGCAGCTGCCTGTAGGAGAACTGGGCTTCGAGAGCGACCAGGACACCCAGGTAGGGTAATAACCCACCGCTCCAGAAGGGGATAACCCGCGCGGCGATGGCCTCCAGTGCGATGGAAACGCAGCCGATCATCACGCCGACGATCAGGAAGTTGAGCAGCACCGGCGGCGTGTACGGTCTGGGCGACCAGCGGGTGGGGTTGGTCTGGTAGGATTTCATCGCCAGGTTTCCAGGTCGTGCCAGGACTGCACAGGATAGACGGCAAAACCGAAGTACTCCGCCCGACGCTTGATCTCGTGCAAGTTGAGGATCGGGCCGATCGGGATGACCACCGGGTTCAGCCCGCGGCGGCGCAGGGGAAGCAGCGTTTCGATCAGCGGATCATCCACCCGGCCGGTGATCAGGACGACTGTGGCTCCCCAGTTGTGCGAGGGGCTGAAGCGGGCGATCAGGGGCAGGATCGGCTCCCCGCTGCTGACCTCCACCCGTGCCAGCAGGTCCAGCACACGGGTGAGGTGCGCCATCCCTTTGTGCGCAGGGATGCTGTCCGGGGTGGCATTATCCCTGAGGGGATCGGCCCCGTTGGTCACCAGGCCAAGGGCGTGCTTCTGCCGGATGGCCCAGCTGGAGATGGACGCCGCGGTGACAATGGCCAGCTCGGTCAGGTCGATCCGCCGGCGGACCGGGTAATCCTGGCTGTCCAGGTTGAGATACAGGTTGGTCTCCAGGGTGATGGACGGCTCAAACTGCTTTACCAGCAGTCCGCCGTAGGCGGCGGAGGCCTTCCAGTCGATACGGCGCAGCGAATCGCCGCGGGTGTAGTCCCGCTTGCCCATGACGCGGCTGGGATCTTCAAAGATGGGATTGGCTGAGCGGATCTTGCCATAGGGAGCCTGTGAGGGAACGCCCAGTGAAAGGATGGGCACGATTTGCGGATAGACAATCAGCGGCTCGCAGGGCACCTCGATCTGGTTTTCCTCACTCAGGCCCAGCAGGTCCCCGTTGGAGAGGAAAAGCGGGCCGACTTCGTAAAAGCCGCGCTTGTAGGCATGCAGCCGGTAGTCAAACTGCCGGCTGGCTTTGGAACCCAGCGAGGTCACGCGCTGGAAGAAGTTGGGAGAGATCATCCCGACAGGCAAGCTCTCGTGCAGGCGCAGCCAGATCAGCGGGAGCAGGCCCCGGTTCTTTAGCACCAGAATTACCGGGATGGTCTGGTTGAGAAATGCCCGGCTGTTAATAACCCTGCGGGCCTGAACGTTGTGGATTGAGCGAACGCTGATCCATCGGCCGGCGATGTACAGCCCGGCTACCAGGTAGAGCACGGTCATGACGCTGGTCTGGCGCAGGGCGGCCGCCACCAGAAACAGGACCAGGAAAAGCGGGATAAAGCTGGTCATGGCTGCTGAACCAGCCCTGCGGCGTTCAGGCCTTGCTTTCGAGGGTCAGCGGTGCAGAATCAAGGACTTCTTCCAGAACCAGGTGAGCGGTCTTGCCGCGCAGCTCGGATTCCGGGCGGAGGATGAGGCGGTGGGCCAGAACCGGTTTGGCCAGGTACTTCAGGTCTTCGGGCAGGACGTACTCGCGCCCGCGAATGGCCGCCAGCGCCTTGGCGGCTTTCATCAGGGCCAGGCTGGCGCGGGGGGATGCGCCAAGCAGCAGGTCCGGGTGTTTTCGCGTAGCCGTAACCAGGTTGAGGATGTAGTCCTGCAGGGTGACATCCACATGCGTGTTCCAGACGACCGGCTGGAGGGCGAGCACCTCCTCCGGGGTGGCCACAGGCTGCAGCCGGTTGATGGGATGGTCCTGCATCAAGGTCACCAGGATCTGGCGCTCGTCCTCCATGCTGGGGTAGCCCAGCGAAAGCCGCAGCAGGAAGCGGTCCAGCTGGGCTTCGGGCAGGGGGAAAGTACCCTCGAACTCGATCGGGTTCTGGGTGGCGATGACGAAAAACGGGCGCGGCAGGGGATGGGTGACCCCGTCAACGGTCACCTGCTGTTCCTGCATGGCTTCCAGCAGGGCGGCCTGGGTGCGCGGCGTGGCGCGGTTGATCTCGTCTGCCAGCAGGATGTTCACGAAGATCGGTCCGGGGCGGAACTCAAACTCCAGGGTCTTCTGGTTGAAGATCGACACCCCGGTGACGTCGTTGGGCAGCAGGTCAGGGGTGCACTGCAGCCGCTTGAACTGGCCGCCCAGGCTGACGGCCAGTGACCGGGCCAGCATGGTTTTGCCGATTCCGGGGACATCCTCCAGCAGGACGTGACCTTCGGTCAGCAGGGCGACGAGCAGCAGCTCGATGCCTTCGCGGTTGCCGACGATGACACGACCGATGTTTCGGGTGATCCGGTCGACGAAATCAGCCAGGCGGTCCATGGTCGCCATTTACTGCCAGACTCTCTTCATCATTCTTTCCTTCGGATGATGAACAGGCCGGAACCGGCATGGACTGCCGGTCCCGTGGACAGATAGGTTCAGCGCTTTCTACAGCGATCCGTTTGGCGAACTGGGGAGCAGGTCGTCCTCGTCGGTCTCATCCTCATCGATGTCTCCGAGGAACTCCTCTTCGCCGTAGGAGAACTCAAACTCCTCGTCTTCATCGCCGCTGTGTACGTGACCGTGCTCCAGCTCTTCCTGAGTGGCTTCCCGCAGCGCAACCACGGTGACGTCGAAAAGCAGCGAGCGGCCGGCCAGGGGATGGTTGAAGTCCAGCTTCACATTGTCCCCGTTGACCTCCAGGATGACGGCGTTAAGTACATCCCCGTCCACATTCTGCATCTGCAGTTCAAGGCCTTCCTGCAGGGGGATGTCTTCCGGAAACTCGATACGCGGGATGTCGATGACCGCCTCCGGGTCGCGTTCCCCGTATCCGTCCTTGGGGAGCACCTCGATTGACTTGCTCTCACCAGGCTTCATCCCGTACAGCTCGCGCTCCAGACCGGGGATGATGTTTCCATACCCCTGCAGAAACTCGATGGGTTCCGTATCGCGAGAACTGTCTATGACCTGATTGTCCACCATCAGGGTATAGTCCAGACTCACCACCACATTGTCAGCCACGATCATGGGCTTATTTTCTCCCATCTTGACACACTCCTTCCCATCCGGGCAGTATGAGTAGATTATATACCCGATTAATATGTGATTTCGCGGCTGAGGGTGAGCAGAGTCAGCAGCGTGGATTCGCCGGAGCGCTGCAGCTTCAGCGGGTCGATGTTGTCCGGGCTGTCCAGCGGAGTGTGGGCGAGAAGATCGGAACCATCCCAGCTGATGTACAGGCTGGGCACCTGGCGGTCTATGGCCAGTCGGGCGAGCGGCAGGCCGTAGTGCGGGCCGCGCCCGCGCGTGGTGGTGCTGGCGCCCATCTTGCCGGCAGCAGACTGGAACAGGCGGATGAGCCGGTAGCTGCTGTTTTCGCCGATGGCGATCTTGTCCGAAGTGCCGGCGCCGATGCCGCTCAGCTCGATGACGGCCTCGATATCGTATATGCTCAACTGGCGGCTGGCGTTGAGCATATCGATCAGGCTGAGCTGTTCCAGGCGCTCCGCCCCGGACCAGGCGACGAAGATGATGGTTTTCTTCGGCTCGTACGGCCCTTCGCGCAGCACCCGGGCGATTTCGAGCATGGCCGCCACACCGGAGGCGTTGTCATTGGCGCCTGGATAAAGCGTCCCATCCGGGCTGGTGCCAACGCCGTCAAAATGGGCTGCCAACACGATGGCTTTGCGGTCCATCATCACCCCCGGTGTGGAGCTGGGTGTGTTGGCTCCGGTGCCGGGCAGCAGGCCGATCACGTTGAAATTGATGTTCTCCTGAAAGGGAGCGAAGTGATTGCCAAACTCCACCGGGCCGCCAGGCTCGGTTATGTGGATTTCTCCGACTTTCAACCGGTCGGCAGCGGCTTCCAGCTCGGCCACGCTGCTGTTGGAGCGCTGCAGGAGGCGGTCAGCAACTTCCCGAGTCACCATCACCATGGGTTTGGAGGTGGTGAAATCGCGATAGATGGTGGTCAGCGGGAAGAACTTTTTCTGGATGGCGTAGGGGCCGTCCTCAATGATAATGATCCCGGCCACCAGGCCGTCAGGCACCAGGTGGGCATCTTCTGCGCGGACAATGACCACCCGGTCCAGGATCGGCGCAGCGCTGAGCGCCCGGGCATACACCTTGCTGTCTTCGCCCGGCGGGCCGATGGCGAGTCCGATGGTCTCCGCGGCGGCATCCCCGCCGATCCGCCAGGGATCCACGCTCTCGACAAAGTCCCGGTGGTAGACCAGCGACTGCATCTCACCGTCCGGGCCAGGGATGCGCATGTAGGGCAGGTCCACCATCTGCGAGCGGACCTTGGGGATCTCCTGGATGAACTCGTCTTTCGTGAAGCCAGGGAACAGGCCAACTTCGGCCATGCGCCGGGCAATATATTCCGCCACAGCGCGCGTCGATGGGTGGCCGGTTTCCCGCCCGCCGAAAGCCGGCGAGCTGAGCACCTCGATGTCTACCAGCGCATTCGCGGTGACGAAGTTCTGCGCCTGCGAGCGGTACTGGTTGATCGGCGTGCCGCTGCGCCAGGCGATGGTGAAAACTGCGGCAGCCACCAGCGCGCCAATCAGCGTATAGCGGTTGAACAGGCGGCTGAAATTCAGGCGGCTGTCTTCGATGAAGCGCCGCAGTCCCTCGCCGAACAGGTTGAAGCTGAAAATTGCCAGGAAGAAGGCGGCGGCCGGGTACCAGGCCATCCAGGGATAGGAGCGCCACCATTCCCGAATGTTGGCCAGCATGGCGCCCCATTCGGGCACGTCGGAGAAGTGCACCACCTGATTGACGATCAACTCCATGCGGTAACCGCCGCCGAGGAAAATGTTCAGGTAGCCCAGTTCGGCCAGCAGCATAAGGATGCCTCCCATCTCCAGCGAGGCGATCACCAGCAGCGACGGGAGCAGGTTGGGGAGCACCTGGCGGGCCAGCATGTGCAGCGGACTGGCCCCCAGTGCCCGCGCGGCTTCAATGTACAGCTGGGGCTTGATTCGCAGGGTCTGCGAACGGACGAACTGGGCCACTTCACCCCAGCCGACCACGCAGAGGGCGGTCACGAACACCCAGGTGCCCTGCTGGATGCCCAGCGCCTGGATCAGGATCATGGCGAACAGAGTCAGGGGGAAGGCCGCCCAGACGTCCATCAGGCGGGTCACCAGGCGGTCAATGCGTGAGTGCTGCCACCAGCCGGCCATCAACCCCAGGAGGGAACCGAGCGCCAGGCGGGCCAGCATGGTGATAAAGGCCAGCAGTAGTGTCTGCCGGGCGCCGGCCAGAACAAAGGCCTGGACATCGCGGCCGATGTGGTCGGTGCCCCAGGCAAACATCGAGGAGGGCTTGAAGGGCGGGGCGGCGTAGACCCCGTCCACCCTGGTGACGCCGTGAATCTGGAAGGGGTTGTTCGGGGTCAGGCTGGAGCCGAACAGGGTCAGGAAGACCAGGCCGGACACCAGCACCAGGCCGATGGTGAAGGCAGGGTTGGATGCCAGCAGCGACAGTCCCCGGCGCAGGGAGCGGCTGCGGGATGCGGCGGGGACTTCAGATCGGGCTTCTGCCGGGTCGGATGCAGGCGTATTCACCCGGGTAGTGGATGCCTGAGCGGGTGCAGCTGTCCGGCGGCGCCAGCGGATCAGCGCGGACAGGGATTCTCTCATACCGTTGAGCGTCTCCCGCAGGCTGAACCGCTCGACCAGCTGGCTGCGGTTCTCCTGGCTGCGCAGCTGCGGGTCGATCCAGGGGTACAGCAGGTCAATCAGCAGGTTGAACACCAGGAAGAACAGGCCCAAGCCGAGGATCAGGTCGGTAATCAGGGTTGACAGGCCGGCGTCGATGGCCTCCAGCAGGGTGATGCCGACGCCGGGCCAGTGAAAGAAGGTTTCCACCACCGGCAGGCTGGCCAGCGAGTAGCGAAGCGAGGTGCCCACCGTGGTCAGCACCGGGATGAGGACATTGCGGAAGGCGTGGCGGAAATGCAGCCGCCAGTGCCCGACACCCTTGGCACGGGCGGTGCGAATGAAGTCCTGCCCGAGCACGTCGGTGAGGGAGACATAAGTGATCTGGGCAATTTGCGCCAGCGGGCGGGCGGCCAGCACCAGGGCAGGCATGATCAGGTGGGTGTCCCAGCCGAAACCGGTTTGCGGCAGGGCGGTCAGGCCCAGCCCGCGATGGATGATGGTGATGTTGGCGATCCACACCAGCATGCCGAACAGGAAGCTGGGAGTGGACATGCCCAGGATCGAGAGGCTGAGCACGAAGATCGGGCTGCCTTTTCCTTTTGAGAGGGCTGCCGCGGTGCCCAGCCCGATCCCGAGGATCACGGCGATCAGCATGGCGGTGAGAAGCAGCCCGGCGCTGTTTCCCAGGGTGGTTCGGACCAGTTCAAAGGCCGGCTGGTGGTGATTGTGCCAGTAATACGTGTCAGGGTGGGCGAAAATGTACTCCCCGACTCGCTGGAGCGCCTGCACGGCGGCGGTGACCGGCTCGGCAGGCAGCCGCTCGCGGCCGCGCTCAGCCATGATCAGGCCGAAAAGCGTCAGGTAGGCGATCATCAGCAGGGTCAGCAGGGCGCTGCCCAGGCCGCGCAGCGCGCGCACCAGCACCTGCCGGGTGGGGATCACCTGGCGGGCGGGCGGCAGGTTTTGTTCAGTTGTTACGGAATGGGCCGGCAGGGGGACTTCACGCATGGACTGGCATAGAACCGTTACAGAATGTCTCCATTGTATATCGAACCTGGACAATGAGGTTCGAGACCAGGGTACTGGCTCACGGCTGGTCTAAAAACAGGGCGGTCAGGGCGTGTCGAAAACTTCGCAGGTCACCTTTCCCACCCCGGATTCCAGGTTCTCCCAGGTGGTGATGGCAGTCTGGAAGGGCATGTCGGTGTGGGCATGGTCGGGGAACAGCGAGCGCCACTCGAACGGCGCGGTTTCCTCCACTTCAGCCGGGCCGACATGCCGGCACAGCTGCCGCCAGAGCGCTGCTTCGGCCTGCGGAAGCGTTTCCGCGGGGGGATTGGTCTCCTCGCCAGGCTGCGCCTGAGCGGCCAGCCAGGCAGACAGCGCCTGCATGCCGCGGTCATCAATCAGTATGGTGTTGTCGATGGTTATGGTGTACTGCTGTTCGATCTGGCGATAAAAGGCGTCAGCGACCGCCAGGTTCTCGTTCAGAGAGAAGCGTTTCTGCAGGTCACGGCTGGCCGAACCGGTTGGGGCGGGGTACAGCGGCACGAACATCACCCCGGCCGGCTCGCGAGGTGAAATGAACACGCCCCAGGCGCTGAGCAGTTCCGGCTGACCGGCGGTCAGCCGGTCTACGTGGACGAGCAGGATTTTCTGCTGGCCAGTGATGGGCGCCGGTACGGTGCTGGTTTCGGTGGGACGGGGCCGGGTGGGGAAAGGACTCTGGCCGGAGACGGAGCTGGACAAATACAGGCCCACAGCCAGGCAGCTGAAGAACGCGACCACGGTGAGAATCAGGGTGAGTTTGCGCATTTCAGTCGATAACGGCGGTGCGGGCGATCGTGAGGGCCTGTCTTGCGGTTGGCCAGGATCAAGGCGTCGGGGAGTGTGCCGGGTTCATCGGGGGATTACCCTGAAAGTAGACCGGCCTGCTCTCATTTTACCAGATCAGCGGGCCGGCGGCGCGGGCAGGAGCCGGATGATTTCGAAACCGTCACCGGACTTGATTAAATGCGCATAGTCAAGGTATCGAGAGGAAGGATCTTCTTACTG
>DGEO01000032.1:6800-11449 GCA_002385985.1 Anaerolineaceae bacterium UBA3924 | reverse complement strand
TGTTCAGACCGGGCTCAGGCCAGCAGCGACCAGAGGACCGGGAGGGCCAGGCCCAGCAGCAGGCCGGCCAGTCCGCCGCCGAACACCATGAGCAGGCTCAGTGCGATCTCGCGCCGGTTTTCAATGCGGGAAAACAGTGGGACCAGCTGGCGCACCAGGGTGTTGTGCGACAGCAGGTAGATGACCAGATCCCAAAAACAGAGCTCCAGTTTTTGAACCAGGGGCATGTTCATCCTGTACCTCTACCGCGATGAGCTGATTTTGGTGATCTTCCCGGCTGCATTCACCGTCACGCGCACCGTGCGGGGCATGGCTGCTCCGCTGGCGGTGCTGGCCCTGGCCTTAAAGACCAGTAGGGTCGTGTCGCCCGGCTGGGCTTTTACCGAGGGACGCACACCGTCCACCTCGGGGCACTTCCGGTACACTTGCTGGCATACCTGATTGAGTAAGCGCTCATCCATACGGGTAACTCCTCCGCGCTAGCGGATTCTCCGGCGCAGGAAGGCGGGCACATCCAGCTCGGACTGCATGCCAGCCATCTCCACGGGGGCGCTGCCGGCGGAAATAGAAATTTCAGGGCTCGAAGGGCGAAGGGGTGCCTGCTCGCTGGCGGGCATCTTTCCAATGGCCACTTCGACGGGGGTGGCGCCCAGACCGGTGATGATGAGGATGACCTGCGCGCGGTTGTGCATGCGCGGATCGGTGATCACGCCGGGGATGATTTCAGCCTGGTAATTGGCCTTTGCCTGCAGTTCGTTGAGCGCTTCGACCACTTCGACGAAGCTCAGGTCCTCGCCCGCGGTGAAGTTGGCCAGAATACTGGTGGCGTTTTCCAGGTTGATCGAATCCAGCAGGGGATGATGGAGGGCGCGTTCAATGGCCTGGCGGGCCTTGTTCTCGCCCTCGCCGACGCCGATGGACAGTAAAGAGCCGCCGCCCATCTGCATCACCTTGCGGATGTGAGCAAAATCGATGTTGATCAGCCCCGGCTCGGTAATCAGCTCGGAAATACCCTGAATACCCTGGCGCAGCACGTCGTCGGCCAGGCGGAAGGCCAGGTCGAGGGGCAGGTCCTGGGGAGCTACCTGCAGCAGGCGGTCGTTGGGAATGGTGATTAGTGTATCGGTGAACGGCCGCAGCTCGGAGAGGCCTTCTTGAGCGTTTTTCTGCCGGCGGCCGATTTCAAACGAGAACGGCATGGTGACCACGGCAACCGAAACGGCTCCGACCGAGCGGGCGACCCGCGCCGCAGTGGCGATGGAGCCGGTGCCCGTGCCGCCGCCCAGACCGGCAGCCAGAAAGACCATATCCGCCCCGCGCAGGGCCATCTCCAGCTCGCGCACGGATTCCTCCGCAGCGGCGCGGCCGATCTCGGGGTTGCCGCCGGCGCCCAGCCCGCGGGTCACCTTGGGGCCGAGCTGGATCTTGGTCGGCGCAAGGCTGTGGGCCAGCGCCTGCGCGTCTGAATTGGCTGCGATAAACTCAACGCCCTTCAGACCGAGCTCGATCATACGGTTAATGGCGTTAGACCCGCCGCCGCCGAGGCCTAAGACCTTCAGGACTGGAGGACGGGTCACCAGATCTTCGTCAGGGGTTTGGGCGGATGGTTTCATCATGGTTCACCTCTCTGCCAGCTGTGTTGCAATATATGTGCCATCACCGTTGATCCGTTCAACCCGGCAGCCGGACTGGCGCAGCCAGCGCAGGTCGTCCTCGCTGAAACCGTCCTCGCCGCCAATCACCACGACGTATTTCGCCAGGGCGGCCTCCTGAAGAGAATAGCCCACCGTGGCGCGGTATTTCTTGACATAGGGCTGGATCACATTCCAGTGCCAGTCGGCCACCCCCCAGGAGTAGGTGGGCAGCAGCAGGTAGCGCTCGATCAGATGCGCTCCCCGGATGGTCTTCCGGCTGTTCAGACCGGGATTTACCACCACGGCGGTCTGGCTGATGGCAAACTCACGCAGCTGTGTGACGATGGGCTGCGGGTGCTGGTCCGGCGGGAACCAGGCCTGCTCGGCGAAGGGGCTGTCCTCCGCGGCGGCCAGCAGCCAGAAGTTGCCGCACAGCACCTCGTTGCCCAGCGGTTCGAGCATCTCCTCCGGGTTTGTCGGGTCGGGAGCGTTTGCGCCCTTGAGCAGCGCGGCTACGGAAAAGAGGGATTCGTCGTTTTCAGGCAGCGCCCGCCCGGTCATCTGCTGCGGATCGACCTCCGCGCCGGCCTGGAAGAGGATCACCGGGCATCGCTTGAGCAGCACTGCCTGGGCGATGTCCACGTACCAGTCATGGATTCGGAACCCGCGCTGGTCTTCCTGGTCTGGCGGCAGGAAGTACGGCCGGGCCTCAGGCCAGCGCTCCGGGCCGCCTGCGCCGTAGTTCAGGGAATGTCCCTGCGTCCAGGCGTAGGCGGAGAGCGTCAGTTTATCAATCAACTTCTGCTGCTTGCGCCGCTCCAGCGACTGCAGCGCCGCGCGCAGAAAGGCCGTGTCCCAGAAATCGCCTCCCGGCTGCAGGGGAGGCATCACCGGGGTCAGGCCGAGGTCGACGGCCAGGCTGGCCAGCGGGATGAAGCGGTCGAGGAAGCGCTCGACCAGGTCCTGCTGTGCCCATGCGGATGTGGACCAGGCGGACCGCAGATTCGGCCGGTCGAAGAAGACCACGTAGCGCACCTTCCAGCGGGCGTAGGCTTCCAGGATGGTGCGGATGGCTTCCGGCGGGGTGGGCACCGACAGGGGAAAGGTGAAGCGCACGATGGGTTCGATGCCGGCAGAGATCAGGCCCTTGATGAAGCTTTCCGGGATCGCCCGCTCCGCTTCGCTGTGAACCACCAGCCAGCCGGCCCCCAGCGCGGTCAACTCGGGCAGCCAGGTGGTCAGATCCAGGTCCCGGTAATGAAGCGTGTCTGGATAGTAATGAAAACCTAACCGGTTGGCGGTGTATTCAGTTTCGCGGTTGGGGTCACGGTTCATGGGCATCGTCTCGATTCTTCCGGTGTGCGCGGCCAGCATTTATCCTGTCAAAGGTGTGCAAGTTGTGTGCCAGCCCCTGTGCAGGAATCGTTCCAAAACGGTTGATGGGTTAGGATTCTGTTATAATTCCGATACCTATGATCCTGGTAACTGGTGGAACGGGCTTCGTCGGCAGTGTTCTCATCCCCAACCTGTTGAAAGCAGGTAAAGAAGTACGTTTGCTGCTCCGCCCATCTCCGGTATCCCCCCGGCTGCCGAAAGGCGTGTCGGTGGAGGTGGCGGTCTGCAGTTTGAAAGATGAGCGCGGCCTGCGGGCCGCGCTAAAAGGCGTGGATACCGTCATCCATCTGGCGGGAGCAGAGCGCCAGTCCACCCGCGCAAACCTGACGGAAGTGGACGTTGAAGGCGCGCAGGCCATTGCTCAGGTGGCGGCGCTGGCCGGGGTGCGGCGCATGCTGTACCTTTCGCACCTGGGCGCGGATAAGAACTCCGCTTACCCGGTGCTGAAAGCCAAAGCCTTCGCTGAAGCCGCCGTGCAGCAGAGCGGTATCCCCTACACGATCTTCCGTTCCGCTGCCCTGTTCGGCCCGGGCGACCAGTTTACGACGTCCTTCGCCAGGCTGATCCGCGCATCAAAGCCGTTTGTGCTGATGCCCGGGGATGGTGACATGCTGCTGCAGCCCCTGTGGATCGAAGACCTGGTGACCGCGATGATCATCGCGCTGGACGAGGAGTCCATGTACGACCAGACGATATCGGTGGGCGGAGCCGAGATTCTGACCTTCCGGCAGGTGATTGAAACCATCATGCAGACCATCGGGGTGCGCCGCTGGTTGATCCCCTTTTCACCCGCGTACCTGCGCATCCTGGCGCTGTGGGTGGAGCAGGTGTCACCGCGATTCCCGGTTTCGCTTTTCTGGCTGGACTATCTGTCCGCCGACCGGACCTGCGCGCTCGACACCATGCCCCGCGTATTCGGGCTGATGCCGGTCCGCTTTCACCAGAACCTGCAGTACCTGCAGACATATCAACATTACAAATCCCACCGCAGACAGGACAGGAGATGAAAGCGCTCTGTATCCACGGTCATTTTTACCAGCCATCGCGTGAAGATCCCGTGCTGGGGCGAGTCCCCAATGAGCCCGGCGCCGGACCGTACGGCAACTGGAACGAGCGCATCCACGATCACTGCTACCGCCCCAACGCAGAGCTGGGCAATTTCGAGCGTATCAGCTTCGACATCGGCCCGACCCTGACCGGCTGGATGGCGCAGGAGCACAGCGACACGCTGGACTTGATTATCCAGCAGGACCGGGCAACCTACGCCCGCTTCGGGGTGGGGAACGCCATGGCGCAGGGCTATCATCACACCATCCTGCCGCTGGCGACCCGCGAAGACAAGATCACCCAGATCCGCTGGGGGATTGAGGAGTTCACAGCGCTTTTCGGGCACCGGCCGAAGGGTATGTGGCTGCCGGAAGCGGCCGTCGACCTGGAGACGCTGGAGATCCTGGCGGAGAACGGCATCCAGTTCACCATCCTGGCTCCCTGGCAGGCCGACCATCCTGCCGTGGACGTCACCCGGCCGTACAGGGTGGCGCTACCCGGCGGTAAAGAGTTTGCGGTTGTTTTCTACGAGCAGAACCTGTCCATGCGGGTCAGCTTCGATCCGGAAGCGAC
>DGEO01000032.1:6178-6510 GCA_002385985.1 Anaerolineaceae bacterium UBA3924 | reverse complement strand
GAGCTGTACGGCCATCACCAGCCCTTCCGGGACAAGTTCCTGGCCCATCTGACCCGCCAGGCCATCAGCAGCCGCGGCATTGAGCTGACCTTCCCGGCCAGGTGGCTGAAAGAAAACCCGCCGGCGGAATACATCCGCATCCGGGAAAACACCTCGTGGAGCTGCCACCACGGCGTTTCCCGCTGGAAGGAAAGCTGCGGCTGCAATCTGAACGGAGAGTGGAAAACCCACCTGCGCGCAGCGCTTGACCGCGTGGCTGAAGTGGTGGACGCCTGCTACCTGGACACCTTTGGACGAGACCTCTCCGATCCCTGGGAGCTGCGCCACCGCTA
>DGEO01000032.1:3715-5888 GCA_002385985.1 Anaerolineaceae bacterium UBA3924 | reverse complement strand
CCGGCCGGGCGTGGGGACCTGAGGAGCTTGCCCGGGCCGATTTACTGCTGCGGGCGCAGTACGAGCGCCAGCGCATGTACACATCCTGCGGCTGGTTCTTCGAAGATTTTGACCGCATCGAGCCGCGGAACAATGTAATCTACGCCGCCCAGGCGCTGTGGCTCACGCAGCAGGTAAGCGGCGTGGACTATTCCGCCCAGGCCGCGGAGTGGTTCCACCCGGTGTGCTCCTGGCGAACCGACCTGCGGGGTGATGTGTTCTTCCGCTCACGTTACGAGCGCATCACCCGCGATCAACCGAAGCAGACCTACGGCGAGCCGGAGCTGACCGGCGCGGCGGATTGAACCTCAGGACTGGTCAAAGCGCCGCTGCCACTGGTACAGCAGGTTCAGCGCTTCAATCGGCGACAGGGCGTTGAGATCCAGGTTGTGAAGCTCCTCGAGCAGCGGGTTGGTCTCAGGGAAGAGGGCCAGCTGCCGGGCGCCTTCCGGCTCAATCTTCACCGCCTTGCCTGAGGATGCCTCCAGCTGGCGCAGGATCTCGTTGGCGCGCTGGATGATTGCGCGAGGCAGGCCGGCCAGCTGGGCGACGTGAATGCCGTAAGAGCGGTCCGCGCCGCCGGGCACGATTTTGTGCAGGAAGACTACCTGCCCGTCGGCCTCTGAGACGGCCACGTTGTAATTGCGCACTCCTGGAATCAGGTCCTGCAGCTGGGTCAGCTCGTGGAAATGCGTGGCGAACAGCGTTCGGGAGCGCAGCTTCGGGTGGTTGTGGATGTACTCCACCACCGCCCAGGCGATGGACAGCCCGTCATAGGTGCTGGTGCCCCGGCCGATCTCGTCCAGGATGAGCAGGCTTCGGGGAGTGGCATTGTTGAGGATTTCCGCCGTCTGCACCATTTCGACCATAAAGGTTGACTGACCGGCGGAAATTTCGTCTTCGGCTCCGATGCGGGTAAAGATGCGGTCCACCAGACCAATCCGGGCGGAAGAGGCGGGCACGAAGCTGCCGATCTGCGCCATGAGCACGATCAGCGCGGTCTGCCTCAGGAAGGTGCTCTTGCCGCTCATGTTCGGCCCGGTAATCACCCGGACAATTTCTCCCTCGCCGAACACGCAGTCATTGGGGACGAAGCGTTTCCCCAGGGGGCTTTGCTCCACCACCGGATGGCGTCCGTCGTGGATCTCCAGTGTCTGGTCGGGCAGCAGCGCCGGGCGCACGTAGTTGCCCAGCGCGGCCGCTTCGGCCAGTGAGGCCAGGGTGTCCAGCTCGGCCAGCGTGCGGGCGGCGTCCAGTATTTTCTGGCTGGAGGCGGCCAGTTCTTTGCACACCTGCTGGAAGATCCGCCCTTCGATTTCACGGATGCGCTCATCGGCGTTCAGCACCAGCGCTTCATACTCCTTCATTTCCGGGGTGATGTAGCGCTCGGCGTTGACCAGGGTCTGCTTGCGGATGTAGTCTTCGGGGACGTGCTGGCTGTTTGCGCGGGAGACCTCCAGGTAGTAGCCGAAGACCTTGTTGTAGCCCACCTTCAAGTTCTTGATTCCGCTGCGCTCGCGCTCGACGGCCTCCAGATTGGCGATCCAGTCCCGGGCGTGGCTGGAGGCTTCGATCACTCCGTCCAGTTCGGCCGAGAAACCGGGCCGGATCACGCCGGTGTGCTGCAGGGTGGCCGGAGGCTCGTCGGCGATGGCCCGTTCCAGCAGGTCCAGCTCGGTGGAGCACAGGTCCAAATTCGCCACCAGCGCCTGCAGGGGAGCGCAGTCCGCGGGAATAGCAGCCTTAATGTCCGGCAGGCAGCGCAGCGCCTGCCGCAGGCTGGTCAGCGTGCGCGGGCCGGCATGCCCGGAGACAATCAGGTTGATGGCCCGTTCCATATCCGGCAGACCGGTGAACAGCCGGAACAGCTCGGCGCGCAGGATGCCGTCCTCCAGCAGGCAGGCCACCCCGTTCTGCCGCTTCTCGATGGCGGCGATGTCGAGCAGCGGTTTGGAAACCCACTGGCGCAGCAGCCGCCCGCCCATGGGCGTGACTGTGTGGTCCAGCACGTGCAGCAGCGAGCCTTTCGCACCTCCGCCCCGGATGGTTTCGGTCAGCTCCAGGTTGCGGCGGGTGGCGCTGTCCAGGTTCATGAACTCGTCCAGGGTGTAGGTGCTCAGCCCGAGCAGCAGCT
>DGEO01000032.1:1388-3440 GCA_002385985.1 Anaerolineaceae bacterium UBA3924 | reverse complement strand
GCGCACAGCGAAGGGGCGGTTCCGCAGGCCGTAGCCGTCCAGCGAGGCGGTCTGGAAGAGCCGCTGCAGGGTTTCCTGGTTGCGGCCGGACTCGAAGCGCCAGTCGGGCCACAGGGTGATGTGTCCGGTCAGGCCGGTGGCGGCGCTCATCGATTCGGGCAGCAGCAGCTCGGCCGGACTCAGGCGGGCCAGCTCGGCGCGCAGCTCGCTGAGCACGTCCGGGCCGGAGAACTGGGTGACTTTGAACTCCCCGGTGGTGATGTCGGCGTAGGCCACACCGGCGTCATTATCGATCACCAACGCACAGGCCAGATAGTTGTTGCGGTTGCCGCTCAGCAGGCCGGGCTCGACGACCGTGCCGGGCGTGACCACGCGGACCACTTCCCGCCGCACCAGGCCCTTCCTGGGCACCTCACCGACCTGCTCGCAGATGGCCACATGGTAGCCTTTTTCGATCAACCGGGCCAGGTAGTTCTCGACCGCGTGGTAGGGAATGCCGGCCATTGGCACCCGGGTGCCTTTGGCCACGTTGCGCGAGGTGAGCACGATGTCCAGTTCCCGGGCGGCGAGTTCCGCGTCCTGGTCAAACGTCTCGTAGAAATCGCCCAGACGGAAAAACACGATCGCGTCCGGGTACTGCCGTTTGATATCCAGATACTGCTGGCGAATGGGGGTGACGTCCTCAGGCATACCAGACATTCTAAATAATGCTCTCTTTTTCGGCAAGGAGGATGACCTCCCTGACCGGGGGGTTTTAGGGGATTCCCTGTAGGGGGAAGAGGAATAGTCCCGATGGGAAAGACTGCACGCACAACCTATGATCAGTATAGAGCAAAAGGGGATATCGCTGGCCGGGTTGGGCCAGTATGCTGCAGTTACATGAATAGAAATGAGGTGTAAGATGAAAAGGATCCCAGAACTGGTGATCCTGGCGGTTGCGGCTATTGTCGTGCTGACCGTGCTGTCAGGGTACCAGGGTGTGCAGGCAAGGTCGAGCGGGCAAATTCTTCCTCCGGAGGGGCAAATGCAGCGGTTGGTGAGCGTCTCAGGTACGGGCCGGGTGGAGGTGCAGCCGGATATGGCCACCATTCAGATAGGCGTCGAAACCCAGGCGGAGACGGCCAGCGAAGCGCTTCAGCAGAACAATACCCGGATGCAGGCCCTGCTGGATGCCCTGGCTCAGAGCGGCGTCGCGTCTGAGGATATCCAGACCCAGAGCGTGCAGCTGTTCCCCATCTATTCCAACCCGCAGCCCGGCGATGAGACCGGACCGGTAATCACCGGGTACACGGCCTCGAATATCGTGATGGTTCGCGTGCGCGACCTGGAGGAGCTGGGGACCCTGCTCGATACGGCCGTGGAGGCCGGCGGCAACCGGATTCACGGCATCAGCTTTGAGGTGAGCCAGCCTCAGGAGGCGATGAGCCAGGCCCGCGAACAGGCTTTTGAAGACGCCCGTGCCAAAGGCAACCAGCTGGCTTCGCTGGCGGGCGGCGAACTGGGAGGGGTGGTTTCGATCAGCGAGAGCAGCTTCCTGCCACCGCCCATTTTCACCCAGGGCGGGACCTTCGAACGCGACCTGGCGGCCGCGGTGCCCGTGTCCCCCGGCGTGCAGACGGTGGAAGTGACCATCCAGGTGGCCTGGCAGCTGACCGGCGGTGAAGGCCCGGCAGGTCCGGCCACGACCGTGACGCCGTCCAATTAGCGGCGTCTCTTGAGATGTGAAAAGGTGGGCGTCAGCCGCCCACCTTTGTTCCGCATTCCGCGCAGAATTTCGCGCCCGGCTGCAGCTTGGCACCGCATTCGGTGCAGTGTGCGGCCTTCTTGAGCTGCGCGCCGCAGTTGGGGCAGAACTTGACGTTGGACGCCAGCGGCTGCTCGCATTCCGGGCAGGTGGCGACGATGGTCTCACGCCAGTTGCCCTCGGCCAGCTTCTTGTCCTCTTCGGCCATGGCCGCGTGCGCCCAGATCTCCTCCACCGAGCGGGAGGCCTGCGCGGCGGACATTTCCACACCCAGGTCCGGAGCGCAGTTTTTGCACAGGCCGCGCTTG
>DGEO01000032.1:0-1152 GCA_002385985.1 Anaerolineaceae bacterium UBA3924 | reverse complement strand
CCTTTCAACTCTTCCAGCGCTTTCTCAAAGGCGTCGTCGCGGGCTTTCTGCCAGCTGGCGGTGCGCACCCGGTCGCTGATATTGGCGGCCTGGCCGAAAATGCCGCCTAACAGGCCGCTGGCGGTATCCAGCGCGCCGCTGACCATCCCCAGCGCCGAAGCCTGAAAGCGAGTGCGGAAGCCAGAATTGCAGCGATCGCAGAAGAATTCGAACTGGAAACCATGATCATTGCTAAGGTCGTTGTAATTTCTAGTGTATTGAATGTGGTTGCCCATCCGCCCTGCTCCTGTGATGTGATATTGGAAATAAAACACCCGGTTATGGGCCGGCTGGATTACCGGGCTGTACGACCGGCATAGGATGTGCCGGAGGGTCTGCATGCGGCATTATCAACGAGCCTGCCATCGACCGGGGGTGGTCAGAACCAATTCTAGCATACTCCGTAGATATAATAGTTACAACAGAGATGATAAGGAGACAGGCGGATGGAGGTTCAACCACAAAGCAAAGACGTCTCTCCCCTGGCGGATGTGCGCCTGGGGATCGGCACATGGGCCTGGGGCGACCGTCTATTCTGGGGGTACGGCTCGGATTATTCTGAAGCGGAAGTTCGGGGGGCTTTCGAAACCAGCCTGGAAAACGGCATCCAGTTTTTTGACACGGCGGAAGTGTACGGGCAGGGGAAATCCGAGACCCTGCTGGGCAAGTTCATCCGCGAGACGCAGGCCAAAGTCAAAATCGCCAGCAAGTACATGCCCTATCCCTGGCGCCTGACCCAGAAGGCCTTTCTGCGGGCGCTGGTAGGCTCGCTGGCCCGGCTGGGCGTGGACTCCATCGATCTGTACCAGATCCACAACCCGCTGCCGCCAGCCCGCATCGAGGCATGGATGGACGGCATGGCTGAAGCGTACCAGCGGGGCTGGATCAAGGCGGTGGGGGTGTCCAACTTCACCGAGCGGCAGATGCAGGTGGCTTATGAAGCGCTGGCCCGGCAGGGGATTCCGCTGGCCTCCAATCAGGTGGAGTACAGCCTGCTCAACCGCGAGGTGGAGTTCTCCGGGCTGCTGCAGCGCTGCAAGGACCTGAACGTGGTTCTGATCGCCTACAGCCCGCTGGCAATGGGCGCGCTGACCGGAAAATACAACCGCGACA
>DGEO01000014.1:2217-74126 GCA_002385985.1 Anaerolineaceae bacterium UBA3924 | reverse complement strand
TTATTCGTGGCGGGGAGGGCGGGATTCGAACCCGCGGCCGAGTTTTAAAGCCCGGCAACCACTTAGCAGGCGGCCCCATTCGTCCACTCTGGCACCTCCCCATATTCGACTGGCAAACCTCCTGCCCCGGAGGGCTTAGCGGAGGGAGAGGGATTCGAACCCACGGTGGGTTGCCCCACACCTGTTTTCAAGACAGGCGCCTTAAACCACTCGGCCATCCCTCCCAACGGTGGGAATTCTACCATAGCTTGCCCCCTCCGGCAAGCCTGGCCGCTCCACACAGGCCCGAAATCCGCCCCTGGCCCGCGTGGAGCGGCCGGCACGGTTTTCCGCGCTAGCTCTCCAGCACCTCGCCGCGCAGGATGACCCGCTCCACCGCCAGATCCTCATTGAACACGACAATATCGGCGTCGGAGCCGGGCAGCAGGGCGCCTTTGCGCGGGAACAGCCCCAGCGAGCGGGCCGGGGTTTCGCTGGCCATGGGCGCCACCCGCTCGAAGGACAGCCCGGTGAAGGCGACCACATTTTTCACCGCCTGGTCCAGCGTCAGGGTGGAGGAGGCCAGCGCGCCGCGGGCGTTGCGGGCGATGCCGCCGCGCACGAAGACCGGCTCGCTGCCCAGGTGGTAATCGCCGTCGGGCAGCCCGGCGGCCTGCATGGCGTCGGTCACCAGCAGTGTGCCGCGGGTTCCCTTGAGCCGTGTGATCAGGTCCACGATGATGGGGTGCAGGTGAGCGCCATCGGCGATGGTCTGGGCGAAGACGCGGTCGTCCGTCAGCACGGCGCCGAGGATCCCCGGCTCGCGGTGGTGCAGGCCGGGCATGGCGTTGAAGGTGTGGGTGGCCTGGTTGGCGCCGGCCTCGACTGCGGCGCGGACCTGCTCCGGGCTGGCCTCGGAATGGCCCAGGGCGAACTGAGTCCCTCTCTGTACGCCGTAACGGATCAGGTCCAGCGCGCCGGGCAGCTCGGGGGCCACAGTCATCAGCCGCACCGCGCCGGTCTCGAACCAGGCAGCGTATTCAGCCGGGTCCGGGCGGCGGATCCACTCCGGCGGCTGGGCGCCGGCCCGGCTGGGGGAGATGTACGGCCCCTCGACGTGCACGCCGAGCACTTCAGATTCGCCGGGCTTAGGCGTGCAGCCGGCCAGAGCCTGGAGCACGCGCAGGATGTCCTCCGCCGGGGCGGTCATGGTGGTGGGCAGGAAGGCGGTCACGCCGCGGCCGGCCAGGAAGCGGGCCATGGCCTCCAGCCCGTCCGGGGAGGCGGCCTGCATGGTGTCCACTCCGACGGCACCGTGGATGTGCACGTCAATCAGGCCGGGGCAGACCCAGCGGTCGCCCGCGTCGATGTGGCGGCCTTCCACTTCGCCCGGTCCGAAGCGGACCGGCTCGAGCGCGGCGATGCGCCCGTCTTCGATGATCAGCGAGCCGGAGACGACGGCTCCGCCCGGCTGGAGGATGCGGTTTCCGGTAAGTATGGTTCTCATGAGGTTTCCTCGGTAATGGGTCTGGTAATGGCCGGTTTGAGGGCCGCTCCCATTGTACGCCCATCAGGCGCAGCAAGCCAACCCTCGGCCTCTTTCGGCGCGGGGAGCTTCGCGGCGCGCTCAACGCGGTCGGATTAGCCTGGTTCACTCCTCCGGCAGGTAGGTGCAGCCCCCGGCGAAGGACTGGCGCAGGTGCTCGACGGCCTGGATGTCGTCCACGTACACGCCGTTGCGCGAGCGCGACGAATGGATGATCTGCCAGCCGCCCAGGCTGACGGCCACGTGGGTGATGACGCGCAGGTCGCCCTGCTCGCCGAAGAAGACCAGCTCGCCGGGGCGGAAGGGCGGGTCCACCGGGCGGCCGTCGGCGTACTGCATGTCGGCGTCGCGGCGCAGGCGGATGCCGGCCAGGCTGTGCACCAGCTGGGCCAGCCCGGAGCAGTCGATGCCGTTTGCGCTGACCCCGCCCCACAGGTAGGGCACGCCGATCAGGCTGGCGGCGTCGGCCACCATCTGGCGGCGTAGTTCTTCGGCGCCTGGGGCCGGGGCGTCAAGCGGGCGCAGGCTGGCCAGGGGTACCCAGCCGGCCCGGCTGGCCTGGATGCGCGCCCATTCGCCCTGCGTCTCGCGCAGGCACACATCTGTCCCGGCGAAGACACGCCCGGCCGCGCCCGAGGCGGCATCGGGGGCCGGGTGGATCACCGCGACCGGGGCGCACACCCGGTGGGTCGGCTCCGGGGCAGGTTCGGCGGTCAGGTAGGGCAGGTAGGTCCAGCCCAGGTAGCCGTCGCTCAGGCGCACAAAGCCCCACTGGCCCTGCTCCTCCAGCACCTGTATGGTCCAGCCGTAGAGGATGCCGGTGAGCAGCTCGGCGTGGAAGGAAGGCTCGCGGTGCAGGCTGGTCAGGTTGGTAGCCGCGCGCCACACGGGCAGGTCGGGGCGGTAGAGCACCTGTACGGCGCTGTCGTCCACCTGCAGCTGAGGGAAGTCCGCGGTCAGGGCCTGGCGCAGCGCCTGCAGGTCATCGCCGCGCAGCACCTTCCCGGCCAGGGTCAGGCGCTCGCCTTCCAGCCGTTCGATGCGCACCTCAAAGAGGTGCTCGCGGAAGTCACGGTGCGCTTCGCGCTGGCGGTCCAGGGTGTTCTGTATCTGCTCCAGCATGGTGCCTCCTTTGCGAAAGGGGTCAGGCCGGGCGCAGGCGCACGCCGATGCCCGGGTGATCGGGGACCTGCAGGCAGGCGCGGTCGTCGTACTGCAGGCCCTCAAACGGGTCGTTGCTGATCAGCAGCGGGGCGTCCAGGTCCAGCCAGTCGGCCCGGCCGGCCAGATGCGCCATGGCGGTGACGCCCAGCGAGGTCTCGATCATGCAGCCGAGCAGCACGCGCAGGTCCAGCTCGCCGGCGCGGCGCAGCATGCGCAGTGCCGGGGCCAGCCCGCCCAGCTTCATCAGCTTGAGGTTCACGCCCTGCACGCCGGCGCGGGCCAGCGCTTCCAGATCCTCCAGCCCCTGCACGGATTCGTCGGCCACAATGGGAATGGAGGTGGCCTTCTGGACCAGCCCCATCCCGGCGATGTCGTCCTTTGCCAGCGGCTGCTCGATCATCTCCAGGTCGTACGGCTCCAGCGCGCGGACCATGCGCAGGGCCTCCTCGCGGGACCAGCCGGCGTTGGCATCTACGCGCAGCTTCGCGTCGGGGCGGGCGGCGCGGATGGCCGCCACGCGGGCCAGGTCCTCGGGGTCCGAGCCGACTTTGATCTTGATCACCGGGAATTTCGCCGCCTGGCGGGCCAGTTCGGCCATGGCTTCGGGCGTATCAATGGCGATGGTAAATGAGGTGGGCAGGTTGAGCGGCACGGGCAGGCCCAGCAGGCGGTAGAGCGGCAGCCCGCACTTCTGGCCCAGGCGGTCGTGCAGGGCCAGGTCCAGCGCGGCGCGGGCCGGGGCGGGTCCATCCGTGCCCACCCATGCTTCGATTTCCTCCGGGTCTTCGGGCAGGGGGCGCGGGTCAGCCGCGGCGCGCTGCCAGAAGGCGATCATCTCCCCGGCCGCCACGCCGTAGTAAGGCGGGATGGTTCCCTCTCCCCACCCGGCATCGTCCGGCAGGCGCAGCCAGAAGGCCTGCCGGGTTTCGTCCGCCCCGTAGGAGAGGCGGAAGGGGTGGATCAAGCGCAGGGTGAGCGCTTGCCAGGTCAGGGCGGCGGGAGCGGGCGAAGGGTTCATGGGCACTGCCTTTCTTTACGCTTCATCTCCGTAGCGCAGGCGGATGTACGACTCGTAGCGTTCGGGCGAGACCCGCCCGTCCTGCACGGCCTGGATGACCGCGCAGCCGGGCTCCATGCGGTGGGTGCAGTCGCTGAACTGGCAGTGCTCCACCAGCGGGCCGATCTCGCGGAAGTAGCCGTCCAGCTCCTCCGGCTCGGTGTCCCACAGGGCCAGGGTGCGCATACCGGGCAGGTCGCCCACGTAGCCGCCCTCTTCCAGGGGGAAGAGCTGGCGCACGGTGGTGGTGTGGCGTCCCTTGGAGGTGGCCTGAGAGACCTCGCTGACCGCCAGCCCCAGGTGCGGCTGGATGGCGTTCAGCAGGCTGGATTTGCCCACGCCCGAAGGCCCGGCCAGGGCGGAAAGCTTGCCAACCAGCCGCCGGTGCAGCTCGTCCACGCCGTAGCCGGTTCTGGCCGAGGTGACCACCACCGGGTAACCCAGCGGCGGGTAGAGGGAGAACATTTCGGCAGCTTTATCCGGCCCGACCAGGTCGGCCTTGTTAACCACAATCAGGGCCGGGATGCGCTCTTTTTCAGCGATGACCAGAAAGCGGTCCAGCATGCGCAGGCGCGGGGCCGGCTCGGCGGCGGCGAAGACCAGCACCACCTGATCCGGGTTGGCCAGCAGCACCTGGCGGTATTCGCCGCGGGCGGTGGGGGCCAGGCGGGTGAAGGCGCGCTCGCGTTCAGCCACCTCTTCGATGGCGCCGGTGCCGTCCGGCTGCGGCTGGATGCGCACCCGGTCGCCCAGAGCCACCACGTCGCCGGTCAGGCGGCCGCGTTTGAGCCGACCCCGCAGGCGGCAGACAAACTGTCCCTGATCCGTCTGCACCGTAATGAAGCCAGACTGCATCCGGGTGACCATTCCCCACAGGTCACCGCAGGGGGCAGGGGCGCTGGCTTCAGGATCACTCATGGGGCGGGCGTTTCCTCCGGCGTGGGTGACTCGGTATAAAGCGAGGTCGGGGTCTGGGTGATGTAGAAGTTCGACTCCCAGGGGTACAGGCGCGTCGGGCGGCCGCTGTAGTAGATCTCCAGAATGCGGCGGAAGATGGGCGCAGCAATCTCGGAGCCTTCACCTACGTTCTCGGCGATCACCACCACGGCGATATTGGGTTTGGTGGAGTTCTGCGCGTCGGTGTACCCGGCGAACCAGGCGTGCGGACGGCCGGAGCCGCTCTGGGCGGTGCCGGTCTTGCCGTAGATGGGCACCTGCATGCCCAGGAACACGGAGTGGGCTGTGCCGCGCGGGCTGCTGATCACGCCGCGCATGGCCTCCTGGATGACCGCCAGGTTCTCCTCGCTGACGGGCAGCTGGCCGCGCACTTCGGGCTCGAACTCATAGATGGCGTTGCCGTCGGGATCGGCGATTCTCTCCACCACCTGCGGGCGGTAGAGGGTGCCGCCGTTGCCCACCGCGGCGATGAAATCGACCACCTGCAGCGGGGTGACCAGCAGCTCGGCCTGGCCGATGCCCAGCTCGATGGCTTCCGGCTCGGATCTGGGCACCGGCACGTTGCCGTCCGCCTCGGGCAGCTGCTCGATGCCGGTCGGCTCGCCCAGCCCGAAGCCGCGGGCCATGTCGGGGATCAGGTTGGCCTGGTCATGAAGGTAGAAGTCCAGACCGATGTGGTAGAACCAGGGGTTGCAGGAGCGGATCAGGCCCTCGGGCAGGGTCAGCGTGCCGCTGGGGGCAACTTCCTTTTCGTAGGTCCAGTCGTAATAGGTGCGGCCGATCAGCTCGGTGAAGGTGTGGCCGCACTCGTAGGTGGACCGGGGTGTGAAGACGCCGCTTTCCAGAGCGGCGGCCATGGTGACGATCTTGAAGACCGAGCCGAGCGGGTATTCGCCCATGGTGGCGCGGTTGTAGAGCGGGTTGGACGGGTCAGCCAGCTCGGTGGACCAGGCCGCGTTGGCGTTGTTCCAGTCGAACAGGTTGGGGTTGTAGGCTGGCGAGGAGACCAGCGCCAGAATCCGCCCGGTGTCGCGCTCCATCACCACCGCGGCGCCGCGGAAGCCCTCCAGGGCCTTCTGCACCTGCACCTGCAGGTCCTTGTCCAGGGTGGTGTAGATGGAGTAGGCCGGTTTGGAGGAGCGCTCGCCCAGCCGGGCCTGGATCTGGCCCTGCTCGTTGATCACCAGCAGCGAGGCTCCGCGCTGCCCGGCCAGGTATTCCTCGCCCCACATTTCCAGACCGTACTTGCCCACCTTCTCGCCGCCGGAATAACCGGCGCGGCGGTACTCTTCCAGCTCCTCGGCGAAGATGGACTGCACGTATCCGACCACGTGCGGGGCGGCTTTGTCAAAGTAGTAGCGGGTGTTGTACTTGCTGACCTGCACCCCGGCGCGCTGGAGGATCTCCAGCCGCGGCTCCACCTCGGAGGCGGGCGCGTCGCCGATGGGGATGTACCAGTCGGACCCGGCGAATTCGTACAGCGAGTAAATGTAGTCGCTGTCTTTGCCCGTCAGGCGGGATAGCTCGGCCAGCAGGGTGTCCTCGTCCTGGATCTGCCCGGGGATGATGCCCAGCGCATAGGCGTCGGACTGGGCGGCCAGGGCCTCGCCGTCTTTGTCGTAGATGTTGCCGCGGGCCGGCACGCTGATGTCCATGATGATCCGGTTTGGCCCGGCAATATCGGGCATGATCAGCCCGTCGTACCACTGCACCCGCCACTGGCCGTCTTCCAGCACCAGGTCCATGGTCATATTGCGCTGCAGATCGCCCACCAGCGCGGTGTGGTAGGTCACCCGGTAGGCCACCTGCGCCGCGCCCGGGTTGACCAGCGAGGAGAGCACCTCGTAATCCATCTCCTGCAGGCTGAGCGTCTGGGCCACCTCGCTGTACATGCGGGTGAACTCTTCCTCGGGGATGGCGTCACGGCTGAGCTGCGAGAGCAGCGCATACATGCCGGCGGTGTCGTCCTGCTTCCAGGCCTGCAGGAACTCGGCTGCGGCGGCCTTGGCGTCTGGCATGGAGGTGGTGCGCACGGCCGGGCCAGGCGGGGTAAAGGTCGGGAGGGGCGCCGCGGTGGGTGTGGGCGCGGCGCAGCCGGCCAGCGTGAGGATTACGAGTAAGAGGAGCGCAGTACGCAGCTTCATGAAGGGTCTCCGGGGGACAGCCAGACAGGGGTCTGGCTGCCGGTCAATACCGCCAGCGAGGGCGAGCCGTCGTGATCGGGTTGGTTCTGGCACAGCTCCGGTTCGGGCAGCGCCAGGTCGGGGAAGAGCGCGTTCAGCCCCTGGACTACCAGGCAGAGGGGCAGGCCCATCACCGAGGTGTAGCAGCCCTGCAGGGACTGGACGGGATGAAAGGATGCGTTCTGTATGGCGTAGGCCCCGGCCTTGTCCAGCGGGTCGCCGCTGGCCACGTAGGCTTCGATCTCGGACTCGGCGTAATCGCGCATGGTCACATCGGTGGCGCACAGGGCGCTGACCAGCCGGTCTGCGGCCGGGTCGTAGAAGGCCACGGCGGTGTAGACCTGGTGGGTGCGGCCGCGCAGGCGGCGCAGCATATCAACTGCCTCTTCAGCGTCGGCAGGCTTGCCCAGGATTTCATTGCCCAGCGCGACGGTGGTGTCGGCGGCCAGCACCACCTGCCCGGGGCGGGCGCCGTTTCGGGCCGCGCGGGCTTTTTCCAGCGCCAGGCGGCGGACGTAACCGGCCGGCGGTTCGCCGGGGAGCAGGCTTTCGTCCACGTCAGCAGGCCGGACGCTGAAGGGCAGTCCGGTCAGGCCGAGCAGTTCTTGCCGGCGCGGTGATGCGGAGGCCAGGATGATGTGTACAGGGGCCATTTGGATTGGATTCTAACATAATCCCCGGGGATTAAAGGAGGCGGAGCTGCTTTGCCGGGGTCAAAGCCTGTCAGAGAAAGCAGTATCCCGCCAGAGACAATCTCCGGCGGGATTGAAGTGCCAGATCGAACGTATTATCCTTCGTACCGGAAGCGCGCGATGGCCCAGGCGAAGGCGACCGCGGTGATGCCCAGCAGCACCGCGATCGGGAGCACCACGTCCGGCAGGCGGGCCTGGTTGAAAATCAGCGCGTTGAAGGCATCCATCGCCCAGGCGACCGGCGAGATGTGGCCGACGATCTGCATGGCTCGCGGGACGATTTCCAGCGGCCACCAGGCGCCGCCCAGCGGGGCCAGCACCAGCGAGAGCAGCAGGCTGAACCCGCCCGCCTGGGCCTCGTTCTTGATCCAGGTTCCCAGCGCGAAGGAGAGCGCGGTGATGGACAGCGTGTAGGCGAAGGCCACCAGCACCAGCGCCAGCGGGTCCCGCCCCAGCTGGATGCCGGCGGCGATGCCCACGGCGAACACTACCATGAACTGGAGCGCGCCCAGGACGAAGCGCGCCAGAATCTTCCCGCCCAGCAGCTGGGCGCGCGAGAGCGGCGCGGTGGCCAGGCGCTGCAGCGTCCACTGCGCCCGCTCCTCGGCCAGCGCGGTCATCCCGCCGAACACGGTGAACATGACGAACATGGCCCCCATCCCCGGGACGGACTGTCCCAGCCCGGACTGCAGGTCCGGTCCGCCGGAGGGCGGATCACCGGCGTACTCGAAGTTCACCGTGACCGGCTCTTCCGCCCAGATCTGGCTGGCCCGGTCGTAAACCTGTTTTGCGAAAGCGCTGCGGCTGTCTTCGTCGGGCAGCAGCCCGTTCTGCGAGACCAGCGCGGCCCCGGTGCGGGCGGCTGCGGCGGCGCCGTTCACCCGCTGGAGCGCGGCGTTCAGCGCCTGTTCGGCCGCCTCCGGGACGCCGATGTCCTCCAGCGTGTACAGGGTGACCTGCACCGGTTCGAAGGAGCGCACGCCGGTCTCAAAACCCGGCGGGATCACGATGGCTGCTTCGGTCACCCGTTCCTCCAGCCGTCCCCGTGCCTGTTCCGGCCCGATCTCGCCGGCGCCGTCCAGCTCGCAGCGGCCGGCAGTGTCGTTGTCCAGCGGGCAAAGGATCAGGCTGCTGTTGGCCTCGCGAAGGGCCTCCAGCAGCTGAGCGGAGAGCGGGCTGCCGTCCCGGTCGATCACGTCGACCAGCATCTCGGGCGATTCGCTGGCGGCGTTGCCGGAGAAGATCCCGACGACCAGCGTCATCACCACCGGGACGAACAGCAGGCTGATCAGGTTCTCACGGCTGAGGAAGAACAGCCGCAGGTCGTTGCGGACAATCTGAAGGATTTTTCGCATACCGGCCTCACTTCCTCAAACGTTCTCGAACCGCCGGTTGAACAGCAGCAGGCCGATGGCGTACATCACCGCGCCCTGCAGGACCAGGACGAGCACGTTCACCCAGATGTCGCTGTTCCCGACCGCCAGCATCTCAAAGGTGGTCCGGCCCCAGTAGACCATCGAAAGCTGCGAGATGGCCTTCGGCAGGGTGAAGCCAAACGAGCCGCCCAGCGCCGCCAGGCCGATGTTCAGCGCGGAGGTGAAGACCGAGGCCTGCTCCGGGGATTTGACCAGCCCGGCCAGCAGCATGCCGAAGCCGGAGACGGCCAGCGAAGCGGCCAGGATGGCGATCAGGATGAGGAGCGGCTGGTCTCCCCAGATCAGAATGAACCTGCCCTGGAGCAGGCTGCCGACCAGGGTGAGGGCCAGTAAGAGCACGACCAGCTGGGACACGACCGAGATGAACACCCCGACCAGCTTGCCGCCCATGATGATGCTGCGCGGAGTGGGGGAGATGAGCATTCGCTGCAGCGTCCAGCCGCGGCGCTCCCAGTGCATGTTGAGCACGCCGAACTGGGCGGTGAACATGGCGAAGAACATGGCCTGCGCGGAGCCGACCACCACCAGGACCAGAGCGGCGCGGTTTTCCTGCTGCGCCCGGCGGACCATCTGCCGGTCGATGGAGATGGTGCTGGAGCCCGGATCGAAGGCGCAGGCAAATGCGGAAGCGAAATCGATGTTCGCGGCGGCCTGACCCATGGCCGGCCCGCCGAGGCTGGCCTGCAGCTCGCCCAGCGTGGCGGCGATGGCGATGTTCCCGGTGGCGATCTGGTTGGTGATGCCCCGGGCGATGCTGCCGATGATCCCGGCGGAGATCGGGCGGCCGGGGTCGGCGTAGACGGTCACCTGCGTCCGCCCGGTGTCCGGGCTGGCCGGGGAGAAGGACAGCTGCCGGGAGAAGTCCTCGGGGATGATGATGGCCGCGGCGTACAGTCCCCGCTCCACCGCGGAGCGCGCCGCGCTGTCGACGTAGGCGGCCGAGCCAGGGTCCGCGGCCGGGGCCGGGATGCTGCCCTCTCGGACCAGCGCCTCCGCCTGCTCCGCGCCGAAGGCCTGCGCCGCGGTCAGCTCCTGCAGGCTGAACTGGTCGCTTTCGGTGCCGGTCTTCGTGCCTCCGTCCAGCGAGCAGGCCGGCAGCTCGCCGGCCGCGGCGGCTCCGTCTGTTCCGGGGACCAGGATCGACAGGAAGATATCGCCGTAGTTCACCCCGAACTCACTGCCCGCGTCATGGTTGACCACCAGCACCGGGATTCTGGTGACCGGCGAGCTGCCGCCGCCCAGCCCGCCGAAGGCCAGCCCCATGATGGTCGAGAGGGCCAGCGGAGTGGCGATCATGATCAGCATCAGGTTGCGGTCAGTGAAGCGGACGTACAGTTCCTTCCAGGCGATGGTCCACAGCTTTTTCATATCAATCTCTCAGCGCACGGCCTGTCAGGTTGAGGAACACGGCTTCCAGGTCCGGCTCGCGCACCTCCACGGACTGCACCTCCAGGCCGGCCTCGGCGATGCGGTGCAGGATCTCGGGCAGCGCCCGCCGGCCGCGTGTCGCGGTGACGGTGATCAGCCCGCGGTCACTGTGGGAGTTCTCCCCGCTGCCGGGCGGGTCGTACATGGCGTGGGTGACGCCTTCGATATGGTCCTGCAGTTCCTTCAGCAGCTCCGCACTCACCGGCTGCCGGCCCACGTTCAGGATCAGCCGGTCCTGCTCGCCGACCTGCTGGATCAGCTCGCCCTGGGTGCCCAGGGCGATGATATCGCCGTGGTCGATGATGCCGACCCGGTCGCTGAGCTCCTGGGCCTCTTCCATCAGGTGGGTGGTGTAGAGCACGGTCATGCCGTATTCGTCGCGCAGCTGCAGCACGGTGTCCAGGATCCTGCGGCGGCTCTGCGGGTCGATGCCCACGGTCGGCTCGTCCATGTAGACCAGGGCGGGGCGGTGCAGCAGCCCGACGCCGATGTTGACCCGGCGCTTCATACCCCCGGAGTAGGTTTGCACCCGGTCTTTCTGCCGGTCGGTCAGGCCGATCAGCTCCAGCACCTCATCCACGCGCCGGTTGAGCTCCTTGCCCCACAGGCCGTACATCTTGCCGAAGAACTCCAGGTTCTGCCGGGCGGTGAGCTGCGGGTAGAGGGCCACCTCCTGCGGGATCACGCCCATGAGCTGCTTGGCCTTGATGGGCTGCTCGCGGATGGAATACCCGCCGATTTTCGCGTCACCGGCGGTCGGCTCGATCAGTCCGCTGATCATGGAAATGGTGGTGGTCTTGCCCGCGCCGTTCGGGCCAAGCAGGCTGAAGATCTCGCCTTTGTAGATGTCCAGGCTGATCCCTTTGACGGCCTGGATCGGGGTGCCATCCGGGCGCTTGAAGGTCTTGGTCAGGTCTTTAATTTCGACCATCGTTTCCATAAGGCGGCCTCCTCGGGTGAGTCAGGCGGTGCTGAATGCTGCGGGCCGCTGGACGTATGAATGGTCATCCAGCCCGCAGCCGGCTGAGGAAATGCGTTATGGTGTTGGGTTTTTGCCGATCCCCTCCGGCGGTCAGAGACAGGGATGCTGTATGCGGTGAACAGTATGGTACTGCGGTGGGGTAACTCATAAAGGTGGGCAGGGGTTTCCGCAGGGTACCGGCAGGATTAATCACCCCGCCCTGCCGCTATCATTCTATACGGAAAACCCGCAGAAAAGTTGCCCGGAGTGTCCGGTTTTTTCTCCGGCTGGCAGGGCGCTGGAGGACCCCTGCCCGGCGGGAGATGGCTGCGGAGAATCGGGGGATTATGCCCGGGCAAAGAAGGGGGTTGTCTACCCATCCCCCCTACCCCCTTCCCAGTGACGGAGCTGGGGACATGAAACCCTGCCCTTATGGGAAGGGGGGCACCCCCATGGGGGCAGGTGGGGGATGGGTGGGCAACAACTTCCCCATACCTATAAGGGAAGGGAGGCACTCCCGATGGGCTAAGCCCATGAGGGCAGATGTGGGATTGGGCATCCGCCGCAGGCGGGGGTGCAGCCCTGTGAGATACGCCCCCGGCCGAAGGCGGCCGAATCCCACCTGTGCCTTGTCCAGTTAACTTTCGGCGGTTACAATAAGGCCAATACCCTCCTGGAGATATGGAATGGACCTCTTAAAGCAGCGTATCCTGCGTGACGGGTGCAACCTGGGCAACGGGATTTTAAAGGTAGACGGTTTTATCAACCACCAGGTTGACCCGGTTCTGATGAACGAATGCGGCCGCGAGCTGGCCCGCCGCTTCCAGCATGTGGGCGCCGACCGCGTGCTCACGGCCGAGATCTCGGGCATCGCCCCTGCGGTGATGACCGCCTACTACCTGGGCCTGCCGGTGGTTTACGCCCGCAAGCACAAGCCGGTGACCATGCCCGGCAAGGTCTACCTGACCGTGGCGCCCTCGCACACCAAGGGCCACCAGGTGGAGCTGATCGTCTCGCCCGACTACCTGCCCCGCGGCGAGAAAATCCTTATCATCGACGACTTCCTGGCCTCGGGCAACACCATCATGGGGCTGGTGCGCCTGGTGGAGGCCGCCGGGGCCGAGCTGGTGGGCATCGGCGCGCTGATCGAGAAACGCTTCGAGGGCGGGCGGGACGTGTTCGCCCATCTGGGCATCCCGGTGGAATCGCTGGCCTGCATCTCCTCCATGGAGGACGGCCGGATTGAGTTCGACGACCAGATCGAGTAACAGGAGTTAAATGAGCAAAGGCATCGTGGTGTTGGATTTTGGCTCGCAAACCGCCCAGCTGATCGCCCGGCGTGTGCGCGAGGCGCAGGTGTACTGCGAGCTGTTCCCCTGGGACGCGCCTGCCGAAGAGGTGATGGCGCTGGACCCGGCCGGGTTCATCCTCTCGGGCGGGCCGGCTTCGGTCTACACCCAGGACGCCCCCTTCATTCAGGACTACATCCTGGAATCCGGCAAGCCGGTGTTGGGCATTTGCTACGGCGCGCAGGCGCTGACCCAGGCGCTGGGCGGGCGGGTGGCCCCGGCCTCCGAGCGTGAGTACGGCCAGGCGCATGTCACCGCGCTGCGCGAGAACCCGCTGATATCGCCCGGCGTGCACACGGTGTTGATGTCCCACGGGGACCGCATCGAGGCCCTGCCGCCCGGCTTCGTCGTCCTGGCGGCCAGCCCCAACAGCCCGGTGGCGGCCATGTGGGACCCGGACCGCTGCTATTACGGGCTGCAGTTCCACCCGGAGGTGCAGCACACCCCCGGCGGGCAGGAGCTGCTGCGGCGCTTCGTGGTCGACATCTGCGGGGTGGCCCCGAACTGGACGCCCGACAACATCGTCGCCGAGGAGGTCGAGCGCATCCGCGCGCAGGTGGGCGAGGGCCGCGTGCTGGCGGCGGTCAGCGGCGGCGTGGACTCGACCGTGGCGGCGGCGCTGGTGCACCGCGCGGTCGGCGACCGCCTGACCCCCATCTTCGTGGACACCGGCCTGCTGCGCAAGGGCGAGCGCGAGCAGGTGGAGGAGGCCTTCCGCACCCACATCCATGCCAACCTGATCGTGGTGGACGCCTCGCAGCGCTTCCTGGACAAGCTGCGCGGGGTGACCGACCCGGAGGCCAAGCGGCGCATCATCGGCGAGACCTTTATCCGCGTGTTCGAGGCCGAGGCGCGCAAGCTGGCCGAGTCCGGGCAGGAGCCGGAGTTCCTGGTGCAGGGCACCATCTACCCGGATGTGGTCGAATCGCGCGCGCCCGAGCGCGGCGCCGCCGCGCACATCAAGACGCATCACAACGTGGGCGGGCTGCCCAAGGACCTGCGCTTCAAGCTGGTTGAGCCGCTGCGCTACATGTTTAAAGATGAAGTGCGCGCCGTGGGCGAGGCGCTGGGCCTGCCCTCCGAGCTGGTCTGGCGGCAGCCGTTCCCCGGCCCGGGGCTGGCGGTGCGCTGCCTGGGCGAAGTCACCGCCGAGCGGCTGACTGCGCTGCGGGCCGCGGACGCCATCTTCACCGAGGAGCTGACGAAAGCCGGTCTGCTGGGCCGCAAGCACAGCTCGATGGAAGAGGGCGTGGCGCAGGGCTTTGCCGTGCTGCTGCCGGTGCAGTCGGTCGGTGTGATGGGCGACCAGCGCACCTACCAGGAGACGGTGGCGCTGCGGGCCGTCACCTCGCAGGATTTCATGACCGCCGACTGGGCGCGCCTGCCGATGGACCTGCTGGCGCGGGCTGCCACTCGCATTGTGAACGAGGTAGACGGAATAAACCGGGTCGTGTATGATATTACCAGCAAGCCGCCCGCGACCATCGAGTGGGAGTGACGCCGCGAGCAAGTAAGGAGGTCTGGAAGTGGACTACGGTGAAGTTTTTGTCCGCACCTGGCATATCTTCTGGCGCAATAAGATCCTGTGGCTGTTTGCAGTTGTACCGGCGATGGCGGCGGTGGTATTTGCCGTTCCCATGATGGTCTCTTCGATGCAGCTGACCAGAGAGCCCATTTCCGGGCCGGCGTTCGCCCTGTTCTGGGTCTTCTTCATTCTGCTGATGGTGACCAGCCTGCTGGCCGCCTCGTTTTCCTACGCGGCGGTGATCCGCGGGGGCTGGCTGGCGGATGAGGGCGGCGAGCGGGTCTGGCCGCTCAGCTTCAGCCGGGTGATGCAGAATTTCGGCCCGGCCTTCGGGCGCAGTCTGGTGGTGATGCTGGTCTACATGCTGATCGTGCTGCTGGTAACCCTGCCGATGATCCTGCCGGCGATATGGATGCCCATGGTAGGCATGGATCCCAACGACACGGCCGGGTTCACCGTGCTGATGCTGTTCATGTTCTGCGGGATGGGGCTGTTCATTCCGATTACGATGGTGGTCTACCTCTATCTGCTTCTGGTGATCACCGCGGCGGCCGGCGAGAACCTGCCTCTGGGAGCCTCCTTCAGCAAAGCCTGGAGCCTGTTCCGCCGCAACCTGGGGCCGCTGCTGCTCATCGGCCTGATGGTCTTCCTGTTGATGTCCTTCCTGGGCACCCTGATTTCACTTCCCCTCTCGATAATCATGATCCCGCTGATGTTCGTGCCGGTGGCGTTCGGCGGAGGCGCGATGACAGGCTCGCTTGTGGCCCTGTTCACCCTGTTCGGCCTGGTGGCCGGGGTGCTTACCGGGATCATGTACGCATATATGTTTACCCTGGTTCCGGTGGTGTACCGGCGCCTGGATGCCCGCTCGATCCCCGAGACCGCGCGGGCTTACGCCTGATTTTCGTTAAGCCCGCCGGCTGGTTTAAGGAAGGAGCGGCACAATGCAGTTTGGTGAAATTCTCTCTCGGGCCTGGGATATTGTCTGGCGGTTCAAGGTGCTGTGGATTTTCGGTATCTTCGCCGGCCTGACCGCGGGCGCGAGCAATGGTACCTCAAATTACCGCCTGGAACAGAGCGATATCGGCTTTGTGGCGCCGGCGCTGGTGACGCTCCTCTGCGTGGGCGGGCTGATCCTGTTCTTTGTCCTCCTGGTGCTGAACATCATTTCCTATACGGCTCTCTCGCGCGGCGCCTGGCAGGCGGATGAGGGCGCCCGGCGGCTGACCTTTGGCGAGCTGTGGCAGGCCGGTGTGCAGAACTTCTGGCGCGTGGCCGGGCTGCTGCTGCTGGAAACGCTGTTCTGGGTTGTGCTGGTCATCGCCCTGATCGCTCCGGTGGTGCTGGGGGCCGTCGGGGCCGCCGGCCTGCTGGCCCCGGACAGCGGCTTTGGCCCGGAAGCCGGGGTGGGCTTCGGCATCCTGACGCTGCTGGCCGTCTGCCTGTGCTGCCTGCTGATTCCGGTCTTCCTGGTGGTGGACGCCTTTGTCTGGCAGGCGGTGGCGGCCATCGTCAACGACCGCCTGACCTTTTCGGACGCCATTGGCCGCACCTGGGACCTGTTCCGCAAGAACTTCGGCCAGATGATCTTGATGGCTCTCATTCTGGTCGCGCTGCGGCTGCTGATCGGGCTGGTGCTGGGTCTGCTGGGCCTGATCATCGCCATCCCGCTCGGGGTGACGGCCTATGCGCTCAATCAGGCCTTCTCGGGCGGCGGCGAGTCGATACTGATCGCCTCCCTGATTCTGCTGCCCTTCAGCCTGCTGTTCAACGGCATCGTGACCGCCTACGTCGGCACGGTCTGGACACTGGTCTACCGGCGGCTGACCGGGCGGCAGGCGGAAACGCGCGGGTCCGTGGAGGTGTATCCTCAGGCCCCGGCCATCTAGCCCTGCATGCATCGGATTCTTTCCAGCTTCACCTTCGCGATCCGGATTTTGCTGCCCGCCTGGCTGGCGCTGAGCGGGTGGCTCCGGCCGCCTGCTGCCGGGCTGGCCGCGGCCAGGGCGGAGGAGCCGGGCAGTCTGGTGCTGGCCCGGGTGGAGGCGGCGGACTTCCCGCGCATGCGCCTGTATTTTGAGGCCTATGACGGGTGGGGCAATTTCATCCCAAACCTGCGTGTCGGCGATGTGACCGTGCTGGAGGATGAGCAGGCGGTCCCGCTGGACGAGCTCACCCGGCTGCAGAGCGGGGTGCAGGTCATTGCGGCGGTGAACGAAGCGCCGGAACTCTCGAACCGCTACGAGGGGCGCACCCGGCTGGAGGCCATCGTCTCGCACCTGCTCACCTGGGCCGAGGCCCAGCCGGCCACCACCACGGACGATTTTTCGCTGGCCAGCAATACCGGCGTGCAGGCCCGCCGCTTGGACCGGCCTGCCGCCTGGCAGGAAGCGCTCACCGCCTACCAGCCGGCGCTGCTGACCGCCAAACCCGGCCTGGGCGCCATCTCCGCCGCGCTGGACCTGGCCACCGACCCGAACCCCAACCCCTTTATGAAGCGGGCCATCCTGTACGTGACCCCGCTGCCGGCTGACTCGGAGCTGGAGGCCTACCAGAACCTGGCCAGCCGAGCCCGCCAGCAGGGGGTGCAGGTGCAGGTCTGGCTGGTGGCTTCGGCGGAAACCGCCGCCCGCCGCCCGGACGCGGTCGAGGCGCTGACCCGGCTGGGCGAAGGCAGCGGAGGCGGCTTCTTCCTCTTCACCGGGCAGGAAAACCTGCCGGATCTGGACGCCTGGCTGGAGCCGATGCGCTACGTGTACCAGGCCGCTTACACCTCGCGCCTGAACAAAAGCGGCAGCTACCCGATTTCACTGCACGCGGCGCGCGGCGGGCTGGAGCTGACCTCCACCTCCCGGCGGGTGGAGGTGCAGGTGGCCGCGCCCAACCCGATTTTCCTCAGCCCGCCTTCAACGGTCGAGCGGGCCTGGAGCCAGCCGGAAGACGGCGGGGAGCCGGTCCTGCTGCCCGATCAGCTGAAGGTCAACCTGCTGGTCGAGTTCCCCGACGGGCACACCCGCCCGCTGGAGGCGGTGCGCCTGTACGCCGACGGGGAGCTGGCCGCCGAGATCACCGAAGCGCCCTTCGACCAGGTGGTCTTGGATTTGAGCGGCTACACCGAATCCGGCGCGCACGCGCTGCAGCTGGAGGTGGTCGACAGCCTGGGACTGACCCGGCGCAGCATTGAAATCACCATGCAGGTGCAGGTGGAGCCGGGCCGGCCCGGAACGCTGCTGCAGCGGCTGCTGCGCAATGACGGGCTGGCCGGGTACATCGCCATTGCCGCGGCTGCGCTTGCGCTGGGCCTGGTGCTGGCAGTCCGCTGGCGCGGTCAGCGTCACGAAGAACCGGCGGACGGCGGGCAGAACTTTGCCGAGCCGGTCACCCGCCCGATCATTCCGGCGCCGGAACCACGCCGCCCCCGGCCGGCACGCCGGCCGGCCCCGCTGCGCGAGGACCCCAACGCCCCGGCCTGGCTGGCCCCGCTCGCCGAGGACGGCCGGACCGTGCCGGTCAACCGCAAGGAGATCACCCTGGGCAGCGACCCGCAGCAGGCCAGCGTGGTGCTGGACTGCCCCTCGGTCTCGCCGCTGCACTGCCGGCTGCAGGCGTTGCCCGACGGCACTTACTGGCTGTCCGACTGCGGCTCGGTGGCGGGCACCTGGGTCAACTACGCGCCCATTTCCTCCCAGGGCGTGCGTCTGGAGCACGGCGACCTGATCCAGATCGGGCGCATGGCTTACCGCTTCGCGCTGTCGGGCGCGCAGAATCCCCAACCCGGAGTAGAATCGTAACAGCATGATTCGCACTCCACAGCCTCACCTGCCGGTGGTGGCGCAGACGCACCCGGGACGTCGCGGGAAGAAAAACGAGGACCGCTACGGCGTTTTCTCTTACCTGGGCGGGCCGGACGGCAGCACCCCAGTGCTGCTGGCGGTGCTGGCTGACGGCATCGGCGGGCACCGGGCGGGGGAGGTGGCCGCGGAAATGGCCGTGGAGCATATCGGGCGCTACGCGGAGGAGAGCGACGGGATTGTGCCCGAGCGCGTCCTGGAGGAGGCCATCGAGGCGGCCTCGAATGCCATTTATGAACGCGCCCAGTCTCATCCCGCCGAGCAGGGCATGGGCTCCACCTGCGCCTGCGCCTGGATCGCCGGCAGCCGCCTGTACACCGCCACGGTGGGCGATTCGCGCATTTACCTGCTGCGCGGCAGCTACGTGCAGCAGATCAGCATCGACCACACCTGGGTGCAGGAAGCGCTCGAGCAGGATCTGATCAAGCCCGAGCAGGTGGCCGGGCATCCCAATTTGCACGCCATCCGGCGCTACCTCGGCTCGCCCACGCCGCCGCAGGTGGATTTTCGCCTGCGCCTGACCGACCAGCAGGGGGCCATTCAGGCGGTGCAGAATCAGGGGCTGGCGCTGCAGGCGGACGATGTGGTGCTGCTGTGCAGCGACGGATTGAGCGACCTGGTGAAGGCCGAGGAGATGCTGGCCGCCTTCCGGCGAAACCGGCGGGTGGAGGGCGCCGCCCGCGAGCTGATCGACCTGGCCAACGAGCGCGGCGGGCATGACAACATTACCCTGATCGCCATCTCCGTCCCGGCGGAGGCGGTGGCTGAGGCCGGGGTGACCACGCCGGTCCCGGCGCGGCGCGGCGGGACGGCCCGCTCGCTGGCGGCGGGCTGCCTGGGCGCGGCGCTGCTGCTGATCGCGCTGGCGGCGCTGGTCGGCGGGCTGTGGCGGCTGCAGGAAATTCGCGCCGGGCAGGAGACGGCCACTCCCACAAAGATGATCACGCTGGTGGCCCCGGGCGTGCAGGCAACGCTGCGCAGCCCCACCCCGGATCTGACGCCGCTGCCATCGCAGACCGGGTCTGCGCCGGCGGCCACCCGGCCGGCAGGGCAGGCGACCATCACTCCCTGGCCGACCAACACGCCAGACGGCGATTTGTGACCCCGCGGAGGAAACCGTGACCGCGTCCCTCGAAGCCTTCATTTCCTCTCAATTGGACCGGCTGGCGCGGTTGGGCTGCCGTTACGCCTTCCATTACCGCAGCGGGGATGCGGTCATCGATGTCGGCACCGCGGAGGAGTTCCCCTCCGCTTCGTTGATCAAGGTGCCCATCCTGCTGGCCTGGCTGGCGCTGGAGCGGCGCGGCGAGCTGGACCGCGAGGAGCTGTGCGACCTGGACTCCGGGCCGCAGGTGCAGGGGGCCGGGTTTTCCTGGCTGCTGGGCGCGCGCACGCTGCCTTACCGCGACTGCCTGCTGCTGATGATCGCAGTCTCGGACAACGCCTGCACCAACCGGGTGATCGAGCGGGCCGGCATGGAGCGGCTCAACCGGGTGATGGCGGAGGAGCTGGGGTTGGGCGGGACGCGGCTGCGGCGCATGATGATGGACTTTGAGGCCCGTGCACGGGGCGAGGAGAACACCATCACCGCGGCGGACGCGCGCCGGCTGTACCGGCTGGTGGCCGACCTGCCCGATCCTGAGCGTGAATGGGTGGACGCGCTGCTGGCGGCCAACCAGGACGATGCGCTGCTGATGCGCTGCCATCCGCGCGACAGCCTGGCGTTCCACCACAAGACCGGGTCGCTCCCCGGCGTGCTGCACGACTGGGGCTACACCCGGGGGAAGGAGATGTTCCTGCTCACCCGTGAGGTGCGCGACAAGGACCAGCCCGCGGTGTTTGAGGTGTTCGGCGAGCTGGGCCGGCTGCTGGCCGGGTGAGCCGTATGGCAGCCACCGGGTATGATGGAAACCATTACAGGCGCTCCGACTTGCAGTGATCAAAATATGATAAAATAGTTATATATAGTCCACTAACCGGTCTGATTTGAGTTAAGAAAACGACCGTGAGCGGGTTCTTTGGTTTGACAAAAGTAGTAAAACCCTATATACTGCTTTCTAGCAGTTCCACAGGGTCTGTCAGTGAACTCATCACGTGGTTCAGGCATTCTTTCTATAGCTCCCATATCTCTACAACCTTAAAAGAAGGGTAATATTCATGGCCGATTTACTTAACGTACAAGGCCTCGAAACGCAGTTCCGTACCAGAGAGGGGACAGTTCATGCCGTTAATGGCGTCTCCTTCCAGTTAAAGGAAGGGGAAACCCTCGGAATTGTGGGCGAGAGCGGTTGTGGAAAAAGCGTAACTGTAATGTCCGTGCTGCGCCTGATACCTTCGCCTCCGGGAAAGGTGGTGGCCGGCAAGGCCGTTTACCAGGGGAAAGACCTGCTGAAGATGACCGACGAAGAGATCCGCCATATCCGCGGCGCTCAGATCGGTCTGGTCTTCCAGGACCCGATGACCTCCTTCAACCCGGTGCTGACCATCGGGCGGCAGGTGGCGGAGCCGCTGGAAATTCACATGGGCATGTCCAGAAAACAGGCGCTTGAGCGGGCTGCCGAAATGCTGGAAATGGTCGGCATCCCCAACGCCAAAGAACGCCTGAACGACTATCCCCACCAGTTTTCGGGCGGCATGCGCCAGCGTGTGATGATCGCCATGGCGCTGGTGTGCACCCCGCAGATCCTGATCGCGGACGAGCCGACGACCGCCCTGGATGTGACCATCCAGGCGCAGATTGTGGACCTGGTGAAGCGCCTGCAGCACGAGCTGGGCATGGCCATCATCTGGATCACCCACGATTTGGGCATCATCGCAGGGCTGGCCCAGCGCGTGCTGGTGATGTACGCCGGACAGGTGATTGAAGAAGCGCCGGTCAAGGAATTGTATGGAAATCCGCAGCACCCCTACACCCTGGGGCTGCTGAACAGCCTGCCCCGCCTGGACAGCGACGAACACCGCCGCCTGGCCTCCATCGACGGCCTGCCGCCGGTGCTGCTGTCCAAGCCGACTTCCTGCCCGTTTGCGCCGCGCTGCAAATACGCGATTGAACGCTGCCTGGCGGAAAATCCGCCGCTGCTGCAGGTTGGCCCAGACCACTACGCCGCTTGCTGGGTACATCCAGAAACCGGGAGACCACGCGAATGACCGTCGAACAACAACCGAATGTTATCTTACAGGTAAAAGACCTGGTAAAGCATTTCCCCATTACACGGGGCATCATTATCCAGAGGCAGGTAGGCGCTGTTCACGCCGTGGACGGCGTCACCTTTGACGTTTTCAAGGGCGAGACGCTGGGCCTGGTGGGCGAGTCCGGCTGCGGCAAGAGCACGACCGGGCGCACCATCCTGCAGCTGTACCGCCCCACCTCGGGCGAGGTCATCTTCGAGGGCAAGGACCTGGTAAGGATGAAGGGCGAGGAGCTGCGCAAGACCCGCCAGCGCATGCAGATGATCTTCCAGGACCCCTACGCCAGCCTCAACCCGCGCATGACCGTGGGCGAGATCATCGGTGAGCCGCTGATCATCCACAACACCCACAAGGGCAAGGAAGTGGAGGAGCGGGTGGAGCACCTGCTCGAGCTGGTGGGCCTCAACCCGGCCTTCGCCAACCGCTACCCGCACGAGTTTTCCGGCGGCCAGCGGCAGCGCATCGGCGTGGCCCGCGCGCTGGCCCTGCAGCCGTCGCTGATCGTATGCGACGAGCCCATCTCGGCCCTGGATGTGTCCATTCAGGCCCAGGTGGTCAACCTGCTCGAGGACCTGCAGAGAGAATTCAACCTGACCTACCTGTTCATCGCGCATGACCTGTCCATGGTGAAGCACATCAGCAACCGTGTGGCGGTCATGTATCTGGGGATTATCGTCGAGCTGGCCCCGCGCAAGGACCTGTACGCTGATCCGCTGCATCCGTACACCCAGGCGCTGCTCTCGGCCGTGCCCATCCCCGACCCCAACATCGAGGAAAAGCGCCGCCGGATCATCCTTAAGGGAGATGTGCCCTCACCGGTCAATCCTCCCTCCGGCTGCCGGTTCCGCACGCGCTGCCCGCTTGCTGCGGAGATCTGCGCACAAGAAAAGCCAGCCTTCCGGGAAGTCAAACCAGGTCACTACGTGGCTTGCCACATGGTCTGATCCTTCATAATCGTTTGCTTCATGGAATGCGTCTGAGTTTTCCCTTATAAAGGAGGTGAGGCCAGGCACACAGGGCGGATTTTTGTTGGTTAAGCGATGAGTTTGTTTATCCACAATCCTCGTTAATCAAGGAACATCTTTGGAGGAGGAAGACATGCGTTCCAAGTTTTTCATGATCACAGCGGCTTTGATCGTGTTCAGCATGATCTTAGGCGCGTGTGCTCCCGCTCCGGCCCCCACCACCGGGCCGCAGGAGCCCATCGTTCAGACGGTCATTGTGGAAGGTACCCCGATCGTCATTACAGCCACCCCGCCTCCGGCTGAACCGCCGGCTGCCGGGCCGAAAGTGCTCAACTACCCGACTGGCGGCCCGGGCGACATTCCCACCCTGGATCCCTCTCTGGCCAGCGACACCACCTCTGTCCAGGTGCTGGAAGAGACCTTCGTGGGCCTGACCCGTCTGGATGAGACCACGCTGGAGCTCAAGCCCGGCATGGCCACCTGGGAGAGCGAGATCAACGACGAGGGCCAGGAAGTCATCACCTTCCACATCCGCGATGACATCCCCTGGGTGAAGTACGATGCGGTGAGCGACTCGGTCGTCCAGGTGCAGGACTGCGAAGGCAACGTCCGCATGGTGACTGCCCATGACTTCGCCTACACCTTCCTGCGCACCCTGGATCCGGCGACCGGTTCGCCGTACGCCTACGTGCTGCACGGCATCGTCGGCGCTGAGGAGTACAACACCGCTGACGGCGCGCCCGAAGATGTGGCCGTGGAAGTGCTCGACGACTACACCCTGCGCATCACCTTCAAGCAGCCGGCGGCCTTCAATCCCTTCATCGCCGGCCTGTGGACCGGCTTCGCCACCCCGAAGTGGGTGATCGAGGGCGACGACTGCAACGATCCGCGCGGCGACCGCTGGACCGAGACCGGCTTCAACCAGTCCTACGGCCCCTTCGTGATGAAGGAATGGATCCACGACGCCTACCTCGACATGGTCAAGAACCCCTTCTGGCCTGGAACCGAGGCTGTTCCCGTGCCGAAGATCGACATGGTGCACTATGTAATGCTGGATGCGCCTCCGGCCTTCGCCGAGTATGAAGCCGGCAACATGGATGTCTCCAACATCCCGCTGGCCGACATGGACCGCGTGATGGCCGATCCGACGCTCTCGCAGGAAGTTAACATCGGACCGGACTACTGCACCTACTACCTGGGCTTCAACACCAAGGCTCCGGTTGTGGACGACGTTCGCGTCCGCCGCGCCCTGTCGATGGCTGTGGACCGCCAGGCGTTGATCGACAACGTGCTCAAGGGCGGCCAGGAGCCGGCGCAGTGGTTCTCTCGCCCGGGCCTGATCGCTTCCCCGACGATGGAGACCCATCCGGACCTGGGCATCAAGTACGATCCCGAGCAGGCCAAGGCCCTCCTCCAGGAGTACCTGGATGAGACCGGGCAGACCGCCGATCAGCTCCAGATCACCTACATGTTCAACACCAGCGCCGCGCACCAGCGCATTGCTGAGACCATCCAGCAGATGTGGGCCGACACGCTGGGCATCACTGTCAACCTGGTGAACCAGGAATGGCAGGTCTATCTGGACACCGTCAAGAGCGAGGACACCCCGCAGGTGTGGCGCCTTGGCTGGTGCATGGATTACCCCGACGCCCACAACTTCATCACTGACAACTTCCGTGCTGGCGGCTCCGCCAACCCCGCTCGCGGCGGCGTGCCCTACGGTGGTGTCAACTGGGTGAACGAAGAAGCTGAGGAGCTGATGAGGCAGGCCATGATCGAATCCGACCCGGCCAAGCGCGTTGATCTGTACGCCCAGGCCGAGCAGATCCTGGTCTACGAAGACGCCGTCATCATCCCGGTCTACTGGTACACCAGCGTGACCGTCACCAAGCCGTACGTGACCCGCACCTTCGGCGTTGGTGGTCAGGAACACTGGGAAAAGTGGGACCTCAACAAGTAGTGTTAGTGTGAGAACGCAGGGGAAAGGCGGGAAACCTCTCGCCTTTCCCCTCGTTCCAGTTAGAGCCTAGACGGAGGGCTTTCAATGGGTCGTTTCGTTGCGCGACGTATACTTTACATGTTCGCGGTTATCCTGGTCGTCTCGGCGATCACATTCGGGCTGATGCATGCGGTTCCAGGCGGCCCGTTTGAGCGCGAAAAGCCGCTACCGCCTGAAATCATTGCCAACCTGGAAAAGCGCTATCATCTGGATGAGCCGCTGCTGATGCAGTACGGCCGTTATCTTTACGAGATTTTCATCCCTCGCATCGACTCTAACCGGCCCGGTTTATCGCTGGAAAATGACTTCCTCATCAACATCCGCCTGGGCGAATCAACCTGGTTTCACTGGATGAACTTCGGGCCCAGCTATTCATCGCGCAGCCGCACGGTGAATGATATCTTCCGCGACAACCTGCCTGTGTCGTTCCAGCTGGGCATCATGGCCCTTACGGTGGCCATTTTGCTGGGCGTGCCGCTGGGCATCATAGCCGCCCTGAAGCAGAACACCATCTTTGACTACTTTGGCATGAGCGTGGCCATCTTCGGCGTCTCCGTGCCGGTCATCGTGCTGGGGCCGCTGCTGATCTGGATTTTCGGGGTGACCTTACGCTGGCTGCCGCCCACCGGGTGGGGGTCCAAACCGCCCTATGTGATGGGCGTGTTCCCCTCCACCATGGGCTGGGACTACTGGAAGCACGCCATCATGCCCGCGGTGGCGCTGGGGCTGGGCAGCTCGGCCATCATCGCCCGCCTGACCCGTGCCAGCCTGCTGCAGGTGGTGCGCGAGGACTACATCCGCACCGCCCGCGCCAAGGGCCTGAAGGAGCGGCTGGTGCTGACCCGCCACGCACTGAAGAACTCGCTAATTCCCGTGGTGACCGTCCTGGGTCCCATGTTCGCCGCCCTGGTGACCGGCACCTTCGTCACCGAAATCACCTTTGGCATCCCGGGGATGGGGCGCTACTTCGTCACGTCCATCACCAACCGGGATTATCCCGTCATTATGGGTACGATCTTGCTTTATGCGGTTTTCCTGGTGGTGGCTAACCTGATCGTAGACTTGCTCTACGCCTTCCTGGATCCCCGCATTCGTTACGAATAGAGAGGTGAATCGATGGGCCAGACAACTCTGCAAACTGACTCCGATCCTCAGGGTCATGATGGTGCGGCAGTCCAGGCTTCGCCGGTTACCATAGATGTCAATCAGTTTGGCGCCGGGGGTAAGCCCCTGCACGTCAAGAGCGAAAGCGCCCTGCAGGACGCGATGCGCCGCCTGGTGCGCAACAAGGCGGCGGTGGTCGGCGGCAGCATCATCATCATTCTGTACGTGGTGATGATCCTGGCCGACGTGATCGCGCCTTATCCGTATGCCAAGCAGACCCTCGTCCACCAGAACTCGGTGCCCCAGTGGCTGCTAAATGTGTTCCCGACCATGCAGCCGTACGCCCAGGTGGTCAACGACTATATTCTGGGCGCGGACTACGTCGGGCGTGACCTGTTCAGCCGCATCGTGTACGGCTCGCGGGTATCGCTGATTGTCGCCATCATCGGGCCGTTGATCAGCCTGATCATCGGGGTGACCTACGGGTCCATCTCCGGCTTCTTCGGCGGCAAGGTGGACAACATCATGATGCGCATTGTGGACGTGCTGTATGCCTTCCCGTCCATTCTGTTCATCATCCTGTTGATGGCATTTTTCCGCTCCACCTTTGCCCGGCCAGACCCCGGCACCTTCACCTATTACGTCAGCCAGCTGGACAACGCCATGGGCGGCATGCTGTTTATCTTCATCGGTATCGGCATGACAGCCTGGATGACCATGGCCCGCCTGACCCGCGGCCAGGTGCTCTCGGTGCGCGAGAAGGAGTTCGTGGAAGCGGCCCGCGCGCTCGGCGCCAGCAACAACCGGATCATGTTCCGCCACATCCTGCCCAACATCGTCGGCCCGCTGGTGGTCAGCGAGACGCTGGCCATTCCGGGCTACATCTCCACCGAGGCCTTCCTCTCGTTCATCGGTCTGGGCGTGAACCCGCCCACCCCGAGCTGGGGCTCGATGATCTCGGAAGGGGCGCAGATGATCCGCACCTATCCCAACCAGGCGGTCTTCCCGGCGCTGGCGCTGGCCATCACCATGTTCGCCTTCAACTTCCTGGGCGACGGCCTGCGCGACGCGCTCGACCCGCGCCTGCGAGGCACGCAGTAGCCTGTTTCAATTTACGAAGACAGCCCCCTGCCCGGGGGCTGTTTTTTTTCGGCCGGGTGCGAATCGGGGTACAATGGGTCAAATTCATCGAGCAAAATCACGAAGCCAAGGAGCCTTCCCTTTGAAGAAGCGCAGCATCCCCGTTTTTGTCCTCATCTTCATGCTCTTGCTGAGCGCCTGCGGCCCGGCGGCCGCCCCGCAGCCCACCGCGGAGGTCACCGCCGCGCCGACCGATCCGCCACCGACGCCCACGCCCACCGCGGAACCGGAGCGGGTGCTGACCATCTGCCTGGGCCAGGAGCCGACCACGCTGTACCGCTACGGCTCGTCGGCGCGGGCCATGTGGAGCGTGCTGGAGGCTGTGTATGACGGCCCGATCGACACCGCCGGCTATCGCTTGCAGCCGGTGATCCTGCAGGACCTGCCCACGCCGGAAAACGGCGGGGTTGAGGTGCAGGCGGTGGCGGTGCAGGCTGGGGACCAGGTGGTTGACGTGGACGGCAGCCTGATCACCCTGGAGGTCGGCGCACGGGTGTACCCGGCCGGCTGCACCGGCCCGGACTGCGCCATCACCTGGGACGGGCAGCAGCCGCTGGAGATGGACCAGGTGACCCTGCGCTACAGCCTGCTACCCGGGCTGCTCTGGTCGGACGGGCAGCCGCTCACCGCGGCCGATTCGGTCTATTCCTTCCAGATTTCGGCCGACCCGGCCACGCCGGTCTCCCGCCGGCAGATCGAGCGCACGGCTGATTACCGCCAGGTGGACGAAACCACAGTGGAATGGGTGGGCAAGCCGGGCTACCACCCGGATGAGACCTCTAACCTGTTCTGGGCGCCGCTGCCCGAGCATGCCTGGAGCGGGATGAGCGCCGGGCAGCTGCTCACTTCTGAAGAATCCACCACCCGGCCGCTGGGCTGGGGGCCGTACATGATCGAGTCATGGACCAGGGGCGAGCAGATCAGCCTGGTGGCCAACCCCAACTACTTCCGCGCCAGCGAGGGCCTGCCCCGCTTTGACCGGCTGGTGTTCCGCTTCCTCGGCGAGCAGGCCGACAACAACCTCAACGCGCTGCTGACCGGCGCCTGTGACATTGTGGACCAGACCACCCTGCTGGAGGACAACCTGGCCGAGCTGGCCCAGCTGCGCAGCGAAGGCCGGCTGCAGGTGCTGGTGGGGCAGGGGCCGGAGTGGGAGCAGCTCAACTTCGGCATCCGCCCGGCGCTGTACGACGCCGGCTACAACATGTACGGCGGCTACCGCCAGGACATCCTCTCCGACGCGCGCCTGCGCCAGGCCTTTGCCCACTGCCTGGACCGGGAGGGGCTGGTCGAGTCGCTGCTGGCCGGTTTCGGCCAGGCAGCTGACGCGCTGCTGCCGGCGGATCACCCGCTGCGGGCCGCGGACCTGCCCGGGTATCCCTACGACCCGGCCCGCGGGGCCGAGCTGCTGGAGCAGGCCGGCTGGGTGGACCATGACGGCGACCCGGCCACCCCGCGCCAGGCCAGCGGCATCCCCACAGTGCTGAACGGCACCCCGCTGAGTGTCGAGCTGCTGACCACCAACGCGCCCCAGCGGCAGGCTTCGGCCCAGTACCTGGCCGAGAACCTGCGCGCCTGCGGGGTGGATGCCAGACCCCGCTACCTGACCAGCGAGGAGCTGTACGCCAGCGGGCCGCAGGGACCTCTCTTCGGGCGGCAGTTTGATCTGGCCCAGTTCGCCTGGCAGGCCTCCACCGGGTTGCCCTGCTTCCTGTTCACCAGCGAGCAGGTCCCGGACCAGGGCAACAACTGGCTGGGGGTGAACATCTCCGGCTTCGCCTCCGAGGCGTTCGACCGGGCCTGCGCGGCGGCCACGTCCCCGGGCGCGACCGACGAAGACCGGGCGGAGGTGCAGCGCCTGTTCAACGAGCAGCTGCCGGCCATCCCGCTGTATTACCATCTGAAGCTGGCTGCCGCCCGGCCGGACCTGTGCGGCCTGTCGCTGGACACCTCGGCGCGCAGCGAGTTCGCCAACATCGAAGCGCTGGACTACGGCGAGGGCTGCCAGCAGTAAGCGGACAATTCGGACATAAATAGAACAAAATCCCCTGCCCGGCTGGACGGTTTTTACCTGTCCGCTGGAAGGGGATTCTTAATATTAAGAAATCCTAATGCAAGTTTCCCTCTGGTAGCAGGCAAGAGGCGTGCGGTTCGTCCCCCAGGGAAGCTTGACTCTTCAACTTCAAATTGCTATAGTACAGGCAACCCGAATGGGTGAGGATGCGGGGCAGTACGGCGGTGAGATCCATCACGACCGAAGGCGGCAAGGCTCCCAAATCCACATCTCCACAACTCTCCCCCTGGTGGCCCGGTCCATTTTCTTATTCGTTTTGGTCAGGAGGAGAACCATATGAAGCGATTACCGTTAATGCTGGTCATGAGCGTGCTTGTGATAGCCAGCATGGTTTTGGCTGCCTGCCAGCCTGCGGCGCCGACCGGTGAGGTAACCGAGCCGCCCTCTCAGGGTGAGACTCAGCCTCCGGGTGAAGCCACGCAGCCGCCGGCAGCTGAAACCCAGCCGCCTGCGCCGCCGTCCGGTGCGGGCGTCGAGCGCGCTCCGCTGCTGCGCTACGGGGTGCTGGAAGACATGACCTCCACCAATGTCTGGGCCCTGTTTGACGAGGCGGATGCCAGCGCCTGGAACTATTATGTCCAGTCCTGGCAGTGGCCCGTGCTGTACGAGCTGTCTGACCAGCGCTTCCAGGTTGTGCCCTCCGTGGCAGAAGGATTCCCCACAGAATTCGAGCAGGAGGGCGAATTCTTTGTCTCCACTGTGACTTTGAAGGACGGCCTGGTGTGGAGTGACGGCTCTCCGCTCACGGCAGAGGACGTGGCTTTCACTGCTAACACCGTGCTCAAATTCCGCCTGGGGTTGAACTGGCTGAGCTACTACAACCCCACCTACCTCTCGCACGTGGAAGCGGTGGACCCGACCCACGTCAAGTTCTACTGGTACGCAGAGCCGGGCCTGGCCCTGTGGCAGTACGGCACGCTGACGGGTATCTTTGTGAGCAAAGCCTACTGGGAGCCGAGAATCGCTGAGGCCTGGAACTTGATCGCCGACATCGACACCGGTGCGCCAGAGAACGCCGACATCCTGGCGGAAGCGGTGGATATCCTTCAGGGGCTGGACAACGAAGGCGAGCCGGTGGGCGGACAGTTCCAGCTGGTGGAATGGGAGCCGGGAGCCTTCTCGGAGACCGCCGCCAATGACAACTACCCCCTGGCGGGTGCAACCGTCCGGGAGTTTGAAAACGGAGCCTACCAGCGCGTGAAGGAAGGCGTGTTCGATGAAACCGTGCTGGGCGAACCGGAAGGCCCGGTGGTACTCGAGTATGTTCAGGGCCCGCACTTCGACAGCGTGCTCTACTCGCTGTACGCCAGCCAGGACGCCGGTGTTCTGGCCCTGAGGGCGGATGAGATCGACTTCCTGCTGACGGCCAACGGCATCCAGCAGGGGTTCGTGCCGCAGCTGGAAAGCGACCCGAACATTGAGACCGTCACCACGCCCAACAACGGCTTCCGCTACCTGGGCTTCAACCACAACCGGGCTGACCTGTCCAACATCACCTTCAAGCAGGCTCTGGCCTGTATGATCGATCTGGACTTCATCAGCCAGAACGTGCTCCAGGGGCAGACGCTGCCGGTCTACACCCTGGTACCGGAAGGCAACACCGACTGGCATAACCCGGACGTGCCCAAGTACTGCGTGGGTATGGACGCCGGTCAGCGTGTAAACGCTTCGGTGCAGATGCTCAAGGACGCCGGCTTCACCTGGACGGGCCGCGAGCCTTCGTGGGACGGCGAGGCGGTGATCTACGGCGAGGGCCTGACCCTGCCGGACGGCACGCCTTTCGCCCCGGTGGAAATCCTGGCCCCGTCGGCTGCTTATGACCCGCTGCGCGCCACCTCCGCCGTGTACATCGAGCAGTGGTTCCGCGAGCTGGGTGTGGACGCAACCGCCAACCTGACGAACTTCAACAACATCCTGGCGGCGGTGTACGAAACCGGCGAGTACGACGCCTTCATCCTGGGCTGGGGACTGACGATCTTCCCTGACTACCTGTGCACGTTCTTCGATCAGGATCTGGGCAACCCGTACAACTACGTGAGCGAGGACCTGGCCGCGCTCTGTGAAACCTTCCTGGCGGAAACAGATATCGAGGCGGCCAAACAGCAGGCGTTTGAGATCCAGAACCTGCTGGCCACGGAGCTGCCCTACATCACCCTGTTCACCACTCCGGTGGTGGACGCGTACCGCACGACCATCCAGTTCCCCTACACGGATGTGCTGGGCGGCATCGGTCCGTACCTGTACGGCCTGCCTGACAAGGTGCGGGCGCAGTAAACCCGGTTTAGCGCTGGAGGGGGGCATTCGCCCCCCTCAAATGGCCTGGGTAATTGGACGAATACAATCTGTATAATCTAATATAGACCGGCCTGCCTGCGCCGGGGCGTGAATGATCCGACGCCTACGCCTGCATCTCCTCCCCAATCGCGATCCCCGGCGAGGCCGGGAACCGGACGGTAGATCTTTATCGTTTGAAGGCCCGGTGTGCCGACCCGCGCCGGGCCGGAGGCGATGAGCCTGAGGAGCTGCCATGCTGAGGTACATTGCCAGCCGCATCGGACAGATTATTGTTACCCTGTTATTGTTTTTCGCCCTGACGTATTTCCTGCTGGACGCCCAGCCCGGCGATATCACCCTGCAGTATCTGAACAACCCCCGCTTTTCGCCGGCGCAGCGCGAGGCCCTGCAGCGCCGCCTGGGGCTGGACCGCCCCGCCGGGGAGCGCTTTATTCGCTGGCTGGGGAATATCCTCCAGGGAGACCTGGGGGATTCCTACCAGCACAACCGCCCGGTGATCGACGTGATCGCCGAGCGCGCGCCGCGCACCATCCTGCTCTTCCTCACCTCCACCCTGCTGCAGTTTGGCCTGGGCTACAATGCCGGGAAAATGCTCGCCTGGAGGCGCGGAACAGGCCTGGAGATCGGCACCACGGTGGTCGGCTCGGCGCTGTACACGGCCTTCACGCCCTGGGTGGGGCTGATGATGATCTTCCTGTTCGGCTTCACCCTGGACTGGGTGCCCATCAATAAGTTCATCGACGTTTCGCTGTGGCGCCGGGCGCCGGATGAGCTGAACCTCTCGGTGAACGCCGTGGTGCAGAACATGCTGCTCACCTTCACGCTCTTCGTGGTGGCTGTGGGGCTGGTGTTCTACCTCACCCGCCGGATGAACGCCTACCGGGCGCAGTGGATCCGGCTGGTTTCGACCCTGGCGTTTGTGGTCATCGCCGTCGGCGTGTGGGCGTCCTCTCCCTACGGCATTTACGCCGGGGACATTCTCTACCACATGGTGTTGCCCATCGCGCTGCTGGTGCTGGTGAACTTCGCCGGGACCATGCTGCTGACCCGCACCACCATGCTGGAGACGCTGCGCGAGGACTACATCATGGCCGCCCGGGCCAAGGGGCTGTCGGAAAAGGCGGTGCGGGATAAGCACGCCGCCCGCAACGCGCTGCTGCCGGTGCTCACCAGCCTGATCATCAGCCTGCCCTTCATCCTGGCCGGGGGCATCATCACCGAGACCATCTTCTCCTGGGAGGGGATGGGGCTGGCGCTGCTCGACGCCTCGAACAACAACGACATTCCCATGGTGATGGGCGCTTTCCTGTTCATCGGCACCCTGGCGCTGTTTGCCCACCTGGTGGCCGATATTCTCTACGCGTTCCTGGATCCGCGCATCCGCTACGGCTAGGAGGAGACCATGGCCACCACCAGTTATGAATCCACCGTTCTGGCTCTCCCCCTGTGGCGCATCCGCCTTCAGCAGATGGCCAGGGGGATCCGGGCCAACTGGGCGCTGTTTGCCCAGAACAAGGTCGGGCTGGTCGGCCTTGGCATTATCCTGTTCTACGGGGTGATGGCGCTGGCGCATCCCATCTTGATGAACACCGTGTGGAACCGGTCCATCTACGACCCCTTCCTGGGCAACGACCCGGCTCTGCGCGGGTTGAACCCGTCGCCGCCCTCGGCGGCGCACTGGCTGGGCACCGACCCGGCCGGGCGCGACATCCTCTCGCAGCTGATGAAGAGCACCCAGTCCGAGTTTGCGCTGGGCATCGTGGCCGCGGTGGTGACGGTGGTGATAGCCACCTCTGTCGGGGCCATCGCCGCCTATTACGGCGGGCCGATCGACGCCTTTTTTATGCGCCTGGCCGACCTGATCAACGTGCTGCNNGTGTATAAGAGACAGGTCCGAGTTTGCGCTGGGCATCGTGGCCGCGGTGGTGACGGTGGTGATAGCCACCTCTGTCGGGGCCATCGCCGCCTATTACGGCGGGCCGATCGACGCCTTTTTTATGCGCCTGGCCGACCTGATCAACGTGCTGCCCTTCCTGGCCCTGCTGGTGGTGCTGAGCTCCTTCTTCGACTTCGGCATCCTGGAGCTGGCCATTGTGCTGGGGGTGCTTTCGGGCTTCGGCGGCACCACGATTATCTTCAAGGCCCAGGCGCTGACCATCAAGGTCAAACCCTATATCGAGGCCGCCAGAGTGGCGGGCGGCAGCGATTTGCACATTATTTTCAACCACATCGTCCCCAACCTGATGCCGCTGGCCTTCCTGAACATGATGTTCGCCGTGACGGGGGCCATCTTCACCGAGGCGGCCCTGTCCTTCTTCGGCCTGCTGAACCTGCGCACCAGCTGGGGGCTGATGATCAACACCGCCCAGGCCACGGGCTACCTGCTGGCCGGGTGGAATTACTGGTATCTGGTGGTGCCGGCCGGGCTGTCCATCTCGCTGTTGAGCATGGCCTTTTATCTGGTCGGCCGGGCGTTTGACGAAGTGGCCAACCCTCGCCTGCGCAAGCGGTGATCCGCGGCGCGGGCCGGCAAGGAAGTGAATATGGCTGAAAAACCGCTCCTGTCTCTGCGAGACCTGACCATGGTGTACCACACCCGCAAAGGGCCGGTGTCGGCCGTGGACGGGGTGTCGTTTGACCTGTATCCCGGCCAGTCGATGGGGCTGGTGGGGGAATCGGGCTGCGGCAAGACCTCGGTGGCCATGACCATGATGAAGCTTCTGCCGGACAATGCCGAGATCGTCCGGGGAGAGATCCTGCTCAACGGCCGCAACCTGGTGCCGCTGAGCAATGAAGAGATGCGCAAGGTGCGCTGGGAGCAGATCTCGATGGTTTTCCAGGCGGCCATGAATGCGCTCAACCCGGTCTACCGGGTGGGCGACCAGATCGTCGAGGCCCTGGAAGAGCACAACCGCGACATCACCCCGGCGGAGGGCCGAAAACGGGTGGAGCAGCTGTTCCGGCTGGTGGGCATCGACCCGGCCATGGCCGACCGCTACCCGCACGAGTATTCCGGCGGCATGCGCCAGCGCGCCATCATCGCCATGGCCCTGGCCTGCAGCCCGGATCTGATCATCGCTGACGAGCCGACCACCGCCCTGGATGTGATTGTGCAGGACCAGGTGCTGCGCGAGCTGCGCGCCGTGCAGCAGAAGCTGGGTATGAGCATGATCTACATCTCCCACGACATTGCCGTGATCGCCGAGGTGGCCGAGACCATCGGGGTGATGTACGCCGGGCGCATGGCCGAGCTGGGTCCGGCCTCCGAGATTTTCCGCCGTCCCCGCCATCCCTACACGGTGGCGCTGATGAGCGCCTTCCCCTCCATCGTGGGCGAGAAGCGGGAGCTGGAGGCTCTGGGCGGAGAACCGCCCGACCTGCTTTACCCGCCGCCGGGCTGCCGCTTTCACCCGCGCTGCCCGAGGGCGCTGGATAAATGCAAAGAGGTGCAGCCGCCCTTTGAAAATATCGGGAACCAGCACTACATCGCCTGCTGGAACCCCGCGGAGGTGGAATAATGGTCGCTGTGCAGCCGGTCGGGACCGTCCCGGCCACCACGCTCCCCCTGGTGCGGGTGGAGAACCTGAAAAAGCATTTCCCGCTGGGCGGCAGCCTGCTCAAAGGCCCCACCTCCTTCATCCACGCGGTGGATAACATCTCCTTTGAGATCCTGCCCGGCCGCTCTCTGGCGCTGGTGGGGGAGTCGGGCAGCGGCAAGACCACCACCGGCAAGCTTCTGGTGCGGCTGATCCCCCCGACCGGCGGCCACATTTACATGAGCGACGAGCAGAACCCCGGCCGCATGGTGGATCTGGCCCGCCTGCGCGGCCGCGACCTGCGGGAGTTCCGCCGCCGGGTGCAGATGATCTTCCAGGACCCGTACGAATCGCTCAACCCGCGCCTGTCCATCTTTGACGCCGTGGCCGAGCCGCTCGCGGTGCAGGGCATCGGCAGCCTGGCCGAGCGGGAGGAGCGGGTGGCTCATATGCTCGAGCAGGTGGGCCTCAGCCCGGCGACTTCGTTCATGTTCCGCTTCCCGCACGAGCTGTCGGGCGGGCAGCGGCAGCGGGTGGCCATCGCCCGCGCGCTGGTGGTCAACCCCGGCTTTATCGTCGCTGACGAGCCGACCTCGATGTTGGACGTCTCCATCCGCACCGGCATTATGAAGCTGATGATCCAGCTGGCCCAGAAGCTGGAGGTTTCCTATCTGTACATCACCCACGACCTTGCGGTGGCCCGCTACACCAGCGACCAGATCGCGGTGATGTACATGGGCAAGATCGTCGAGATGGGCCCCACCGAAGAGGTGCTGATGAACCCGCTGCACCCCTACACCAAGGCGCTGATCTCGGCCGTGCCCGTGCCCGACCCGCTGTACAAACGCCAGCCCCCGGCCATTGAAGGCAGCATCAGCCGGCCGATCGACCCGGTGCCGCGCTGCCGCTTCTACGAGCGCTGCCCGCTGGCGGCCAAAATCTGCGCGGAGAACGATCACCCGCCGCTGGAGGATAAGGGCGGCGGCCATTACGCCGCCTGCTACCTGGTGTAGGGCCGCTCACCGTTTTTTCTGTAAAAAAAAGAGGCCGCTCGAAGAGCGGCCTCAGCTGTTCTGGGTTTGTACCCGTCGGTCGGTTTAGTGGTCCAGGATGTCCCACTTTTCGAAGCGGTCGTAGCCGGTGATGGACGGGGTGTCGACTACCCAGGGCTTGATCAGCACTTCGCCGGAGTACCAGTACAGCGGGGCGACCACGGCCTCCTCCACGACCAGGATGTGCTCGGCCTGAGCGTACAGGTCAGCGCGGGCGACCGGGTCGGTCTCCACGGCGGCCTGCTCCAGCAGGCTGACGAACTCGTCGTAGAGCGGGTTGTTGTAGCTGGTGCCGACCTTCTCGTCAAACGGCCAGTTGACCACGTCCTGGTAAGCGCCGCCCGACGAGAACACCTCGAAGAGGAAGTTGTTCGCGTCCGGGTAATCCTGCACCCAGGAGCCGCGGTAGATGTGCTCGGCGCCTTCGCGGCGGGTGGCGCGGAAGACGGCGAACTCCTGGTTGACCAGGGTGACGGTCACGCCCAGGGTCTCGGCCCACATCTGCTGGATGGCCTCAGCGTTGCGGCGGTGGCCTTCGCTGGTGTTGAACATCAGCACGATGGCCAGGTCCGCGGCGTTCTGGCCGGTTTCAGCCAGGTACTCGTCCATCAGCGCTTTGGCGCCCTCGGGGTCATACTGGATGCCCAGGTCGGGGTGCGTTTCGGGCTTGGGCGCGCCAGCCACGCCCGGATGGACGAACCAGTGGGCCTCGGTGCCGCTCTTGGTCACGTTCTCGATCAGCGCGGCCCGGTCGATGGCCATAGAGAGGGCGCGGCGCACACGCACGTCATTGGTGGGGGCCAGCTGGGTGTTGAAGGCGTAGAACTCGGTGCCCAGGGTGAAGGTGGGCGAGATCTGCTGGCTGAGCTCGGGGTCGGAGTGGACGCGGTCGTACTGGTTGGAGGGGAAGCTGACCACATCCATGTTGTCGACTTCGTACTCGTTCATGGCGGCGGTGCCGTCGATGAAGCGCCAGTTGATCTCGTCAATCTTGGGCGAGGGAACCACGTCGTTGCCGGGCCAGAAGGGGTTCTTGATCAGGGTCAGCTCGGCGTCGTGGATCCATTCCTTGAGGGTGTAGGGGCCGTAGCCCTGGTAGAAGCCGGTCTCAACCCAGCGGCCGCCGGCGGCGTTGGTGCAGTCATCGCCCTCGATCAGCCAGGAGGGCATGGCGTGCATGAACCACAGCCCGGCTAGGTTGAGGTTGTAGACCGCCGGCTCGACGAAGGTGATCTCCAGCGTGTAGTCGTCGAGGGCACGGGCGCCGATGGTCTCCGGGTCGTCGACCTCACCGCTGTTGTACTCGTTCACGCCCTTCACTGCCATGCCCAGCACGTAGGCGTAGTCGGCGGCGGTGTCCGGGTTGGCCGTGCGGTGGATGGCGTAGACGAAGTCATGGGCGGTGACCATGCGCGGGTTGCCCTCGCAGTCCATGACCTGGACGACCGAGTCGGAGATCTTGTCATATTTGACCCAGGGGACGTCGTCGCGCAGGTGGAAGGTGTAGGTTACGCCGTCATCGGCCACTTCGTAGTCGGTGGCCATGGCCAGCTCCACCTCGCCGGTCTGCTCGTTCTGGCGGGTCAGCCCGACGGTGGCGGTGTCGATGATCTGGATGGAAATCACATCCCAGGCCAGCGCGGTGTCAAGCGAGGGGATGTCGCCGGTCAGCCAGTGGAGCCTCAGCACTTTCTTCTGCGGCCCGGCGGGTTCCTCCGTGACGGCGGGCGCCTCGGGGGTGACGATGATTTCGCGGGGGGTGCCCTCGACAATCTGGGTGATGATCTGCGGTTCAGATGTGGTGATGGGGGTTGGGGCAGGCTGGCAGGCGGTCAGCAGCATGGAGGCTGCCAGCAGCAGGGAAATGACGGTCCATAGTTGCTTGCGAGTCATCTTGATATCTCCTCCAATGGCGTATTACAGTGCATTTGGATGGCGGGAAAGGTATAAAATGACTGCTTGCCTCCTTTCTCAATGGGTCCACGTGGCCCTGCGGCTGCAGTGCGCAGCGGTGCGGCTATTCAGTTGTTCGTGCAGGTCTGCGCGCCTCGAGGGCGGCAGGATGGATGGATGTGGTGAAGTGCAGACCTTTGTGCTAAGGCAATTAATAATCCCCTGGTAGCCATACTATAGCACAAAACCGGGTATTAGATACCCGCTTATTGCGTTATGCGGAGGGGCAAGGCCCCACCTGTCCCCATGGGGACAGGTGGGGGCGCACCCCCATGGCCCCCGCCGTGGGGCCAGGCTGTCCCATCAGGTGAATCTGTGTTAAAATATCATCCGCCTTGCATGGCGCAGGGTTAACACTGGGGCATGGTGCAATGGCAGCACACCAGACTTTGGATCTGTGGATCTAGGTTCGAATCCTGGTGCCCCAGCCTTTGTCCATGACTACCACAGGGTTATCTCTCAATGGTGACAATCGCAGCTGCGGGCCATTGTGCTGCCCGAAGGTAGCGCGGGCTTGTACTTTTCTCTATTGATGGGTTGATTTCCACAGGAGTGTACCCATGATTGTGACGGGGGTGATCCTGGCGGCGGGGCACGGTAAGCGCATGCTGTCCCGGCTGCCCAAGGTGCTGCACCCGTTGGCCGGCAGGCCGATGATCCTGTATTCGATACAGGCCGTCGCGGAAGCGACGGGTAGAAAACCGGTGGTAGTGGTGGGCCATGGCGCCGACGCGGTTCGCGCGACTGCTGGCGACCGGGCCGACTTTGCCCTGCAGGAACAGCAGCTGGGCACGGCTCACGCGCTGGCAGTGACCCGCCCTCTTCTGGAAGGCCGCACCGATCTGGTGCTGCTGGCCACCGCCGACATGCCGCTGCTGACGGCGGACACGTTCGCCCGGTTAATCGCCGAGCAGAAGGCCAACGACGGGCCGGTCACCATGCTCAGCCTGATCGCCGAGGACCCGCACGGCTTTGGCCGGGTGGTGCGCGGCCCGGGCGGCGAGGTGCTGGCCATCGTCGAGGAGGCGCAGGCCACGCCCGAGCAGCTGGCCATCCGCGAGCTGAACGCCTCGGTGTACTGCTTCCGGGCGGACTGGCTGTGGCCGGCGCTTGAGCGGGTGGAAAAGTCGCCCAAAGGCGAGTATTACCTGACCGATCTGGTGGGCATCGCCGTGGGGGACGGGTACACGGTCCGCGCGCTGGTGGCCGAGGACCCGCAGGAGGCCATCGGGATCAACACCCGCGCTTACCTGGCCGAGGCGGAAGAGATCATGCGAAATCGCATCAACCAGCGCTGGATGGACGCCGGCGTCACCCTGGTGGACCCGCGCACTACGTATATTGAACCGGACGTCACCATCGGCAAGGATACGATTATTTACCCCAACACTCACCTTCGCGGCGAGACCCGCGTGGGGAGTGACTGCCGCATCGGCCCGAACGCGGTCCTGAGCGGCGCCCTTGTGGGGGACGGCTGCACGGTGCTTTCCGCGGTGGTGGAAGACTCCGTCCTGGAGGAAGGCGCCCGCGTGGAGCCCTTTGAGGTGCTGCGCGGCGTGCGCCGCACCGCGGCCCAACCCCAAACTGACGAGTTGAGTGTACAATAAATAAACTGGTGGACAATCAAATTTTGCTTCTTTTTGTGGTCTTGCTCGTGGTTGACCTGCTGGTCGTTTTTCTCAGGTCAGCCGTCATCAATGCCCGCGTGCCGCAGCTGATGAGCCTGCGCGGGCAGACAACCAAAAACCTGGACCGGACTCTGGACCTGGTGGACCGCCTCAGCCTGCGGGTGGCGCTGCGCTTTATCACCTCGCTGGCGCACTTCATGCTGGGCGTGACCACCTGGCTGCTGCTGTGGAGCCTGTTCCCTCAGCCTGAAATGGGCTGGGCTTTGCTGGCGCTGGCCGGCGCGGTGCTGGTCATCCTGCTCATCGAGTACGGCATCGAGGGGCTGATCCTCAAGGACCCCGAGGCTTGGACGCTGCGCCTGACCGGCGCCGCCGGGCTGCTGGACCTGCTGCTGCGCCCGTTCTCGGCCCTGTTCATCGCCCTGCTGGGCTCTTCGGCCACCCTGGACCGGCGCGCCCTGGCGGTGACCGAGGACGAACTGAAGAACTGGGTGGAAGTGGGGCAGGAAGAAGGCAGCCTGGAAAAAGACGAGCGCCAGATGATCTACTCCATCTTCCATTTCGGCGACACCCTGGTGCGCGAAATCATGATCCCGCGCATCGATATTCTGGCGCTGGAAGTGAACACCTCGCTGGAAGAGGCCATTCAGGCGCTGACCCTCTCCGGTCACTCGCGCGTGCCCGTCTACGAGGAGACCATCGACAACATCATCGGCATGCTCTACGCCAAGGACCTGCTGCGGGTGCACATTGAGAACGGCATCGAAGACCCCATCCGCCAGTTCCTGCGCCCGGCTTTCTTTGTGCCCGAGGCCAAGAAGGTGGACGAGCTGCTGCGCGAAATGCAGAAGAACTCCTATCACATTGCCGTGGTGGTGGACGAGTACGGCGGCATGGCCGGGCTGGTGACCATGGAGGATATCGTCGAGGAGATCGTGGGTGAGATCCGCGACGAGTACGACCAGGGCGAAGAACAGCTCTACCAGCGCCTGGAGAACGGCTCTTACCTGCTCAGCGGCCGCCTGGACCTGGACGACGTCAACGATATGCTGGGCACCCACCTGACCAAAGACATGGCCGACACGCTCGGCGGCTTCCTCTATGGAACCATCGGGCGCGTGCCCATTGGCGGCGAGCAGGTGCATGTGGAAGACTGGACCCTGACCATCGAGCTGGTCACCGGACGGCGCATCCGCAAGGTGAGGGCCGAGCAGCGCCAGTACGAGTCTCTGGAAGTGCCGCAGGAGAAGAACGATGATAAGCGCTGAAGCCCGAAAACAGCTGATCGAAACCGCAGCCAACGCCCGGCAGTGGGCCTACGCCCCCTACTCGCACTACGCGGTGGGCGCAGCCCTGCTGGCCTCCTCCGGCCGCATTTACGAGGGGGTCAATATTGAAAACGCCGCCTTCCCGGACAGCATCTGCGCCGAACGGGTGGCCGTGTTCAAGGCCGTCTCGGAAGGCGAGCGGGAGTTCCAGGCCATTGCCGTGGTCACCTCCAACGGCGGCTCGCCCTGCGGCTCCTGCCGCCAGGTGCTGGGCGAGTTCGGTGTGGACACGCTGGTGATCATGGCGGATGAAACCGGCCGGGTGGTGCGCGAGGCCACGGTGCGCGAGCTGCTGCCCGGAAATTTCGGCCCGGAGCATCTGCCCAGGGTCTAGACGCCGGCTCTGCCGGCCGCTGATTGGATGGCTTGAATGGCCCGACAGGAGCGCAACATCCGCGTGGAGTCGGTGGTGCTGCGCCACAGTGACTGGGGCGAGGCGGACCGGCTGCTGAGCATATACACCCGCGAGCACGGCAAGCTGCGCGCCATCGCCAAGGGCGCCCGCAAGATGCGCTCGCGCAAGGCCGGGCATCTGGAGCCGTTCACCCGCGTCACGCTGATGCTGGCCCGCGGGCGCGACCTGTGGATCGTCACCCAGGCCGAGACGGTGGACCCTTACCTGCCCCTGGGCGAGGACCTGGTGCGCATGGGCTACGCCGCCTACGTGGTCGAGCTGCTCGACCGCTTCACCTATGACGAGAGCGAGAACCGCCCGCTTTATGACCTGCTGGTGCGCACCCTGAGCCGGGTGGCGGCCCAGCCCGACCCCTACCTGGCGGTGCGCTATTATGAAATCCAGCTGCTCGACCTGCTGGGCTTCCGCCCCGAGCTGACCTACTGCGCCAACTGCGGCCGCCAGATCCAGCCCCAGGACCAATATTTCTCGCCCCTGCTGGGCGGGGCCATCTGCCCCGACTGCGGGGCCAGCGATCCCTCGCTGCGGCCGGTCTCCATGCAGGCGTTGAAATACATGCGCCACCTGCAGCGCTCCACCTTTGCCGAGGCCAACCGGGCCATCATCCCGCCCGGGGTGCGCCAGGAGCTGGAAGACCTGCTGCAGCACTATTTGACCTTCCTGCTCGAGCGGAACCTGAACAGCCCGGGCTTCTTGCGCGCGGTGCGCAAGAAATAACCCTGCTGCAGCCAGACCCGGGGGAGTGGCGCCTCACTGGTATAATCAAGCCATTCTACAGTCCTGGGAGAAGGCATGTCGGAAGCGTTGAATTTTCAAGAAATTATTCTCAATTTGCAGCGGTATTGGGCTGACCAGGGCTGCTTGATCTGGCAACCCTACCACACAGAAGTGGGCGCCGGGACCAACAACCCCGCCACCATCCTTCGCGTGCTCGGGCCCGAGCCGTGGCGGGTGGGCTACGTGGAGCCGTCCATCCGCCCGGATGACGCGCGCTACGGCGAGAACCCCTACCGCCTGGCCCAGCACACGCAGTTCCAGGTCATCCTCAAGCCCGATCCGGGCAATCCGCAGGAGCTGTACCTCAACTCGCTGCGCTCCATCGGCATCGATCCTGACCAGCACGACATTCGCTTTGTCGAGGACAACTGGGAATCGCCGGCGCTGGGCGCCTGGGGCCTGGGCTGGGAGGTCTGGCTGGACGGGCAGGAGATCACCCAGTTCACCTACTTCCAGCAGGCCGGCGGGCAGGTGCTCGAGCCGGTCTCGGTGGAGATCACCTACGGGCTGGAGCGCATCGCCATGGCGCTGCAGCAGGTGCGCATCTTCAAGGAGATCCGCTGGGACGACCGGCGCACCTACGGCGACGTGCAGCTGCAGTCCGAGCAGGAGAACTCGAAGTATTACTTTGAGACGGCCGACGTCGACCGGCTGCGCACGCTGTACCAGATTTACCATGCGGAGGCTGTGGCCGCGCTGGAGCACGGCCTGGTCTACCCGGCGCTGGATTACATATTAAAGAGCTCGCACACCTTCAACCTGCTGGACACACGCGGCGCGGTCGGCGTGACCGAGCGCCAGGCCATGTTCGCCGCCATGCGCGATCTGACCCGGCGCATGGCCGCGCTGTACGTCGAGCAGCGCCAGCAGCTGGAGTTCCCCTGGCTGGACGATCACCAGACCGCGCAGGCGGCTCCGGCCCGGCCAGCCCTGAAGCCGGCTGCCGGTGACCGGCCTGCCGACTTCCTGCTGGAAATCGGCACCGAGGAGCTGCCCGCGGGCGACCTGAGCGCCGCGCTGCAGCAGCTGAACGAGCGCGTTCCGCAGCTGCTGGATGAGCTGCGCCTGGCGCACGGCGAGATCCGCGTGATGGGCACCCCGCGCCGGCTGGTGGTTTCTGTCAGCCAGCTGGCCGAGCGCCAGCCCGACCGGGAAACCGTGGTCAAAGGGCCGCCGGCGCAGCGGGCCTTCGACGCTTCCGGCGCGCCGACCAAAGCGGCCGAGGGCTTTGCCCGCAGCCGCGGCCTGTCGGTCGAGGACCTGAAGGTCGAGGAGCTGGACGGCGGGAAATACGTGACTGCGCGGGTGTTCGAACCCGGCCGCCCGGCGGTGGAGATCCTGGCCGAGGCCCTGCCCGGGCTGATCGCCGGGCTGCGCTTCGAGCGGGCCATGCGCTGGAACGCGACCGGCGTGGCCTTCTCGCGCCCCATCCGCTGGCTGCTGGCCCTGCTGGGCGAGCAGGTGATCCCCTTTGAATACGCCGGTTTGCAGTCGGGCGGCGCCACCCGCGGGCTGCGCTTCCACGACCCGGAATGGCTGGAAACACCCAACCCGCAGGCCTATTTTGACGCGCTGGCCGCCCAGGGTATCGTGCTGGACCCGGCCGGGCGCAGCGCGGAAATCGCCCGCCAGGTGCGCGAGCTGATCCAGTCCGCCGGGGGCGACCCGGAGCGGCTGGACACGCGCCTGCTGGAGGAGGTCACCCAGCTGGTGGAGGCCCCCACGGCCGTGCTGGGCAGCTTCGACCGCGAGCACCTGGAGCTGCCCGAGCAGGTGCTGGTGACCGTGATGAAGAAGCACCAGCGCTACTTCCCGGTCTATGCGCCGGATGGCAAGCTGCTGCCGCATTTTGTCACCATCCGCAACGGCGGCCGCCAGTATCTGGACACCGTCCGCGAGGGCAATGAGATCGTCATTCGCGCCCGCTTCGCCGACGCCGCTTTCTTTATCTCCGAGGACCTGAAGAAGCCGCTGGAGGAGTACCTGCCGCGCCTGTCCACGCTGACCTTCCAGACCAAACTCGGCTCGATGCTCGACAAGCAGCGCCGGGTGGAAGAGCTGCTGGAGGACCTGCTGATGATGGTCCCGCTGCAGGAGGACGACGCCGAAGTGGCCCGCCGCGCGGCCAAACTGTGCAAGGCCGACCTGGTGACCCACATGGTCATCGAGATGACCGGCCTGCAGGGCATTATGGGCCGCCATTACGCGCTCAAGTCGGGCGAGGACCCGGCGGTGGCGGAGACGCTGTTCGAGTACCTGCTGCCGCGCTTCGCCGGTGACGCGCTGCCCGCCAAGCCCCCGGCGCTGATGCTGGGCATCGCCGACCGGGTGGACTCGCTGGTGGGGCTGTTCGCTGCCGGGCTGGCCCCCAGCGGCACCAAGGACCCCTTCGCCCTGCGCCGCACCGCCCTGGGTCTGATCCAGCTGCTGACTCACTGGGAGCTGCCGCTGGACCTGCGGGCGGCCGCCGCCGCCGCGGCCCGCTTCCAGCCCATCGAGGTAACCGAAGATCACCTGAAGGCCACCCTGGACTTCATCGCCGGGCGTCTGCAGAACTTCCTGCTGGAAGAGGGCTACCGTCACGACGTGGTCAGCGCGGTGCTGGCCGAGCAGGGCGCTGACCCGGCCTCGGCCAGGCTGGCGGTCAAAGAGCTGAGCGAGTGGGTGAAGGACCCGCAGTGGCCCACCCTGCTGCCGGCCTACGCCCGCTGCGTGCGCATCACCCGCGACCAGCCCGAAATTTACCCGGTGGACCCGGGGCTGTTTGAGACCGAAGCCGAGCGCTCTCTGTGGGAGGCGGTCAGCGAGGCCGAAAAGATCCCGCGCCGGGCCGGCTCGGTGCAGATGTTCTTCAAGTTGTTTGGTTATCTGGTTCCGGAAATCAACCGCTTCTTTGACGACGTACTGGTGATGGCAGAGGATGAACAGGTGCGCCGCAACCGCCTGGGCATCCTGCAGCGCATCGCCGCCATGACGGCCGGCATGGCCGACCTTTCCCGGCTGGAAGGTTTCTAATCTCGCCGGGCGGCGGCCGGAGGATGCTTTTTCCAAAAAGGGGTAAGATGGATGCAGGAAGCGCGTCTCCTCGCGCTTCCTGCAGTTCCACGAAATCGGTTTTGGGATAGAATCCGGAAACGATGCCATGACAGCCATAGATGAGATCAAGGCCCGCCTGAACATTGTCGATCTGGTTTCTGAAACGGTAAAGCTGCGCCGGGCGGGAAAAAACTACACGGGTTTTTGCCCCTTTCACCCCAACACGCGAACCCCTGCGTTTGTGGTCTTTCCGGATTCGGGCACCTGGCGCTGTTTTGGCCAGTGCAATGAGGGCGGCGATATCTTCCAGTTCGTGATGAAAAAGGAGGGCTGGGATTTCGCCGAGACGCTGCGCTATCTGGCGGAGCGCGCCGGTGTGCAGCTGGAGCCGCTCACGCCGCAGAAGCAGGAGCGCGACGAGGCCAACGAGCGGCTGCGCGGCCTGCTGGAAGAGGCGGTGATCTTTTATCGCCACCACCTGCTGCAGAGCCCGGCCGGGGCGCCGGCCCGGGAATATCTGGCCAAACGCGGCCTGACCGCCCAGACCATTGAGACCTTCGGGCTGGGCTACGCGCCCGCCGCCTGGGAAGCGGCGCTGCAGCATTTCACACAGCGCGGCTACACCCCGGAGGAGCTGCTGCAGGCCGGCCTGGTGACCGAGCGGCAGGAGGGCCAGGGCGTTTACGACCGCTTCCGCAACCGCATCATGTTCCCCATCCGCGACGCCAGCGGGCACATGGCCGGCTTCGGGGCGCGCATCCTGGACCCCAACGACATTCCCAAGTTCCTCAATTCCCCGCAGACGGCGCTGTTCGACAAGGGCCGCCTGCTTTACGGTCTGGACCAGGCCCGCAAGGCCATCCGCGCCGCCGACCAGGTGGTCATCGTCGAAGGCTATCTGGACGTGATTGTGCTGCACCAGGCCGGGTTCACCAACACCGTCTCGCCCATGGGCACCGCGCTGACCGACGACCAGATGCGCCTGCTCAAGCGCTACACCCGGCGCATTGTGCTGGCGCTGGACGCGGACGCCGCCGGCGAGAAGGCCACCCTGCGCGGGCTGGAGGTTGCCCGCCAGGCGCTGGACCAGACCGACGAGATCGTCTTTGACGCCCGCGGCCTGATGCGCCACGAGGCCCGCCTGCAGGCTGACCTGCGCGTCACCACCATCCCCGAGGGCATGGACCCGGACGAGGTGGTGCTGCGCGATCCGGAGGAGTGGAAGCGCATTCTGGACGAGGCCAAACCGGTGGTGGTGCACGTGATGGAGACGCTGGCCCGCGGCCAGGACCTGGACGACCCGCGGGTGAAGCGCGAGATCGCTGAACGGGTGATGCCGCTGATTCAGGAGGTGGGCAGCCCGGTGGAGCGGCAGGACTACACCCAGCGCCTGGCCCGGCTGCTGCGCGTGGACGAGCGCGCGCTGGTCGGCAGCGGCCGCCCGGCTCCCGCGCCCAGACGGGGCCGCCGGCGTTCATCCGAGCCGCTGATGCCCCCGCAGGCCGAGGGGCGGGGGGAAGCCCCGGCCACCGCCCGGCGCCGGGAGCACGAGATGGAGGCTCACTGCCTGCGCCTGCTGCTGCGCAAGCCCGACAATTTGTACCTGCTCGATCGCGCCCTGCAGCAAATCGGGCAGCCCCGCCTGGACCTGCCGGACTTTGTCAGCGCCGACCACCGCCAGGTGGCCGCCCTGATCCGCGGCGCGCTGGAGCAGGAGAACGAGGAGCCGGAAGCTTATTTGCAGCACGCCGCGCCGGAGGAGATCGCCGGCCTGGTGGAGGCGCTCCGCGCGCCGCTGCCGCTGGGGGAACCGACCGGCGAGCTGCTGCTGGACGACCTGGTGAAAACCTTCATGGGCCTGCGCCTGCTGCGGGTCGAAGAAGGGCTGCGCCAGCTGTATCTGATGCAGCAGGAGGCTCAGGAAAGTGAGGGGAGCACGCTCAATCCCTTTGCCGAGCAGCTGCTGCAGTTGATCAAAGCCAAACAGTGCCTGTCCGCGGCGCTGGCCAGTCCATTACAGATTGACTGAAGGAAGTATGGTATAGTTATGACTATGGGTCGCCCTAGAAAAACCTCCCCAAGGTCTTCAGACAATTCGACAGCCCCAGAAACCAGCCCCAAGACGCGGCGCACCCGGCGCGCGCGCAAGAGCGAGCTGGTGGATCCCGAGCTGACCGGCGCTGCTCCGGAAGAGGCCGGGGCTGAGCCGGGCGACGAGTTCGCCGACGAGGTGGTCGAGGCCCGCTCCAAAGAGGAGTGGGAAACGGAAGACGTTCCGGTGGAAGACCCGCTGGAGATTCTCGAGGACCCCACCTTCGCTGTGGAGCTTTCGGAAGACCCGGTGCGCCTGTACCTGAAGGAAATCGGGCAGATCAACCTGCTGGACGCGGACAGCGAGTTCCGCCTGGCCACGCGGATTGAGGCCAGCCGGCTGCTGGAAACCCTGATGTCGCACCACGAAGGCGACCAGAAGGACCCCGACTACTACCGCCGGCTGTTCATGGATGTGGTCCATCATATGATCACCGCCTGGCAGCGGCTGCAGGAAGACGCCGACCGCCTGGCCGGCGGCGAGATGCCCGACCTCAGCCTGATCGCGCTGGAGGCCCAGCAGCTGCGCCGTTCCTGGCAGTCCAATGACCCCTCCTACCTGCGCTCCTACCTGGACAACGGGCAGTGGGGCAAGGACCCGCTGTGGGACGAGCTGGTGCGCCACGCCTTCACCTTCTTCCTGTGCCTGTACCTGCTGCCCGGCAAGGTCACCAGCGACCTGATCGAAGGGCTGCGGCGGCACACCTCCCTGCCGAAACCGGCCTTCTTCGAGAAACACATGCCCCCGGAGGAGGACCTGAAGGACGAGATCGAAGGGGTGGAGTGGCGCGCCGAAGAGGCCAACCAGACCCTGATCCGCGCCAATTTGCGCCTGGTAGTTTCGATCGCCAAGCGCTACCTGGGCCGGGGAATCTCCTTCCTGGACCTGATTCAGGAGGGCAATCTTGGCCTGCTGCGGGCGGTCTCCAAGTTCGACCCCACCCGCGGCTTCAAGTTCTCCACCTACGCCACCTGGTGGATCCGCCAGTCGATCAGCCGCTACATCGCCGAGCAGGCGCGCACCATCCGCATCCCGGTGCACCTGTTCGAGTCCATCACCCGCCTGCTGCGGGTGCAGCGCTCGCTGGTGCAGAAGCTGGGCCGCGAAGCCACCCTGGAAGAGCTGGCCCTGGAGGGAGAGTTCCTCCCGCCGGAGGACGTGCAGTCCATCAAGCAGGCCCGCGAGAACAACCTGGAGCTGGACCCCGAGCTGCAGCGCCGCTGGATCGCCGCCACCGCCAAGGTGCAGCGCATTCTGCAGTCGGCCGAGGAGCCGGTTTCACTGGAGCGGCCGGTGGGGGATGAAGAATCCAGTCAGCTGGGCGACTTCATCGAGGACGACGAGGCGCTGGAGCCGATGGACGCTGCCGCCCGGGAGATGCTGCGCGAGCAGGTGCAGAATGCGCTGGGCGCGCTTTCCGAGCGGGAGCGGCAGGTGCTCGAGCTGCGCTTCGGGCTGATCGACGGCAAGGATCACACGCTGGAAGAGGTCAGCCGCTACTTCAACGTCACCCGCGAGCGCATCCGCCAGATCGAGGCCAAGGCCCTGCGCAAGCTGCGCCATCCCACGCGCAGCCGCCACCTGCGGGAATACCTCTCCTGAGCGGCACACAAATTGCATTCAATGCCGCGGGATTTCCCGCGGCATTTTTCTTGGAGGTGATTGAATGCCCGACAGCGCTGCAGCCTACACGCCGCAGGGCTATACCAGCCGCCCGCTGCGCGATGATGAAGACTTCTGGCGGGTGCGCCGGCTGCTGGTGGAGACCTTCCCCATCACCGGGCTGGGCTGGAATATCGACGTGCGCAACTGGGACGCCTCGCGCTTCTACGACCCCAACCCCGACCTGGACCCGGAATGGGCTGCGCGGATCCGCCTGTGGGAGACGGCGGAAGGCCGGCTGGCCGGCGCGGCCATGCCCGAGGATGGGGGCTGGTTTTACCTGCAGCTGCATCCCGACTACCGGGAAGACCTGGAAGCGGGCATGATCGCCTGGGCGGAGGAGAATCTGGCGGTGCCGGTCGGAGACGGGCAGGGCCGCCGGATCCAGACCATGGTGTATGACTACGATTTCCCCCGCCAGCGGCTGCTGGGCGCGCGCGGCTACGAGATGCTGCCCCATGGCAGTGTGGCCCGCCGGATGTACCTGGGCGACCGCCCGCTGCCGCCCGTGCCGGCGATGGCGCCGGGTTATACCCTGCGCACGCTGCGGGGGTCCGACCCGGCTGACTGCCAGCGCCTGGCGGACCTGCTCAACGCCGCCTTCGGGCGCACATTCCACACCGCCGGCGAGATGCTGACCTTCTCCCGCCTGGCCCCGTCCTACGATGAGGATCTGCACCTGGTCGCTAAAGCGCCGGACGGTTCCTTCGCCGCGCACGCGGCCATCATTCTGGAGCCGGTCAACCGCTCGGCGGTTTACGAGCCGGTCTGCACCCATCCCGATCACCGCCGCAAAGGGCTGGCCCGCATCCTGATGCTGGAGTGCCTGCACCGGGTGAAGGCCCGCGGCGCACGGCAGGTCTTTGTCGAAACCGGCCAGGGTGAGGCGGCCAACCGGCTGTACGATTCGTTTCTCTTTACCGAAAAATATACCGGCCACGTGTGGTGCAGGGTCTGGGGTAGATAATTTCGGGCCTGACAAAAATGCCGGTTTGGGTTCTGGGGCCGGTCGAGAGGTATGCTCGCCGTTTCGTTTGGACAACTGTTTTGAAAGGTTTCTGTAATGGACTCAAATCGCTTTTCATACTATACTAATGATGTGCCCGAGAACGGCACTAACCGCTTTCCCTGCGGCGAGCCGCAGCGCGACAATGTGGTAAGACGACATTAACATTCCAAAATCAATCCTTCACTGAAGAGGGTCTCGGCCCCCAACACAACGCTCCAATCCCGGACGGCATTCTACTGCACCCCGCCCAGCACTGCCCACACGCCAACGCAGCGGGTGAAAATCGCGGCCCATGCGACCCGTCCGGCCCATTACAGACGCCCGGCTCGACGACTCGATACGCAGTTTCCCGGCCTCATGGTTGCTTCATTCTGACGGCCCGCATCGCTGAATCATCGCTCAACGTCCCCCTGCGCACCACAGCCCGCGTATCGCACCGAAGCCCATCGCAGTCTCACCGACGCCGACGTCACAGCTTCACCGCAGCACCGTGCCCTCATCGCCGCCCATCCACTGAGCCGGGCGGCCTGACCTTGCCAGCATAACAGCATTCATTTCACAGGATCAGGCCAGGGGGAACCGGTTCATCTTCATGAAGCGATTGTTTGGGGGTCCGTTGTGGTGACACAGCGTACTCATAGCAGCGCCCGGTTATCGGGCGCTGTCTTTTTAACGAACGGCCCGGTTCTCTCCTTCAGGTTAGAGAAAATACTGATTAGATTGATCTTCTCAATCCCCTTTTTTTCAAAGTGTAATATCATTAGGGAAGCGGCTGACAACGGGGTAAGCGTCGCTTTGTGAAAAAATACACACGCCGCGGGATCTTCCATGTTATACTTGAATTGCACAAAAAAGATCATTTCTGTATTGATTTGTGAGGGAGAGGCGGTATGCTCCAGGAATACCTTCCGCTGCTGATCATTTTCCTCATCGCACTGCTGGTGGGCATCATTGCCATGCTCCTGGGGTACCTGTTCGGGCCGAAGCGGCCCACCCGCCGCAAGTCCGCGCCGTATGAATCCGGCATGGTGCCGTACGGTCCGGGGCGGCGGCGGATGAGCGTGCGCTTCTACCTCATCGCTGTGCTGTTTATCCTGTTCGACATCGAGGTTATCTTCGTCATTTCCTGGGCGACGGTTGTGCGCCAGGTCGGCGTTCCGGGGCTGATCGCCATGGCGATCTTCCTGGGGCTGCTGGAGGTCGCGCACCTGTACGCCTGGAAAAAAGGAGCCCTGGAATGGGAATAGAGCAGAAAACCGGCAACATGGGGGCAGTGACGACCACACTGGAGCAAATGGTCAACTGGGCGCGCACCAACTCCATGTGGCCGATGTTATTTGGCCTGGCCTGCTGCGCCATCGAGATGATGGCCGCCCAGGCGCCCACCTATGACGTCAGCCGGTTCGGCATGGAGCTGATGCGAGCCAGCCCGCGCCAGTCGGACCTGATGATTGTGGCCGGGCGGGTCAGCCGAAAAATGGCGCCCGTGCTGCGCCAGCTGTACGACCAGATGCCCGAGCCGAAATGGGTCATCGCCATGGGGGACTGCGCTTCGACCAGCGGCGTGTTCAACAACTACGCCCTGGTCCAGGGGGTCGACGAAATCGTGCCGGTGGACGTGTACATTTCCGGGTGCCCGCCGCGCCCGGAGGGTCTGATCCACGGAATCCTTACCCTGCATGAGAAGGTCAAGCGAGAAAAACTGAGCGATTGGAAGTAAGTCGCTCCCTGCATAGCTACCCGACACCGCCAGCATCCAGAGTGAGGTGGGCGAATGGACGCAAAATTGGAAGAGACTGTCAAGGCAGTTCGCGAGCGCTTTGGAGCAGAACTGCACGAGTACCAGGGTGAGGTGACGCTTTTCTTCACCCCGGAGACCATCGTGCCGGCCGCCACGGCGCTGCGCGACGAGTTTGGCTTTAAATTCTTTATTGACGCATCGGCCGTCGATTACTGGCCCGAGCAGGAACCGCGCTTCCACGTGTTCTACCAGCTGTACAACCCGACCGACAACCTGCTGCTTCGCCTGCGGGTGCCCCTGAACGGCAATTTCCCCACCATGCCCACGCTGACCGGGGTGTTTGCCGGGGCCAACTGGAAGGAGCGCGAGATCTTCGACCTGTTCGGCATCCGCTTCGACGGCCACCCTGATCTGCGCCGCATCTTAATGCCGGCCGACTGGCAGGGCCATCCGCTGCGCAAGGACTATCCCCTGGGGTATGAAGAGGTGCAGTTCACCTTCAACCGCGAGGAAGTCGACCGGCGCAAGCCCTACGCCAAGGACTGACGGGAGGTCCCTGAATGAGCGATATCCGCGAAGTCTCGACGGATGAGTTGAAACACCTGGTCTCGGAGCGCGCCCTGACGGGCGAAACCATGCTGCTGAATATGGGCCCGCAGCACCCCTCCACGCACGGCGTGCTGCGCCTGCTGCTGGAGCTGGACGGCGAGACGGTGATCAACTGCATCCCTGATATCGGTTTCCTGCACACCGGGATCGAGAAAAACATGGAGGCCAAGACCTACATCAAGGCCGAAGTGATGACCGACCGGGCCGACTACCTCAACCCGCTGGGCAACAACCTGGCCTACAGCCTGGCCGTGGAGAAGCTGTGCGGCATCGACGTGCCGCCCCGCGCCCAGGCCATCCGGGTGATCCTGGCGGAGCTGACCCGCATCAACTCGCACCTGGTCTGGCTGGGCACCTCGGTGATGGACCTGGGGGCCTCCTCGCTGTTCCTCTACACCATGCGCGAGCGCGAGATCATCCTGGACATCTTCGAGCTGGTCAGCGGGGCGCGCATGATGACCACCTACATCCGCCCGGGCGGGCTGTGGCGCGACGTGCCGGTGGAGTTCGAGGACGCCGTGCGCCGCTTCCTGCAGCTGATGCCGGGCCGCATCGACGAGTACGTCTCGCTGATCGAGGGCAACGAGCTGTTCGAGGAGCGCACCCAGGGCATCGGCGTGATCACCACCGAGGAGTGCATGCAGTACGGCCTGACCGGCCCGGTCATCCGCGCCACCGGCCTGCCGTATGATCTGCGCAAGGTGCGGCCCTACTCGGGCTACGAGCAGTACGACTTCGACATCCCCACCTATCCGGACGGGGACGTGTACGGGCGCTTCTTCGTGCGCATCGACGAGATGCGCCAGTCGCTGCGCATCATCGAGCAGGCGCTGCGCAAGATGCCGCTCGGACCGGTTCGCTCGAACAACCGCTACTTCAACCCGCCGCCCCGCTCCGAGCTGGGCCACTCCATGGAGGCGGTCATCCATCACTTCAAGTACTGGACCGAAGGCTTCCACGCGCCGAAAGAGTACGTCTACAGCGCGATCGAAGGCCCGCGCGGCGAGATCGGCGTGTACCTGGAGGGCGACGGAGGCCCGAAGCCGCACCGCGTTCACCTGGTGACCCCGTCCTTCGTTAACCTGCAGGCCATGCCGATTATGTCGCGCAATCATTTCGTGGCCGACGTGGTCGGGATCATCGGCAGCATCGATATTATTCTGGGAGATTGTGACCGTTGAACGCATTCCACGCCAAATACCAGACCGAGATCGAGCAGATTCTCGCCAAGTACCCGCCGGAGCGCAAGCGGTCCGCCGTGATGCCGCTGCTGTTCCTGGCCCAGCGTGACGACAACTACATCAGCCCGAACGAGCTGGCGGATATCGCCGAAATCCTGGAGATGTCGGTCACCGACGTGGCTTCGGTGGTGGGCTTTTATACCCTGTTCTATGACCAGCACGAAGGTCGCTACCGCATCCAGGTCTGCACCGACCTGCCCTGCGCCCTGCGCGGCGCGGAGACCTTCTTCGAGGCGCTGTGCAAGGAGCTGGGCGTCAGCTCCGGCGGGACCACGCCCGACGGGCTGTTCACCATTGAAGAGGTCAAGTGCTTGGCGGCCTGCCACCGGGCGCCGGTCTTCCAGGTGCAGGGAGACGGGGAGATCGCCTACTATGAGAACCAGACTGCGGAGACCGCCCTGCAGGTGATCGCCGCGCTGCGCGAGAAGGCCGTGCAGGAAGCCAGGTCGAGGGAGGGAGCCGCATGAGCGATCAGGTCTATCTGCTGCTGCGCCACCGCGAGATCCCCGACCTGGACCGGCTGGAGGTTTACCGGCAGAACGAGGGCTTTCAGGGGTTTGAAAAGGCCCTGCAGATGAAGCCCGCCGATGTGGTCCAGCAGGTCAAGGACTCCGGTCTGCGCGGCCGGGGCGGCGCGGGCTTCCCCACCGGGCTGAAGTGGAGCTTTTTGCCCAACAACCTGTGGCCGCACTACGTGGTGGCCAACGCCGACGAATCCGAGCCGGGCACCTTCAAGGACCGCGAGATCCTGGAACGCAACCCCCTCCAGTTCCTGGAGGGGCTGATGATCGCCTGCTACGCGGTGCAGGCCAACACCGGCTACATCTACCTGCGCGGCGAGTTCTGGCAGATCGCTGCCTGGCTGGACGAAAAAATCGCCGAGCTGGAGCAGGCCGGGCTGCTGGGCGACCGCATTCTGGGCACGGACTACTCGCTGCGCCTCTACACCCATCTGGGGGCGGGGGCCTACATCTGCGGCGAGGAGACCGCGCTGCTGGAGTCGCTCGAAGGCAAGCTGGGCCAGCCGCGCCTGCGCCCGCCCTTCCCGGCCGTCGAAGGTCTGTACGGCAAGCCCACGGTGATCAACAATGTCGAGACACTTTCCAACCTGCCGGTCATCCTGGGCAAGGGCAATTCCTTCTACCGCCAGTACGGCACCGACCGCTCGCCGGGGACCAAGATCTTCTGCCTGTCGGGGCGGGTCAACCGCCCGGGCAACTACGAGCTGCCCCTGGGGCGCACCTTCCGCGAGCTGATCTACGAGCACGGCGGGGGTATCCTTGAGGATGGGAAGATCAAGGCCATCATGTCGGCGGGGGCGTCCTCGACGCTGATCGTCGCCGACGAAAAGGCGCTGGACACGCCCATGACTTACGAGATGACCGACGCGCTCGGCGCACCGCTCGGCTCGGCTTCGGTGATCATCCTGGACGAGACCGTGGATATGAAATGGCTGGTGCACAAGACGGTCTCGTTCTTCCGCCACGAGTCCTGCGGCAAATGTACGCCCTGCCGCGAGGGCACTTACTGGATGAATCACATCACCCGGCGGCTGAACAGCGGCCAGCCCAACCCCGAGGACGTGGAGCTGCTGGTCGACGTGGCCCGCGAAATCCAGGGCAAATGCCTGTGCGCGCTGGGTGAGTTTTCCACCATGGCCGTGCTGTCTGGCATTGAGAAATTCCGATCCGATTTCAACGGATCCTGAGGAGAGCTGCATGGCGAATCAGGTAACCCTGACCATTGACGACCTGACCGTCACCGTCCCGGAGGGTACGCTGGTGGTGGACGCGGCCAGGAAGGCCGGCATCGACATCCCGGTGTTCTGCTACCACCCCAAGATGGAGCCGGTGGGCATGTGCCGCATGTGCCTGGTGCAGGTGGGCCGCCCCATGGTGGACCGCGCCACCGGCCAGCCCGTGCTGGACGCCGACGGACAGCCGAAAATTCAATTCAGCCCCAAGCTGGAGACCTCCTGCACCATCCCGGTTTCGGAAGGGATGGTGATCCGCACCAACACACCCGAGGTGCTGCGCGCCCACAGGGACATCATCGAGTTCCTGCTGACCTCGCACCCGCTGGACTGCCCCATCTGCGACAAGGGCGGCGAGTGCCCGCTGCAGGACCTGACCCGCGCCTACGGACCGGGCCAGTCGCGCTTTTTACTGGACGACAAGATGCGCCTGGCCAAGCACGTGCCGCTGGGCGAGCTGATCTACCTGGACCGCGAGCGCTGCATTCTGTGCGCCCGCTGCATCCGCTTCCAGGACGAAATCGTCGACGAGCCGGTGCTGTCCTTCTACCACCGCGGGCGATCGATGCAGATTGTGACCTATTCCGACCCGCCCTTTGATTCGTACTTCTCGGGCAACACCACCGACATCTGCCCGGTGGGCGCGCTGACCACGGCCGACTTCCGCTTCGCCGCGCGTCCCTGGGAGCTGAAAAACAACGCTTCCATCTGCACGCAGTGCCCGGTGGGCTGCAACACCACCCTCAACACCCGCCGCGAGGTCAAATCCGGTGGCAAATGGGTGGTCAAGCGGGTGATGCCGCGCCAGAACGAGCTGGTCAACGAGATCTGGATCTGCGACAAAGGCCGCTTTGGCTATCACTACGCCGAGAGCGGCGAGCGCATCCTCTCGCCGCACGTGCGCAAAGAGCAGGGGCTGGTGCCGGTCAGCTGGGATGAGGCGCTGGACCTGGTGGAGCAGCGCCTGCGCCAGGCCGGAGCCGGCACGGTGACCCTGGCCGGCGGGCGGCTGGCGAACGAGGACCTGTTCAACCTGGCCCAGGTGACCGATCACCTGGGCGGGCGCAAGCTGCTGCACACGCAGGTGGGCGGCGGCGAGTACGTCCAGCGATACGGGCTGGGGAAAGGCTCCAACCTGGGCGAGCTGGGCAAGGGCGACGCCATTCTGGTGATCGCCAGCGATCTGCAGGAAGAAGCGCCGGTCTGGTGGCTGCGCGTCAAGCGAGCCGCCGACCGCGGTGCGGCGCTGATGGTGCTCAACCCCCGCCCGACCCGGCTGGACCCCTATGCCCGCTTCATCCACCATTACCGCTACGGTGAGGAGCTCGAGGCTCTGGGGCGGCTGGCCGCCGGCGAGGGCGAGCTGGCCGAAGCGGCCGAAGCGCTGCGCTCGGCGGAAAACCTGGTGATCTTCTACGGCTCGGAAGGGCTGGGGCTGGCGGAGACCACCGCGCTGGCCCGCGAAGCGGCCGGTCTGCTGGCCGGCAGCGGGCGCGCCGGGAAGGTCAACAGCGGCCTGATCGGCGTCTGGCAGCAGAACAACACCCTGGGGGCTTACGACATGGGCTTCCGCCCGGAGGCGGACCTGGCCGGAGCGCTTTCCGGGTCCGGGCTGGCCTGGATCGCCGCGGCGGACCCGGCGGGTGACCATCCCGCGCTGGAGGCGGCGCTCAAGCAGGCCGGCTTCCTGGTGGTGCAGGATCTGTTCATGACCCGCACCGCCCAGATGGCGGACGTGGTGCTGCCCGCGCAGGCCTTTACCGAGCGCGAGGGTACCTTCACCAGCGGCGAGCGCCGGGTACAGCGGTTCTACCCGGCGGTGGCCGCGCCGCCCGGACCGCTGGCGGACTTCTCCATCGCGGCCCGTGTGGGCCTGCGCGTGGGAATCGAGCTGGAGGGCGCTTCGGCGGCCACGGTTATGCTGCGCATCGCCGCCAGCGTGCCGGCGTACGCCGGGCTGGACTACGCGCTGATCAGCGAGGTGTCCGAGCAGTGGCCCATCATCGGGCGCGAGGACCGCTACTACGGCGGCACCGGGTACGACAACCATCAGGGCCTGGGCGTGCAGCTCCAGCCGGATGCCGTTACTGACCCGGACGGGGAGGTTTCGATCGCGATGGCAGCGCCGGCTCCGCTGCAGGTGCCGGAAGGGGCGGTGTACCTGGCCCCGGTCACCCGGCTGTACGATCAGGGGCTGACGCTCAAGCCGTCCATGAAGATCGTTGGGCAGCGCATGGCCCGGCGCGAGGTCTGGCTGAACCCGGAGACGGCCGCCCGGCTGGGCTTCGGCGCCGCCAGCCTGGTGACGCTGGAAGGCGAGGGCTGGACGGCCAGCGGCGTGGAAATCCGCGTGGACGAGCAGCTGCCCCCGGACGTGCTGCTGGCTCCGCGCAGCGTGGGCATCCCGGCCACCGGGCCGGAGGCGGTGCGCCTGCGCCCGCTGGTGACCGAACCGGAAGCTTAGGAGGGAGCGCATGGACGCAGGGATGATCCTGGAATGGGTAATCAAGTCGGTCGTGATGGTGCTGATGCTGACCGGCGGCTTCGCCTACGTCACGCTCTTCGAGCGCAAGGTCATCGCCCGCATTCAGGTGCGCGTGGGGCCAAACCGGGCCGGTCCGCAGGGGGTGCTGCAGCCCATCGCCGACGCGGTCAAACTGATCTTCAAGGAAGAGCTGACCCCGGCCGGGGCGGATAAGAAAATCTTCATCCTGGCACCGTTGATCACGGTGCTGCCCGCGCTGACCGTGCTGGCGGTGGTGCCGCTGGGGCCGCCGCTGAACCTGTTCGGCCGCACGGTCAACCTGTTCCTGACGGACATCAACGTCGGGGTGCTCTACATTATCGCCATTACGTCCATCTCGGTGTACGGCATCACCCTGGCGGGCTGGTCCTCGAACAACAAGTACGCCATGCTGGGCGGGCTGCGGGCCACCGCGCAGATGATCAGCTACGAGCTAGCCCTGGGGCTGGCCATCGTGGGGCCAGTCATCCTGGCCGGCTCGATGAGCCTGGTGGACATCGTCGACGCCCAGCGGCCCATGTGGTTTGCAGTGCTGCAGCCGGCCGGGTTTGTGCTCTATTTCATCGCCAGCCTGGCGGAGGTCAACCGGGCGCCCTTTGACATGCCCGAGGCCGAGCAGGAGCTGACCGCCGGCTATCACAGCGAATACTCGGGGATGAAATTTGCCCTGTTCTTCATGGCCGAGTATATCAAGATGATCGCCGTGGCGACCATCGGCGCCACGCTCTTCCTGGGCGGGTACCTGGGGCCGTTTGTGGACCGCTTCCCCATTCTGGGGCCGCTGTACCTGGTGGCCAAGGTGGTGGTCTGGCTGTTCGTGATGGTGTGGGTGCGCAGCGCGCTGCCGCGCATTCGCTATGATCGCCTGATGGCCCTGGGCTGGAAGGTGCTCTTCCCGCTCGGCCTGGTGAATGTGCTGGTCACGGCGCTGATTGTGGTGCTGGTAGGAGGATAGTGACATGCTGGTACGTGGACTGCTGACCACGCTGAAGGCCTTTTTGACAGAAAAAACCGTCACCGTGCAGTACCCGGAGCAGAAGCGCATGGTGCGCACCCGCTTCCGCGGGCGGCACGTGCTGCGCCGCTACGAGGACACCGGGCTGGAGCGCTGCATCGGCTGCTCGCTGTGCGAGGCGGCCTGCCCGGCCGACGCCATTTTCGTCGAGGCGTCGGAAAACTCGGACGAGGAGCGCTACTCGCCGGGTGAGCGCTACGCCAGCACCTATGAGATCAACATGCTGCGCTGCATATTCTGCGGCTACTGTGAGGATGCCTGCCCGACCGAGGCCATCGTGCTGAGCGACAACTACGAGCTTTCGTTCCACGACCGGGCCAGCGCCATCTACACCAAGGAGATGCTTCTGGAGCCGGTTCCGCCGGGCGGCAAGCCCACCCCGCAGCGAACCCCGCCGGGGGTGTACACGCGCGCCATCCCCGAAATGTCCGATCCGACCGACTGAGAGGAGGGCACATGTCCATCGGAGTGATGCTGGTTTACGGGCTGCTGGGGTTGATTGTGGTCATCACCGCGTTGGGGATGCTCACCTCCCGCAATGCCGTCTACTCGGCCCTCTTTCTGGTGCTCAACTTCGCCACGGTAGCGGTGCTCTACATGACTCTGGGGGCGCCGTTCATCGCGCTGGCGCAGGTGTCGGTCTACGCCGGGGCCATCATGGTGCTGTTCCTGTTCGTGATCATGCTGCTGGGCGCGGAGCACATCACCCAGCGCTCCACCGGGCGGGGGCACCGCGTGCTCTCGGTGCTGGTGGCCGTGGCCCTGCTGGCGGAGGCCGTGATCTACATCCTCTTCCGCGGCGCGGGGGTGGAGATGGCCGCGCTGCCCTCTCTTCCTCCGGATTTTGCCAGCCCGGCGGCAATAGGCCAGCTGCTCTTCAGCCAGTTCCTGCTGCCGTTTGAGATCACCGCGGTGATTTTGCTCTCGGCGGTCATCGGGGCCATCTACCTGACCCGCCGCGAGCGCCAGGCCGCCGCTCGAACCGCGGCCGCCGAACAGCCGGCTGAAAAGCCCGTCGAAGAACCCGCCGAAAAGACCCCGATCTACTGATCGGGCCGCAGGAGATGCCGTATGCCGTTGAGTTATTACCTGATCCTGTCCGCGATTATGTTCCTGATCGGCATTCTGGGGGTGCTGCTGCGGCGCAACCCGCTGATCATGTTCATGTCGCTCGAGCTGATGTTCAACGCCGCCAACCTGGCCTTTGTGGCCTTCGCCGCCTATCACCAGGCGCTCAGCGGGCAGCTGTTCGTCTTCTTTGTGATGACCGTGGCGGCGGCCGAGGTGGCGGTGGGCCTGGCCCTGATGGTGGCCATCTTCCGCACGCGCCACACCATCGACGTGGACGAGCTCAGCATGCTGCAGGGCTGATCCGTTCAGGAGAATGCAATGACCGCTGAAACTCTCTTTCCCCTGGTTCCCTGGGTGGTCCTGATCCCGCTGGCGGGCATTCTGATCAACCTGCTGGCTGGCAGGGCGCTGGGCGAGCGGGGCGTGGGCCTGGTGGCCAGCCTGGCCGCGCTGGGCTCCTTCGCCGTCTCAGTGCTGCTGGCTGTGGGCCTGGCGCAGCAGCCGGAGGGCCAGAGCCTGCTGCTGGCGCGCTGGATGTCCATCGGCTCGCTTAACGTGGACTGGGCCTTCCGGGTGGACACCCTCTCGGTCACCATGATGCTGGTGGTCTCGGGGGTGGGCACGCTGATTCATATCTATTCCATCGGCTACATGCACGATGACACGCGCCACAACGGCGACCCGGCCCGCTTCCGCCGCTTCTTCCTCTACCTGAACCTGTTCATCGCCGCGATGATGGTGCTGGTCAGCGCCGACAACTACCTGATGATGTTTGTCGGCTGGGAAGGCGTGGGCCTGTGCTCGTATTTGCTGATCGGCTTCTGGTTTGAGAAGGGCGAAGCCGGGCTGGGCAACGCGCGGGCGGCCAAGAAGGCCTTTGTGGTCAACCGCATCGGCGACCTTGGCTTTCTGATCGCCATGTTCACCATGTTCTGGGCATTCGGCTCGCTCAGTTTTGGCGAGGTGCTGCCGCGGGCGGCGGAGGCCGCGCCCGCCGTGCTGCTGGCCATCACCCTGTTCTTCCTGCTGGCGGTGACGGGCAAATCGGCCCAGCTGCCGCTGTTCACCTGGCTGCCGGACGCCATGGCCGGCCCGACCCCGGTTTCGGCGCTGATCCATGCCGCCACCATGGTGACGGCCGGCGTGTACCTGGTGGCGCGCTCGCTGCCGATCTTCGCCGCCGCGCCGGCGGCCCAGTCGGCGGTCTTGTGGGTGGGCGCGCTGACGGCCCTGTTCGCCGCCACCATCGCCGTGGCCCAGACCGACATCAAGCGCGTGCTGGCCTTCTCGACCATTTCTCAGCTGGGCTTTATGGTGGCCGCGGTGGGCATGGGCGCGGTGGTAGCCGGCATGTTCCACCTGATCACCCACGCCTTCTTCAAGGCGCTGCTCTTCCTGGGGGCCGGCTCGGTCATCCTGGGCATGGAGCGCGGTCACGAGCGCCATGCCCAGGCTCACGACGGGCATCACGGCGGCTTCGATCCGCAGGATATGCGCTTCATGGGCGGGCTGCGCAGCCGCATGCCGGTGACCTTCTGGGTGTACCTGATCGGCGGGCTGGCGCTGGCCGGGGTGGCCCCGCTCTCGGGCTTCTTCTCGAAGGATGAAATTCTGGCGGCGGCGGAGCAGGTCAGCCCGGCGGTGTTCGTGGTGCTGCTGATCGCGGCCCTGCTGACCGCCTTCTACGTCGCACGCCAGCTGGCGCTGGTCTTCTTCGGCCAGGGGCGCAGCGAGGCGGCCCGGGCGGCGACCGAATCCTCGCCGGTGATCACCGTGCCGCTGGGCATTCTGGCGGCGCTGGCGGCGGTGGGCGGCGCGCTCAACCTGCCCGGGAGTCACCTGCTGGGTGACTGGCTGCACCACACCGTCGAGCCGCTGGTGGAAGCCGGGTTCAACCCGCTGACCGCGGGTATCGCGCTGGTCATCGCCCTGGCAGGGCTGGGGCTGGGCTGGCTGCTGTACGGGCGCAGCCCGCTCACCCGCGCCGAGGAGCCTGATCCTCTGGCGGTCCGGCTCAAGGGGCTGTTCACCTGGCTGCGGCGCAAGTGGTACGTGGATGAAATTTACAACGCCCTGTTCGTGACGCCCTACACCCGGCTGAGCCAGATGCTGGCCGGCCCGGTGGACCAGGGGCTGATCGACGGGGTGGTGAACGGAGCGGGCGGCATGGCCCGCCTGCTGGGCAACCTGGGGCGCAGCCTGCAGAACGGCTACGTGCGCTCCTACGCGCTCATCATGCTGGTGGGCGTGGCCCTGATCTTTACCTTCCTGCTGGCGCGCTGAACTGGGGACGCTGTATGAACTTGAGCAATAATCCTCTGCTGTGGGTGACCTTCCTTCCGCTGGCCGGAGCGCTGCTGGTGGCGCTGCTGCCGGATGCCCGGCGGAGCTGGATCCGCTGGACGGCCATGGCGGCCGCGCTGGCCACCTTCGCGGCCAGCCTGTGGCTGCTGGCCGGCTTCGACCCCTCCTCCGGGCAGATGCAGATGGTCATTCAGGTGCCCTGGCTGCGTGTAGCCGGGATTTCCATCGATTTTGCCCTGGGGGTGGACGGTATCACCCTGCTGATGGTGCTGCTGACCGCCTTCCTGGTGCCGCTGGCCATGCTGTCGGCCTGGTCCGGGGTGCGCGAGCGTGTCAAGGGGTTCATGATCCTCTTCCTGCTGCTGGAGACCGGCCTGATCGGCGTGTTCCTGGCGCTGGACCTGGTGCTGTTCTACATTTTCTGGGAGTTCACCCTGGTGCCGATGTACTTCTTGATTGGCCTGTGGGGCTATTCCCGCCGCATCTACGCCGCGCTGAAGTTCTTCATCTTCACCATGTTCGGCTCGCTGCTGATGCTGCTGGCCATCATCTTCATGGGCCTGCAGGCCGGGACGTTCAACTACACCGACCTGCTGGCTCAGCGGGAGCTGTTCGCCGGGGCGCAGCTGTGGCTGTTCTTCGCCTTCGCGCTGGCCTTTGCCATCAAGGTACCCATGTTCCCGCTCCACACCTGGCTGCCCGACGCGCACGTGGAAGCGCCCACCGCCGGGTCGGTCATTCTGGCCGGGATCATGCTGAAGATGGGGGCCTACGGCTTCCTGCGCTACAACCTGCCGCTCTTCCCCGAGGCCACGCTGCGGGCCGCGCCATGGCTGGCCGGTCTGGCGGTGGTGGGCATCCTCTACGGGGCGGCGACGGCCTTCGCGCAGAAGGACGCCAAGCGGCTGGTGGCCTACTCCTCGGTCTCGCACCTGGGTTTTGTCATGCTGGGCATCTTTGCGCTGACGCAGCAGAGCGTGGCCGGCGGGGTGCTGCAGATGGTCAACCACGGGCTGAGCACCGGGGCGCTGTTCCTGGTGGTGGGCATGCTCTACGAGCGGCGGCACACCCGCGACATGGCGGCTTACGGCGGTATCTGGAAGGTGGTGCCCGTGCTGGGCGCGCTGATGCTGGCGGTGGTGCTCTCTTCGGCCGCGCTGCCGGGCACCAACGGCTTCGTGGGCGAGTTCACCATCCTGCTGGGCTCCTTCGGGGCGCCGGCGCTGGGCACGCCCTGGTTCGCCGGGCTGGCCACGGTGGGGGTGATCCTGGCGGCGGTGTACCTGCTGCACCTGTACGAGCGGCTGTTCCTCGGCCCGCTGACCCATGAGGAAAACCGCCAGATGCCGGACCTGAACCTGCGCGAGGTGCTGATACTGGTTCCCATCCTGGTGATGGTGTTCTGGATCGGGCTGTACCCGCAGCCTTTCCTTGATTTGATCAACCCGTCGGTGGAAACGCTGCTGCAGAGCGTGCTTCCCGCCGCCGTAGCCATGCATTAGGAGCGCGGACATGAGCATCAACGATTTTCTGGCCATTCTTCCCGTCCTGGTGGTGCTGGTGACCGGCGTGCTGGTGATGGTCGCGGATGTGTTCCTGCCGGAGGGGCGCAAAGGGATTGCCGCGCTGCTCTCGGGGCTGGGCCTGGCGGCCGGGCTGGGGGCTGCGCTGGCCGCTGTTCCGTCCACCGGCACGGCCTTTGCCGGCATGGTGGTTGCGGACGGGTTCTCCCTGTTCCTGGACGCGCTGTTTGCCGCCGTGGGCCTGGTTGGCATTGGGCTGGCTTACGATTACTTCAAGCGCATGCGCCTGCAGCGCGGCGAGTACTACACCCTGCTGCTGTTCAGCATCGGCGGTATGATGCTGATGGGCCACGCCAACGACCTGGTGATGTTCTTCCTGGCGCTGGAGCTGCTCTCCATCCCGCTGTACATTCTTTCCGGGTTCTTCCGCGCCCGGCTGGCCTCGCAGGAGGCGGCGCTCAAGTACTTCCTGCTGGGGGCTTTCTCTTCGGGGTTCGTGCTGTACGGCATCGCCATGGTGTTCGGCGGTACCGCCAGCATCAACCTGGAAGGAATCGTGGCCGCGGTTCGTGACGGGTCGGCCAATTTGACCTTCCTGCTGGTGGGCGCGGCGCTGCTGGTGGTCGGGTTTGCCTTCAAGGTGTCGGCGGTGCCCTTCCACGCCTGGACGCCGGACGTGTATGAAGGTGCGCCCTCGCCGCTGACGGGCTTTATGTCATCGGCCACCAAGGCGGCCGGCTTTGCCGCGCTGATCCGCCTGCTGCTGGTCGTGTTCCCGGCCCTGGGCGAAAATCTGGCGCCGGTGGTGTCGGGGCTGGCGGCGCTGACCATGATCGCCGGCAACCTGATCGCGCTGGTGCAGACCAACATCAAACGCCTGCTGGCCTACTCCTCCATCGCGCACGCAGGCTACCTGCTGATCGGCCTGGTGGCGGTGAACAGCTCCGCCGCCGGGGATGCCGTCGCGGCCATGCTGTTCTACCTGGTGGGCTATGCCATCGCCAACCTGGGGGCCTGGTCGGTGGTGGTGGCGGCGGAGCAGGCCGAGGGCCGCGGCCTGGAACTGGAGGATTACTCCGGGCTGGGCCGCAAGTATCCCTGGCTGGGGGTGGCCATGCTGGTCTTCATGCTCTCGTTCATCGGGGTGCCGCTGACGCTGGGCTTCTGGGGCAAGCTGTACCTGTTCCGCGTGGCGCTCGAGAGCGGCCTGTTTGGCCTGGCGGTGATCGGTATTGCCGCGTCGCTGGTCTCGGCCTACTATTACCTGCGCGTGGTGGTGTACATGTTCTTCCGCGACGGGGAGGGGGTGGCCCGCCGGGATGTGTGGCTGAACCTGATCGCCATCGGCTCGGCCGCAGCGGTGGTGCTGATGGCCCTGGTGCCCGGGGATCTGCTGCAGGTGGCGGCGCAGGCCGTTCTGCGCGTGCCCTGAGGTAACAGGTGAGCAAGTCCGCGAGCGGGCCAGTCGATCGACTGGCCCGCTTTTTATGAGGTCAGCCGGAAAAGTTGTCCATACCAATTTTCACCAATTTGCTTAAAACCCCTTGACATTCACCTCTCAATCGTGCATAATCGTGCGGGCTTAAAAACAGGACGGCTGCAAATCAGCCAGAACGAGAAGCTCACGCCAGCGGAACCGCTGGCGTTGTTACGAAATCATATCCCCCATCATCGACCACATACCCGTCCAGACGGCAGCGCTGGGAACCGGTTCTGCCCATGGTCGAATGCGGCCAGATCCAGGAGGTGCGTAGGAACAACCAGATACACTGCCAGACCGAAGGAGACTGCGGGTGATTCACCCGGACGGCTGCGATTATTCCGGGTACCGCAAGGACCGGATTTTTTTTATCACGAGGAGGAAGCGCAATTATGGCTAAGAAGAAAGAACAGGACACAAAACCGGCGGTGATCGGATACCTGCCCGATGACGTACCGCCGTTAGGAAAATTGGTTTTGCTGGGGTTCCAACACGTTCTGACGATGTTCCCGGCAACGGTCCTGGCGGCGATGTTGATGGGGTTTCATGTCAGTACCACTCTCGCCGTCACAGGATTTGCGACCATCGTCGCCCTCATCGGTTCGAAACTGGCTCTAGGGAAATTCATCCCCCTTTACTACGGAGCCAGTTTTTCTTATATAACGGCCGTTGTTGCCTTTACCGGTGTGTCATTTGGTGAGGTGGCCTCGGACGAGGCGCTCTCGCTGGTGCAGGTGGGCTTCATCGCCACGGGCGTGATCAACATCCTGGTCGGCCTGCTCATCCGCCGCGCGGGCGGCAAGAAGTTCCTGGACACGCTGCTGCCCCCGATTGTCACCGGCTCGGTGGCCTGCGTGATCGGCGTGGCCCTGGCCGCCACCGCGCTTTCTCAGGCCAGCGGCGTCTCGGACGGCTTTGCCGGCGGCTCAGGGGTTTACTGGACGGTGGCCATGGTGACCATGATCTCGGCCATCCTCTACTCCGTCTACCTGCAGGGGAAAGGCTTCATCGGCCTGCTGCCCATCCTCCTGGCAGCGGTGACCGGCTACGTGTTCTCCATTGCGCTGGACCAGATCTCCTACCTGACCAGCGGCGCGACCCTGGGGCTGGTGGATTTCAGCAGGATTAACGCCGCGGATGTGATCCGCACCCCGCACATCACCCTGCCCAACTTCAGCCACCCGGATGCGCTCACCGTCATCATCGGCGTGGGCATCATGGCGATCGCCACCATCCCGGAATCGACTGCGCACCTGTACCAGATCAGCCTGTACGTGGATCACCTGGCCGATGAGCTGGGCCGCCCCAAGTACGGCCTGAGCCGCTACATCGGACTGAACCTGGTGCTGGACGGCATCAACGACATTATCAACGGCTTCCTGGGCAGCCCGGCGGGCACCAATTACGGTGAGAACAACTCGCTGATGGTCATCTCGCGCAATTACTCCGGCCCCGCGCTGCTGATGGCGGGCTTCATTGCCATCCTGCTGGGGTTCTTCGGCCCGCTGTCGGACCTGGTGAGCACCATCCCCACGGCTGTGACCGGCGGTCTGTCGATCTACCTCTTCGGCGTGATCGGCATGCAGGGCGTCGCGCTGATGATTTCCGAGCGGGTCAACCTGTTTGACCCCCGCCAGCTGGCCATCGGCGCGGTGATCATGATTGTGGGTATCGGCGGGGCCATCGGCTTCCCCAACGGCTTCCTGCCTGTGCCGGGCCTGGGCAGTCTGTTCCCCAGCGGCCTGCCGGCCATCGCCACCGCCGCCGTGATGGGCATTATGCTCAATCTGGTGTTCACCCTATTCAAGCCCTCGGTCGAGCGCTCTGAGGCGACGAAAGTGCTCTCCGTGTCCGAACAGACTTCGACCGGCGACTAGACCTGAATATCTGGCTCAAGGCGCCTTTCCGCCTCCCGCCGAGTAAGCGGGAGGCGGTTTTTTCTCCGTCACCTCCACTTGTATTTTTACCAAAACGGCTATAATTAATTTACGGCACATTCTCCATCCAGAACACTGTCCGACAGGATTGGATAGCATTGCGCCACCTGAATCGCGGCAATCCATGGAGCCTTGCGTCTGGACCGCTGGCAGCACAGCCTTCCGGCGGAGAGGTTCTCTATATGTATTCTGGAGCCGCTTCGAGAAGGAACCGCCCTGCGCTGGCACTTGCCTGACGGGGCGGTTTTTGCGTGCCGATGGCCCTGATTAACAAGCAATATTAATATTTCGCCGTTGAAGTCGAAGGGAGGTGGTCCGCACCGGGGATAACACACGCGTTTTCACCGCCTGATCGTATCGACCTATCTTTATCAAACGCAGAGAGGGATGAAATGACGAAACGACTGAGCAAAGTTCTGATTCTGGTGCTGGTGCTGAGCTTGATCCTGCCCGCGCAGGTCTTCGCTCAGGCCGATGACGTGGTGACCTTCACCATCCTGCACACCAACGACTTCCACGGCAACCTGGAACCGGCCGGCTCCAACCCCGGCGCGGCCAAGGTAGCCACTGTGATCAAGACCGTGCGCACCGAGGTGGGTGCGGACAAGGTGCTGCTGCTGGACGGCGGCGACGAAATGCAGGGCTCGCTGCTTTCCAACCTGCAGCAGGGCGTCCCGACCATCGCCTACTACAACGCCATCGGCTACGATGCGGCCACCTTCGGCAACCACGAGTTTGACTGGGGTCAGACTGTTCTGGCCGACCGGATGGATCAGGCGATCTACCCCTACCTGGCGGCCAACCTGACCGCCAAAGTTGACGGCCAGTGCACCTGGGACCCGGCGACCTTCAACCCCACCGCTGGCGATCCCATTACGGTCGAGCCCTACAGGGTGTTCGACAGGGCCGGCGTAAAGGTGGCGGTCATCGGCGTGACCTCAACCGAGACCCCCTACATCACCATCGCTTCGGCCACCGAGGGGCTTTGCTTCCAGGACCCGACCGAGGCGATCCTGCGCGTCTATGACGAAGTCGACGCCCAGGCGGATGTGATCGTGGTGCTCAGCCATCTGGGCTACACCGACGGCGGCTACGGCTACGGTTTCTCCGTCTACGGCGACCAGACTCTGGCTGAGCGGCTGGTGGCGGCTGGCAAGCCGGTTGACCTGATCATCGGCGGGCACAGCCACACCAACCTGAACGGCACCGCCAAGGTGGTGGAAGGCATCCCCATTGTGCAGGCGCACTATGCCGGCCGCCGCGTGGGCCGGGCGGACATCACCGTCAACAAGACCACCGGTGACGTGTCCGTCGCGTGGACCGATTACGCCGTTCCCGGCTTTGCTGCCGATCCGGAGATTGAGGCCCTGATTGCCACCTACGTCAACGATGAAGATTATCAGGCCCTGATCAGCCAGGAGTTCGGCTACAGCCAGGTGGACCTGGTGCGCAACTACAACGGCGACAACACCATGGGCGCCTTTGTAAATGACGCCATCTACAACTACTTCAACGAAGATCTGGACGGTGACCCGGAACTCAGCGTGGACATGGTCTTCAACAACCCGGGCGGCCTGCGCGTCGACCTGTGCGCGACCGAGGAGTGCACCACGGGCCTGCATGATGAGCCGTTCGTGCTGACCTACGGTATGCTGTTCAGCGTGCTGCCCTTCGGCAACCAGACCGTGATCGGCGATATGACCGGCGCGCAGATCCTGGAGCTGCTCAACCAGGCGGCTTCGCTGAACAAGGGCGCCATCCAGGTGGCCGGCGTGCGCTACAAGTTCTGGGCGTACTCGGAAGCTGCAGATGTGCTGCCGTATGCCTGGGGCGCTTATGATGTCGAGGTCAAGGAAGGCGATACCTGGGTCCCGCTGGACCTGGAGAAGACCTACAAGGTGGCGACCAACGAGTTCCTGGCGCCGGCCGGTCAGGATAACTTCTACGCCTTCAAGTACATGACCAACATCTCCTAATATGGAGACATGCTGGATCAGGTGACCGCCTACAGCCTGGCTACCTACACCGAGGACAACCCCTACAAGGGCCCGGATGGCAACGGCGGGCTGGACGGCCGCATCACCCGCAACGGAGACGGCGACCATATCTATGAAGAGGGTGAGATCATCCCGGTCACCATCCTGCATCACAACGACTCGCACGGCCGCCTGGCGGACTATGCCAAGCTGGCGACCCTGATCAAGGAAGAGCGCGCCAAGAACCCGGACCGCACCATCCTGCTGACCGCGGGCGACAACATCCAGGGCGACTCGATGATGTACTACTTCAAGTCGGCCGGGCTGGGCTACTCCGCGGACGGCCAGGAGCTGCCGGATGAGCTGAAGATCAACCCGATCATCAAGGTGTTCAACGCCATGGGCTACGATGCCATGACGCTGGGCAACCACGAGTTCAACTTCGGCAAGGAGGTCTTCTCCACGCTGAAGCAGGCGACCTTCCCCATCCTGCAGGCGAACATCACCGACACCGGCGAATTCGGCCTGGATGAGGTGCCTGTGGTGCCCTCCACCGTGGTGGATGTGGACGGCATCAATATCGCCATCCTGGGCATCGGCAACCACCGCATCTCCATCTACGAACTGCCCAGCAACATCCCCGGGCTGAGCTTCCAGAACCCGATCGAGGTCGGCAAGGAAATGGCTCCTGATCTGGCCGCGGCGAATGACGCGGTCATCGCGCTGACCCACATCGGCTTCGCGCCGGACCCGAACAGCGTTGAGGTGGACAACAACGTGGACACCGTCTTCGCTGCGGAGGTGCCGGGCGTGGATGTGATTGTGGGCGGTCACAGCCACACCGAGCCGGCTTCGGGCAGCCGCTATCTGCCGGAGCCCTACAAGTACCTGCCGACCATCGTGGTGGGTCCGGATGACACCCCGGTCCTGATCGGTCAGGCCAACCGCTACAACACCTACCTGGGCAAGATGTTCCTCGGCTTTGAGCCGACCTCAGAGGGCGTGGAGCTGATCTCCCGCGCCGGCGCCTTCCAGAAGGTGGAAGCCTCCACCCCGGTCGATCCTGAGATCGCCGAGATCATCAAGCCCTACGAGGACCTGCTCCTCGCCTACAACGAGACCGTGATTGGCGAGACCGACGTTCCCATCGACACGCTGAAAGCTTACACTCAGGAGACCAACGGCGCCAACCTGCAGGCTGACGCCTCGGTGTGGAAGCTGACCCAGGAGGGGATCGAGGTGGACTTCCACCTGTCGGGCGCCATGACCAACTCGTTGATCGCCGAAACGGCCGCTCCGGATGCGCCCTACACGCTGAAGATCCAGGATATGTTCCGGGCCATGCCTTATGAGAACTCCCTGGTGGTGCTGAGGATGAACGGGCCGCAGCTGAAGCAGATCCTGGAGCGCGCCTACCGCAACTACTACTACTACAAGTACGTGCCCGGCTACGGCGGGTACTCGTACTACACCACCTGCATGCTGGACATCAACGCCGGCGGGAAGATCATCTACAACGACACCTATCCGGCGACGCCCAACGGCAACAACGTGGTGGGGCTGCGCTTCGGTGACACCTATGTGGACTTCAGGGACGCGGACACCTACTACAACGTGTCCACGGTGAACTACCTCGCCGCTGGCTCGTGCAACTTCAACAACCAGGGCCAGACCCTGTGGCCGCTGGATCAGGTTGTGGCCGACACGCAGTACTACGTGCGCGACTCGGTGATCGAGTACGTCCAGGCGATGGAGAAAGTCTCGCCGGCTGTGGAAGGCCGCCTGGTCTTCGACGGCCAGACCATCTGGATGCCGGTCATCGGCCGCTTCCAGTAATCTCATCCGGTTCTGGAGAGGATCGCCCCCCGAAAGGGGGGCGATCTTTTTGCTTAAGTTACAGCCCGCGGGCACAGCACCGGGGAACAGCTCCCGGGCAGCAGGCCCGGGACGCAGCTGCGGACTGAGGCTCCCTCTCGCAGCTCCGGGGTGGGGATAACCTCGATCCACCCCGGGGTTGCACATTTTGAGATTGTGCTAAAATGTGATAATAGATACATATCTAGTCAACATATGGCGGGCGGAGCAAAGCCGCTAGCGCTGCGATCCGCCGCCCGCGGCCATCAGACGAAGGGAGGTGTATTGGCCCCAGGAGACGTGAATAGCGCTTCTGCATATCGGACCATTAGCAATGCAAGATTCTGATCGATAAAAGAGGGAAATAAGATGAAGAATCAATTCAGCAAACTCATCGTTCTGGTGATGGTCTTGAGCCTGTTCCTGCCGGGGCGGGCGGCCGCCCAGGTGGAAGGAACGACGTTCACCATCCTGCACACCAATGACTTTCACGGCAACCTGGAACCGGCAGGCTCCAACCCGGGCGCGGCCCGCGTTGCAGCCGTGATCAACGCTGTGCGCGACGAAGTGGGCGCTGATAACGTACTGCTGCTGGACGCCGGCGACGAGATGCAGGGTTCCCTGCTTTCCAATCTGACCGACGGCATCCCCACGATTGATTACTTCAACACCATCGGTTACGACGCGGCGACTTTTGGCAATCACGAGTTTGACTGGGGCCAGACCGTTCTGGCCGACCGACTTGAACAGGCACAGTACCCCTTCCTTGCAGCCAACGTGACGATGGAGGGCGAAGGCGGGGTGTGCGATGACACCACCTGGACGCCGGCCACCTTCACCCCCACTTCCGGCACGCCCATCACGGTGGAGCCGTACACTTTCCTTGAAGTGGCGGGCGTGACCGTCGGTGTGATCGGTGTAACCACAACCGAGACCCCCTTCATCACCATCGTCGAGGCTACCGAGGGGCTGTGCTTCCAGGACCCGGCTGAAGCGATTGGCCGGGTTTATGCTGAAGTGGCCGCGCAGGCGGATGTGATCGTGGTGCTCAGCCATCTGGGCGTGAACGACGGCGGCTACGGCTACGGCTTCCAGGTGATTGGCGACATGACCCTGGCCCAGCAGCTGATCGACGCCGGCACCCCGGTGGACCTGATCATTGGCGGGCACAGCCACACCAACTTCAACGGCCAGCCGATCATCGTCGGTGACACGGTCATCGGCCAGGCGCACTATGCCGGGCGCCGCGTGGGCCGGGCGGACATCACCGTCAGCCCCACGGGCGACGTGAGCATCACCTGGACGGACATCCCCGTGTCCACCTCCGGTCCGCAGGACCAGGACATCCTGGCCTTGATCGAGTCCTACACCAACGACCCGGATTACCAGGAACTGATCAGCCAGGAAGTGGGCTGGACGCAGGTGAACCTGGTGCGCGACTACAACGGCGACAACATGATGGGCACCTTCGTCAACGACGCCATCTACAACTTCTTCAA
>DGEO01000014.1:0-1935 GCA_002385985.1 Anaerolineaceae bacterium UBA3924 | reverse complement strand
ATCGACGTCTGCGCGACCGAGGACTGCGCTCCGGGCCTGCTGGATGAGCCGTTCCTGCTGACCTACGGTGACCTGTTCAGCGTGCTGCCCTTCGGCAACCAGACCGTGATCGGCGAGATGACCGGCGCGGAGATCCTGGACCTGCTGCACCAGAGTGCCATGCTCACCAAGGGCGCCATCCAGGTAGCCGGCGTGCGCTACTCGTTCGTCCACAACCGCCTGGCTGACCCCACCCCGGGCGTCAACATGGTGCTGAGCGCGGAGGTCTGGGACCGCGCGACCGAGACCTGGGTGCCGATTGATCCGGCGACCACTTACATCATCGCCACCAATGAGTTCCTGGCGCCGGCCGGGCAGGACAACTTCCTGGCCTTCCAGGGCATCGAGAACTACACCTACCACGGTGACATGCTGGATCAGGTGATCGCCTACAGCCAGGCCACCTACACCCAGGAGAACCCCTACCGGGGTCCGACGGGTGACGGCACGCTGGATGCCCGCATCCAGCGCATGTTCGCCAACTTCCTGCCGGTTCTCGCAGCCACGCCGCAGTAAGGCGAATCCCCTCTAATAGAAACCGCCCTCCGACCGGAGGGCGGTTTTCATTGCGGGAAAGGGAGGCGGAGTGAAATCAGACGGCGTCCAGCAGATCGGCCAGCTCGGCGATGTCGCGGCAGACCCAGTCGGGGCGGATGGGGCTGGCGGCCAGGTCCTCGGGGCGAGTGACGCCGCTGAGCACCAGGATGGACTTCAGCCCGGCGCGCTGCCCGCCCAGGATGTCGGTGTCCAGCCGGTCGCCCAGCGAGGCGCATTCTTCCGGCTGCAGGCCCATGCGCTCCAGCGCCATGCGGTACATGGGGGCTTCGGGCTTGCCGATCACCAGCGGTTTGCAGCCGGTGGTGGCCTGCAGCGCGGCCAGCACCATGCCCGAGCCGGGCACCAGGCCCTCGTCGGTGGGGAAGACCACGTCCGGGTTGAGGCCGATGAACTCGGCCCCGGCGTGCAGCTGCAGCGTGGCGATCTTGAGCATCTGATAGGTCATCTCGCGGTCCAGCGCGGCCAGCACCACCGCCGCGCCGCGCTCGACCAGCTTGTAGCCGGCCTGCTCCAGCTGGTCTTTGAGGGCCTTTTCGCCGATGGCGTAGACCGGTGTGCCCGGCGGGTAGCGGGTCTGCAGGTACTGCAGCGCGGCCGTGGTGGCGGTGATGACCTCCTCGGGGCGCACGTCCGCGCCGAAGGAGGCGGCTTTGGCGGCGAACCCGGCCGGGGTGCGGGTGTTGTTGTTGGTCGCCAGGATGAAGCGCAGGCCGCGCCGGCGCAGCACCTGGAAGAAACGGGCCAGACCGGGCAGGGGCTGGTCGCCCCTCCACAGCACCCCGTCCATGTCGATCACAAAGCCGCGCAGCCCTCGCAGGTCCTCAGGCCGGGCGGGGGAAATGCGGGGTTCAGAAGGCGTCACAGGGCTGCCTCGATGGCCTTGAAGTAAGTCTCCGCCAGGGCGTTCACCTCCGCTTCGGTCATCCCCGGGGCGTTGAGGGCCACGATGACCTGCCCTCCGGGCGATACGCTCACGCTGCCGTCGATGTCTCCCTCGCTGCGGCGCACCATCACCAGCCAGGCGATGTCGCGGCGCTTCCAGACTTCAAAACCGGCCGTGGGAGTGGCCTTGAGAATCGCTTCGTAAATCTCTCCGGCAGGCTTGCCGGACATATTCCGGGTTTCCTGGATTTTTGCCATAGGGGTCCTTCCTTCCGTTGGGTTGAATACGTGGTAAAACGCTGGCGGGCGACGGCCCGGCCAGGCGTTGGAGTTCGTGTGTCAAGAAGGATATTAGCATTGTACCCCGGATGAGCCGGATTGTTCACAGCCCACGGCCGCCTAGTGTGGAAAATGTGAATCTTTTATTCAACTGGTTGCAAAATTGTTATAATAATA
>DGEO01000021.1:54371-68925 GCA_002385985.1 Anaerolineaceae bacterium UBA3924 | reverse complement strand
AGATGTGTATAAGAGACAGCTTCTGGCTGGCCACACCCAGCTGCAGAAGGAAGATTTCGTCAAAGGCCAGGCGGGCGCGGGCGGCTTCCAGGTTTTCGTGCGTGTCGGGGAAGTGCACCTGGGAGAGCGCCGTGGGCAGGTTGACCAGACCGGCTTCGCGGCGAATCTCTTTCGGGAGCGGGTCGGCCACGCGCGGGGCGAAGTTTTCTACCGCACCGTGCAGCACGTCCCGCAGCCACTTCTGGGTGATGTCGCCGCCCAGGGGATAGACCGGGACGATGCGGTTGGTGTGCAGGTGCTCTTTTTCGATCGGCTCAAAGTCTGGCTCGGTCATCACCGGGCGGCCGAGGTACATATCCACTTTTCCCGAGACGGTGATCTGCCGGCCCGGAGTTAGTTCCCTGTTAAGGTAAGGTTTGTTGAACCAGGTCAGCCGCAGCGATGCGGTGCCGTCGGTGATAACCGCCTCGGTGATGCGCATCTTCCCGCCGCGGATGGGCCGGGTGCTGGCGTTGACCACTGCACCGGCGACGGTCAGTTCCTCTCCGTATTCGATGCGGTTCAGCGGTTTGAGCTTGCTGTAGTCCACATAGCGAGAGGGGTAATAATGGAGCGCATCTTCCACCGTGCGAATACCGATCTGCTCCAGGCGGTGGCTGTTTTTCTTGCCCACCCGGGGCAGTACCGTCACCGGCTGGTCGAGGGAAATGCCTTCCTCCGGCTCCTTGAGGATATCCACAGCCGGGGCGGCAGGCGCGGCAGGAGCAGGCGCGACCACCTCCGGTGGCGCAGCCGGTGCAGGCGCGGGAACCGGAGCCGCCGGGAGGGGTTCTGTCTGGGCGGGCGTTTGCTGAGCTGGAACAGGCTGCTCAGCCAGCTCTACGGCTGCCTCGTTACGCACCAGATTCAGTATGGAATTGACCAGCTCTTCCCGGGCGGCAGGGTCCTTTTGAGGGTAGGCGCGGATCATCCCGACAATCTGGTCCACCAGCTCGCTCCCGATACCGGCTTCCCGGGCTTCCTGTTCCCAGACGGGCAGAATTTTATCCAGACCGCCCACAACCGCGCGGTTGTCGAAATGCCGTTCTGCTTCGAGTTTCAGAAATTTCTGCAGTTTTTCGATGGGTAAGGGCATGGTTCCATTTTACCTTAAATTAATCTGGTTGCATGCGGCCTGAAAAGGCAATGAGGAGCGGTTGATGAAAAAAGACGCCTTCCGGCGTCCTGATTGTGATTATTCTGGCTGTTTAGCTGGCATCCTCATCGGGATCTTCCACCACCATCAGGCTCAGCGCCCTGGGGCCGAAGAGCAGGGCAAAGGGCAGGTTCATGGTGTGTTCGGTGTACTTGGTGTTCGGGAAGCATTCCTGCGCGAACTGGCGCAGCATCTTGGTCTCGGGGGATACGGAAGGCGAGCCCTGCAGCAGTGCAATGTGCCGCAGGTTGTCGAACTCTTCGATGAACTCCTGGTAATAATCCAGCGCGTAGCGGTAGCCGCGCACCTTGTCCAGCGGGGTCAGGCGGCCTTCCTCCAGGGTGAAGATGGGGTAGATGCCCAGCATCTCACCGACGGCGGCCTGGGCGTGATCGGCGAAGCCCGAATAATGCAGGTAGCTCAGGCTGGGCGTGCAGACGAGCGTGTAGATATGCGGGATCATCTGGCGGATCAGGCGCTCGGTGTCGGTCACCGACATGCCCTGTTCGATGGCTTCCGCGGCTTCCTGAACCAGGATGCCCAGGCCGATGGAGGTGGTCTGCGAGTTGATAACCTGGATCGGGCGGGCGCCCTGCAGGTGCTCGGCGGCTTCCTGAGCGTTCTCGTAGGCTCCGCTCAGCTGGCCGGACATGAGGATGACCAGGATGTTGTCATAAATGCGCCCGAGAGAGGTGTACAGCTCCTGGAAGGTCTCAACCGAGGGCGGAACCAGCCGGGGAGCGGTCTCCGGCGTTGCCACCGGGTCCAGGTCCGACACCTTAAGGCTGCCGCCTTCCGGCAGCAGCTGGTGCCTGTACTCAACGTCCAGAGAGATCACCCGGACGCGGTCGCGGCCCGGGAAAGAAATTTGCGGGAACTGGGCAGAGTTGTCGGTGATGATGCAGGTCGTGCGCATGTCCTTACTCAATCGACACGATCAGGTGGTAATGCGGCTGCCCGCCGTAATGGACTTCGATTTCGTGAGAGGGGTAGGCGGCGCGGATATCCTCGACGATCTCATCCAGCACCGGCTTGGTCAGGTCGGCGCCGGTGAACAGGGTCACGCGTTCGTGGTCTTCGGTGTCGGCTTTCTGCAGCAGCGTGCGGCAGGCTTCCTTCAGGCTGCTGCAAGATTCCACCAGGGAGCCGTTGAGCAGGGCAATCACCTCGCCCTCGTTGACGTTGATGCCGTTGATCTGGGCTGTGCGGGTTGCGATGGTGATTTCCCCGGTCTTGACGTCGTTCATGGCCTCGGTCATTTCCTCGACCACCCGGTCAAAGTCGCCGTCATGGTCCAGGCGCAGCATGGAGGACAGGCCCTGGGGAGCGTTCTTGGTGGGAATCACCGCCACTTTCTTGACCGACATGGAAGCCGCCGACTGGGCCGCCATGTAGATGTTCTTGTTGTTGGGCAGGATGATGACTTTATCGGTCGGCAGGTCTTCGAAGGCCTTCAGAATCTGCTCCGTGCTGGGGTTCATGGTCTGCCCGCCTTCCACGATGGCGGCGACGCCCAGGCTGGCGAAAATGCGGGAGAAACCATGACCGGGGGACACCGCCACCACGGCGATCTGGCCCGGCTCGATCGGGGTGAGCTCAATCTTCTCCTCGGAGGTCTTCTTCTCGATGTCCTCCATCTGGGCCAACAGGTTTTCCATGCTGACCCTGGTGATGGTGCCGAGCTTCATGGTGTAGTCGATGGGCTGGTAGCGGTTGTCGATGGGAACGTGAATGTGCATGCGGTACATGCCGTCACCTTCGCCCACCTGGATGGAGGTGCCCATCTGTTCCAGGTCCGCGTAGAACTGGTCCAGATTGAGCGGCTTGCTGGGACGGAAATCCACCACCACTTCGAAATCCTGCCCTGGTTCGATGGTCTCCATCGAGTTTTCCAGCTGCATGGCGGCCAGCGGCTGCACGCTGGTGAGCGGAACATCAAGGGAGAGGCCGGTCAGGAAGCGCAGCATGCCTTCGAAAATGTAGTAGAGGCCTTTGCCGCCGGAATCGACCACGCCAGCCTGTTTGAGGATGGGGAGCAGTTCGGGCGTGCGGGAGACCGATTCATCTGCAGATTCGACCACCCGGGTGAGCAGGGTGACGAAGTCGATCGGCTCGCCGGCTACGGCCGCTTCCGCCGATTTGGCGACGTCCTTCATCACGGTCAGGATGGTGCCTTCGACCGGGCGGACCACGCCTTTGTAGGCGGTGTCGCGGGCGGCGCTGAGCGCGCGGCTGAACAGTACCGGGTCGGCGGTGTCCAGGTGGTCGAGCGCGCGGGCGAAACCGCGCCAGATCTGTGAAAGGATCACGCCGGAATTCCCCCTGGCACCCATTAAGGCGCCCTGAGCGACCGCATGAGCCATCTTCCCAATATTGGTTTCCCTGGAATTGATAATCTCCTGATAGGCCGCCTGCATGGTCAGCACCATGTTGGTGCCCGTGTCGCCATCAGGCACGGGGAAGACATTCAGGGCATTCACCGCCTGCTGGTTGGTTTTCAACCAGCTCATGGCTGCTTCAATCAGGCGGCGTAAATGTTGACCGTTTAACTGAGAGACTTTCGCCATCTCCAGTCCTTCCTGGGGAGATGGCACGGGGACATCACTGCTCATGTTGCTCCTATACCGGTTGAAATGGTCAGCGAATCAGTCGGTATCGCTGACGCGTAATCCTCTCACATGAACGTTGACCTGGGTGACTTCCAGACCAAGCGCTTTTTCAATCTGATAACGGACGGTGTTCGCGACGCTGCGGGCCACAGCCGTGATTCGCGTTCCATATTCTACAACAATATAGAGGTCGATTTCGACGGAATGTCCGTCAAAGCGAACGTCGACCCCCATAGTCGGATCCTTGACGATGACATTGGCCAGACCCGCGGCGAGGTTTTTGGCTGCCAGCCCCACCACGCCGTAGGACTCAAGCGCCGCCTGATGGGCGATGGTCGATATGGCCCGGTGAGAAATATAGATGTTTCCATGAAGAGCGGATGGTTCTGTCATTGCTGCCACCTTAGTCTTAACATCCAAGCTTGAAAAAAGATACGGCCTGTGGTAAAATCTGCCACTGGCTTGCCAGACGGCCGGCCCTGAATAAGCAATTATTGCACGAAAGGATTCTCGAAATGGCAAAATGTGAATCGTGCGGGAAAACCACCACGTTCGGACACAACCGGTCCTTTTCCATGCGCGCCACGAACCGCACCTTCCGCCCGAATCTGCAGAAAGTATCGGTAATGAAGGATGGTCGTAAGGTTCGCATGACTCTGTGCACTCGCTGCATCCGGACGATGGTCAAAACTCGGTAGATCAGGTAATTGGTCCGATCCAGGAATCACGGCTCTGCCGTGATTTTTGTTTAATCAACCGCCTGCCGCAGGGCGTTGATCCCGCCGGAAATCCCGTCGGGGTGGCAGAAGATGGATGTGCCGGAGACAAGCACGTTCGCGCCAGCCTGGCAGGCCGCCGGCAGGGTGGAAGCGTCGATGCCGCCGTCCACCTGAATCTTTACCTCATTGGGCAGCTGGCTGGCCATGGCGGCGATCTCTGCGATCTTCTGGTTCATCTCCGGGATGTACTTTTGCCCGCCGAAGCCGGGGTTGACTGTCATCACCAGCACCATGTCCACGAACGGCAGCACGGCGGAAATGGCGGAAGCCGGGGTGCCGGGGTTGAGCACGATGGAGGGGCTGCAGCCCAGGTCACGGATGGCCTGCAGGGTGCGGTGAATGTTCGGGTTGCCCTCGATGTGCACAGAAATTATGTCCGCACCGGCTCTGGCAAAGGCCTGGATGTGGTTTTCCGGCTTCTCGATCATCAGGTGCACGTCCAGGGGCAAGTTCGTGATCCTCCGGCAGGTTTCCACGAACATGGGGCCCATGGTGATGTTGGGGACGAACTGGCCGTCCATGACATCGACGTGAATCCAGTCGCCGCCGGCGGCTTCCACCTGCTGAATCTGGTCTTTCAGAATGGCGAAGTCGGCGGACAAAATGGAGGCGGATATCAGAATAGGCTTCATAATGAAATTAAAGCAGCGGCAGAAGGATGTAGAGGTAGAGGGGGATCAGCCCGCCCACAGCCAGAACCGCCAGCAGCCCGAGTAAGACTGTTCCCCAGTCGATCTCGGACTCTTCTGGAGCGGGGTCTACAGCGCCTGCCGCCGGAGCGCTCACCTGAACCGGGGTGGTGGAGGCAACGGTCGGGGCGTCAGCCGGGTCGCTGACCCGGTTCGGCGGGATGAAGGCCGGGGGAGTGGTTGGGGAATACTGGCCGAAGTTGAGCAGGACCCGCCCCAGCTGGTCGGCGGTGCGGTAGCGGGCGGACGGCTCTTTGGAAAGCACCTTGAGCACGATCTGCTCGAGCGGCTCGGGGATGTCAGGGTTGAGCTCCCGCGGCGGGACCGGCATTTCCTCGCGGTGCATGCGGGACAGCTCGGACGGGTCGGAGGAGCGGAAGGGCAGCTGGCCAGTCAGCATCTCGTACAGAACGACGCCGAGCGAATAAACGTCCGAAGCGGGCGAAGGCGCGGAACCGGAGGCCTGCTCGGGGGCGAAGTAAAGCGGAGAGCCCCAGACAACCTCGTGCTGCTCGTCTGGCTGGATGCTTGCCAGGGCGCGGGCGATACCGAAGTCGGTGACTTTCAGGCGGCCCTCCGGGCTGACCAGCATGTTGTGCGGCTTGACGTCGCAGTGCACGATGCCGGCACGATGCGCGTAGCCAATCCCGGCGCAGGCCTGAACCATCAGCGAGATGGCCTCATCCAGCGGCAGCCGGCCGCGCTGGTTGAGGATGGTCTTCAGGTCGGTGCCGGGCACGTGCTCCATGACGATGAATATCCGCCCGGCGTCCAGACCAAAGTCGTACACGGTGACGATGTTGGGGTGCGACAGGTTGGCCGCGGCGCGGGCTTCCTGCCGGAAGCTGTTGCGGAACCCCTCCACCTCGGTGAAATCCTGACGGAGGATCTTCACCGCTACCGGCCGCTCCAGCATCAGGTCGCGGGCCTGGTACACAACGGCCATTCCACCGGAGCCCAGCACCTGGTGGAGCTGGTACCGGTTGCCGAGGACGGGGGTTACAGGCGGCGTTTGTTCCATAAGTAAACAGGATGATTATAACATACACTCCTCAGGCAGTTTCCGCCCGGCGAGCGGCGGCAGGGGCGGGCGGGTATGAAACCGGGTATAATTTCTAACTGTGAAGAAGAGAATCATTAACGGCCGGGTATTGTTGGGTTCAATTCTGGTGGCGGTCCTGATGCTGGCCGGCGCCGCGCTGTTCATCTGGATGCTGCAGGCGCAGCCGGGTCAGGCAGCGCAGGGTGCTCCGGCGGCTATGACCGTCATTCCCGCGCCCAGCCAGACCCCAGCCGTGCAGAATAACCTGTTCTTCACCCCCACGCCCAGCCTGGCGGCGCCTTCGGTCGGGGGCGGGCGGTTCGCACCTGGCGTTTATGTGCAAATCACCGGGACGGAAGGGGAAGGGCTGCGCCTGCGCACCGCGCCGGGCACTTCGTCCGAGGTGCGGTTCCTGGCGTTTGACGCCGAAGTGTTCAAAGTGATCGATGGCCCCAAGATGGCGGACGGCTACACCTGGTGGTATCTGGAAGCGCCGTACGATCAAACCCGCAGCGGATGGGCCGCGCAGGATTTCCTGAGCCTGGTGGTGCTGGAGCCGGAAGAATAATTATGACCCTGGAACGCGAAACCCCGAAAGAAGTCATCGCCAACAAGTCTGCCCGCGAGGTGATCATCCGCTGGGAGGACGGGCATGAAAGCCGGTACTCCTTCAACCTGATCAGGGCGGCCTGCCCATGCGCCAGCTGCCGGGGCGGGCATGAGAACATGCGCTCGGAGCCTGTGCCGGAGATGTTCACCGCCGAGCTGCCGGTCTCCCCGGCGACAACACTGCGCCGGATTGAACCGGTTGGCACCTACGCCCTCAGCTTCGAGATGGAGGACGGGCATCACTTCGGGATCTACACCTGGCATTACCTGCGCGCGCTGTGCGCGTGCCCTGAGTGCCGGGAAGGGAAGTAAGGGCCGGAGACAGGCGGAAGCTTCAGGAGAGCCTCATTCACCATTGGAAAGAGGCAGATCAGCCGCCTGACGGAGGACAGCACTGCGACACAGTGACCTGTGCAAGGAGGTGACAGGCTGGGCAAGTGACCCTTCTCCCGGCCTTCCTTACACGCCTGCAAATTTGATGAGTATCCATAAAGAGGTCAGTTTGGTTATAATGACCTGAGAAGTGCTTCCAGCCCGGCAAAACAACATGTGAGGAGGCAGTCCTGCCCATGCAGTCCAGCAAGGTCGAACGAACGCTACCGGCGTTGAACCAGCTGAAGCCCGGATCCATCCTCATGGATCGCTATGCGATTCAGGGAGTGATTGGAGTCGGGGGGATGGGTTCAGTATACCGGGCGCGCGACCTGCATTTTCCCTCAGTCAACAAGCTGGTGGCGGTCAAGGAGATGATCATCCAGTCGCCGGATCCGGCCACGCGCCAGACGGCTGTCAAGAACTTTGAGCGCGAGGCCAACATCCTGGCCACCCTGAGCCATCCGGCCATCCCCAAGATCTTCGATTACTTCACCTGCGAGGAGCGCTCCTACCTGGTCCTGGAATTCGTGGACGGCAAGGACCTGGAAGCGATGATGAAGGAGCGCAAGCAGCCGTTTTCCGAGGAACAGGTGATCGCCTGGGGGATTGAAATCTGCGATGTGCTGGATTACCTGCATTCCTACCAGCCCGAACCAATCATCTTCCGCGACATGAAACCCTCCAACGTGATGATCAACGGGAACAATCACGTCGTGCTGGTGGACTTCGGCATCGCGAAAAACTTCCGCATCGGGATCAAGGGCACCATGGTTGGGACGGAGGGATATTCACCGCCGGAGCAGTACCGGGGGGAAGCGACCCAACAGGCTGATATATACGCGCTGGGCGCCACCCTGCATCACCTGCTTACCGGCAGCGACCCGCGCCAGCAGGCGCCGTTCTCCTTCCACGAGCGGCCGGCGCGTAAATTGAACCCGAATGTCTCCGTCGAGCTGGATGCGGTCATCCAGGTGGCGTTGAAGTACAACCCGGAAGAGCGCTTCCCCAGCGCCCGGACGATGAAAGAAGCGTTGATGATGGTCGCCAGCAAGACCGGAGCTTTTTCGGTGCCTGCTGCGAACGGGGCCGCTCACGAACAGACGGTCAAGCCGGTCTGGATCTTTCGCTGCGAGGACGAAATTCGCTCCTCCGCGGCTGTGGGTGAAGGGATCGCTTACATCGGCTCGTACGACCATCAGCTTTACGCGCTGCGCTTGATGGACGGTCAGCTGCTGTGGAAGCACAGTGCAGAAGGGGGCATTGCCAGCCGGCCCTGCCTGTATCAGGGCATGGTGTACGCGGCCTCTGAGGACCAGAAGCTGTACGCGCTCGACGCCGCCAGCGGGAAGCCAGTCTGGTCGACATCGTTTACCGGGCCGATACGTTCCTCGCCGGTGGTTTTTGAAGGATACCTCTTCGCCGGGGGGGATGACGGCTGCTTCCGCGCGCTCAATCCCTTCAACGGCCAGGAAATGTGGCGGTTTGAGGCCGGATCGCCCATCCGCTCCACCCCCTCTGCAGGGAACGGACGCATTTTCTTCGGCACCGAGGACGGCTCGGTCTACTGCCTGGATCTGCGCGGGCAGACGAACTGGCGCTTCTCGGCCAAGCGGGCAGTGACCGCCTCACCTTTTTTTCAGGATGGGATTGTGTACACCGCGTCGCTGGACGGGTTCATGTACGCCCTGGACTCATCCTCCGGATGGGGCATCTGGCGGTTCCGTATGGGCAAGGGCAGCGTATCCTCCCCCTGCGGAGACGAAGGGGCCGTCTATTTTGGGTCGGCGGACGGCCATCTTTATGCCGTCGACACGAACAACGCGAAAGAGCTCTGGCACTTCGCAGCGGGCGGGCAGGTCAGCGGATCGCCGGTCCTGCACCAGGGGAGCATCTACTGCGGGGCTGCCAGCGGAGACTTTTTCTGCCTGGAGGCGAAATCCGGCCGGCTGAGGTGGAAATATTCGACCGGCGGGCCGATCACGTCCGCGCCAGCGGTGGCCAACCGGCTGGTGCTGATCGGTTCAACAGACCGCACGCTGTACGCTTTTCCCGTGGTGTAATGAGAGGAACGTTTGAAAAATCTCTTCGCCAGAAATCCTCGTCGCAATAAAGATCAGCCTAACGACCCGCCTCCTGGGCAGGAAACCCCGGGCGGCGGCGCTGAATCCGGCAGCGAGAACCCGGCGCCGGAAATCCGGCTGGAGCCACCTCAGCTGCTCTACGGCGCAGGCCAGTCGGTGGGAATTGAGCGTTATGAAAATGAAGACGCGCTGTTCGCCACCAGCCTGCTGCTGGCCAGCGGCCTGCGGCAGGAGCGGATGGGGTTTTTCCTGGTCGCGGACGGGATGGGCGGTCACCAGCACGGCAAGGAAGCCAGCCATGCGGCGGCCCGGGTGATGACTGGCACTGTGCTGGGGAAGATTACACCGGGTATCCTGCAGTCCGATCCGGCGCAGGCGGCAGGCAGCCTGCAGGAAACCCTGCTGGAAGGCATCCAGGAGGCCCAGAAAGCCGTTCTGGAAGCAGCGCCCGGCGGCGGGACCACGCTCACGGCGGCGCTGGTTCTGGGTGACAATGTGACCATCGGCCATGTGGGTGACAGCCGCGCGTATTTCTACTCCCGCGAGGGCGAGATCACCCGGCTGACGGATGACCATACGCTGGTGCAGCGGCTGCAGGACCTGGGTCAGCTGACGGAGAGCGAATCCAGAGAGCATCCCTACCGAAATGTACTTTACCAGGCGCTGGGGCAGGATGAACCGCTTCAGCCGGACATCAAGACCCTCCATTTCAAGCAGCCCGGCGCGCTGCTGCTGTGCAGCGACGGTCTGTGGGGCGTGGTTTCGGAGAAAAAGCTCTTTGGGTTGATCGACTGGACCCGGCACCCGGCGGAAGTCTGCCAGGAGATGGTGCAGATGGCAAACGAGGCCGGAGGGCCGGATAATATCAGTGTCATTCTGGTTTATTTACTCTGAGGATTACCCGTTCATTCTGGATATCATCGAGAAGGAGGTTGGCAGCCGCAGGGAAGAAAAGCTGTAAGGGTCAGTCTGTAATGACGGTCACCTCAACGCAGCTCGCAAAGCACGCATTTCTACTCGCAGCCATAACCCTGTGGAGTGCCATAAGCAGCCAGCATGCTGGAAATCATCTTGCATATCCATAACGAAGATGCAGTCGTGGGTGAGATCGACCAGCTCCCGAACCCTGCAGACCAGCTGATCATCGTGCGCCACCCGCGCCGGCGCGACGGTAAAGATTTGAGCTACATCAACCCCAAAGTGGACACGGTTATTTGGCCCATCACGCGGGTGAGCTTTATCGAAGTGCTGCCAGGTGAGGAAGAAGAAGAGATTATCAGCCACGTGCGGGAGTGAGCCATGCCTGAGGACAGTTTTCGCAACCGATTGATTCTGGTCGTCGATGATGAGGAGCGAATCGCTCGTTTCATCCGGCTCAATATGGAACATGACGGGTTCCGGGTTGTGGAGGCTCACCGCGGCCTGGAGGCCATGGAGGTCTTTCGGGACGCCATGCCCGATCTGGTGCTGCTGGATGTGATGCTGCCGGACCTGGACGGATTTGAAATCCTGAAGATGATCCGCGAGATCAGCCAGGTTCCGGTGATCATGCTCACTGCGAAAGGCGAAGAGGAGGACCGCATCCACGGGCTGGAGCTGGGAGCGGACGATTACGTCACCAAACCATTTAGCCCGCGCGAACTGGTCAGCCGGGTCAAGGCGGTGCTGCGCCGGGCAGAAATGAGCGGCATGGCCACTTATGATGTGATCGAGGTGGACGACCGGCTGAAAATTGACTTCAACCGCCGTGAGGTCTGGGTGGAAGGCAAGCTCGTCAAGCTGCGCCCGACCGAGTACCGTCTGCTGTATCACCTGGTGCAGAACGCCGGCTGGGTGCTGACCTACGACCAGCTGCTTTCGCGGGTGTGGGGCTATGAATACCGAGACGAGCCGCACTACGTGCGGCTGTACATCAACTACCTGCGCCAGAAGCTGGAGGAGAACCCCTCTGACCCGAAATACATCCTTACCGAGCGAGGGGTCGGCTACCGGTTTGTAGACTATAAACGCCTGCGCGGTGAAGGCCCGGATAAGGCATAACCATTCTGCAACTTTTCAGGCCGATTTACATCCAAATAATGACAAGAGAAATCATGATATACTCACGCCAACGAGAATCTTAAGGAGAAACGAATGATCAGTGAACCAGTCCATGTGACCGATGCGGCCTTCGAGAAGACAGTGCTGCAGTCATCGATCCCGGTGATTGTCGACTTCTGGGCACCATGGTGCGGCCCCTGCCGGATGGTAGCACCCATCCTCGATAAGATTGCCAAAGAATATGCAGGCAAATTACTGGTTGCTAAAGTAAATACCGATGAGAACCCTGACTGGGCCATGCGCTTCGGCGTCCAGGGGATCCCGACCATGCTGTTTGTGGCCAACGGCAAAATTGTCCACCAGCAGGTCGGCGCGCTGCCGGAAGGCATGCTGCGCGAAATCCTCAAGCAGTTCATGAGCGTGGTGGAAGCCAGCACCGCCCAGCAGAATTAGGCTTCAGAATCAAAAGCGCAGGTCCTGAGACCTGCGCTTTTTTCATGTGCATTTTCCCGGGTCAGTCGGACTCGCGGCGGATGGCAGCACCAAGCGAGCGGAGCTTCTCATCCACCTTCTCGTAGCCGCGTTCGATCTGCCCGATGTTGCGAATCTCCGATTTACCTTCGGCAGCCAGAGCAGCCAGGAGGAGCGCCATGCCGGCGCGGATATCCGGGCTTTCCAGCTTCTCGCCGAACAATCTGGCCGGGCCCTGAACAATACAGCGGTGCGGGTCGCAGAGCACGATCTGGGCGCCCATGGAGACCAGTTTGTCGGTGAAGAACATCCGGCTGGGATACATCCAGTCGTGGAATAGGATGCTTCCGCGGGACTGGGTGGCGACCACGATGGCGATGCTCATCAGGTCAGTGGGGAACGCCGGCCAGGGCATGACGCTGATCTCCGGGATCGCGCCGCCCAGGTCGGGCTCGATGACCAGATCCTGGTTCGCCGGAACGATGATGGTGTCGCCGTCCACCTCCCAGGTGATGCCCAGACGGCGGAAAACCAGCCGGATCATGTCCAGATACTGCGGGCCGGCATTGCGGATGCAGATGGAGCCGCGGGTCAGGGCGGCCGCTCCGATGAAGCTGACCACCTCGAGATAATCCGGTCCGATGGTGAACTCACCGCCGTGCAGGGAAGGCACTCCACTGATGTGCAGCGTGTTCGAGCCGATGTTTTCGATCTTCGCACCCAGGCTGTTGAGGAAGAGGCACAGCTCCTGAATGTGCGGCTCGGAGGCAGCGTTGCGGATGACCGTATCGCCTTTGGCCAGGACCGCGGCCATGATGGCGTTCTCGGTGGCCGTCACGCTGGCCTCGTCCAGGAGCACGTCGGCGCCGGTCAGCCCGTCGGCCTTGAAATGGAAATAGCGGTTGCAGGTGACCTCTGCGCCCAGCGAGCGCAGGGCAAGAATGTGGGTGTCCACCCGGCGGCGGCCGATCACATCCCCGCCCGGGGGCGGGAGCTTCAACTCGCCCGTGCGGGCGGTCATCGGTCCGGCCAGCAGGATGGACGCGCGGATTTTGCGGCAGATGTCAGGGTCGAGGTCCGCCGGGCATACCTCTTTGGCCTGAATTTGCCATGTGTGGTTATCAATATAGGTGATCTCGACGCCCAGGCTTTGAAGCAGCGCTCTCATCGTGCGGACGTCGTGAATGTCCGGGACATTTCGAAGGATCACCGGTTCATCGGTGAGCAGGCAGGCAGCGAGCAGCGGAAGTGCTGCATTCTTATTCCCGGCAGGCGTCACTTCGCCATGCAGGGGATGACCCCCTTCGATGATAAACTTTTCCATGACACCTCCTTGGACTGGTATATTATAACCAGTTCAGCATTTATTAGAAGGGTGACGGGAAAATGCTCAAAGCTGCGTTGCAAGAATGGGGCCGGACCTGTATCAACCAGATATCCATTGTCGATCCATACCCTGACAGGCCGAAGCCGGTTCTGCTGATTCACGGGCTGGGTTCAGAAGGCACGCACTGGGGGTTTCAGTTTGGCGCCCTAGCGCAGGCCGGATTCCGCCCGCTGGCGCCGGATTTGCCAGGATTCGGGCAGTCACCCTTTACCGGGTCTGCGTGGCGGCTGGAGGAGGTGACCGGGGAACTGGCAGCCAGCATGCGGGGGCTGGGCTGTGCTTCGCTGCCGGTGGTCGGGATATCCATGGGCGGGGTGATCGCCCAGCTGCTGGCGCTGGCTGAGCCAGAACTGGTGGAGCGGCTGGTGCTGGTCAATACCTTTGCCTGCCTGAGGCCGAAACGCATCCGTGAGACCGTGTACCTGCTGAGCCGGCTGGGTCTGGCCAGCCTGAGCGGGCCGCAGGCGCAGGCCAGTCTGGTCGCCCGGCGGCTGTTTCCCCAGGAGGAGCAGGAGGAGCTGCGCCAGCTGATCATTGAGGAGATCGTCAATGCCAACCGGCTGGTTTACCGCAGCGCGATGTGGCAGCTCGCCCTGCTCGACCTTCGCAGCCGGCTGCGGGAAATCTCCATGCCGGTTCTGGTCATCACCGGAGAGCGGGACTCGACCGTGCCGGTTGAGAACCAGTCTGAACTGGCCAGGAGCATCCCCGGCGCGCAGCATGTGGTCATCCCTGATGCCGGACATGCAGTGGTCGTCGACCAGGTGGAGCGTTTTAACCGGGTGCTGCTCGAGTTCCTGTGCCAGTGAATCAGGGCAGGTCCAGCTGCAGCTGGGACAGATCGTTGGTCGGGCGCAGGCAGGTGAACGCCTGGCAGAGATAAACCGTGGGCTGGTCGTTCAACAGCGGACGGTCGGCCAGCAGGCCGGGGCTACCTTCCAGCGGAGGGAATTTGGAGCGAACGAACACCGTTCCCGGGCGGTAGGTTTTGAGGATGTGGTCGATGAGAGGCGTCCCACTGGTCTCGTCCTCCGGCAGGATAAGGGCGATCTGGTAGGTAGGGCCGATGGCCAGGTCCATGGCCTGCAGCCAGAAGGAGAAGGCGGTCGGGTAGCGGAGGACCAGGTCAGTCACAGTCGCCAGCATCGGTTCGACGATCTCCCGCCAGTTCCGGGATTCGTCCAGCAGTGAGAGCAGCAGGAGGGCATAAGCGGCCATCGCATTCCCCGAGGGGGTGGCGTTGTCCTGCGTTTCTTTGGGTCGCAGAACCAGCTGGG
>DGEO01000021.1:6803-54059 GCA_002385985.1 Anaerolineaceae bacterium UBA3924 | reverse complement strand
AGTGAAATCAACCCGATGATCAGGGCAGCATAGTCTTCCAGATAGGCATCGTGTCGGGCCTGCCCCTCCCGCCAGGAGCGCAGCAGCCGGCCGTCCCGATACAGTTCGCTCAGCAGGAAGCGGGCGTTGTCCCGGGCGATCTGCAGGTAGTCCGGGCGGCGCAGGTACATTGCGGCTTCGGCGAAGGCGCGCAAGGTAAGCGCATTCCAGCTGACCAGCACTTTGTCGTCTCGTCCGGGCTGGGGGCGGCGGCTGCGGTAATCCAGCAGTCGGGCCTTGATCTTCAATACGCGCCGGCGGAGTTCATCCACCACCATTTCCAGCTCTTCCACTTTGGCTTCCCAGGTCTGGTCCCGCTGCAGGATGTTCCTGCCCTCAAAATCGCCGGACGGGGTAAGCGGGTAGATGCGTGTGAAGAACTCGAAATCTTCCTCGCTGCCGATGGCTTCACGCAGCTCCGCAGGGGTCCAGAGATAGGTCAGGCCCTCCTGGCCGTTGATATCCGCGTCCAGGCTGGAGATAAACCCGCCGCCGGGGAGCCGCATCTCACGGATGAGGAAGTCCAGCGTCTCCGTACACACGATGCGCTCGTTTTCGCTGCCGGTCAGCAGGCTGGCGTGCAGGTAGGCCAGGGCAAGCTGGGCGTTGTCATACAGCATTTTCTCGAAATGGGGCACCAGCCATTTGCGGTCGGTGGAGTAGCGGTGGAAACCGCCCCCGACCACATCATACATGCCGCCGCGGGACATGGCTTCCAGCGCATGAGAGGCGGTGGAGAGCGCATTTTCGAATCCCCGCACGCTCTGCGCCAGCAGGAACTCGATGGTCATCGGCTGGGGGAATTTGGGCGCCTTGCCCCAGCCGCCGTTCTGCATGTCGTAAGAAGCCAGGATAGACGTGGTTGCCCGGTCCAGCACGGTGCGGTTGATCTCTTCCGGGGCCTGCAGGCCGACCCACTGGATGCTGTCGCGAAGATGCTGGGTCAGGCGGGCCGAGACGGAGTAGATTTCACTGCGATCACCGCTCCAGACGGCGATGATGCTGTTCAGAACATCTATGAAGGCGGGCATCCCCTGGCGGCGGCGCGGGGGGAAGTAGGTGCCGCCGTAGAACGGCTCTCCAGATGGGGTCAGGAAGACGGACATTGGCCAGCCGCCCTGACCGGTCATTGCGACCACGGCGTTCATGTAAATGGTGTCCAGGTCTGGACGTTCCTCGCGGTCCACTTTGATGCTGACGAAGTGCTCGTTCAGGATGCGGGCTGTCTCCTCATCCTCAAAGGATTCGTGCGCCATCACATGACACCAGTGACAGGCCGCATAGCCGATGCTGAGGAAGATGGGCTTGTCTTCCTCCCTCGCTCTTTTCAGGGCTTCTTCGCCCCACGGGTACCAGTTGACCGGATTGTCTGCGTGCTGCAGAAGGTAAGGGGATACTTCGCTGGCTAACTGATTGGGCATGATCTCTCTTTAATCACACAAATTTGATCTACAAGCTAACCCAATTATAGAAAAGAATTCAATTTGAATGGTGTTCCGGACGGGTTGAATGCAGCCATGACCAGAGCAAATCCTTTTTCAGATCTCGGTGTTAAGACCAGTACCGAGAGAAAATGTCTTCAAGTTCTGTTGCAAGATGGCTTTTGGAAGTACAATCAAAGCATTCATTTCATCATTGATAAACAACTGAGAGGACACCATGGTCATCATTGAGCAAATTGATACAACCTCGCGTGCTGAGGTTGACGAATTTATTCGTTTTCCCTTCCGCCTGTACAAAGGCGTTCCCCAGTGGGTGCCTCCGTTTATTTCGGATGTGCGCACCATGCTGGACAAGCAGAAGCACCCCTTCTACGAGCACTCAGAGGCGGATTTCTTCATCGCGAAGAGAGGCAAAGAGGTCGTAGGGCGGATTGCTGCACTGCACAACCGTTCGTTCAACAAATACCATGGGACCAAACAGGCCCAGTTCTACCTTTTCGAGAGCATTGACGACCAGGAAGTTGCCAACAGGCTGTTCGAGCGCGCCTGCGAGTGGGCGCACCAGCGCGGACTGACCGAGCTGGTCGGACCGAAGGGGCTAAGCGCGTTTGACGGGTACGGGATTCAAATCGAGGGCACCGAACACCGCCAGATGATGACCATGATGAACTATAACTTCCCGTATTACCAGAGGCTGGTGGAAAACCTGGGTTTCGAGAAGGAAGTTGATTTTGTCTCCTGCTACATGAAGAAAGAAGCCTTCCAGCTGCCGGAAAAGGTGCACAGGGTGGCGGAGCGCGTGCGGGAGAAGGGTACGTTCAAGGTGCTGCGGTTCAAGAACCGGGCTGAAATCAAGAAGTGGGCCTGGAAAATCGGCGAGGCCTATAACAAGACCTTTATCAACAACTGGGAATACTATCCGATGACCGACGGAGAGATCCAGTTCTTGCTGGATAACCTGCTCTCCGTGGTGGATCCCCGACTGATCAAGATCATCACCTACGAAGACAATGTGGTTGGCTTCCTGCTGGCTTTCCCGGATATTTCCGCCGCGCTGCAGCGCCAGAAGGGGCGCATCACGCCCTGGGGCGTTGTGGATATGATCCTGGAAATGAAGCGCACCAAGTGGGTGTCGCTGAACGGCGCCGGCGTGCTGCCCGAATATCACGGGCGCGGCGGCAACGCCCTGCTTTACGATGAGATGCAGGAGACTATCCAGTCCTTCCACTTCGAGCACGCGGAACTGACGCAGGTGGCCGAGACCGCGGTGCAGATGCGCAAGGACCTGATCAGTCTGGGCGGCGTGCCCTACAAGAACCACCGGGTCTACCGCCGCAGCATTTGATCAGACAGTCTCAGGCGAAGAAGCGATAGGAATCCGGACGGCGGTCTGAGAGGACCGGGATCGTTTTTCGGGCATGGGCCACTTCACCCGGGTCAATCCGGGCGGTGAAGAGGCCTTCCTGCCTGCCTGCATCCAGGACGGTCTTGCCCCAGGGTGAGATCAGGCTGGACTGGCCGCCGAAATCGGTCCCCCCGACCATGCCGGTGGTGTTGACCGCGGCGAAGAACACTTGGTTTTCGATGGCCCGCGCTTTGACCAGGGCCTGCCAGTGCTCAATGCGCCGCTCGGGCCACTCGCCGGAGAGCAGGATCAGCTCCGCGCCTTTTACGGCCAGCTGACGGAACATCTCCGGGAAGCGTAGGTCGTAACACACGGCCAGTCCGGTGGTGATGCGGGGCAGCCAGGCCAGCGCCAGCCGGTCCCCGGCGGCGAAATGCTGCTCCTCGTGCATAAGCCTGAACAGGTGAATCTTCGCATAGTCACAGCGGAATCCGCCGGGACCGGTGAGCACGAACTGGTTGTAAAAAGCGCCGTCCCGTTCGAGCAGGTACGAACCGCCGATGTAGAGGCTGTGGTCGTCCGCCCAGCGCTGGATTTCGGGCAGCAGATCACGGTTGAAGGCGGCATGCCGGGCCTTGTTCTCCAGGTCGAAGCCTGTGGACCAGAGTTCCGGCAGCAGGATCAAGCCGCTGCCTTCGCCGGCGGCCTGGTCGACCAGCTGCTTCACCCGCTCGACATTGCGGTCGGGTTCTCCCTGCTGGATGGTGAACTGAGCCAGTGAAATTGTCAGGGTGTCCATGAGTGAATTATAATGGGGATTGGTTTATCCCAATTCTTAATGATAAGATCGCTGCGATCTTTCGAAGGAGAACGGACTGATTGAGAAATCAGCGTAATATGCTAGTGTTGTGGGTGATCGGCCTGGTCCTGCTGGCAGGGCTGCTGGTGCTGCTGAGCTGGGGCAACCACCGCTACACCACAACCCACACCGAGAGCGGGACCGACTTCCAGGTGTACTGGACCGGAACCCGCTCCTTCCTGGGTGAGGGGATCAGCCCCTATTCGAGGGAAGTCACCGGCCGTATCGCCGAGGCCATCTACGGCCGCCCCGCCCGGGCGAATGAGTTCCAACCTTACTGGTATTCGCCGCTGTTCATGTTCATCCCCTTCATCCCTTTTTCGATGATTTCGGATTACGCGCTCGCCAGGGCGCTGTGGATGACCCTGCTGGAAGCGGCCATCCTGGGAACAGTATTCCTTTCCATCCGCCTGACGGGGTGGCGGGTGCACTGGCTGGTTCTTGGACTGGCGCTGCTCTTTTCGGTGTTCTGGTTCCACGGCCTGCGGCCGCTGGTGGACGGCAGTCCAGTGATTCTGGTGACGCTGCTGTTCACCGCCGCGCTGAACTCGATCCGCGACCGGGCAGATGAATCTGCCGGGGTGCTGCTTGGCCTGTGTATGATCAAACCCCTGCTGATCGCGCTGCCGCTGGCGTTCATTTTCATCTGGGCGCTGCTGAACCGGCGGGGAAAGATGATCGTCTGGTTTGCCATGACGGTTTTCCTGCTCGGCGCGGTGTCGGCACTGCTCCTGCCGGACTGGATCCTCCAGAATGCGGCCGCGCTGGTGCAGAACGAAGAATTGAACCTGCCCGGCACCCCGGCAGCCGCCGTCGCTGTCCTGTGGCCGGCTCTCGGCGAGCGGGTGGGGAGCGGGTTTTCCATCATCGTCGGCGTCATGGTCCTGGTGGAATGGTGGTTCGCCCGCCATGCCGAGTTCCGCGGGCTGCTGTGGACCACCTGCCTGACGCTGGTGGCCAGCCAGTGGGTTGGCATACCTACTGAGCCGGAGAACTTCTTCATCCTGCTGCTGCCGCTGATCCTGGTCTTTGCCACCTGGGATGAGCGCTGGCCGCGGATGGGTGGCATCCTGTCCGGGATCAGCATGGCGCTGCTGTTCGCCGGGATCTGGTGGATCTACCGGGAACTGCACGGCAGCGGATATGTGCTGGTGCTCAGCCCGGTGCTGCTGCTTCCGGCGCCTTTGTTCCTGTTGGCCGGCCTGTACTGGGTGCGCTGGTGGGCGGTCAACCCGCCGGCGGTGTGGTACGACTTCCTGGTAAGCGCCCGCCGGTAAGACAGAACAACAACCGGAGATTGTGAAAAATGACTCGGCGGCGGCCGTGCCTTATGCTATACTTAACCGATAATTTATAGACATTCCCAACAGTATGAGAGCTTTTTTCCTCAAGGAAAGTTAGAGATGCAGCCTTCCACCGACTCCCTTACCACGCCATCCCTCGATGAGTTCAAAGGGGAAATTCAAGATGAGATTTCCCGGGTGAGAGAGGCCTTATCTGAGATCACGGAACGGGTGACGCAGAGCAAAGCCGAAGTGTACCTGGTTTCTCAGAAGGAAAACTCGGTCACCGGGCAGCTTCAGCTGCTGGAAACGGAAGGCGAGAACTGGACACCGGCAGAAATAAGGGATGCCTATTTGCACGCGTTAGAGGCACAGCAGCGCAGGGCAGTGATGCACAACCAGCTGGAGATCCTCGAGGCCCGGCAGGCCGCGCTGGAAGATCAGCTGCGCATCCTCAACCGCATGGAGGCCTTCCTGCAGGAATGCGGACAGCTGAACGGCGTCGGCGCGCGGAAGATGGGCATTGAAACTCTGGAAATGGTGATCAACGCCCAGGAACTGGAGCGCCAGCGGCTCTCGAGACAGATGCATGACGGGCCCGCTCAGGCCCTCTCGAATTTCATCGTTCAGGCGCAGATTGCCGCGCGGCTGTTCGACATCGATCCGGCGAAGGCCAAGGCCGAGCTGGAAGAGCTGAAGAACGCCGCCATGGTGACTTTTGAAAAGGTGCGCGCTTACATTGCTGAGCTGCGGCCCATGTCGCTGGATGATCTGGGGCTGATCCCCACGCTCAAGCGGTATGTGGATTCCTTCCAGGAGGAGTCGGGTGTCAAGGTGCACCTGATCACCCGCGGAGGCGAGCAGCGCTTGAAGCCGTATCTGGAAGTGTTAATTTTCCGGGCAGCGCAGGAGTATTTGACCAACACTGCCCGCCGGAATAAAGGCTTGAATTTCGCTCTGGAAATGAAGGTTAATATCGTTATCGAACAGGATCGGGTAAAGGTGGCGATGGAGGATAATGGCAAGGGGGTTGAGCCGGCCGACCAGCACGATCCTGGAGCGCTGAGCGTTCACCTGCTCCAAGAGCGGATCGAGATGCTGGGCGGGAGAATTGATGTTCAGTCCACGCCGGATCAGGGGAACCTGATTTATTTCGAAATCCCAACCGAGGCGGCGGAATAATCGCCCCTTGTTGTTGCCATTATTCTAACCATCGCGGAGGTTTTTATGTCGAGAACAATCGGAATTCTTACCGGAGGAGGCGATGTTCCCGGTCTTAACCCGGCAATCAAGTCGGTTGTCATGGGCGCCCTGGAAAGCGATTACAGGGTGATCGGCATCCGCCGGGGGTGGGGTGGCTTGCTCAACTACAATTTGAATGAGCCCTCCACGTTCAACTACTACATCCGCCCGCTGCAGGCGGAGGATGTGCGCACCATCGACCGGACGGGCGGCACGTTCCTGCACACCTCACGGACCAACCCGCAGAACGTGAGCCCATCCTCCACCCCGGATTTCCTGAAGAATTCCAAATGGGGCAAGCCCATCAAAGGCTCCGAGAATATGGACTACACGGCGTACATTCTCCAGGTGCTGGAGCATCTGGGAATCGATACGCTGGTGACCATCGGCGGCGACGACACCCTGAGCTTCTCCGTGCGCCTGCACAAAGAGGGGTTCCCCATCATCGCCATCCCCAAGACGATGGACAATGACGTGTTTGGCACCGATTACTGCATCGGGTTCTCCACCGCGGTCACCCGCAGCGTGGATCTGATCACCAACATGCGCACCTCGGTGGCCTCTCACGAGCGTATCGGTATTGTGGAGCTGTTCGGCCGCAACTCGGGCGAAACTTCGCTGATCAGCGGCTACCTGGCCTATGTCGACCGCTGCATCATTTCCGAGGTCCCGTTTGACGTCAACCGGCTGTCCGCCATGCTGATTGAGGACAAGCGCAACAACCCGTCGAACTACGCCATTATGACCATCTCCGAAGGCGCGATCATGGAGGGCGGTCAGGTAATCGAGCGCGGTGAAGCGGATGCTTACGGCCACCGCAAGCTCGGCGGTGTGGGCCTGATGCTGTCAGAGGAGATCAAGCGGATCACCGGGCAGAACACCATGTACCAGCAGCTGGGCTACCTGATGCGCTCCGGCGCGCCGGACTCGCTCGACCGCATGGTGGCAATGTCCTTCGGCAACCTGGCCATCCAGCTGATCCGCCGTAAAGAGACCGGCAAGATGGTTGCCCTGCATGGCGGCAAGTACACGACGGTTCCGGTGGAAATGGTTCTGGCCGGCAACAAGCGCGTGGATGTGGCCTCTTACTACGACATCGAGCAGTACCGCCCGCGCATTCGCGACTTCATGGGCGTGCCGATGTTCTTGAGCTAATAACCCGCCCGTCCCACTGGAGGCGGACGAGTACTGCAAAATCGACGAAAATAACTGGCCGGAGGTTTACCCTCCGGCCAGAGTGAATCACGAGGGAAAAAGGTGCCAGTCAGCGATCAGGGAGTACGCAAAACCGCATACATGACCATCCCGAGGACGCTGGTGTTCATGACCGACGGGCCGCGGGTGCTGCTGATCAAAGGCGCGCCGACCAAGCGCATCTGGCCGAACCTGTACAACGGCATCGGCGGGCATGTGGAGCCAGGTGAGGATGTGCTCAGCGCCGCCAGGCGCGAGCTGCTGGAGGAAACCGGGCTGCAGACCACCGCGCTGTGGCTGTGCGGCACGGTGATGATCGACACCGGTTCCTCTCCCGGGATCGCGCTGTACGTGTTTCGGGCTTTGTATCAGGGCGGCGACCTGGTCAGCTCGCCAGAGGGGACGCTTGAATGGGTCTCCCGCGATGACTTGAACGGGCTGCCGCTGGTGGAAGACCTGCGGACGCTGCTGCCGGTGGTGCTGGACCATGAGCGCGGCCAGCCGCCGTTCTCCGCCCGGTACTGGTACAACGAGCGGGAGGAGCTGCAGATCAAAATCCAGGTCTGATTACGCCTGGACGGCCCCTTCTTTCACCTCGTAGAAGAGCAGCAAGGTGCTGCCGTACTGGCGATCGTCGATCAGCTCGAGGTTCTTCAATGACTGCTCCTGGTATTCGACCGGGGCGATCTGCACGATGACCCAGGAGTTGTCGTACAGCCAGGACAGGTTGCTGTCTAGCTCGGCCAGCGCGTCGATCCACATACCTTTGTACTGCGGGGGAGCGACGTACACGTAGTCAAACTGCCGGTCGGCCCGGCGGCGAAGGAGCGCCAGCGCATCTCCCTGAAAAACCTCCGCGCCGTGAGAGAGCCGGGTTTTCTCCAGGTTCTCCCGGATGGTCACCACAGCCTGGCGGTTGAGGTCGTTGAATCGCACGAATTTCGCTCCCCGGCTGAGGGCTTCGATCCCGATGCTGCCGGTGCCGCCGTACAGGTCCAGCCAGCTGGAACCCTGCACGTCCGCGCCGAGGATGTTGAAGAGTGCTTCTTTTACCCGGTCGGTCACCGGGCGGGTGGTGTCACCGGGCACCGGCTTGAGGCGAATGCCTCTGGCGGTGCCGGCAATAATACGCGGGCTAGCCATCCCGGCCTCCTGCTGCGCGGCGGAAGTTGGGCGGGTTATTCCAGGCTTGTATCCAGTAAATCCTGCAGCTCATGCTCTTCGCGGTCCTGGGCGTCCAGGAAGGATTGAATGGCAGTCGACCGGCGCAGGCGAAGGGCCAGCGGCGCAACCGCGCTGAGGTTGTCGATGGATACCTCGGGGCAGCCGTTGTAAGCGGCATGCGCCCGGGCGGCTTCAAACAGGCTGATATCGACCCGCAGCGAGTGGATTTTCAACCGCTCAATGAGGTGCATCCCCACCAGCGCAACTGGCTCGGGCAGGGTTACCTGCGGCAGGAACTCCCGGGCAGCCAGGATGCGCTCGCGCAGCTGCTTCACCTGATCCTGATACCCCTGGCAGAAAGCGACCGGGTTCCGCTGGTAGCTGATCGCCTGGCGGTAGGCTGCCAGACGCTCCTCGGGGGTGCGCAGGCCGCGCGAAACCACCCGCAGCCCGAAGCGGTCGAAGATCTGCGGGCGCAGCTGGCCTTCCTCCGGGTTCATGGAGCCGATCAGGGTGAAGCGGGAACGGTAAGAAGCGCTGACCGGACCGCGGCGGACGATAAAATGACCGGTGGCGGCTGCGTCCAACAGGGCGTCGGACAGCTCATCGGGGAGCAGGTTGACCTCATCCACGTACAGAATGCCGCGATCGGCGGTGGAAAGCAGCCCGCGCTTGAACAGGATCTTTCTGTGGAGAGCGGCACGCTCGTCTAGGCCGCCGACCACATCCTCCAGCCGGGCGTTGAGGGGCAGCTCCACCAGCCGGGCGGGCTCCCGCCGGGTCAGCGGCAGGCCCTGCCCGTACTTCTTCGCGCAGTCCGGGCAGACAGCGTCCATCCCCCCGGCCTCCAGCTCTTCGGGCAGGCAGCCGTAGGGGCACAGGCTGACTTCGACCTCGGGGAGCAGGTCCACCAGCGAGCGAACAGCGGTTGTTTTCCCTGTGCCGCGCGGCCCCAGGATGAGCACGCCGCCCACGGCCGGGTTGATGACTGCCAGCGTGAGGGCCAGCTTTAACTCCACCTGCCCGACCAGCGCGGGGAAGGGGAAGACCGGCGGCAGCGTTTGTCCCAGGTCGGACTGCTCAACCGGATCCGTGTACGCGGCCGTTACCTCTTCGATCAGGTCCTTAAGCGATCGGATGGAGCCGTGAACGGTGTCGCCGCCAGACTCTTCAGGGATGTTCTGCATTTCGAGATCAGCGTTCATACACCACCCGCCTGCTTATTCCACGTCACTGTAGGTCCAGTACCGGTTGGCTAAAAAATTCCAGAACATGACCACGAGGATCACCATTGCCAGGGCGGCGTTGTGGGCGACGAAGCCCGTTGGAATGGGGAAGGTGGGGAGTGCGCTGGCGAAGAAGCGGGCCAGAGCGCGCTCCAGGACGGCGAACAGCGGTGTGCGGATCGACAGGCCGATTACGCTGACGATGAAGAACTGAACCCCCTGCCGCAGAACCGGCTTGGAGCGGGAATCCGGATACGTCCAGTAGCGATTCCAGAGGAAGTTGCTCAGCACCGCGCAAATGAACGAGACCACGCTGGCAGGCACGGTCGGCACGCGGAACAGGATGACCAGAAGGTTGAGGGTGCCAAAGTCCACCACAGCGCCGATGCAGCCGACGACTGCGAAGCGTAAGAATCGGTTGCGTTCGCGTTGATTGCCGATGATCATACCTGTTCCATCTGACTGCGGAAGTACGGAATGGTGGCCGCGATCCCTTCCTCCAGGGATACCTGAGGCGACCACTTCAAAATGGTCTTTGCGCGGGTGATGTCCGGCTGGCGGCGCTGCGGGTCGTCGCCAAGGCGCAGGTCGGGCTTGAACTCGATGCCAGCCGGGTTGCCTGTCAGGCGATTGATGGTTTCGGCAAACTCGAGGATGCTGATTTCGTTCGGGTTGCCGATGTTCACCGGGTCATGCTCATCCGAGAGCAGCAGGCGGTAAATGCCTTCGATCAGGTCGCTGACGTAGCAAAAGGAGCGCGTCTGCGAACCGTCGCCGTATACGGTCAGCGGCTCTTTTCGGAGCGCCTGCTGGATGAAGTTGGGGACCACACGGCCGTCGTCCAGGCGCATTCGCGGGCCATATGTGTTGAAGATGCGCACGATGCGGGTATCGATGCCGTGGTAGCGGTGGTAGGCCATGGTGAGGGCTTCGGCGAAGCGCTTGGCTTCGTCGTAGACCGAGCGCACACCGATCGGGTCCACATGCCCCCAGTAGGTCTCCTTCTGGGGATGTTCGAGCGGGTCTCCGTAGATTTCCGAAGTGGAAGCGAGGAGGAAACGGGCGTTGTGCGCGCGGGCGACACCCAGGGTGTTATGCGTGCCCAGGGCCCCGGCCTTCATGGTCTGAATGGGCAAATTCGTGTAGCCATAAGGAGAGTTGGGGTTGGGGCTGGCCGGGGAGGCAAAATGCATGACCGCGTCCACCTTTTTGGGGACGAAGATGAAATTGGCTACATCATGACGGATAAAAGAAAACCGGGGGTTTCCGGCCAGGTGAGCCAGATTCTGCTCACTCCCGGTGATGAAGTTGTCCATGCCGATGACTTCGTGCCCTTCGGCCAGAAGCCGTTCAACCAGGTGTGAGCCCAGGAAGCCGGCAGCACCTGTGACCAGTATTCTCATAAGTAATCCATCCTTACTTCCAGTCTATGCCGGTGATTGTACCATCTGCAGTGACCTGCTGACCATATCCGGTTTGAGCGTCGACCAGCCAGAGATTGCCCTGGTAGATCAGGGCGATACGGTCTACCGCAGCGGGGGATTTTGATTCGGGTGACCAGGCGACCACCTGAGGGGTCAGCCCAGCGGATCCTTCGCCGGGGAAGAGCAGCTGCGCGCGAGTGCCGTTCATGCTGGAAACGACCAGCCGGTAGCGGCTGGTGTCGCTCTGGGCAGGAAAAATGGCCTGTAGGTAGGCCAGCCGGGTCCGGTCCGGTGAGGGCACCGGCGCAGCGAACATACCGGCATCCGAGACGCGGGTGAGCATCGTACCCGTGGAAATGTCAATTTCCGCTACTGAATACCGCGGCGATTTTTCACGGGGGAAGTAGCCGGGAGCAGTCTCATGCTTCACCCAGAGCAGTGAGCGCGAGTCTTTACCCCAGGTCAGGCCGGGGACCCAGGCCCATTCCCCATCCGTCTGGGCGGGCAAGAGCTCGGCCAGCACCTCAGAGCGACCGTTCTTCAGGTTGATCAGGCCGATGGCATCCGGGCGTGCGAAAGCCAGGCGGCTGCCGTCCGGCGACCAGAGGTAACTGGTGCCCCACCAGCCGTACAGCCCACCGGAATGCGGCTCGATGACGGTTTCGCGGCTGATGACCCGCCCGGAAGGAGCCAGCTCCAGCCAGATCAAGTCGTTGTTGGCCTGCCAGCCCGGGGCGGTATCGCGCGGTTCGACGGTGGAGCAGGTGATCTCCAGATCCTCTCCCGGCACCCAGCTGGCAAAGTGAATGATGTTCTCGACCCCCAGATCGTGTTCTTCAACGCCGGTAGCGGTGATTTCAGCAGCCCAGAGGGTGTTGATGGTATCAGGGGTTGATCCGGCGCGGGTGTACAGCAGCCAGCTGCCATCCTCGGAAAGCTCAAAGACCCGGCCGTCCAGATCCCCTGTGAGGATGAGCGGCTGGCGGTTGCCGGTGGAACCTTCCAGCATCCAGGCGCTGCCGCCCGCCAGGAAGGCCAGCCGGCCGGGCAGGTCGGTCGACTGCGCCAGGGAATGGACGCCGACCATGATGATTTCCGGCTTCGGCTCCTGCAGCACCCGGGATGCGGCGACCATGCGGGAGGTTTCCTTCCCATTTTCGGTGAGCACGCGGTAGGTGATTTCCTCCAGCCCGTTCGACCCGGCCTGGACCAGCAGCTGCTGTCCGGCTGTCAGGGTCTCATTTCGGACGGTGATCTGTTCGAAGGGGAGCTCCCTTTCGACCACTTCGAAGGATTCCTTCACCCGTATAATGGAAATGGCCGTGTTTTCCTGCAGAATCGTTGTCAATGCCGGTTCGGTGCGGTCGAGGGCGGAGAGCTGCACCCCGGCCTGCGCTAAAACATCCGCAACGGTGGATCCGGCGGAGGCCTGGATCACCTGTTCGCTTCCGTCTGCCATCACCTTAACGGAAATCTGTGGAGCGCCTGCGCTGGATGGAGCGCAGCCAGCCAGAATTACGATCAGGACAGCGCATGCACACAGGGCTGCCAGGAATCTCGGGAAACGCGCACCGCGAAATTGGTTCAACACAGGGAGAATGTTCTTTCAGGTTCTGTGATGCGATCAGGTATAATTACCTGCTTGTAGTCTCAAGAACTGGATCATTATAGCATGCCTGACGACCTGACTGCACCGGAAAATCGAAATCTTGAAGCCAACCTGGAGGCACTGCTGTTCGTCGCCCCGGCGCCGGTGACGGTGGCCCAGCTGTCTGAAGGGCTGGGCGTGCCGCCGCAGGAAGTGGAGGCTGCGCTGCAGCGACTGGAGCAGAGCTACGCCAACGGGCGCGGGTTGAGCCTGATCCGCCACCAGGGGAGGGTTCAGCTGGCCAGCGCCGCGGAGTATGCCGAGTCGATCGAGCGGTTCCTCGGGCTGGAATCCAGCAGCCGGCTGAGCCGGGCGGCGCTGGAAACGCTCACCATTGTGGCCTACCGGCAGCCGATCACCCGGCCCGCCATCGACGCGGTGCGCGGCGTGAGCAGCGACGGTGTGTTGCGCAGCCTGCTGAGCAAAGGCCTGGTCGAAGAGGTCGGGCGTGCGGACGGGCCAGGCCGCCCGATCCTGTACGGGACTACGGCGGATTTTCTAAGATATTTCGGTTTATCGTCTCTGGAAGAGCTTCCCCCGTACGAAGAGGAACCGGCAGGCGAGCAGAACGGTAACAACCGGCGTTTATTGAAGGACTGAGGAATGGCTGAAGAACGTTTGCAAAAGATTCTGGCCCAGGCCGGTTACGGCTCGCGCCGCTCATCGGAAGAGCTGATCATCGCGGGGCGTGTGAAGGTGAACGGTAAAGTCGCCGAGCTGGGAATGAAGGCTGACCCGGAGCGGGATTCGATCGCGGTGGACGGTCGTCTGCTGCCGAGGATGACCGCCAAAAAGTTGTACTTCGCGCTGCACAAGCCGAGAGGGGTGCTTTCGGTGAACGCTCCGCAGGACAACCGCCCCACGGTGTTCGATTTGATGCCGGATCAGGGGCATCTGTTCGTGGTCGGCCGGCTGGATTTTGACAGCGAAGGGCTGATGATCCTGACCAACGATGGGGACCTGGCCAACCGGCTGACCCATCCACGGTACGGTCACGAAAAAGAATACCGCGTGCTGGTGGGGAAAAAGCCGGACGATGACCAGCTGGCTGCTCTGCGACACGGTGTCGTACTGGAAGACGGCCGCCGGACAGCTCCGGCGAAGGTGATTGTGGAGCAGTCCAGCCCGAAAGGGACCTGGCTTCGCATGACCCTGCGAGAGGGGCGCAAGCGCCAGATCCGCGAAATGGGCAAGCAGATCGGCATGCCCGTGCTGCGGATTCTGCGGGTCCGCATCGGTACGCTGGAACTGGGTGATCTGAAGCCCGGTCAGTGGCGCCAGCTCACCCGGGAGGAAGTGGGAGAACTGCAGGAGAGCGCTCCGTCAGTTCCGGCTGGCAAGAGCAGAGCCAAAGGTCCGGGCGCCAGCCGGCCTGCACGTAGACCTGGTGCGCGGCCGCCGAAAAAATAATGGACTGGTTTCCCAGTCCATTTTATTAATTCAGATAATGTCGCCCTGCGGCAGTTTTTGCTGCAGCGCCTGGGCTGCCTCCAGTGAGGCGGGCATTTCCCTGGCCCGGCGGCGGATGTAGTCTTTCAATTTTTCCAGTTTGACCGCTGGTGTGGGTGCTTCGTCGGTGATCAGCTCGACTTCATCGTTGATGAAGACCATCACGGCATCCCGCGGCATGCTGTCCGCTTCGGGGAAGCCGGACTTGATGAACTTCTCCAGGTTGGTGGTGGTTTCCTTCACTTCCAGGTCCGGGCGGCCCAGGCCTTCCTGCCCGAAGATCTTCCAGTAAAGACTGCCGCCTTTCTGCTGCCAGCGCTGTCTGGCAGTGTTGTAGCTGATGGTGCCCTTCTGGTGATAGGGCAGCAGCGCAAGCACACCGGCCGGCCCGACCAGCAGATGTGAAAACGGAGTGGCGTAGTGGTACAGGGCGTACTTGTCATCCAGCCCCTTGAGTGCGGCGGACAGGCGCTCGTCCGGTCGCGGAGAACGTCCCCAGCGGGTGCCGTAGTAGATGCCGATCTGCGAAAGCATGAAACCGATGATTAGAGCTCCGAAGGACAGGTACCACTGTCCCTGCATGGCGATGGAAGCGTACAGGCCCAGGCCCAGGATGGCCAGACTGGTCAGCGTGACGGCCTGACCGACTTTTCTGTTGCGATAAATCAAGCGGGTATTGCTGATGACTCTCATGTAATGATCCTATTCTGCAGCCGGGGTGGAGTTGGGAGTTGTGGGGACCAGCCGTCTGGGCAGCTCTGCCTGCATGGCCGCCAGCAGGCCCGCGTCAATCGCGGTGCGCGCGCCTTTGATTGCGCTGAAGATGGCTTTCGCGTCTGAACTGCCGTGGCCGATGAAAACCAGCCCATCGATGCCCAGCAGGGGCACGGCTCCGACCTCGCCGGGGTCCATCATGGATTTCACATTCTTCAGGGCAGGCTTGACCAGCAGGCCGCCGATGCTGGAAATCAGGCTGGATTTGATCTGCTCTTTAATCACATCGGTCAGCAGGCGAGCCACCGCTTCGCTCGTCTTCAACAGGATGTTGCCGGTGAACCCGTCCGTGACCACCACGTCCGCCTGGTGGGCGAAAAGCATCTTCGGTTCGATGTTGCCGACGAAGTTCAGGCCGCTGTTCTCCAGCAGATGGAAGGTGTCCTTGACCAGCTGGTTTCCCTTGCCGGCTTCTTCGCCGTTGGAGAGGATGCCGACCCGCGGGTTGGCGATGTGACGGACCTTTTCCGCGTACAGGCTGCCCATGATGGCGAACTCCAGCAGGAACTCGGGGCGCACGTCCGCATTGGCACCGATGTCGATGACCACCGCGTAGCCGTCCCGCACCGGGAATAGCGGGGCCATCGCCGGGCGGGAGACGCCCTTGATGCGGCCCAGAACGCGCAGGGCGTTGAACATGACACCGCCGGTGTTCCCAGCGGAGACGAAGGCTTCTCCGCGGCCCTCCTTGACCAGCTGCAGGCCGACCGCCATTGAGTTTTTCGGCTTCAGCTTTGCGCCTTCGACCGGCTTGTCGGTCATGGTGAGCACATCCGGCGCATGCTCAATGCGGACCGGCAGACCGCGCTTGTTCTGCTCCCTGAGCTTCGGCGCGAGGATCTCCTCATTGCCGACCAGGATGATCTCTTCATTGAGGGATTCGGCAGCAGCCAGAGCGCCTGCGATTTCAGGTTCTGGATGGTTATCGCTGCCCATCGCATCGAGAATGATGGTCATATTCACACCTCGGGGTAGACTGATTGAATTATACCGAAATATCCCGGGGCGGGTGAATCTGGTCTCCGCCAGGTCCCACCCGGCCGACGGGTCTGCCGGAGCGTTTTCAGTCTTGACACCCTCCTATTGGAGGTTATAATTACCGGGCACACGCTGATGCGCTGGTGCTGGAACTGGCAGACAGGCATGGTTGAGGGCCATGTGCCGAGAGGCGTGAGGGTTCAAGTCCCTCCCAGCGCACAAAAAAAACCGCCCGCGGGCGGCTTTTTCTTTATTTGGTCTTTGCAGGACCATCGGGTTACAGTTCCCGATCTACGATATAACGTGCCAGGTGTTCCAGATGCGGCTTTTCCGGGTAATCCGGGAGCCGGTCCAGCGCCTCCACGGCACGCCGCACGTGATCCTGCGCCTCGGCAGCTGCCTGGGTGATGGCCCCGCTGGTGCGGATGGCCTCGATCAGCGCGTCCAGGTTCTGGGTTGAGGTGCTGCAGTCACCCGATCGCAGCGCGATCACCTCGGCCGCCTGCGGGTTCTGCTCCACGTAGCAGATCGTGGGCAGGGTGATGATTCCGTGGCGCAGGTCTGAAGCAACCGGCTTGCCCAGGACCTCCTGCTGGCCGGTGAAGTCGAGGATGTCGTCCATGATCTGGAAGGCCATCCCGATTTCGTACCCGTACTGGCGGAAGGCGTCGACGATTTCTGCGGGTGCGTCGCTGAGCAGGGCCGGCGCTGCGGCGGAGGTCTGGAAGAGCGAGGCTGTCTTGGCGTAGATGCGCCGGTTGTACTCTTCCCGGTCGATCTGGCAGCTGGCATTGAACAGCTGCGCCAGCTCTCCGTTGACGATTTCGGACAGGGTGCTGGCAAACAGTTCCATCACCGGGATGGAGGTGGAACCGGCGGCGAGCATGGCGGCGCGGGAGAAGAGGAAATCGCCGGTAAGCACCGTCGCGCCCGGACTCCATTTTGCATTCAAAGTGGAGTTCCCGCGGCGCAGCAGCGACCCGTCGATCAGATCATCATGCACCAGCGTGGCGGTGTGCAGCAGTTCAATGGCCGCGGCCAGGTTCAGCAGGGGCTGCGGAGCGGCGCCGAGCATTTTACCGATTAGCAGGGTGACGGTCGGGCGAATGCGCTTGCCGCCGGAGAGCAGGAGGTGGTCCAGCGCAGCCTGGAGGTCAGGATGGTAACCGGTGGCCTGTGCCCGGATCAGCTGTTCAACTTCCTGGATATCGTTTTGGATGGGTGCGAAGAAAAGGGTAGGAATGCTCAATCTGGTGTTCTCCATAAAAATAGCCGATCCGCATTGGCGCTGGTTATCTCTGCGACCGTCTCCAGGGAGGATTGGGTCAAATCGGCAATTTTCTGTGCAATATGGCGGACGAATGCTGGTTCGTTGCGTTTTCCCCGGTGAGGATGCGGCGTCAGATACGGCGCATCCGTCTCAACCAGCATAGATTGAACGGGTAATGCCTGTGTGATCTGCTGGCGTTCCGCCGCATTCCGGAAGGTTACCGGGCCAGTGATTCCAATGAAAAACCCGGCTGCGATCGCCTGTCTGGCATGCTCCAGGCTGTCGCTGAATGAGTGGAATACCCCCGGCCGGTTCGCAAGCGAATTTCCCTGAGCGGCTAACCCCTCTCGCCACTCCAACAGGATGGGAAGCAAATCACCGATTGCATCACGACAATGTATTATAACAGGTAGCCCGATTTCCGCGGCGACTTCCAGCTGCTGAAGCAAAGCCTTTCGCTGCACGTCCTGCGGAGCATAACTGCGGTAGTAATCCAGCCCGATTTCTCCTATCGCGACCACCCGGGGATGAGCGGCCAGGGCACGCAGCTCCCCGGCTGAGGAATCCTGCCAGGTGAGCGATTCATTCGGATGAACCCCTACCGCGACGTAAAGGCGATCATCCCTCTCGCAGAACTCCAGGGCAGCCCTGCTGTCTTCGAGCGTGGTGCCCGGGATGAGGATCCGGTCGACTCCCTCATCCCAGGCACGGCTCAACACTGAGTCAACATCGCTTTGGAAGGGCTGCAGTAACAGGTGGCAGTGGGTATCAGCCAGTCTCAATTATTCCAGCCCCGCGATCCTCAGGCCGTCCCGCAGGATGGCCTGGACTCTGTCTTTCTGTGTGGTTTCCGTGTATACGCGCATCACCGGTTCGGTGCCCGAGAAGCGGATGAGCATCCAGCCGCCGTCCTCCAGCAGGAACTTATACCCGTCGGTGGTGTCCAGCCCGGTTACCTTCAGGCCGCCGATGGTCTCGGGTTTGGCGCTGATGATGCGCTGCTGGCGCTCTTCGCGGTTTCCGGTGAAGCGCCGGTCTACACGGTCGTAGTAGTGCGCCCCGACCTTCTGGAAGAGCAGGTCGATCAGCTGGGAGGGTTTCATGTTCAGGCGAACCATCATATCCAGCAGGTAAATGCCCGCCAGGATGCCGTCGCGCTCGGGCACGTTGCCGCGGAAGGCATAACCGCCGGATTCTTCGCCGCCGATCAGCGCATCGGTCTCGGTCATCTTGGGGGCAACGTACTTGAAGCCCACGCCGGTTTCGTAGACCGGAACGCCGTACATGGCGCCCAGCTTGTTCAGCATGCTGGTAGTGGACAGGGTCTTGACAATCGGCCCGCGCAGGCCGCGCACCTCGAGCAGGTAATAGGCCAGCAGCGCGTAGACCTGAAGCTGGTTGAGGAAGGTGCCTTTCTCATCGCCCGCTCCGAGACGGTCGGCATCACCGTCGGTGACCAGCAGTACGTCTGCGCCCAGCTCGACCGTCTTGCGCAGGCCGACGTCGATGTTCGGCGGAATGGGCTCGGGGCGCTTCATCTCCGGGAAGATGGGGTTGCGCTGGTTGTGGATTTCGATGATTTCGGTTTTGCCGCCGCCCAGCAGGCGGGTGAACCAGCCGGCGCCGTTCCCCCACATGGTGTCGACCAGCACCTTCAGGCCCGCGTCACGGATGGGCTGCAGGTCGATGAGCTTGTTGATGTGCTCGATATAATCGGGGGCGGGGTCAAAGCGAACCAGCATCTGCCGCTCAATCGCCTCTTCGGCCGGCATCACCTTGACAGAACTGATATCGTCCGGGATCATAGCTTCAATCTGCTGCAAACCTTCCGGCGCGATGGCGCCCCCGGTGTGATCTCGGACCTTGAAGCCATTGTCCGTCGGGGGGTTATGCGATGCGGTGATATTGATGGCGCCTGCCGCGGATTTGCGGACGACCGAAAAGGCGATGACCGGGGTCGGGGTGGCCCCGTCGGTCAGGAGGACTCGCAGCCCGTTGCCGCACAGCACCTCGGCGGCAGCCAGGGCGAAGTTCTCCGAGTGAAAGCGCATGTCATGGCCGATCACGAACGCGTCACCGGCATGCCCCTGCTGGAGCATGTAAGAGGCAAATCCCTGTGCGCAGCGGCGCACGTTGTCAAAGGTGTAATCGCCGGCAATAACCCCTCTCCAACCATCCGTACCGAATTTAATATCGCGGGCCATTCTCCCTCCCAGAGTGTGTTCTGTGCGATTTTGAACGATCTGCGATTATTATACAGGCGAATTCACCTCGAGGCCGGCGAGATGGACTTCGTGCTATAATTCAACCTGTTTAGTCGGATTTGAATGTGAGTTCAGGATGAACGAGCGCAAGTATTTTGATTACGCGGCCACCACCCCGCTGGACGAGCGGGTTTTCAAGGCCATGCAGCCCTACTGGACGGAGATCTTCGGAAACCCATCCTCGGTCCATTCCTTCGGTCAGCAGGCGGACCATGCGCTGGAGGAAGCCCGCCGCAGTGTGGCTCGGCTGCTCAACGCCCGCCCGGATGAGATTGTGTTCACCAGCGGTGGCTCGGAGAGCGATAATCTGGCACTGAGGGGAACCGCGCTGGCCCGGCGGGAGCAGACCGGTGCGAACCACCTGCTCATCTCTCCTGTGGAACATCATGCGGTGTCGCACACCGCCCGCCAGCTGGCTGATCAGTCTGGCTTCGAGCTGGAGTTCGTGCCGGTGGATGAGTTCGGGCGGGTTTCCGCCCGCGATGTGGCCGAACGGCTGCGCCCGACCACGGCGGTGGTGTCGGTGGTGTATGCCAACAACGAGATCGGCACCATCAACCCGATCGCTGAAATTGGCGCGGTGTGCCGTGAGATGGGCGTGCCTCTTCACACCGACGCCGTTCAGGGGGCGGCGCACCTGCCGATGGACGTCGAGCGCGACAAAGTGGATCTGCTCTCAATGGGCGCGCACAAGTTCTACGGGCCGAAGGGAGTCGGCGTGCTGTATATCCGGCGGGGAACGCCGGTGCTGCCCGTGCAGACGGGCGGCTCGCAGGAGCATAACCTGCGGGCAGGGACGCAGAACTTGCCCCTGATCGCCGGACTGGCGGAAGCCTTCCGCATTGCGCAGGAAGAGAGCGAAGAGAACGCCCGAAAATACCGCCCGATGCGGGACCGGCTGATCGGCCGGGTGCTGGAGGAAATACCCGACGCGCGTCTGACCGGGCACGCAGTGGAGCGGCTGCCCAACCACGCCAGCTTCGTGTTCAAGGGCGTGGATGGGAATGCGCTGCTCATGCTGCTGGACGGCAAGGGCTATGCCTGTTCGTCTGGTTCCGCCTGCCGGGTCGGGAACCCGAAGCCCTCCGAAATCCTTCTCGCCACCGGCCTGAGCGAGGAATGGGCGCTGGGTTCGCTGCGGATCACGCTGGGCAGGGATACCACGCCTGAGGATGTGGACGCTCTGGCCGACGATCTGCCGGACCTGGTGGCGGCTGCGCGCTCGTTCTCCAGCCAGTAAGGATTAAGAATGTCAAATATGCCAAAGGTAGTGGTCGCGATGAGCGGCGGAGTGGACAGCTCAGTCGCCGCGGCGCTGCTGGTTGAACAGGGTTATTCGGTTACGGGGATGATGCTCCGGCTGTGGAGCGAGGACGGCTGCGAGGATGCAAACCGCTGCTGCACCCCGGACGCGATGGCCCAGGCCCGCAAGATGGCCGGGCAGCTGGGCATCCCGTTTTATGTGATCGACGCCAAGCAGACTTTCCGCCAGACGGTCGTGCAGGCCTTCCTGGACGGGTACACGGCCGGTGTGACACCGAACCCCTGCATTACATGCAACCGGCAGGTGCGCTGGGGGCTGCTGTGGGAGCGCGCAAAGGCGCTGGGGGCTGAATATATGGCCACCGGGCATTACGCCCGTCTGGAGCGCGCTGAGGACGGACAGGTGAGCCTGCTGCGGGCGCTCGACAAACACAAGGACCAGTCCTACGTGCTCAGCGGCCTTTCCCGGGAGCAGCTGGCCCATTCCATGTTCCCGCTGGGCGGGTACACCAAGCCGGAAGTGCGCGAGCTGGCTCAACGGTTCAATCTTTCCGCTGCGGAGCGGCCGGACAGCCAGGATCTGTGCTTCCTGGCCGGCCAGGATTACCGGGATTTCTTGCGGCGCCATGCCCCGGAGACGCACCGCCCGGGCCTGATCCGCAGCGTGCAGGGAGAGGTGCTCGGCGAGCACCAGGGTCTGGCTAATTACACCATCGGGCAGCGCAAGGGGCTGGGCGTGACCGCCAGCCGGCCGCTGTACGTGATCCAGAAGAAGGCTGTCACCAACGAGCTGATTGTCGGGTATGAAGAGGACCTGGGCAGCCGGTGCTTCATGGCGGGTCCGATGAACTGGATCGCTGCGAAGCCGCTCCTTGAACCGATGGAGTTGCAGGTCAAAATCCGCTACAAGGCCCCGCTGGCTGAGGCCGTGCTGTTTCCCCCGGAGCAGGAGGGTGAGCCGGCAAGGGTGGAGACGCGTCACCCGCTGAGGGATATTACCCCCGGGCAGCTGGCAGTGTTCTATCAGGACGAAAGGGTGCTTGGCAGCGGGCTGATCCTCTCAACCTGAGTTACAATGAGAAAAAAGGAGAGCGTCGCGATGACACTACCGAATCTTCTCCTGGGTGTGATGGTCGCGGCCATGATTGGCAGCCTGTTCCACCTCTGGCGGGGCGGGTCGCTGGGCCGGCTGCTGCTTTACCTGCTGCTGAGTACCGCGGGGTTCTTCATCGGTCATTTCGTCGGAACGCGCCTGGGGATCACCTTCCTGCAGGTCGGTCGACTGCATGTCGGCGCCGCGGTGATCGGCAGCCTGGTTGTGCTGGGGGTCGGGTACTGGTTAAGCCTGATTCAGGTCGAAAAATAAGCAAGAGAGGAATCCATGGCCAGAATTGAATCGCTGTTATCTGCGCGTCTGTTCCTGTCTCCGCAGGTGGTGGGGGACCGGCTGTTCTTTGTCTCGAACATGAGCGGGCGGCTGAGCCTGTATTCGATGCGGCCGGGCGGCTCTGTGCCGGATCCGCTGCTGCCGCCTGACATCGCCCTGCAGAACCCTCACCTGATGAACGGGCCGCTGTTTGTGGTGCTGCCGAAGTCCAACCAGATTCTGGTCATGATGGACCATGACGGCAACGAGCGGTACCAGCCCATGCTTATCCCTATCGACGGCGGCTATCCGGTGCCGGCGTTCGGTGAAAAGCTGGCCAAACTCCGGGTTCACCTGACCGAATACGACCGCGACCAGCAGATGGTGTATTTCTTCGCGGAGTCCACTGAAGCCGAAGCGATGATCACCTTCCAGGGCAACCTGGCCACCGGTGAGCTGGTCGAAATGGCCACCAGTCCCTGGGGTTATTTCGTATCCGGTGCAGCGAAGGACCACAGCCGGGCGCTGCTGCTGGAAGGTTACACAGTTGGCGATGTGGTACTCTCGCAGTGGCGCAAGGGAGAGCCGGAACTGGACCTGATCTACGGCCAGCCGCTCAGCGACCGGAACGAGGGGGAAGAGGTTCCCCTCACCGGGTTCGGCACCGCCCTGTACACTCCTGATGAGAAAGCTGTGCTGGTGACCACCTCCATCTTTGAGGACACCTACAGCCTGGGTTATATCCGGCTGGATGCGCCGCAGCAGATTGACCGGGTGAATATCCTGGGGCTGAAGCACACGGGAAGCGGGGAGCTGGTCCATTTAACTCACCTGACCGGGAACCGGTACACGGTGGAGTACAACATCGACGGTGTTTCCTGGCTGTACGAGACTGAATTCGACGCGGAAAGCTGCCAGATGCGGGTCCGGCATGTGCTGGCGGGCGAGGGCAAGCTGGCGAATGGCTATCTTGAGTCCTGCACCTACGACCCGGATGGTGACCGGTTCGCGCTGGCGTTCTCCACCGCGACTTCACCCACACAGCTCTATACGCTGGAAGGCGAACAGCGCGACCGGCTGGCGCAGCATACTCAGGAAAAGGTGCTGGGCATCTCTGCGAAGCACCTGTCGCCTGGAGAAGATGCCTCCTTCATTTCATTCGACGGGACTCGCATTTCCGCCCGTCTGTACCTGCCTGCACCGGAACTGGTTTTCAACGGGCCGCGGCCGCTGGTGTACTACGTTCACGGCGGGCCGCAGGGCCAGGAACGGCCGGATTTCGCCTGGTTCTCCATGCCGCTGATCCAATTCCTGACGCTTAACGGTTTTGCCGTGTTCGTTCCCAACGTGCGCGGAAGCACCGGCTACGGCCTGAACTACACCAAGATGGTCGACAAGGACTGGGGCGGCAATGACCGCCTGGACCACGTGGAAGCCATGCGAAAGCTGGCCGAAGACCCGCGGGTGGACACCAGCCGCGCGGGTGTAGTGGGGCGCTCCTACGGCGGCTACATGACGCTGACGCTGGCTGCCCGGCATCCCGAACTGTGGAAGGCGGCGGTGGACATGTTCGGCCCGTTCGACCTGTTCAGCTTCATGGAGCGCATCCCCGAGTCCTGGAAGCCTTACATGCGCATCGCTGTCGGTGATCCGGAGAAGGACCGCGAGCTGCTGATCGACCGCTCGCCGAAAACGCATATCGACAACATCCAGGCCCCGCTGCTGGTGATCCAGGGGAAGAATGATCCCCGGGTGGTCGAACAGGACTCGCGGGATCTGGTGGAGTACCTGCGCGGCCAGGGCAAGGATGTCGAGTATTTGATGTTCGAAAACGAAGGCCACGACGTGATCAAATTTGAGAACAGGGTCGCTGCCTATAACCGCATCACCGACTTCTTCTGCCGCCATCTGCAGCCGTAACCGGAGAGTCTTTGTGGAGTGGAATGTTCAGGGAACGCACGTTCAGGAAGGGGATCTGGCGCAGCTGATCGGGCTGACGCACAAGAACCACCTGGTGCGCATCAAAGCGGGAGGTGAACTGCATACCCACCGGGGGCTGGTCCGGCATGATGATCTGATCGGAAAGCCCTGGGGCAGCCGGATATCCAGCCACCAGGGCAATCCATTCTTCGTGCTGCAGCCGACCATCGGAGACATCATCCGTGACCTGCCGCGAGCGACTCAGATCCTGTACGCGAAGGACATCGGGTACATCATCATGATGCTGGGCATCGGTCCGGGCGTGCGGGTGATCGAGGCGGGGACAGGCTCCGGCGCGCTGACCTCGGTGCTGGCCTACCTGGTGGGAGACAGCGGCCGGGTGTACACGTATGAAGCCCGCGAGGATATGTACAACCTGGCTCAGAACAACCTGGGCAGGATCGGGCTGACCGACCGGGTCGAGTTCAAGCTCCGGAACATCGAGCAGGGCTTCGATGAGCGCGATGTGGACGCGCTGTTCCTGGATCTGCCCAATCCCAACGATTACATGGCGCAGACGCGTGAAGCGCTTAAGCCAGGCGGCTGTTTCGGCTGCATCCTGCCGACCACCAATCAGGTGCGCAAGCTGCTGTATGCGCTGCACGAGCAGCAGTTCGCCTTTGTGGACGTGTGCGAGATCAGCCTGCGGTACTACAAGACCGATCCGGAGCGCCTGCGGCCGGTGGACCGCATGGTGGCGCACACCGGCTACCTGATCTTCGGCCGTAAGGTGATGGACCTGGGAGATCAGGAGGCGCCCCGGGGCGGGCTTGAGGATGAAGAGGCTGCCGAGCCGGAGAACTGGCTGGATGGATCTCTGGATTGATCCTGCCGCGGTGTTGAATGAACCCGGTACAGATATCACGGCCGGAGAAAGGTGAACCAGTGTCATGGTGAAAGAGGCACCACTGCTCAGCGAGGAGTGGATCGCCAGCAGACTGCGGGATGCTGGCGAAAATCATCCGCTCTGCAAGGAGGACCGCCGGAGCCTGCGCCCGGCGGCTGTGCTGGTGCCGCTGTTCACCGCTGACGGGCAGTGGCACCTGCTCTATACTCGCCGGTCGGAGGTGCTGCAGGATCACAAGGGACAGGTCGCCTTCCCGGGCGGGGCGGCGGAGCCGGGTGATCGCTCGCTCGAGTGGACCGCACTGCGTGAAGCGCACGAAGAAATCGGGCTGAAGCCCGAAGATGTGCGCCTGCTGGGCAGGATGGGGGAAGTGGTCACTGTGAGCGATTACTGCATCACACCGGTAGTCGCCCGCATCCCCTGGCCGTACCCGCTGGTGGCGCAGGAAGCGGAAGTGACGCGCATTTTCTCCATTCCGATCCTGTGGCTGGCGGAGCGCGGTCACTGGACCGAGCAGGAATACCATCCACCGGGGCACGAGCCGCACATGGTGGTGTTCTACGAGCTGTACGATCAGGAGAAGCTGTGGGGCATCACCGCCCGAATCACACTGAACCTGTTGAGTACACTGGGACTGATATAAAAAAACAGCGAGTCGAAACCCGCTGTTTTCAAACCCTCGGCTTGCAGTTGAGGATTTAGTCCTCGACTTCCTCTTCCTTCTTGCCGCGCTCGATGACCTCGGGCTCTTCCACACCCTCGGCGGCTTCTTCCTCTTCCTCCACGGCGGGGGCGGAGCCGGTGATCACGAAAACCACCTCGTCCGGGTCGGTGAGGATTTCCACGCCCTTCGGGGCTTCGAGGTCACGCACGTAGATCGCGGAACCAATCTCGGTCAGGACGGAGACATCCACCAGGAAGCGGTCCGGCAGGTCCTGAGGCAGGGCCTCGACCTCGACCTGGGACATGTTGCTGACCAGGATGCCTTCGAACTCCTTGACCGCGGGGGCGGTACCGGTGTGCTCGATCGGCACCTGCGAGCGGATTTTCTTCCGCAGGGAGACCACCTGAAAATCGACGTGCCTCAGGGTTCCGCGAATGTAATCGATCTGCTTTTCACGCACCAGCGCGTTGTGCTCCTTGCCGTCCACGATGACGGTGACCAGGGCGGAGCTGGGGAGCTTGTTCAGCAGGTTGCTGGCTTCACGCAGGTCCATGACGATGGGGGTCGGCTTGACATTAAAGCCGTAAATGACGCCGGGCAGTTTGCCCTGGCGGCGCAGAGCGTTCACCTGTTTGCCAATCACAGTACGAAGCTCGGCTTTCAGTTCATGACGTTCCATTGTTACCATCCTCGAGCGCCTCTCACCTTCTCAGGTTACCTTCGCTCTATTGTGAAATATCGGCTGATGCCGGGGTTTGATACCTCGCTCAAGAGGCTCTTTATTTTATCAGGATGGGCGGGGGCGTCAAGGGAAGAGGACGCCTTGACTGGCTTAACCAGCCGGTGTCATGCCCTGGTCAGCTCTCGACCCAGTTGAAGGTGCGCTCCACTGCCTTTCTCCAGCCGGCGTACAGATTCCGGCGGACCTCCTCGTCCATGGCAGGCTGCCAGGTGCGGTCCGCGGCCCAGTTGGCGCGCAGTTCTTCCATGCCGGACCAGTACCCGACCGCCAGGCCGGCAGCGTAGGCCGCGCCCAGGGCGGTGGTTTCGGTCATGCGCGGGCGCACAACGGGCACGTTGAGAATATCCGCCTGGAACTGCATCAGCAGGTCGTTCTTGACCATGCCGCCGTCCACCTTCAGGGTGGACAGCGGTACACCGGAGTCGACCTCCATTGCCTTGACCACGTCAGCGGTCTGGTAGGCGGTGGCTTCCAGCACCGCGCGGGCAAGATGACCTCGGTTGATGAAGCGGGTCAGACCGGTCACCACGCCTCGAGCATCGCTGCGCCAGTATGGGGCAAAGAGACCGGAAAAAGCCGGGACGATATAGGCGCCGCCGTTGTCCTCAACCGTGCGAGCCAGCGGCTCGATGTCGCCGGAGGAGGAGATCAGCTTCAGGTTGTCGCGCAGCCACTGGACCAGCGCGCCGGCAATGGCGATGGAACCTTCCAGGCAGTAGACGGCCGGCAGGCTGCCGAGCTGGTAGCCGACGGTGGTAAGCAGGCCGGCTGCGCTGTGGACCGGCTGGTTTCCCGTATTGAGCAGCAGGAAGCAGCCCGTGCCGTAGGTGTTTTTCGCTTCGCCCGGCGAGAAGCAAGCCTGGCCGAACAGGGCGGCCTGCTGGTCGCCGAGGATGCCGGCGATGGGCACGCCAGGAACCACCTGAGTGGTGTAGCCCAGCGGGGCGGAAGACGGGCAGATCTTTGGCAGCATTTCAGCAGGAATCTCCAGCGCGGAGAGCAGATCGGGGTCCCAGTCCAGTGTGGACAGGTTCATCAGCAGCGTGCGGGAGGCATTGGTCACGTCAGTGACGTGAATGCCGCCGCGCGGACCTCCGGTCAGGTTCCACACCAGCCAGGAATCGACCGTGCCAAACAGCGCCTGGCCCCGCCCGGCGGCCTCGCGAACGCCGGGGACGTTATCAAAAATCCATTTGATCTTGGGGCCGGAGAAGTAGGTTGCCAGCGGCAGGCCGGTCTGCTGGCGGAAGCGATCCTGACCGCCCCCGGCTGCCAGGCGGGCGCAGATCTGGTCGGTGCGCGTGTCCTGCCAGACGATAGCGTTGTAGAGCGGCCGGCCGGTCTCGCGGTCCCAGACGATGGTGGTCTCGCGCTGGTTGGTGATGCCGATGGCGGCCAGATCCCCGGCGGAGAGGTCGGATTTTTCGCAGGCGCGGAGCAGCACCTCCTTCGTTCGTTCCCACAGCTCGAGGGGGTCATGCTCTACCCAGCCGGGCTGCGGCAGGATCTGCCGGTGTTCCCGCTGATCGCTGCCCACGACATTCCCGAGCCGGTCAAAGATAATGCAGCGGGTGCTGGTGGTACCCTGGTCTATGGCGGCAACGTATTGGGCCACGGGATCTCCTCTGGTTGTTGAATGTCTGAAGAAGGGTGTGCAGGTCCATTATAGATCAAAGCTGCCTGCTGGAGCTTCTGGCAAGTGTTCGGTCGCGATATAAGCGAACTGGATCGAAGATCTCTCGGGGTTTTCGCGCATACCGGTATAATCAGGGCTTATGGATACACGGCTCTCAATGTATGAAGCTTCGATCCACCACGATGGGTCCGAACTGTACGTCCTGACTCCCGGAGACGGCGCCATATTTGTTGGTGATCGGGTGACCCTGCGGGTTCGCACCGGGCCGGATGCGCCCGTCGAGCGCGTGCTGCTGCGCACCGCCCCGGACGGCGAGGGGGAGTTCCGGACTTTACAGGCGGTTGAAACCACGCCGGCGGCGCGATGGTGGAGTGTGGATATCACGATTCTCAACCGGGTGACCCACTACCGCTTCCTGATCATAACCGCGGACGGGATGCGCTGGCTGAACGCCTCCGGGCTGCACCGGCACAATCCGACCGACGCCGAGGACTTCAAGCTGGTGGCCGGGTGGGATATACCGGAGTGGCTTGAAAGCGCGGTGTTTTACCAGATATTTCCTGACCGGTTCTGTGATGGGGATCCGGCCAACAACGTGCGCGACGGGGAATATGAGTACCGGGGTGTCCGCTCGCGCGCGGGTAATTGGGGGGAAGTGGCCAGGACCGTAAAGATGGAGGACCAGCTGACCTACTACGGCGGAGACCTGGCCGGAATTGCGCAGAAGCTGGATTACATCGAAGACCTGGGCGCCAGTGCGCTGTACCTGAACCCCATTTTCAGCGCATACAGCAACCACCGTTACGACGTGACGGATTACTTCCAGGTGGACCCGCACCTGGGCGGGAACCAGGCGCTGGTCCATCTGCGGGAAGCCACTTTCCGGCGCGGTATGCGGCTGATACTGGACATCGTGCCCAATCACTGCGGTGTGGCGCATCCCTGGTTTCAGGCAGCGCTGAACAACCCGGAAGCGGAGACGGCGGATTTCTTCACCATCAACCACGAAACGGGGGAGTATGAATCCTGGCTGGGCGTGCCGACCCTGCCCAAGCTCAATTACCGCAGCCGGCGCCTGAGGGAGGTGATGTACCAGGGCGAGAACGCTGCCTTCCGGTACTGGCTGAAGCCACCTTACTCGATCGACGGCTGGCGCATCGATGTCGCCAATATGCTGGCCAGGCAGGGAGAGGTGGACCTGAACCTGGAGGTCGGCAGCGGAATCCGCCAGGCGGTGAAGGGAACCCGCCCGGATGCTTACCTGCTGGGTGAGAACTTTTTCGATGCCTCCAGCCAGCTGCAGGGAGATTTCCTGGATGGGGCGATGAACTATTCCGGGTTCACCATACCCCTCTGGCGGTGGCTGAGCCCGGACAGGGTCTGGGCGAAGGGAGGGTCACGTGAACCGGTGACCGTGGGACCGATCTCAACGAAGGAGTTCGTCCGCACGCTGGACGCCTTCCGGGCGACCATTCCCTGGCAGGCGGCGCGCATGCAGTTCAACCTGCTGGGCAGCCACGACACGGCACGGATCTGGACCAGGCTGGGCGGAAACCGGGATCACCTGCGCCTGGCGATCGGGCTGCTGTTCACCTATCCGGGCGTGCCCAGTGTGTACTACGGGGATGAGATTGGCATGCAGGGGGACGAGCATCACAACCGGGACACCATGGTCTGGGACCCGGCCCGGTGGGACAGCAGCCTGCGAGAGTTCTACCGGCGGATGATTGCACTGCGCAAATCTGCACCTGCGCTGTGCCGGGGCGGTTTCCAGTGGCTGCTGGCGGAGGGGGACGTGGCGGCGTACCTGCGGGAAAGCCGGGAGGATGCGCTGATCGTGGTCGCCAGCCGCGGGGCGGAAGTTAGCAGCCTGCAGCTGCCTGCAGCAGTCGGAGGGATAGCGGACGGCACCCGGTGGGTGGATGTTCTCACCGGCGAGGAAGTCACAGTGCAGGCTGGCGGACTGCCGCTGAAACGGGTTCCGGCCGGGGTCATGATCTGGCGGCGGCAGCAGTAAAGAAGCCTGTTCCCCCAGGGCCGCCGGACAGGCCGGTGGCCGCATCTGCGGGCTCCTGTGAGAAAAAAGGATGCGCGGATAGACAGCTGAAGGCAATAATGCGTATAGCCAATTATGGCATAAGAAGAGGTCTGTAATAGGGTCGGGATAGGTATGACCTTTCCCCTCTGGGAGCTGGCCCTCAGCGAGGTCACCGGTTTGATATAATTCAGGTATGAACCGGTCTTCTGGCTCCATCATCCGGACGGGCGGGGGCACGGACCTGGCCTTCGCCGTGGTGGTGCTGGCTTCTTACCTCTCCATTTTTTCCAACATTCGGGAAATCACATCGCTCGAACTGGCCCTGATGATCGGGCTGGGGATGACCTACCTAACGCTGGGCATTTACGGCTACGGACTGGTCGCCCGGCTGGACTGGCTGCCTGCCAGCCTGGCCTATTTCTTCATCCAGCTGGCGTTGGGAGGGACGATCATCTATCTGGGCGAAGGGACCGGGCTGAACGCCATGGTGCTGCTGCCGCTGGCCGGGCATGCGGTCGTGCTTCTGCCGCAGCGCTGGACGTACGTCACCAATCTGCTCATCATCCTGACCTATATCGGGGCGGTGTACCTGTTCTCCAGGTCCTGGACGGTCGTGCAGGACGGGTTCCTGATCTTCATCGCCGGCCTGGTTTTCATCGTGGTGTTTACCCAGATGGCAGTCGGGGAGGAAAAGGCGCGCGGCGAGGCGGAGCGGCTGTACAAGGAACTCCGCGAGGCGAACCAGCGCCTGCGCGAGTACGTCTCCAAGGTCGAAGAGCTGGCCATCAGCAAGGAGCGCAACCGACTGGCCCGGGAAATCCACGACGGGCTGGGCCATCATCTGACCACCATCTTCATGCAGATCCAGGCAGGGCGGGCGATCATGGAGCGGGACATGGCCAAGGCGGCCGAGCTGTACGAGAAAGCGCAGAATCAGACCCAGGAAGCACTGCTGGATGTGCGCCGGTCTGTCGCCGCACTGCGCGATGATCCGGATGAAGGCAAACCCCTGGAGGAGCAAATACCACACGCCCTGCAGTCGCTGGAAGTGGTGGGCGTCAAGACTGAGTTCATCCAACTTGGCGTTCCGCGGGAGCTAAGTCCGCTGGCGCATCTGACGCTGTACCGCGCCGTCCAGGAAGGGGTGAACAACGCCTGCAAGCATGCGAAAGCCACGAACTTCATGGTGACGCTGGATTACCGGGACCCCAACAAAGTGCGGCTCATGCTCTGTGACGACGGCGTGGGAGCGAGTAAAATGGACGGCGGGTTTGGGCTGCTCGGCATCGAAGAGCGGGTCAACCTGCTGGGCGGCGACCTCAACATCGAAACTTCACCCGGGAATGGATTCAAGATCGAAATGGTGGTGCCAGCTTGATGAAGAAGATCCGCATCCTCATCGTTGACGATCAGGCGCTGTTTCGCGAAGGCCTGCACACGCTGCTGTTGGTCCAGCCGGATTTTGAAGTGGTGGGGGAGGCTGCCAACGGCGAGGAAGCGCTGAAGATGGTCACCAAGCACCGGCCGGATGTGGTGCTGATGGACCTGCGCATGCCGGTGCTGGACGGCGTTTCGGCGACGCGGCGCATCAAGGATATGTGGCCCGAGTCCAAAGTAATCGTACTGACCACATTCGACGATGACGAATATGTGTTTGACGGGCTGCGGGCCGGGGCGGTGGGTTATCTGTTGAAGGACGTTTCCTCCGAAAAGCTGGTCGAGGCGGTACGCGCGGCCGCGCGCGGTGAGTATTTCCTGCTGCCATCGATCACGGCCAAGGTGATGGCCGAGTTTGCACGCGTCTCGCGTCCCAACCCGGTGCGTAACAACCAGCTGACCGAGATGCTTTCAGCCCGGGAGCTGGAGGTGCTGCGGCTGGTGGCGCAGGGGGCCAGCAACAAGTCGATCGCCGATCAGCTGGTGATTGCAGAAGGTACGGTCAAGAACCACCTGACCAGTATTCTGGCCAAGCTGGAGGTCAAAGACCGTATGCAGGCGGTTTTCAAAGCCAAAGAGCTGGGCCTCATCTAGCCTGCTAAAAACCTGCCTGCTCATAGGACCGGAATATGACTGTAGGCACATCCCTGCCTGCGAAGAAACGGGTATGATCCAGTCAAGTCCGATGCTGCTTTGTGAGGGTGAATGGGTTTTGTACGCATCTTGCAGGAGCGAACGGGCCAAATGAACCGTTTCGTCTACCTGATTGGTATTGTTTTCATAGCCATTGGGCTGGTCGTCCTGCTTGACCAGTACCTGGATACCGGCTGGCTGCCGCTGGCAGTCGCGCCGGTGGCAGGCATCCTGCTACTGCAGGAGTCCCGCAGGAAGAACCAGTTTGGATACTGGATTGCCGGCAGCCTGACTCTGGCGGCGGGGATTGCTCTGCTGGTGGGGCTTGGCTCCTGGGTGGAGATGGACCTGCAGCACCGCATCGGCTGGGGGACGGTGGTGTTTGCTCCGGGCTGGTGGCTGATCTTCATCCGCTCGGCAGCGCAGAACCAGAAGACCTGGTGGGCGTTCCTGGTCGGGGGGATCATCGCCGCGATCGGCCTGTGCCTGGTGTACACGCCTGCCCGGCCAGTCGACCTGGGGCTGTATATCCTGACCAGCCTGGGCGTTATCTTTCTGATCTGGGGCATGCAGGAGCGGGTGTTCGGTCTGCTGATCCCCGGCAGCCTGCTGGTCACCATCGGGCCGGGCATCTTTATTGCCTGGAAGGACACGCAGGACATTAACAGCCTGGCGCAGACCGGCGTGATGCTGGTGATTTTCGCCATCGGCTGGGGCCTGATTGTGCTCTTTGCTCGCATGCTGACCGAGAAGTTCATCTGGTGGCCGCTCATCCCCGGCGGCGTACTTGCTGTGGTTGGATGGGGCCTGTACATCGGCGGGAACCCGGCCAATGCGGCGAACTTTGTCGCCAACACCGGCTCCATTGGCCTGATCATCTTCGGGCTGTATTTGCTGTTGATGCGCAGGGGAATCCAGCACTAATTCCTGACGGCCTATTAACACCAGGCCTGAAAAGTGATAAAATCACGCGTCGATGTGGTGACCTCGGCATGGAAGTCTGCCGGGGTCCTTGACTCTAAAGGGCTTGCACTCGCCCGGTTCGAGTGTGATTGGTGAACTAAGTATGCTAACTGTACGAGAAGACCTGCGAAATATCGCGATTATTGCCCATGTAGACCATGGAAAAACGACTCTGGTGGACGGGCTGCTTCGCCAGGCGCGCGTGTTCCGCGAGAACCAGCAAGTGATGGAACGGGTGCTGGATTCCAACGACCTGGAGCGGGAGCGCGGCATCACCATTCTAGCTAAGAACACGGCGGTTTCCATTCCAGACCCTGATACCGGGAAGCTGATCAAGATCAACATCGTGGACACACCCGGACACGCCGACTTTGGCGGTGAGGTGGAGCGCGTCCTGAACATGGTCGACGGGGTGCTGCTGCTGGTGGATGCCGCCGAAGGCCCCATGCCGCAGACACGCTTCGTGCTGAAGAAGGCGCTGGAGATGGGCCACCGCGCCATCGTGGTGATCAACAAGATGGACCGGCGCGATGCCGATCCGGACCGGGCGCTGAATCTGACCTTTGATCTGTTTGTCGAGCTGGGCGCCAGCGAAGAGCAGGCGGATTTCCCGGTGATCTACTGCAACGGGCTGACCGGTCAGGCCGGGACAACCGAAGCGCTGGGACCTGACCTGCAGCCGCTCTTTGCCGCAATTCTGAAGCATATCCCCGCCCCGTCGGTGGATATGGATGCTCCGCTGCAGATGCTGGTAACCAATCTGGGGTACGACGAGTACCGCGGCGTTACGGCGCTGGGGCGGATTTTCGCCGGGCGAATTCGCGCCGGGCAGCAGCTGGCCCGCATCACGCTGTCGGGCGAGGTTGTGCCGGAGAAGGCCCGCTACCTGTACATGCACCAGGGGCTGGAGAAGGTGGAGGTGGAAGAAGCCCTCGCCGGGGACATCATCGTCCTGGCTGGCCTGGAAGGCATCTCCATCGGCGAGACACTGGCGGACCCGGAAAACCCGGTGGCGCTGCCCCCCATCTATGTGGAAGAGCCGACGGTGCGCATGACCTTTGGTGTGAACACCTCGCCGTTTGCCGGAAGGGAGGGCAAATGGAGCACCTCCCGCAAGCTGCGCGAGCGCCTGTTCACCGAGCTGCGCAACAATGTGGCACTGCGCGTCGAGGAGACCGAATCCGCGGAAAATTTCGTGGTTTCCGGGCGCGGCGAGCTGCATCTGGCGGTCCTGATTGAGACCATGCGCCGGGAAGGATACGAGTTCCAGGTTTCTCGACCTGAGGCCATTATGCGCCGGGGAGAAAACGGAGAGCTGCTGGAGCCGTTTGAAGAGGTGCACATCGATACACCTTCAGAAACGGTCGGAACCGTGGTGGAAATGCTGGGCGGACGCCGGGGCAAGATGCTGGATATGACCAACAACCCGGACAATACGGTCCATTTGACCTTCCTGGTTCCCACGCGCGGCTTGCTGGGGTTCCGCTACCAGTTCCTCACCGCTACCCGAGGGATGGGAACGATGAACACCATCTTCCAGGGCTACCAGCCGCATGCCGGACCGCTGCAGTCGCGCAACACCAGCTCCATCGTGGCCTGGGAGGCGGGAGTTTCCACCAATTACGGTCTGAAGAACGCCGAGGAGCGCGGGACGCTGTTCATCGGGCCGGGCGTTGAGGTGTACGAAGGCATGGTGGTGGGTGAAACCATGCGGCCTGAGGATATTGCGGTCAACGTCAGCCGCAAGAAGCACCTAACCAACATGCGCCAGTCCAACCAGGATATTCAGGTCCGGCTGACTCCGCCGCGGGTGATGAGCCTTGACGAAGCCATCGAGTACCTGGCAGAAGACGAACTGCTGGAGGTCACGCCGAAAAGCTTCCGCATCCGCAAGCGCATTCTGGACACGGAAGAGCGCGGCAAGCAGGCCAAGAAGGCCAAAGAACTACTGAGTGAGTAATTCTGCCCGGTGAGCCAGCTGGCTGAGTTCGGTTTCGAGTTGATCGAACTCAACTTTTGATTCCTGGATCTTGTCACGCTCTGAGCGCACGAACCGGGTGTATGGCGAGATGGCGTCGTTGATGTTGCGCACGCTGCGCTCGATTTCGTGCTTGAACTGCGCGCGAAGGGACTGCTCCAGCTGCGTGCGCATCTGGCTGATTTTCTCGGACAGCTCCTGCTTGCCCTTGCGCCGGCGGGCAGGGATGATCACCAGGCCCAGTGCTGCCACACTCCCGGCCAGAAGGATGCCGGTGACGTCGGCTGCGGCCGTGGAGGCCAGCGCGGTGATCAGCGTGCCCAGTCCGACCGCACCGATCTCCACCGCAAGCGAAGCCGCCACTGCGTTGTTGGCGTCCTCGGCGATTTTCTGGGCTTCCAGGTCTTTGTTGTAGGTGTCCACCACACGGTAGGCGCGCCGGCCAAGGCTCTCGAGCAATCGTTCGCGGTCATATTTGAAGCTGCCGCCGCCCAGGTCACCGATCAGGTGGGCCTGATACTCTTTGCGGCGCTCCGAGAGGTGGTCGGTTACGGCTTTCCACTGGCGCAAATCCTGCTCGACCAGCCAGTCGATTAGCTCGTTCACTTTGGCTTCGATGCGCTGTGCGGTGTCCTGAACCACTTCCTGGGCAAAGGACTTCTGAATGCGGTCCTTGTTCAGCAGATCGAAAACGCGAGCCAGGCGGAAGGTCTCGTCGAAGAAAGCGTCCCCGCGCTGCTCCATCTCGTAGAGGATGTTCTCGATGTCCGCCATGCGGTAGTCGAAATCGCGGGTCATATCTTCCTGGTACAGGTCCAGCTGGCGCTCGACGTTGTTGATCATCTCCAGGTCGTCCTTGAGAACCTCTGCCCGGGCGTTGATAATGCCCTGGTAACGGGTTACCAGGTTGCGCGCCACGCCGAGCGGATTCATGAACTTGAGCCGCAGGCGGCTGCTTTCATCCAGCGTGTCCTGAATATATTGCTCCAGCGGCTCAAAGCGGCTGGCCTGCCAGAGATGGGGTTCGCCGTTCTTGGCTCGCAGCGCCAGACGTGAACTGACCGGGAAGATCTCCGGCGCGGAGCCGATCAGCTCCCGGCTGTTTTCACGAACGAATTCGACCACCTGCTGCAGGTCGTCCTCGTTCTGCACGATGTCGATCTTGTTGATGACGATGACGATCTTTTTACCCCAGTCGCGGATTTTTTCCAGGAACTTCCGCTCGCTCTCGGTGAACGGGCGGTCAACCGAGGTGAGGAAGATGACCAGGTCGGAGCGGGGGACGAACTTCTCGGTGATAATTTCGTGCTCCCGGATGACCGCATTCGTGCCCGGGGTATCGACGATGCTGATTTCGCGCAGCAAATCGGAGGGATAGTGCAGCAGCAGCTGGTTGGCCGGCATCAGCTCACGGTAATGCGCATCCCCGTGGCGAATCACGTTGATCTGGGTGGTCGTGGGGGTGACGCCTTCCTTCAGGATCTGCTGGCCCAGCAGGGCGTTGATGAAAGCGCTTTTACCGGCGTTGAACTCGCCGACGATGACCAGCAGGAACAGGTCGTCCAGCTGTTCGATGGATTTCGCCAGGGTTTCCTGATCTTCCTCACTGGCATCAAATGAGACCAGACGGACACGCAGGTTGTTCAGAAAGCTGCGTTCGTCGATCAGGAGCTGCTGTTGTTCGGGATTCAGAATTTGCATGCCCACCTCTTTTCTACTGGGATTATATCAAGACTGGAGGTGAGTGAGAGCCTTCACAATCTGCGCATAGGGAAAGTCCGCATTGCGGGATGCCTTCAGCGTGGGTAAGCTGGCTATACCTTACTAGAAAGAATGGAGCAGCGGGAATGGTCGACCCTTTGGAAATGGTGGTGGCGGTCTATCCGGAAGAACAGCGCGCCGCGGAGGTATACCGCGAGCTGCAGGCGGAACTGAAGGATGCGCCGGAGGATATCCGGCGGGCGGCGATCCTGGTGAAAAAGAACCAGGGTGAAGTTTTGGTGCAGGATCCCGGCCAGCTGGGAACCGGCGGCGGGACGGTGTTTGGCACGCTGCTTGGCGCAGTTGTCGGGCTGCTGGCCGGCGGGCCTGCCGGAGCGGTGGTCGGGGGCGCCGCCGGGGGAGTGACCGGAGGGGTGACCTCATCAGGCAATAATCTTGGCTTCAACCCGCAGACGCTGGAAGGGTTGAAGGAAGGCATGCCGGTCAACTCATCGGCCATCCTGCTGGTGATAGAGCGCAAATCGCTCGACGGCGTCAGGCAGAAGCTGGTGCAGTATCAGGGGAAGATCTACGATCAAAGCCTGAACGAATCCTTCGCCTCGCAGCTGCTCAAGGACCGCGACACGGACGCTGAGGAGTGAGGCAAGCCTGCAGCAATTTACCAGGCTGCTCGGTGTGAACGGTCGCGAAAAGCCCGGTACAGCCGGTCCAGCCAGGCCAGCACTTGACGCGGATCCGCCAGGCGAGCGTGCGCCGCGGTTGGCCGCTCCTGAGGGGCAACGAGTATCGCCCTGCCGCCGCGGGCGTTGATGACCCTGAACGCTTCTTCATCCTTGTCATCGTCGCCGATGTAGAGCAGCGGGAAGCCTTCCAGCTCCTGCTGCTCAACCAGCCACTCAACGGAATGGCCTTTGTCGCCCAGTGAGGGAGCGATCTCGATGAACCGGTGGCTGTCCAGGATGCGCAGATCATCACCGGCTGCGGAATAGAACAACGCCCGTACGGCGGGCAGCACGCTGTCCGCCTCATCAGCCCTGGCGAAGCGGGCGTGGACGGCCAGAGACCAGCCTTTATCCTCCAGATAGAAACCTTCGCGGCCAGCAAGCAGGGCCTGGACACGTGGTTTCAGTGCTTCCACCATCGGGCGAATGGAGTCGATTGGAAGGCGATGCAGGCGAGAGCCGTCGGGAAGGCGGTTCTCCAGCCCGTAGGAACCGGCCAGCCAGACACCGGGCAGAGGTACCAGCCGCTCGATGTGGTCCAGCCGGCGGCCGGAGAGGACCGTAACCTTCATGGCCGGGAGGGAGGCCAGCCGTGCAACGCACTCAATCACCTGCGGGTCGGGCAGGACGACGTCCGGATTGGGGGCGAATTCGGCCAGGGTTCCGTCGTAATCCAGAAACAACCCCAGCCGGTCCGCGGAGAAGATCGCCTGCTCCACGGCACTCAGGCCAGCGCCCATTTACCTCTCCCCGGTGATAAGCGGAAGTATTTCTCTGCGGAAAATGGACTCCCAGAGGAAACCAAGGCGGACCCTGCGCCGCATCTGAACGGTGGGGTTCTCCTCGATCCAGATCAGGATCTGGTCGGCCAGAGATTCGGGCGTGTTGTTGGTGGAGAAGATAAGCACATCCTTCCCGCCGATTTCTACCGCCGCAGGAACCGGCGTTGACAGGACAGGGATGCCCACCAGCCCGGCCTCGATGACCGGCATGCCGAATCCCTCGCGATGGCTGGGCATGAACAGGAAATCGGCCACGCGGTACAGCTCACCGACCAGGTCCTGGCCGATGATCATCGGGCTGTCCGGGCCGCCCATCTCGTACACGAAGCGGAACTCCTGCTCGACTCCCAGCTGGCGGCGCAGGTCCAGCAGGCTCTGGTAGTACTGCCAGACTTCGGGGTCGTGCGGGTCAGGCGGGCCGGTGAGGATGATCCTGGGCTGGATGTCGGCTTCCTTCAGGGCGGCCGCCAGCCGGATGGCGTACTCGATGTTCTTGGCCTGGGTCACGCGGACAGGCATGAGCAGCACCAGGTCAGCGGACCAGACGCCCAGGTCACGAATCAGCCTGCTGCCGGTTGGGGAAAGGCCGAGGATATCCTCCGGTGCGACGCCGTCATAGATGATCTTGATGGCGGAGGGAGAGCAGCCGAACAGCGACACAATTTCGTTGCGCCGCGCCTCGGAGATGGTGATGTAGATGGACCGGGGCTGCATGGTGCGCAACAGGTCCCAGGGATACCCTTCATGCATCTGTCCGAGCGAATGCTGGCTGGTCCAGGACAGGTCATGAATCCACTGGATGGGCCGTTTAATCACACCCCGGCTGATCAGGTTGTTCAACGCCGCCGTGAGCGGCAGGTTGAAATGCTTGCTGAAGAGGTTGTGCATGATGACGGCGTCGAAAGGGGCCAGCACCGGCTCCAGCTGGCGTTCCAGCTCAGCGACCAGGCGGTCGAACTCCGTGGAGACAACCCCATTTTCCAGCTCCCGGCTGACGGCCAGGATTTCCGGATGCTGGGAGTGCATCAGCGGGATGGGATCAAACCCGGCTCCTTCGGGAAGGCCGTCCTGCGATCCCCGACCGCTGACCACGGTAACCGGATACCCCGCGGCAGCGAACTCGCGGGCATGGGCCAAAATGGCGGCTTCCACACCCCCGACGGTGGGCGGTGAACTGTAGTGCAGGATGGCGGTTGCTGGTTTGGTCATGGTGCCCCCTTATTTACCCGAACAGCTGGGAAATGGTGGACAGCTGCTCGCAGAACCAGTCGTTCACATCGGCCTCCTCGACGATCTTGCGAAGACGAAGGGCGCGCTCGCGGCGAATTTCGGCTGGCATGATCAGCGCCTGATGCAGGGCGTTGGCGGTTCCAAATACATCACAGGGCGAGATGATGGTCGCGCCGGGCTCCATCTGCTGCCTGGCTCCGGCGCGCTCGGAGAGGATCAGCACGCCGTCGCGCTGGTTGACCACCGGGCCTTCCTTGGCCACCAGGTTCATCCCGTCGGCGATGGCATTCACCAGGAGCACGTCGTACAGCTGCAGCGCGGCAATGGCGCGATCGTAGTCCTCGCCCAGCAGCACCCGGACCGGTTCCCAGTCGCTGGTGCCGAAGCGGGCGTTCACCCTGCCGGCGGCAGCCATGAGGTCATCCAGGTAGGACTGGTATTCCTCCACCTTCAGGCGGGAGGGCACCAGTATGGCGACAAACTGCACGCTGCCGCAGTGCTCGGGGTACATCTCCAGCATGCTCTCATAGGCCTGGAACCCGCGGGCGATGTTCTTGCTGGGCTCTGTGCGGTCGATGCGCACGATAAGCTGGCGTCCCTGGACGAAATCTTCGAGCTGCTGGCGGTGGCTGGCCACCCGCTCGCTCAGGGCCAGCTGCTTGAGGGCGTCGACATCGATGGAGATGGGGAAGTCCCGGACATAGGTGGCGTGATTGCGGTACCAGATCCGCCCGCGGCTAAAGTTCACATGGCTTCGCGGCAGGTGCGACTCCACCGACCGGATGAAGTTGAGCGCATCCTCGCGGGTCTGGAAGCCCACCACGTCGTTGGCGCACAGGCCTTCCAGGATCGCCTGACGCATCCCCGGCGGGAGGATGCCCCAGTCCTCCGATCCGGGCCAGGGGATGTGGACGAAGTGTGTCAGGATGTGATTCTGCATGCGCTGCGGACCCAGAATCTGCCGCAGGACCCGGGGAGCCAGGTACAGGTGGTAATCCTGGAACATGACCAGCGTGCGCTGGCGAGACTGTTTGATCTGTTCAGCGACGGCCTCGGCAAACTGGCGGTTGACGGGAACATAGCCCTGCTCCCAGGCGGCCCAGGTCTCCGCGGTGATGGTGGGAGAGGTGACCACATCCCACATGGAATGCTGCAGGAACCAGATCAATGGATTCGAAATCTGGTTGTAGTAGCGGTCGTATTCCTCTTCTCCCGGGCGGATGAAGCGGAGCTGGATGGTGTGCTCCTCATCCAGCAGAGAGACCCGACCGTAGTGCCATTCCCGCTCCACATCCGACTCGGCCGCGGCTATCCATGAAGCGTCGATGTTCTGAACCAGGCCCATCAGGGCTGTGACCAGACCTCCGGAACCGCGCTGGAAGGTGATCTGGCCCGATTCATCCCGAGACAGGCTCATCGGCGCCCGGTTGGAAACAATGATCAGGGAGCGGTCGATGATCTGCGCGTTGTTCTTCTCCGGGCAATCCAGGTCATCGTCACGATCAGCGGCCTGAACAGTCATGGTTAATCAGCCCCCTCTTCCTGGCTGGCCTGTATGGCCAGATCGATAAACACCGCCGAGCTCCAGCCGAAGATATGGGCAGCGGTTTCCGGCGGCTCACCGGTAATCGGGTTGTAAAATTCAAAAATATCGTCATGCTTCATCATCATCTCAAGCGTTTTATCCCGGATGGTTTTTGCCAGATCGCATTTGCCAACCTTCCGGAGCGCTTCGATGAAGAAATAGTTGATGTTGGTCCAGATCGGCCCGCGCCACATGGTGATGGGGCTAAAGTGCGGGTCGTTGAAGGCGACGGTGGGGATGACGTAATCTCCCCAGAAGAGTCTGGGGTCGGTAAGACAGGCGATCAGGCGCTCGTTTATTTTCTCAGGCAGCAGCCCGGTCCACAGCGGGAAGAGGTTGAAGGGAGTCAGCACCGGGATGTGCTCGTCCTGGTGGTAGGCCCAGAAGACACCGGCATCCTCATCCCAGAAGTCCTTGATCATCCGGCGCACCAGCGCGGAGGCTCTCCTGCGCCACATGGTGGCTTCCTGGTCCAGGCCGATGGCTTCGGCAATTTCCGCCAGGGCCTGCATCTGGATGCAGATGTAAGTGTTGAGGTCCGGGGACTCAACCGGCATGCCGTAATCCCAGAGCGGCGAATCGTCCGCGCCGGAGGAGTACGGGTGGTTGTACTGCATGAGGCCGTCATCATCATCGTCGTTCATGGTGAACCACCAGGCGTTCAGCCGGATGAGCGGGATGTAGATTTCCTTCAGGAACTCGATGTCCGGATCGGTCTCGTGAAGCTTCATGGCCGCCCAGGCCAGGATGGGAGGTTTGGTGACTTCAGCAGAAATCGGGTGGTCGATAGTGGCGACCACGCCCTCGTCGTAAATGGCGTCAGGCAGCATGCCGTTGGGCAGCTGGTGAGCCAGCATGGCGCGGATCTGATTGCGGGCGATGTCGCTGTCGATGTGGCGGTAGGCCAGCGAGTGCATGGCGTTGTCCCACAGCCACAGGCCCACATAGGTGATTTTGGAGGGCATCATGGCCTCGTAGATCACCTTGCCCTGGGGGCTGATCAGATTATTGGCCATGACCCACCAGGCATAGGCGTAGGTTTTCGCAAACCGGTTGGACACCGGCGGTACGCGCTCGAACCAGCTTTTCCACCGGGTCTCGGCGTTGGAATAGGCCGATGAAAACGGAAGCACCGGGTGCTGGGTATCCAGTTCCGGGCTGATATGAATGGTTATGGCGGTGTCAACGGAAGTCTTGACCATGAAATCCACGCGGTAGCCGTCCCGCTGGGGATGGATGGAGTTCTCGACCACTTCACCGTTGGAGGTGTAGGAGGCATTGCGCACGTACTTGAAAGTGCCGCCAGATTCGGATGCCTGCCAGAACTCTGGTGATATTACAAAGCGAAGTCCGATGGTCTGGTCAGCGGGCAGGCCGAAAGAGAGCGTGCGCCGGTCCTGGAATACCAGTGCGATCTCACCCAGTCTGGTCTGGAAATAGACCACATGCGGGTGGGTGATGACTTCAAAATCCAGCGGTTCACCCTCGGCATCCGTGAAACAGAGGTCATGGATAAACGGCGGCCTGCGCAGGTAGGCTTCGATGCCCGGCTCAATGCCAGTCAAACGCTCGGCCAGCTTGACGAAAAGGGATTTCTTTTTCGGAGTCTGGAACACCAGCAGGCGGGAACCCCGATCGCTGAACGGAACCTGGGTCAGATCGATATGGTTGCGAAGCAGATTGAGATAAAGCGTGGTTTGCATAAGGGCTTTCCGAATCGTCTGTACTGAGGCGGAGGGGCGGTATGTAGCCAGCCTCTGGACCCCTTAAGAAGTCTACAGGGAAACACAGCGAGTGTCAAACACGGGCCACGGCTCTCGCGTCGAAAGGCGGGTGGGCTGGAATCGTGTTGACTAGGGAATATCCCTACCTTTACGAGGGACAATCCCCGTTGATCAAGCTGGCCCCGGCGTTTATAGTGAAGTGGCACCCCACGAACCGGCAGTGAGGGGATTCAGTGCGGTCCAGAGAGGATGGTTTATGCAGAGCGGTATCAAACTTGGGCGATTATTCGGTATTCGGATCATCCTGGATTGGAGCTGGCTGGTAATATTGTTCCTTGTCACCTGGAACCTGGCCGGGAGCTACTTCCCCTCCATGCATCCGGACTGGAGCCCTGGGCTTCGATGGGGAACCGGATTGGCGGCCTCGTTGCTGTTTTTCGTTTCCATTCTGGCTCACGAACTGGCGCATTCACTGGCCGCTAAAGCCAGCGGGCTGGAGGTGCACCAGATCCGGCTGTTCCTGTTCGGCGGGGTTTCGAACATCGAACGCGAACCGGCCACCCCCAAAGCGGATTTCTGGATCTCTTTCGTCGGCCCGCTGACCAGCTTTCTGCTGGGCGCCGCTTTTCTTGGCGCGGGCCTGCTGGGGCTGGAAAGACCGGGATCGGACTTCAATCCGATCCTGGTACTGGCTCAGATGGATCCATTCCAGACGCTGCTGTTCTGGCTGGGGCCGGTGAACCTTCTGCTGGCCGTGTTCAACCTGATACCGGGTTTCCCGCTGGACGGGGGCAGGGTGCTTCGGTCAGTGATCTGGGCAGTCACCCGCAACTTCTCTCTGGCGACGCAGTGGGCTGCACGGTTTGGGCAGGTGGTCGCCTGGCTGTTCATTCTGGCCGGGTTCGCCATGGTGTTCGGGTTCAATGTCCCCCTGCTGGGCAGGGGGGCGGTGGGCGGCATCTGGCTGGCCTTTATCGGCTGGTTCCTGAACAATGCTGCCAGCCAGAGCTACCAGCAGTCGGTTATCACCGACATGCTGGAGGGCGTGCCGGTTTCCCGGCTGATGAAAACTGACAGCCAGTTCGTGGATGCACGTCTGACAATCGACGCTGTCGTGGACCAGTTCATGCTTGGATCTGACGAGCGCACTTTCCCGGTAATTGCGGGCGATCGGCTGGCCGGTTTTCTATCCCGCGCCGATGTCCGCAATCTCAACCGGGAACAGTGGCCGTCGGTTACCGCTGCTGATATCATGACCCCTTTGGAGCAAGTGGAGGTGGTCTATCCCGATGAAGATGCCAGCGAGGCGTTAAGAAAGCTTTCCCAGTCAAAGGCCAGCCAGCTTCCGGTGATGGAGCAGGGCCGGTTGATCGGCGTTCTGAGCCAGCAGGACATCATTCGCTGGCTTCAGCTGCAGACCGAAAGGCAGTAATTGACGAGCATTATTTACACGGAGATAATAATGGACGCTTCTATCCGTTTCGCAGAAAAGCTCACCGGTGAATCATCTCTGTCGCTTGAGCAGGCGATGCAGGCAGCTGTCGGATACGCCAACGCCCGGTATGAAAGAATTTCTCAAAACTACGACATTGCCGAAGTCCGGGTACAGGTCGCGGGTCAGAGGATCATTTCCTGGCAGGTCACCCTGAAACCAAAAGCATCGGGTGGCATCTCATATACCATGGTTCAGTAAGAACAAGGGGTAGACAGGCTGCCCCGAAGAATTGATCTGCCGGAGGCTGGACCGCCGATCCCGGTATAATCAGGGTATGCCCTGCTCTGAACATTCCAGCCGCATTGTCACACGCCTGATCGTCGTTCTGATACTCATCACAGGTCTGACCGGCTGCAGTAGTGCCAGCCCTGAGGTAGAAGGCACACCGGTTACAATCACTGAGGTACCGGCGGAGACACAGGCCAGCACGCCTGAGGTGACAGAGACCACAGCACCCTCAGAAGAGCCGGTGGATCCTCCCCGGAGCGTGCCCACACAGTATCAGATTGAAGCCCGGCTGGATTATCTGGCGAAGGCCGTCAGCGTGGTTGAGGTGATTCGCTACACCAATTCAACCGGGGAAGCACTGTCCGAGCTGGTGTTCGCGGTGGAGGCTAACCGCTATTCGCGGGTGTTTTCCCTCGAGTCGCTGACAGCCGGGGGAGAAGCTCTGGCGGAATATGAGCTGGAAAAGAACCGGCTGGCTGCCCGCCTGAGTACGTCGCTCCAGCCAGGGGAAAGTCTGGAGATCGAGCTGCGGTTCCAGCTTGAGCTGCCAGAAATACCGGAGCCTGGCGATGACCGGCGGCCGGAACTGTTCGGCTACACCGAACGGCAGGTAAACCTGGTCGACTGGTATCCCTACCTGCCGCCGTACCTAGCCGGGGAGGGCTGGCTGCTGCACGATGCCTGGTACTACGGTGAGCATCAGGTGTATGAGTCTGCCGATTATGTGGTGGATTTGACCCTGGTCAACGCTCCGGATACCCTGGTCGTGGCCGCTTCCGCGCCAGCGCAGAGCGAGGGAACGCACCTGAGGTATGAGTTAAAAGGCGCACGCAACTTCTCGCTCTCTGCCAGCCCGGAATACCGGGTCTTCAATGGCGAACAGGGAGGCACGGCGATCGCGGTGTACACCTTCCCGTTTGAAGGAAACACCGGGGCGGACATTCTCCGGCATGCGCAGCAGGCGCTGGATCTGTACACCCGCCTGTACGGGCCCTACCCGCACGATTCACTGGCCATCGTGGAGGCCGATTTTCTGGATGGAATGGAGTTCAGCGGGCTGTTCTTCCTCAGCAAGGGGTTTTTCAACATCTACGACGGCAGTCCGGGTTCGTATTTGATTTCCATCACAGTTCACGAGACCGCCCACCAGTGGTGGTACGAGACCGTAGGTAACGATCAGGCGCTGGAGCCATGGCTGGATGAAGCGCTGTGCACTTACAGTGAGTACCTGTACCTGGCGGAATACCATCCGGAAGCCATCCCCTGGTGGCAGCAGGTGCGGGTGGATTTCTACCAGCCCGAAGGACCGGTGGATGGCTCGATCTACGATTACAGCGGCTATATCCCTTACCGGAACGGCGTGTACCTGCGAGGAGCGAAGTTCCTGGCGGATCTGCGCGAACGCGTCGGGGATGATGCCTTTTTCGGCACGCTGAGCGACCTGGTGCAGCATTACGGGCAGGCTGATCTGCTCACATCAGATGCGTTCTTCAACACGCTGGCCGAGCGCTCCACGGCGGATATTCAGGATCTGGTGGCGGAGTACTTCACCGCACAGCCCTGAGCCGGCTCAGGCTTCCCCGTAATACCGCCGGTGCTCGCTGTCGAAATCCTCGCGGGTGAGCATGGCCGGATCGAAGGGCGGGCTGTCGTGGATGGTTTGCTGTTTCAGGTCGACGGTCATCTCGGAGCGATCCCAGTCGATGGATGTGACCAGACTGGGAGACACGATGACCCGCTTATTGGAAAGCAGACCGCCCAGGTTAATGATCATGTACATGATCGTCCAGTTTTCATCGTTGACGATGAAATCCTCCAGTCTGCCGATGGTGCCGTCGCGTCCCTGCAGGGTGAAGCCGGCCACGCGGTTAAAACTGCGCAGCGGCGGAGCGCCGGGTGTGGATGCTTCTCCGCTGGCTTCCAGCTGCTCCCTGCGCTGTGACTCCATTTCCACCAGCGGAACACCGGTCAGGTCGCCGGGAGCGTGGGAGGGGATCTCCTGCTCCTCCTCCCAGTAATAGGGCCACTGAAAGTAATCGTGAAGACTGGTTTCCAACGAGCGAGTAAGGCCGGCGGAAGGGTCATACACCGGTCCACCGGCCACCGAGTCCCCGGTCACCGGTAAGGGGATCTGCTCTTCGGTTGTGTCGGGCAGGCCGGCCGCACGGGGCGAGATCAGGTGGGTGCGCTGGTTGAAATCGACTGCGAGGTAACGGACGATCCAGCGGGTGTCATCGAAAAGGCAGTCCACCAGCTTGCCCTGCTGGCCGTCAGCCGTTTTCAGGGTGTAGCGTTTTAAGTCGGATAACAGATGCATGATATCCTCCTTCTATCCGCCTTGATTATAGGGAGCCGGAAGAGGCGAGGTAAGTCGGGAGATCCCCTGGGGAGATGGGGAGTCTCCCTTCAGCTATACTGCGTATAGCCACACAGATGTGATAATCGATTTGTATGGCTATGCAGACTGAGAGGCATAAACGAAGGTCATCCCGGCAGGCTACCACTCCGAGGCGATGTGGAAGAATCGCCGCAGAGCTGAGCGGGCGCCGTGATAGCCGCACATGCCGTGCACTCCGCCGCCTGGCGGCGCGGCTGATGAGCAAATGAAAATCCGTTTGTC